>NZ_AUMQ01000029.1 GCF_000430765.1 Peribacillus kribbensis DSM 17871 | reverse complement strand
GTTGTCCAGCTGCGAACTGAGACCCTCGAGTCATAATCCAAGCCGGCTATGAGAAGAAAAGCGCTTCCCACATCCGGCTCGTCTTATGCTTGTCGGGTCTCTGCCTGCTAAATAGGTTATAGTTATGCGAATAGTATGTGGAAATATTTATTTACATAAAGAGATTGTTCAGGAGGCACCGTTCTCCGCTTTTCTAGTTGTCCAGCTGCGAACTGCCATCCTCCCGTCATAAGCCAAAGCGCCCATGGGAAGAAGGAACACTTCCCATGGGCGCTTCGTCTTATGCTAGTCGGATGGCTGCCTGCAAATTAGTTTTTAAGTATGCGATAAGTATATAGAGACAATAGCATACACAAAAGATTTATTCAGCAGGTACCGCTTTCCGCTTTCAAAATAAAAAGGCACCCTTTTAGGATGCCGTCAGCATTATACGCGTTCTACTTTACCAGATTTAAGCGCTCTTGCAGAAACGTATACACGTTTAGGTTTACCGTTAACAAGAATGCGAACTTTTTGAAGGTTAGCACCCCAAGTACGTTTGTTAGCATTCATTGCGTGTGAGCGGTGGTTTCCGGAAGTAGTTCCTTTACCAGTGATTACACATTTACGTGCCATGCTTGATTCCCTCCTAACTACGAACATGCTTAAGGTATTTATCATTTCTCTTAAGTCATTAGAAACACTTTAATAATTTAACATAGATATTGAAAGAATGCAATAGGTGTGATGATGTCTTTCAAGAAAAATACCTTGACATAGAAAATAGTAAAAGCTGGCTTCTCCCTAGAGTCGAAAGAACAGGGCTTTTAAAACGAAGGTTACTATAGTAAAATGGTCTGTAGCTAAATGAGAATTTCTCTTAGGAAGGTGAAGGTAGATGTCCATTGAGTTGAATACGAAATACGGGCAGATTGATATATCCAATGATGTGATTGCCACTATTGCAGGCGGTGCAGCGATTGATTGCTATGGCATTGTGGGGATGGCTTCCAAAAAACAATTAAAAGACGGGATTGCTGAAATTCTCCGCAGAGAGAACTTTTCTAAAGGGGTCATCGTCCGCCAGGATAGCGAACAGGTCCATATTGACATGTACATAATTGTAAGCTATGGAACGAAGATATCTGAGATCGCGCATAATGTTCAATCGAAAGTGAAGTATACCCTGGACAAGACGATGGGATTGGAAGTGGATTCCGTAAATATATTTGTGCAGGGAGTTCGTGTAACGAACCCTTAATAAGGAGGAAAATTTGTGTCAATTACTAGCTTAGATGGAAAACGTTTTGCCGAAATGATTGTAAAGGGTGCCAACAGCCTGTCGGCCAATGCGAAATACGTAGACGCATTGAACGTTTTTCCTGTGCCTGACGGGGACACTGGGACAAATATGAATCTTTCCATGACCTCAGGGGCAAAAGAAGTAAAGAACAATGTTCAGGAGCACATTGGCAAGGTCGGGAATTCACTTGCCAAGGGATTGCTGATGGGAGCGCGCGGGAACTCCGGTGTCATACTTTCCCAGCTTTTCAGAGGTTTTGCCAAGTCTATTGAAAATAAAGCGCTGATCAATAGTGAAGAGTTTGCGAATGCACTGGAGGCGGGTGTCGGGACAGCGTACAAGGCTGTTATGAAGCCAGTTGAAGGAACGATTTTGACGGTGGCTAAAGATGCAGCAAAAGGTGCCGTGCAGTCAGCAAAGCAGAATGAAGATATCCTTAAGGTCATGGAGGATACGATCAGGGAAGCGAAAGCTTCTTTAAATCGAACTCCAGAACTCCTTCCGGTATTGAAGGAAGTTGGCGTCGTAGACAGCGGCGGGCAGGGGCTCGTTTTTGTTTATGAAGGATTCCTTGCAGAATTAAAAGGGGAAGACCTGCCGAATACACCTGCAAGCCATCCGACCATGGATGAGATGGTTAATGCTGAGCACCATAAATCCGTTCAGGGACATATCAGCACAGAAGACATTACCTTTGGGTATTGTACGGAATTCATGGTGAAATTTGAAGAGGACAAGCTTGCGGATTCTCCATTTTCTGAAGAAGAATTCAGGGAGCATTTAAGCCATTATGGCGACTCTTTATTGGTCGTGTCAGATGATGAAATTGTGAAGGTCCACATTCACTCCGAGCAGCCGGGTGAATGCCTGAATTATGGCCAGAAATTCGGCAGCCTGATTAAAATCAAAATAGATAACATGCGACAGCAGCATGAAGCGATAATCGGTGAAACCCATACACCTCTTCATGTAGAAAAAACAGAAGCACCAAAGAAGGAAGCGTTTGGAGTAGTCGCGATTGCGATGGGTGCAGGAATACGGGATATGTTTACCTCAATAGGAGCAAGATCTGTCATTGAAGGCGGTCAGACGATGAATCCAAGCACGGAGGATATCGTGGCAGCTATAAAGGATGCCAATGCCGAGACTGTCATCATCCTTCCAAATAATAAAAATATCATTATGGCAGCACAGCAGGCAGCAGAGGTAGTCGAGGAAAACGTCATCGTTATTCCTGCAAAAACAGTTCCTCAGGGTATTTCCGCATTGCTTTCTTTTAATCCGTCCCTATCTCCTGAAGAAAATGAAGCCAATATGGCTGAAGCTATCGGTCACGTAAAAACCGGGCAGATCACATATGCGGTGCGCGATACACATATAGAAGGTCTGACGATTGAGACCGGAGATTTCATGGGGATCGAAGAAGGAAAGATCACCGTGAAACATACCGATAAAGTCCAGGCGGCCAAAGACCTTTTGGGCTCCATGATGGATGAAGATTCAGAGATACTGACCATCATTTATGGGGAAGAAACGTCCGAAGAGGAAGTTGCTGAACTAACCGCATATTGTGAGGAAAAGTTCGAGGACGCAGAAGTGGAAGTCCATAATGGCAAGCAGCCCCTGTATTCTTTCATCTTCTCCATTGAGTAAGAATTTTAGGGCCTGGCATAAGTGCCGGCCCTTTTTTTATGCGGTACTAAGATGGAATCCTGCCTTAAACGTTTCAGAGAATTTTACTAGAATCGCAGATTAAGTGCATCGAATAGAAGTATTTGAGAAAAACCTTTTCAAACGGTGGAAAATTCGTTATGCTGTTTGTGCCATACTAATTGGGCAGCGTACTGGCAAGGCTTTAGATTCTATGAGTGTAAATATATGAAAGCCCTTACATTTGAATCGGCAGCCATACATTATCAATCCTTTTCAAGGGGGATGCATTACCTTATGAAGTATAAAAGTATTTTTGATATAATTGGACCAGTTATGATTGGGCCATCAAGTTCTCATACGGCGGGAGCGGCCAGGATTGGCCGGATGGCAAGAAGTTTATTTAATAGAGAACCTAAATGGGCAGAAATTTCGTTTTATGGATCATTTGCCAAAACTTATAAAGGTCACGGGACGGATGTAGCCATCGCAGGCGGCCTTCTGGATTTTGATACTGATGATGAAAGGATTATTCAGTCCCTTGACATTGCGGAAGAAAAGGGAATAAAGATCGCTTTTATCGAGGAAGATGCCATCACAGATCACCCCAATACGGCAAGGGTCCGGATCGGGGATGAAATCGGGGAGCTTGAACTTGTGGGGATATCCATAGGCGGCGGCAAGGTGGAGATTACCGAGCTTAATGGCTTTGAATTAAGGCTATCGGGCCACCATCCTGCGATTCTTGTGGTCCATGATGACCGCTATGGGGCCATTGCGGCCGTTGCAAATGTGCTAACCAAGCACCAAATCAATATCGGCCATATGGATGTATCGCGAAAAGAAGTTGGACAAATGGCGCTCATGACCATTGAAGTGGATCAGAACATAGATGATGCAGTGCTTGAAGAATTGACAGCACTTCCTAATATAACAAAGGTTACAAAAATTGTAGAGTAAGGCAGGGGGGATTCTTTTGTTCAGAAATGTAGCTGAATTAGTAGAATTGGCAGAAAGCCAGGGGAAAAAGATTTCTCAAGTCATGATCGAGCAGGAAATAGCGGTAACTGGCAGAACGCTCGAACAGGTCTTGAATCAGATGGACAAAAATCTTGAAGTCATGGAAAAAGCGGTGGAGAGGGGCCTAAAGGGAGTCCGCTCCCACTCGGGACTTACCGGCGGGGATGCGGTCCTTCTTCAGGAGTATATAAAAAAGGGCAATTTTCTCTCAGGGGAAATCATTCTGGATGCAGTCAGCAAGGCGGTTGCGACGAATGAAGTAAACGCGGCAATGGGGACCATCTGTGCGACCCCCACAGCAGGCTCTGCAGGTGTGGTGCCCGGGACTCTTTTTGCGGTGAAAAACAAGCTGAACCCGACACGTGAACAAATGATCGAATTTTTATTTGCTGCAGGTGCATTTGGTTTTGTGGTAGCCAATAATGCTTCCATTTCAGGCGCGGCGGGAGGCTGCCAGGCTGAAGTGGGTTCAGCTGCTGGGATGGCGGCCGCAGCCATCGTTGAAATGGCGGGCGGAACCCCTTCTCAGAGTGCTGAAGCAATGGCGATCACATTAAAGAATATGCTCGGGCTGGTATGTGATCCTGTTGCCGGGCTGGTTGAGGTTCCATGTGTGAAAAGAAATGCCATGGGGGCTGCTAATGCCATGGTGGCGGCAGACATGGCGCTTGCCGGTATAACAAGCAGAATTCCCTGCGATGAGGTCATCGATGCGATGTATAAAATTGGCCTTACCATGCCGGTGGGTCTGCGGGAGACTGCCCAGGGAGGTCTAGCGGCTACACCGACCGGAAGAGAGCTTGAGGCCAAAATCTTCGGTATATCGCTAGAATCAAAGAAATAGTGAACGACTTACATCAACTTCCCATCACCACGGTAAAAGGGATAGGAGAAGAAACAGCCCGTGCTCTGAACGAGATGAATATCAATAATGTGATGGATCTCTTTCTGCATTTCCCTTATCGGTATGAGGATTACCGTCTGAGGGACCTGGCCGAAGTGCAGCATGACGAGAGGGTCACTGTGGAAGGAGTCATTCACAGTGAGCCTTCTCTTGTTTATTACGGGCGTAAAAAATCCAAGCTGACGATCCGCCTGTTAGTAGGGAGATATCTCATCACCTGTGTATTTTTTAATCAGCCGTATTTAAAGAAAAATCTGGCGATCAGCCAGCCGGTGACTGTAACGGGAAAATGGGATAAGCACAGACAGACCATAACGGTTTCCAGCTACCAGACCGGGCAGCAGCAAAGGGACAGCCAGTTCGAGCCGGTGTATGCTGTAAAAGGGGATGTTACGGTAAAGGGGCTTAGAAGGTATTTGGCCGCTGCCTTTAAAGAGTTTGGCCAGGACATCAAGGAAATTCTGCCCGAGAATCTTATCAGGGATTACAAACTCCTGCACAGGAGGGATGCCTTGCGTGCCCTTCATTTTCCAGCGGATGAAAGGGACCTCCGTCATTCCAGGAGACGGATCGTTTATGAAGAATTCCTTTTATTCCAGCTCAAAATGCAGGCAATCCGCAAGGTTCAAAGGGAACAGTCAAAAGGCCTCAAACAAAAGTATGACATTGGGAAGTTGAAGGGCTTTATAGACAGCCTTCCTTTTCCGCTTACGGATGCACAAAAAAGAGTCGTGAATGAAATCCTGACAGATTTAAAGTCTCCGTATAGAATGAACCGCCTCCTGCAGGGAGATGTAGGCTCCGGCAAAACCGTCGTTTCGGCGATCGCGCTTTTCGCTGCCAACAGCGCTGGTTTCCAGGGAGCCCTTATGGTGCCGACGGAAATCCTTGCAGAACAGCATGCAAAGTCTCTGGAGGGGATGATGGAGCCCCATGGAATCCGCACAGCGCTTTTAACGAGCTCCATTAAAGGGAAAAAGCGGAGGGAAATATTAGGGCTGCTCGAAGCAGGGCAGATAGATATATTGATCGGAACACATGCACTGATTCAGGATGAAGTGAATTTCCAAAGTCTTGGCCTGGTCATTACCGATGAACAGCATAGATTCGGAGTAGAACAAAGAAGGGTCCTCCGTGAAAAAGGTGCCAGCCCTGACGTTTTATTCATGACTGCGACCCCGATACCAAGGACCCTTGCCATTACTGCCTTTGGAGAAATGGATGTTTCCATCATTGATGAAATGCCTGCTGGCCGGAAGAAAATCGAAACGTACTGGACAAAGCATGATACCCTCGACCGAGTATTGGGATTCGTGGGAAAAGAGCTGCGGCAGGGACGCCAGGCCTACGTGATCTGTCCTCTTATCGAAGAGTCGGAAAAGCTGGATCTGCAGAATGCTCTGGACGTCCACGGAACCCTGACCCAATATTTTCAGGGCCGCTTCCATGTAGGTCTTATGCACGGGAAGCTGCCTGCTGCTGAAAAAGAAGAAGTGATGAGGAGCTTCAGTACAAACGACATCCAGGTCCTCGTTTCCACCACGGTGGTGGAAGTAGGAGTCAATGTCCCTAATGCCACGGTAATGGTCATCTATGATGCAGAGCGGTTCGGTTTGTCCCAGCTCCATCAGCTGAGGGGAAGGGTCGGCCGGGGAAGTGATCAATCGTATTGTGTGCTGATTGCGGACCCTAAGAATGAAGTTGGAAAAGAAAGAATGAAAATTATGAGCGAGACCAATGACGGCTTTGTTCTTTCGGAAAAAGACCTTGAATTGAGGGGGCCGGGTGACTTCTTCGGGAAAAAACAAAGCGGAGTGCCCGAATTCAAAATGGCGGACATGGTCCATGATTACAGGGCGCTCGAGGTTGCCCGCAGCGATGCGGCAGCCCTTGTAAATTCAGATGTTTTTTGGAAAGATCCCGAATATGCACCGCTTAGGAACCATTTGAAAGAGTCAGGGGTCCTGTCGGGAGAGAAATTCGATTGAGAACCAAAGAAGCCGGGCTGGCAAAACACGCAGCCCGGCTTTGCTTTGCTCTATGAAGATCAGGACATGCGGATTTTTCGTGTTTATACACGATAAAATATAGGCAGGGATTTTGTTGCGGATTTATTATATAAGCCAAATGATGAGCTGGAAAGGACCGCATTGACGCTTTAAATTGACATTTTTCCGGGGGTCTATATATACTACTATTAGTACCTAGTCATAATAGTTCGGATGGTGAAAGTCTAAATGCGTCGGAGCAAAAAGGATCGCCAGCAGCTTTTGCTGGAGACAATCGGAGAAAATCCATTTGTAACGGATGAAGAGCTGGCTGAGAGGTTTGAGGTGAGTGTCCAGACGATAAGGCTGGACCGTCTTGAGTTGTCCATACCTGAGCTGAGGGAACGGATCAAGAGCGTGGCAGAGAAGAATCTTAGTGATGAAATCAAGGCGCTGCCGATTGAAGAGATAATTGGGGATATTATTGATATAGAGCTTGATAAGAATGCGATATCCATTTTTGATGTGAAGCATGAGCATGTCTTCAAGAGAAACGGGATCGCCCGGGGCCACCATCTGTTTGCCCAGGCCAATTCTCTGGCCGTTGCTGTGATTAATGATGAGCTCGCGCTGACGGCCAAAGCGAACATCCAATTTACCAGACAGGTAAAGGAAGGTGAACGGGTAATTGCCAAAGCACGGGTCGAGAACCGTTCTCTTCCGGGAAGAACGATTGTGGAAGTGGACAGCTGGGTCGGCGGTGAGCTTGTTTTCAAAGGCCAATTTGAAATGTACAGGTCGAATATAGACGAAAAGGAAGTATAATGCTATGAAAATTTCAATAGATGCTATGGGCGGAGATCATGCCCCTAAAGAAGTGGTTGGAGGGGCGGTAAAGGCCGTCAAAGCCTTTTCAGATCTTACGGTTGTATTATATGGAGATAAAGCCAGGATCCGGGAGCATTTAGAGGAGCACGACCGAATTGAAATTGTCCATACAGAAGAACAAATTCTGGCAACAGATGAACCTGTCAGGGCTGTCAGGAGAAAGAAAAATTCTTCTATGGTCCTGGCTGCACAGTCTGTCAGTGATGGGATTGCGGATGCCTGCATTTCTGCAGGCAATACGGGGGCGCTTATGGCTGCTGGACTATTTGTAGTCGGCCGGATTGAAGGAATTGAAAGGCCCGCATTATCTCCGACCCTGCCCACCATAGACGGCAAGGGATTTGTCCTCCTGGATGTAGGAGCCAATGCCGATGCAAAGGCAGAACATATTGTCCAGTATGCTTACATGGGTTCAGTGTACGCGGAAAAAGTACGGGGAATACATAGTCCCCGCGTAGGTCTTTTGAATATTGGGACCGAGGAAAAGAAGGGGAATGAACTGACCAAGGAGGCTTACGGCCTGCTAAAAGAAGCCGGCATTCACTTTATCGGCAATGTGGAAGCAAGGGATCTTCTGGACGGGGCTGCGGATGTCGTGGTCACAGACGGGTTTACAGGAAATATGGTCCTTAAGACATTGGAAGGAACGGCCCTCGGCATGTTCAAAATGATGAAAGAGGCTTTGACAAGCAATATGAAGAGCAAGCTGGCGGCAGCTGTTCTGAAGCCGCAGCTGAAGGAATTGAAAACCAAGCTTGATTATTCGGAGTATGGAGGTGCAGGACTTTTCGGTCTGAAGGCCCCTGTTATAAAGGCGCACGGTTCCTCTGATGCCAATGCCATTTATAATGCGGTCCGCCAGGCACGCGAAATGGTACAGAACGAAGTCAGCAGCACCATCCGTAAGATGATCGAGAAAAACTAAGTGGAGGGATTATTGATGGGTAAAATAGCGTTTGTCTTCCCAGGACAGGGATCCCAGACTGTAGGTATGGGAAAAGAACTATATGAGAAATATGAACATGTAAAGAATATATTTGATGAAGCAGATAAAAAGCTTGGGTTTCCATTAACAGAGCTGATCTTTCACGGCGACCAGGAGGAGCTGACCAAGACCTTCAATGCTCAGCCTGCACTCTTGACAGTCAGCACTGCAATCCTTCAGCTTCTGAAGGAAGCGGGCATCATCCCTGATTTTACTGCAGGGCACAGCCTTGGAGAATATTCTGCACTCGTTGCATCCGGTGCGCTTTCCTTTGAAGATGGAGTACATGCCGTAAGAAAACGGGGCGAGTACATGGAGGCGGCTGTTCCTCATGGCCAGGGCTCGATGGCTGCCGTACTGGGCCTTGAAAAGGAACTTCTTTCTTCTGTCACAGATGAAGTTTCCAGAGGGGGAGAGCCGGTTCAATTAGCCAATATAAACTGTCCGGGCCAGATCGTTATTTCCGGTTCTGCTGAAGGAGTGGCAAAGGCTGGAGAGCTCGCAAAGGAAAAAGGAGCAAAACGAGTGATTCCCCTCGTTGTAAGCGGTCCGTTCCATTCGGAATTGATGAAGCCGGCAGCTGGCAGCTTCCAGCAGGTACTGGATTCCATTCAGATTAATGAGGCTGAAGTTCCTGTCATTTCTAATGTAACGTCCAGAGAAATGACCGAACCCGGGGAAATTAAGCAGCGTTTGATCGAACAGCTCTATTCGCCGGTACTCTGGGAAGATTCTGTACATACATTGTTACATGCGGGTGTAGATACCTTCATTGAAATCGGGCCGGGCAAGGTGCTTTCGGGACTGATCAAAAAAGTGGACAGAAAAGCCCGTGTCTTTGCGGTCAGTGACCAGGATTCACTTGAAAAGACACTTGAAGCTCTAAGGGGGGACACAGAATGAAACTAGCCGGAAAAAATGCCCTTGTTACAGGGGCTTCCCGCGGGATCGGCAGAGAGATTGCCATCGCCCTTGCGAAAGAAGGCGCAAATGTTGCGGTGAATTATTCTGGAAGCAAAGAAAAGGCAGAGGAAGTAGCAGCAGAAATAAAAAAGCTTGGCAGGGATGCCTTTGCAATCCAGTGTGATGTTTCCAATGCTGAAGCGGTGAGTGAAATGGTCAAGCAGACGGCAGACCGTTTTGGCACGATTGACATTCTTGTCAACAACGCGGGAATCACAAAAGACAACCTTTTGATGCGTATGAAGGAAGATGAGTGGGATGATGTAATCAGCATCAACCTGAAGGGTGTTTTCTTATGCACAAAAGCTGTTACACGGCCCATGATGAAACAAAGATCAGGCAGGATCATCAATGTTGCATCCATAGTCGGAGTCAGCGGCAACGCAGGCCAGGCGAACTATGTAGCGGCAAAAGCGGGTGTTATCGGCTTAACTAAAACTACCGCGAAGGAGCTTGCCCCTAGAGGGATCCTTGTTAATGCGCTGGCTCCGGGCTTTATTACAACTGATATGACCGATAAGCTGACTGAAGATATGAAACAGGCAATGCTTGGACAGATTCCCCTTGCAAGGCTTGGGGAACCGGCAGATATCGCAAAAGTGGCAGTGTTCCTGGCATCTAATGACAGCTCGTATATGACAGGCCAGACCCTCCATGTGGATGGCGGTATGGTTATGTAATCAGTCCGTGCCCTGATGGTTATCTGGCAGAATATTTCCGCTCTTTAAATTTTCGGGATTTGACCTAATTTATCATTTATTATTTAAATGAAATACACTATAATGACTTGAGGGGAGGTGAGTAATATGGCAGAAGTTCTTGAACGCGTAACAAAGATCGTAGTTGACCGTTTAGGAGTCGATGAGTCAGAAGTAAAACTCGAAGCTTCTTTCAAAGACGATCTTGGTGCCGATTCCCTTGATGTAGTTGAGTTGGTTATGGAACTTGAAGACGAATTTGGAATGGAAATTTCAGATGATGACGCAGAAAAGATCGTCACAGTTGGAGACGCTGTGAATTACATACAAAGCACTATGTAATCCAATGTTTCTAGGAAAGATTGAAAGAGGCTGTCTCACAGCCTCTTTCTTTCATTTATGGACCCTTCTGTTTGTTCGGATGAAAGGTCCAATCCTATAGAGATAAAAAAACAGCACGAATACAAAAGGGGCCGTACCTCATTCTATTTTAAAATAAGGCAATCTTATGTATACTTAAACTTGGCTGTTTGATCCACAGAGCCAAGTTTCTTTGATTTTACAGCTAATAAAGGGAAACCTATTCATGAATGATAGATTTTAAAGAGTGGCGGAGGATTTTATGCGCAGGAATGGTAAAAAGTATAAAACATCTTATAAAGAGTTCGTTTTTAAAAGCTTTCAGGAGAAAGTTGGATTCCAATTTTCCAATGAAGCACTCTTACAGCAAGCATTTACCCATTCATCCTATGTGAATGAGCATCGCCGCAAGCCGTACGAAGATAATGAAAGGCTTGAATTTTTGGGTGATGCCGTACTTGAGTTGACTGTTTCACAATACCTGTTCCAAAAATATGCAACCATGACCGAAGGAGAGCTTACCAAATTACGGGCAGCCATTGTCTGCGAACCGTCCCTTGTGGGATTTGCCAATGACCTGGATTTCGGTGAATTAATCCTGCTTGGGAAGGGTGAGGAGATGACAGGGGGAAGATCCCGTCCTGCCCTTTTGGCGGATGTTTTTGAAGCATTTGTAGGAGCCTTGTACTTAGATCAGGGTTTAGAGGCAGTCGTGAAATTCCTGGAAAGAACGGTATTCCCTAAAATTAACGATGGTGCTTTTTCTCATGTGATGGATTATAAGAGCCAGCTTCAGGAGTTGATTCAGCGTGACGGGGCAGGAGCACTTGAATATAAAATCCTGCAGGAAAAGGGTCCCGCCCATAATCGTGAGTTCATTTCGGTTGTATGTCTGAACGGGAATGAGCTTGGGAAAGGTTCTGGAAGATCAAAGAAGGAAGCGGAACAGCATGCTGCCGAACAGGCCTTAAAAAAACTGAAAGAACAACAATAACAGAGTTTGAAATGCAGAAGATAGAGGGGGAAATAGGTTGTTCCTCAAACGATTGGAAGTAGTAGGGTTCAAGTCCTTCGCAGAGCGCATTGAGGTTGAATTCGTACCTGGTGTCACTGCGGTGGTCGGACCCAACGGAAGTGGAAAGAGCAACATCATTGATGCTGTACGCTGGGTGCTTGGAGAGCAGTCTGCCAAGTCCCTGCGCGGCGGAAAAATGGAGGATATCATCTTTGCGGGGAGTGACTCACGGAAAGCTCTCAATTATGCCGAGGTTACCCTGACCCTTGATAACGAAGAAAGAGTCCTTCCTTTGGAATATCAGGAAATAAGTGTGACAAGAAGGGTATATCGTTCCGGTGACAGTGAGTTCTTTATTAATAAACAATCCTGCAGGCTGAAGGATATTATCGATCTATTCATGGATTCCGGCCTTGGAAAAGAAGCCTTTTCTATCATCAGCCAGGGGAAGGTAGAAGAAATTTTAAGCAGCAAGCCGGAAGACCGGAGATCCATCTTTGAAGAGGCTGCCGGTGTTCTTAAATATAAGAACCGGAAGAAAAAAGCGGAGCATAAGCTCTTTGAGACACAGGAAAATTTAAACAGGGTACAGGATATCCTGTATGAATTGGATGCACAGGTTGAACCCCTGAAGATTCAGTCTTCCATAGCTAAAGAATATTTGGAGAAAAAAGATGAACTGAAAGAATTCGAAGTAGCGTTAACCGTCTTTGACATTGAAGCGCTGCACAAGAAATGGGAAGAGCTCTCCCATGAATATGAGCGGCACAAAGTGCAGGAGCTTGCAATGTCTGAGGATCTCCAGAAAAAAGAAGGACTGGTTAATCAGTATCGAAACACGATTGCTTCATTGGATCACGATATTAATAGGCTGCAGGAAAAGCTTTTACATGCCAGTGAGGAACTGGAGAAGCTTGAGGGGCGCAAAGAAGTTCTAAAAGAGCGTAAAAAGAATGCATCACAGAATAAGGTTCAGCTGGAAAAAGCCATAACCGAAGCATCCGGAAGGCTTCAGCATTTAAAGGACCAAAAAGAAGCGGAAAGGCTCCAGCTGGTCCAATTAGAAGAGGAAACTCATTCCCTTCAGGCTTCAGTTTCTGAAAAACAAAAGCTGATGTCCACGTTAAAGGTGGATATTGAAGAAACCATTGAAGCACTTAAAAGTGAGTATATAGAAGTTCTTAACAGGCAGGCGGCAGCAAGGAATGAATTCCAGATTCTCGAGCAGCAGCTGCAGTTCCAATCTTCGAAAAGCACCAGATTGGATGAGCAAAATGCTCAATATCTCGCCGAACGCACCAGGGTGGATGCCGGAAAATCCAAATTAGTACAGGAATTGAAGCTGCTCCAGGAACAGATGGAGGAACAAATCCACTTATTCAGAAAACAGCAGAGCCAGCTGGATAATTTGAAAAACAATTATCAAAAGCAGGAAAAAACGCTGTATCAAGCCTTGCAATATCTTCAGCAGGCAAAGTCGCGGAAGGAAATGCTGGAGGAGATGGATGAGGACTATGCCGGCTTTTTTCAGGGAGTAAAGGAAGTTCTAAAAGCCAAGCAATCGGTTCTTTCAGGAATCGAAGGAGCGGTCGCTGAACTCATTGAGGTTCCCAGGGACTATCAGACTGCTGTTGAGATCGCCCTGGGAGGGGCTGCCCAGCATATCGTAGTGGACCGCGAAGAAAATGCCAGAAAAGCAATCGCCTTTTTAAAGAAGAATTCATATGGCAGGGCTACGTTCCTGCCGATGTCTGTCATCAGGGCAAAATCCATTCCGGAATCGGCCGAAAGGCAGCTTAAAAGTTCTGCAGCCTATATAGGCACTGCCTCTGAGCTAATTAAATATGATGCAAAATACCGGGATATCGTAGGGAATCTTCTTGGCAGCATCATCATTGCCCGGGATCTGCAGGGGGCCAATGAGCTTGCAAGAATGACGGGACAGCGATACCGCTTTGTCACCCTTGAAGGCGATGTGGTAAATCCAGGAGGATCCATGACCGGTGGAGCCATCAAACAAAAAGCATCCTCTCTTCTTTCGCGAAAGAGCGAGCTGGAAGAGCTAAAGCAAAAGCTTGTTGATATGGACGAAAAAACCGGAAAGCTTCAGCAGCATGTCCAGGTATTAAAACGGGATATCGAAAGCCAGGAAATAAGACTTGAGGAGGTCCGTGCAAGCGGGGAAAAGCTCCGCCTGCAGGAACAGGCCTTAAAAGGCGAAATCCGGGAAGTAGAAATCCAAGAAAAGAATATTAATGACCGGCTTGCCGTATACGACCTTGAAAAGGTTTCAGCCGAAGAGGAAAGCAAGGCAAGGCTTGAACGGAAGGAAGCGGTCGTGAAGCTGCTGGCTGCCTGCGGCGAGGAAGTGGAAAAGCTTAATTCGGAGATCGAATCCCTGACAGAGCAGAAGCAGAACCAGACCTCCTCGAGGGAAGCCCTGTCTGAGGAATTGAATGAGCTGAAAATCAAGCTGGCCACGAAAAAAGAACAGCTTCAGAATCAAAGAGATAAATATAATCGGATTATTGAAGAACATGAACTATTATCAGAGAGACATCGTGAGTATACGGAAGATCTCTCCCTATTGAGTAATGAAATGCAGAATGATTTCAGCGGTGAAAATCTCATTGAAGAAGCGGCCCGGCAGAAGCTTGTGGAAAAAAATCAAGCGTTTGAGCTGCTCAATGAGAAAAAGGTACGCCGGTCTGAGTGCCATTCCGAGCTTGAATCCAATGAAGCTCTCCTCAAGGAAGTTATGCGCCAGCATAAGGGGCTTTCAGAGGCCCTGAAAGATGAGGAAGTAAAATTGAACAGGCTGGATGTGGAACTGGATAATAAGCTCGTCCATCTTCAGAAGGAATATCTGCTTTCATTTGAGGCGGCAAAGGAAGGGCATCCGCTGAGGATCCCAGCTGAGGAAGCAAGGAAAAAGGTGAAGCTGATTAAGCTTGCCATTGAAGAGCTGGAGCCGGTCAATATAGGGGCCATAGATGAATATACTCGGGTATACGAACGATATGAATTCCTGCTTGAGCAGAAAAATGACCTCCAGGAAGCGAAGGATACACTGTTCCAGGTCATAGAGGAAATGGATGAAGAAATGAAGCGGAGATTCCGTGCTTCCTTCTATGCTATCAAGGAACAATTTGCTGAAGTGTTCCCTGCCTTATTCGGAGGCGGAAGGGCTGAACTGAAGCTGACACAGCCGGAAGATCTTCTTCATACCGGTGTCGAGATCGTTGCTCAGCCCCCAGGGAAAAAGCTGCAGAATCTTGGGCTTCTTTCCGGCGGGGAACGGGCATTGACTGCTATCGCCCTCCTATTCGCCATCCTGAAAGTAAGGCCCGTGCCTTTCTGTATACTGGATGAAGTGGAGGCTGCCCTGGATGACGCAAACGTTTATCGTTTCAGTCATTATCTGAAACGTTTCAGTGAAGAAACGCAGTTTATCGTTATTACTCACAGAAAAGGGACCATGGAGGAAGCGGATGTCCTATATGGAATCACCATGCAGGAATCCGGAGTGTCCAAGCTGGTTTCCGTGAGGCTTGAGGACACGAAACAATTCGTATAAGGATGTGTGACCATGAGTTTTTTTAAGAAGCTGAAAGAGAAGTTTACGCAGCAGAGTGATGCTGTTACGGATAAATTCAAGCAGGGACTCACCAAGACCCGGGACTCCTTTACCGGAAGAGTCAATGACCTTGTTGCCCGTTACCGGAAAGTCGATGAAGATTTCTTTGAAGAATTGGAGGAAATCCTATTTCAGGCAGATGTGGGATATGAAACCGTTGAGCAGCTGATTGAAGAATTGAAGATGGAAGTGAAACGGAAGAACATCCAGGATCCGGTGCAGGTCCAGTCTGTTATTTCTGAAAAGCTGGTCGATATTTATGAAAGCAAGGGAGATTCAAATCCAGCTCTAAACATTCAGGAGGAAGGTCTTACGGTCATCTTGTTTGTAGGAGTGAATGGTGTCGGAAAGACCACTACTATCGGAAAGCTTGCCCATCAGCTTAAGGAAGAGGGAAAGAAAGTCATCCTCGCTGCTGGAGATACATTCAGGGCTGGTGCGATTGAACAGCTTGAGGTCTGGGGAGACCGTGCCGGGGTCGAGGTCATCAAACAGGCTGCAGGGTCTGACCCGGCAGCCGTTATGTTTGATGCCCTACAGGCAGCAAAAGCAAGAGGAGCCGATGTGCTGATCTGTGATACAGCTGGAAGGCTTCAAAATAAAGTCAATCTGATGAAGGAGCTGGAGAAGGTTAAGCGCGTTATAGAAAGGGAAGTGCCGGGAGCGCCGCATGAGGTCCTCCTGGTCCTTGATGCGACAACCGGCCAAAATGCCCTGAACCAGGCGAAAACCTTCAAGGAAGCGACAAATGTGTCCGGAATCGTCCTGTCCAAACTGGATGGAACGGCAAAGGGGGGAATTGTCCTCGCGATCCGCAATGAGCTCGAAATTCCGGTGAAGTTTGTGGGCCTCGGAGAAAAAATGGATGATCTGCAGGTATTCGATCCCGAAAAATACGTGTACGGTCTATTTGCCAATTTGATTGATAAAGAGCCGGAGGAATACTCGGCGCCTGAATGATGCAAAAGTGGCTGGCCCGGTTAAAAACAACTGGGCCAGCCTTATTCCCTGCTCGGACCTGCTGTAAAGTATTTTTCTTGACATCGATTTAGGTGTCATGTAGAATGATATTTTGTAAAGGGTTTTCACTTAACACAAGGGAGGGTGGCCCATGCTCGAAAAAACTACGCGGATGAATTATCTATACGATTTTTATTATTCGCTGTTAACTGAAAAACAACAGAGTTATATGTCACTCTATTATTTAGATGACTACTCCCTTGGAGAGATAGCTGAAGAGTTTAATGTCAGCCGTCAAGCGGTCTATGACAACATCAAAAGAACTGAAGCTATGCTTGAGGATTATGAAGCAAAGCTGTTATTATTTCAAAAATTCCAAGAGCGAAAAGAAATTATCGCCGTTTTAAAAAAGTATGCGGAAAACCCGGCTTCTTCGAAAGAGGATCTTTTAAAAGCGGCAGCCTCGCTCGAAAATCTGGATTAGGGAGGCGGCAGTATGGCATTTGAAAGTTTAGCCGACCGATTGCAGAACACGTTCCAGCGGATTCGGGGAAAAGGCAAAGTTAACGAAGCTGATGTAAAAGAAATGATGCGTGAGGTCCGTCTTGCACTTCTTGAAGCGGATGTTAACTTTAAAGTAGTGAAAGACTTTGTGAAAAAAGTCAGTGAACGTGCCGTTGGACAGGAAGTGCTAAAAAGCCTGTCCCCCGGACAGCAGGTCATTAAAGTCGTACAGGAAGAATTGACCGAGCTGATGGGAGGAGAGCAAAGCAAGATCGCTGTTTCCAGCAGGCCGCCTACCGTCATCATGATGGTCGGCCTGCAGGGTGCGGGGAAAACGACCACAACGGGAAAGCTTGCGAACCTCCTGCGGAAAAAATACAACAGGAAGCCGCTTCTTGTGGCTGCGGACATCTATCGTCCTGCAGCGATCAAACAGCTTGAGACTCTTGGCAAGCAGCTGGACTTCCCGGTATTCTCACTTGGTGACCAGGTCAGCCCGGTTGAAATTGCCAGACAGGCCATTGCGAAAGCAAAGGAAGAACACCATGACTATGTATTGATTGATACTGCAGGCCGCCTTCATGTAGATGAAGAGCTCATGGGTGAGCTTAAGGAAATCCAGGAACTTTCCTCCCCCGATGAAATCTTCCTTGTTGTGGATGCCATGACTGGCCAGGATGCCGTCAATGTAGCCCAGAGCTTCAATGAACAGCTCGGGCTGACTGGGGTCGTGCTGACCAAGCTGGACGGCGATACAAGAGGGGGGGCAGCGCTTTCGATCCGCGCTGTAACCAAGACACCGATCAAGTTCGTCGGTATGGGTGAAAAGATGGATGCCCTTGAACCATTCCATCCGGAGCGGATGGCTTCCCGTATACTCGGGATGGGAGATGTCCTCACTCTGATCGAGAAAGCCCAGGCTAATGTAGACGCTGATAAAGCGAAAGAGCTGGAGCAGAAGATGAGAACCATGTCATTTACATTCGATGATTTTCTGGAGCAGCTCGGCCAGGTACGCTCGATGGGCCCGCTTGATGACTTATTGAAGATGCTTCCCGGAGCCAATAAGATGAAGGGCCTTAACAATATCTCCATCGATGAGAAGCAGATTGGACGAGTTGAAGCCATCATAAAATCCATGACATCGAATGAAAAAGAGCAGCCTGAAATCATCAATGCCGGCCGCAGAAAACGGATTGCCAAGGGAAGCGGGACGACCATCCAGGAAGTGAACCGCCTGTTAAAGCAGTTTGAGGACATGAAGAAAATGATGAAACAGATGACCAATATGCAAAAAGGGAAAAAGAAAGGCTTTAAATTCCCTTTCATGTAAGGAGTTTTTCGTCTGTTAAGAAAAAAACCTTTACAACCTGAAATGTGTTTGGTATTATATTATCTTGTGTGAAACTATTCGGAGGTGCTTATATAAAATGGCAGTAAAAATTCGCTTAAAACGTATGGGAGCTAAAAAATCTCCTTTCTATCGTATTGTAGTTGCAGATTCCCGCGCACCACGCGACGGACGTTCAATTGAAACAATCGGAACTTACAACCCTGTTACAGAACCAGCTACAATCAACATCAACGACGAACTAGCTCTTAAATGGATGCAAAATGGTGCAAAACCATCTGACACAGTTCGCAACCTATTCTCTAAACAAGGCATCATGGAAAAATTTCATAATGCTAAAAGCGGCAAATAATCATCCGCTGCGATGAAGGAATTAATCCAAACAATTGTTAAGCCCCTTGTGGATCATCCGGATGACGTTCGCGTTTCTGTGAACGAAGAAGGTGAAAAGATCATCTATTCCCTTTCTGTAAACAAGGAAGATATGGGAAAGGTAATCGGGAAACAGGGGCGTGTAGCTAAGGCGATTCGAACTGTAGTCTATGCAGCAGGATCATCACAGCACAAGAAGATTTATTTGGAGATATCCGAATAAAGGAGGGTCTTAGGCCCTCCTTTTTTGCTATATAAAATTAAATTCTTTTTTAGTACATAACAAGTTTTTTTGAATGGAGGAGCTGGAAATGGAAATTCTTCAAACAGTTATAGTGAAGCATGTACTGACCGAGACCAGCAAGAATCAACTCCTGGAAAAATACGAGCACAATAAGGGTCAGCTCTTAAAGGAATGCGGCCAGCTGCGCTTTGAATTAAAAAAAATGGAAAAAATGAAAAAAATGCATCCTGGCAGTTTAAAAGTACACTTTGAGAAGGAAATTAACAAAAGACAGGAAAAAATAAAAATGCTTGATTTCCAAATCGACCAGCTGGGTCTCCTTCCTTTAGGCAGTGAGCTGAAGGATCGGGAACTTCAGGCTATTGTAAAAGTGGAAGTGGGGCAGGTCTGGGATGAGGCAATAGGTACGAAAACCATTGTGGTGAAGGACGGAATGATTACGGAAATACGTTAAAGGTGTGGTTAGAATGGATAAATGGTTTAATGTGGGGAAAATCGTCAATACCCATGGAATTAGAGGTGAGGTCCGGGTGATTTCTAAGACGGACTTTTCAGAAGAACGATACAAAAAAGGAAATAAACTGTACTTCTTCGCAGAAAAGAGTACAGAGCCTGTTGAGCTGGCCATTAAATCGCACAGGAAACATAAAAATTTCGACCTGCTTACGTTTGAAGGCTATGATAATGTGAATCAGGTGGAAAAACTCAAAGGCGGTTTACTAAAAGTATCCGATTCCCAGCTGCATGAGCTTGAAGAAGGGGAATATTATTACCATGAAATCATCGGCTGCATGGTGGTGACCCTCGAAGGGGAGGAAATTGGGACAATCCGTGAAGTATTGGCTCCCGGTGCAAATGATGTCTGGGTGGTAAAAGGAAAAAGGGGAAAAGAGATTTTAATTCCCTACATCGAAGATATTGTCAAAGAAATCAACATTGTGGATAAGCAGATAAAAATTCTTCCTATGGAAGGGTTGTTAGACTAATGAAAATTGATGTTTTGACACTGTTCCCTGAGATGTTTGCCGGAGTGCTGGGCAGTTCCATCCTGAAGAAGGCGCAGGAAAAAGAGGCAGTCTCATACAACGTCACAAACTTCCGGGAATTCGCCGACAATAAGCATAATACTGTAGATGATTATCCATATGGCGGCGGAGCAGGGATGGTCCTGAAACCCCAGCCGATCTTTGATGCTGTGGATGCCCTTAAAAAAGAGGCAGGAAGCAAAGAGCCGAGGGTCGTGCTGCTTTGCCCGCAGGGTGAAAGATTCAGCCAAAAAAAGGCGGAAGAACTTTCGCAAGAAGAGCACTTGATTTTCATATGCGGCCATTATGAAGGCTATGATGAGAGGATCAGAACTCATGTGGTTACGGATGAAATCTCGATCGGCGATTATGTCCTGACCGGCGGGGAACTGGGTGCAATGGTCGTGATCGACAGCGTTGTGAGACTCCTTCCTGGAGTTTTGGGCAATGAAGAATCCCCGATTAAGGATTCCTTCTCTACGGGATTGCTGGAGCATCCCCACTACACCCGGCCTGCGGACTTTAGGGGAATCAAGGTGCCGGATATCCTGCTGTCAGGGAATCATGCCCGGATCGAGGAATGGAGAACCAAGGAATCTCTGAGGAGGACCCTCACCAGGAGGCCGGACCTGCTGGAAAACTATCCATTAAGCGAGAAAGAAAAGATCTGGCTTGAAGAAGTAAAGAAAGATTGATAAAGTTCCTGAAAAGAAGATAAATGATATTGCAACTGTCAGGCTTATATGCTATCATATTCTTTGTGGCCTGGAGTCTCCGGGCTTTTATTAAGATGTTCCGCTGCAATCTAATATATTGTCATGAGCATCTGTTGGAAGGAGTTGAAAGACGATGCAACAACTTATTGCAGAAATCACAAAAGAGCAATTGAAAACAGATCTTCCTGCGTTCCGTCCTGGTGACACTGTACGTGTACACGTTAAAGTTATCGAGGGAACTCGTGAACGTATTCAGCTTTTCGAAGGTGTAGTGATCAAGCGTCGTGGCGGTGGAATCAGCGAAACTTTCACAGTTCGTAAGGTTTCTTACGGTGTTGGAGTTGAGCGTACATTCCCTGTACATTCACCAAAAATCGCTAACTTAGAAGTAGTTCGCCGCGGTAAAGTACGCCGTGCTAAACTTTACTATCTACGCAGCCTTCGCGGTAAAGCAGCTCGTATCAAAGAGATTCGCTAATTTAACGAATCAGGATTCGAAGCCTGTGCAATATATGATAATGTACAAAAAAGGAGCTTGTGTATACAGGCTCCTTTTTTATGGGATTATTCCACCTCCGTCATCCCTAAAATTGTTTTTGAATAGGTTCATGCGATGGAAATTTGTCTTTAAAACTGGTTGATTGGAGTGTAAGGTGCGAGACTCACTGTCCAGTTCCAAGCTGAGACCCTCGAGTCATAAGTCAATCATTCCATGGGAAGAAAACCGCTTCCCAAGGCCTGCTCGCCTTATGCTAGATGTTTGTTCGATAAAATAAAAACATGAACACTATACTTTTAATATTATTATATTCGGCAGGCACCGCTTTCCGCTTTGGCCATGAGTGATAATAAGCGTTTATTTTTCTTCGATAGTGTAAAATATAGCAGTAACATTATCTAAGCGAAGACTTTATAGGCGGTGGAACTAGAATGACTAAAAAAAGAAATGAAATTTGGGAATGGACGAAGGCCTTAATTATTGCGGTTCTGCTGGCAGCTATTATCCGCTATTTCTTCTTTGCTCCGATTGTGGTGGATGGTTTATCAATGATGCCGACTCTGCATAATCATGACAGAATGATTGTGAATAAAATAGGCTATACTGTAGGCAAGCCGAAGCGCTTCGACATCATTGTCTTCCATGCCCCTGAGGGAAAGGATTACATAAAACGTGTCATTGGGCTTCCTGGAGACCGGATTGAATATAAAGATGATACGCTATACGTAAATGGAAAAGCCTACAAAGAGCCATACCTGGATCAATATAAAAAAGAAGTAATGGATGGGCCGCTGACCGAGCCGTTTACACTCAAGGACTATATAAACAGAGATACGGTTCCAAAAGGCGAATTATTTGTAATGGGTGACAACAGGAGATACAGCAGGGACTCAAGAGCGATAGGGACTGTGCCCATGAAAAAAGTGATCGGTAAAACGAGCCTGGTGTACTGGCCTTTGGACCGATTTCGAAGTGTAGCATATGACAAGAACTAGCAAAGTAGGTGGAATGCTGTGACGATACAGTGGTTCCCTGGCCATATGGCCAAAGCAAGAAGGGAAGTAACAGAAAAACTTAAACTTGTGGATATCATTTTTGAATTGGTGGATGCGAGGATACCCGCTTCCTCCAGGAATCCAATGATTGATGAAATCATTGCCCATAAGCCGAGGCTTATTCTGCTGAATAAAGCTGACCTGGCGGATAAAGAAAAAACCAATCAATGGATGAAGTATTTTGAACAAAAAGGGCAGCATGCCATAGCGATTAATTCACAGGCCGGCAGCGGACTTCATAAAATCCTTGGTGCCTCGCATGAAATCCTGAAGCCTAAGCTGGAAAAAATGAAATCGCGGGGCATTCGGCCAAGGGCCATCCGGGCGATGATTGTGGGAATTCCAAATGTCGGGAAATCCACACTGATCAACCGTCTTGCCAAGAAGAATATCGCCAAAACAGGGAACATGCCTGGAGTAACCAAGGCTCAGCAATGGATCAAGGTGGGAAAAGAGCTGGAACTCCTTGATACACCGGGAATCCTATGGCCGAAATTTGAGGATCAGGCTGTAGGTCTTAAACTGGCAGTGACTGGGGCGATAAAAGACACCCTGCTGAACCAGCATGATCTTGCGGTGTATACCCTGAAGTTCCTGGAGAAGGAATATCCAAGCCGCCTTAAGGAAAGATACAATCTGGATCATATTCCGGAGGATTTGGTAGAGCTTTTTGACCAGATAGGGATCTTCCGCGGAGTCCTGGCCGCAAAAGGGCTGGTGGATTACGACAAAACGGCGGAATTGATTATAAGAGAGCTCCGTTCGGAAAAAATGGGCCCAATCACTTTAGAAACACCTTCCGATTTGGAAGGATCAGCCGAATAGTACATGATGAACTCTGCCTGAAGGGCGGGATCCCAACCATAAAGATCTGGATCAGTCCCTTCAGGTTTTTACATACATTGCCGATATTAGTAAGGATGAAGAGGATGAAAGTTGAATCACTCAGTATTAGTAAAGCAGCCGAGGAATTGCGTAAAGTAACAGACTTAAAGGATGTCCTATTAAAGGACTGCCTGAATGATAGAAGAAAAGGTGTTGTCCAGCTTGCTCAGAAAAAGAGGAAAGAACTTGAAAAGCTGGAAGCAGTAAAGCGAAAATTCACAGAGATGTCAGTGCATGAAAACCGGGTAAAGAGCCAAGGTTTTTCCCTCATTGCCGGCATAGATGAAGTAGGCAGAGGACCGCTTGCCGGCCCTGTGGTAGCTGCAGCTGTCATCCTTCCTCCATCGTTCTTCCTCCCGGGACTGAACGACTCGAAGCAAATACCTAAAAGCAGACTTGAGTCATTTTATCATCATATACAGAGAGAAGCCCTGGCTATTGGAGTGGGCATCATTCATTCAGATGAAATTGACAGGATCAATATTTATGAAGCTGCAAAGAAAGCGATGAATCAAAGTATACTTGAATTGAAGACAGCCCCCGATTATCTGCTGATTGATGCGATGAAGCTTTCTGCCCCTTTTCCGCAGGAATCGATTATAAAAGGAGATGCATCCAGTATTTCTATTGCGGCCGCTTCAATCATAGCCAAGGTGACCAGGGATGAAATGATGGCTGAGTTTGGTGAAAAGCATCCGCACTATAATTTTAAAACCAATGCCGGCTATGGAACAAAAGAACATTTGGAAGCCATCCGGATTCATGGAATTACAGAGTGGCACAGGAAAAGCTTTGCGCCTGTAAAGGACTATTGGATCAGCCAGAAATAAAGACTTTTGTGAAAGGAGAAAAATATGCGCACGGATAATATCCTATCTTCCATTCTCAAGCAGTCTCACTCTGTTACATCTCATTCTCTTAAACCGGGGCAGCTGGTATACGGAAAGATCACCAAGCTGTTTCCCAATCAAATGGCTGCTGTTCAGATTGGGAGCACAAGGCTGACAGCCGTGGTCCAGGCATCACTGCAGGCAGGGGGGCAATACTGGTTTCGTGTGGAGTCCGGTCAAGGCCAGATAGCCCTTAAGATTGTAGATCCTTCTTTCATTAAGGACGGTTCACAGGCCCCGCAGCAGCTCCTCAGCCTTTTATCCATTCCTCAAGAAAGGGAATCCATGGAGCTGGCTGACTTCTCGCTTAAAAATGGAATTCCCGCAAGCAAAGAGAGCTTTGAAACCATCCTAAGCTGGCTGAAAGAAGCCCCGGAAACTGCTTCCAGGATGGAAACAGTAAAAACGCTTTATAATCAAAATCTTCCCGTTACAAAAGAAAACCTCGCTGCCTTGCAGAGCCTCGACTCAGGCAGGAGTGTATATGCTCTCCTCGACAGCCTCTCAAAACACCTAACCCAAATGGAGCATCTTCCATCAGCCGCTGGACTGAAAGTTCAAATTTCTGCCCTGCAGATAGGGGCGGACCATACGGGGGAAAGGGCAATATCGGCCCTTGTCGAAAACTGGCTAAAGGAAGAAGGGAAGGATGGCCTAGCCTTTAAGGCATTGAAATCCCTGGGTCTTGCAAAGGGCCTGCCTGAAGGGGAAAATGCCGCCCTCCTTGAAGCCGTATCCCAGACAGCCAATAAAGAGGAAGCATCTGTGAAGCCTTTCATCAAGGAAGTTTTGAGCGTTCTTCCGAATGCGCTGAAAGATAGCGGCGGGACAATAGATGCACATATAAATGGGGAACAGAGAAAGCTTGTAAAAGGAATGCTTATGGAGCTTATGAATGATAACCGAGCGGGCAGT
Source organism: Peribacillus kribbensis DSM 17871 (assembly GCF_000430765.1). Lineage (GTDB taxonomy): Bacteria > Bacillota > Bacilli > Bacillales > DSM-1321 > Paraperibacillus > Paraperibacillus kribbensis. The sequence goes on along the minus strand of NZ_AUMQ01000029.1, from coordinate 189,338 downwards.
GAGAATGGTGTATTCAGCCTTTCAGAAGCAGGAAAAGAGATGCTGAAGAAACTGGGCCTTAACCTTGACAGGGCGATGCAGATCCTGGAAAACCCGGACATCCTCCAAGGGGCTGGAAACCTGAGTCAGGATAAGGCTGGAGGAAATGAGAATGAGGAACTTTCTGCCCAGCTGCGGCAATTAGGTGCGGCCCATTCCGTAAAACCAAAGGAACTCAAAGAATTCTTTAAACAAATTGCGGCGGCTTTCGGCTTGGAGCAGGCGGGAGAGGAGTGGACTGCAGACAGCCCTGAGAAGAGCGTGAAGACGCTGAAGCATGCTCTGGAGGCGTTTATTAAGGAATCCGATAAAAGCCCTGTAAGGGAGCAGGCACAGGAGCTTTTGAATAAGCTGGCTGCCCAGCAGCTCTTATCCCAGGAAAGCGGTCCCCTGCAAAACCTTTTTATCCAGGTGCCTCTCAAACAAGCAGACCTGACCCTGCATTTCAGCGGTAAAAAGAAGGGAGATGGCTCGGTCGATTCAGACTATTGCCGTGTTTTATTTTATCTGCAGCTAGACTCCCTGAAGGATGTAACGATTGATATGCAGGTACAGAACCGGATTGTCAGCCTTACTGTCTATAATGAAAACGCAAGCCTTGTGAAATTGCTTGCTGACAAATGGCTGCCCAAGTTGAAGGAGAATTTTAAGGCAGTCAATTTTACCCTGTCGTCCTTCCATATTTCAGGCGGGAATGCAGATCAAGGTCTAAAAAGCAGTTCAAATTATATAAAACAAACGATTCCTTATACAGGAGTGGACTTAAGGATATGAGTAGAGAGAATAAAAGGAGAGAGGCAGTTGCACTGCGCTATGATTCGGAGAGGGAAGGAGCCCCGCGCGTAACCGCAAAGGGGAAAGGTCAGACTGCTGAAAATATCCTGCAGAAAGCCCGGGAAAATTCAATCCCTGTTCAAAAGGACTCCTCTCTGACCGGGCTGTTATCACAGCTTGAGCTGAACCAGACCATTCCAGAAGATCTTTACCAGGCTGTCGCTGAAGTGTTTGCTTTTATTTATAAAATTGATAAAGAAGCGAAGTCCTGACAGACAAAGGGATATTTCCTGTTTAGGAGGAATTTTTTTAAAGCTTATCAGGAATGTTTCTTCTAAGTATAATTGCAAGTATGGAAATGAAATCAAAAAAGGCAGGAGGTTTTATAATGATGGAGCTCCGTATTTTAGCCAGAATAAAATCCAATATGCATAATTTTACTGCAGCTGAACAGAAGGTGGCTTCTTATATCTTGGCCAACCCGGAATTCATCCCCACCATGACCACCAAGGAGCTTGCTTCACAGGCTGAAGCAAGCGAAGCAAGTGTGGTCCGTTTCTGTAAAACCATCGGTGTGGGGAGCTTTAAAATGATGAAGGTGGTCCTGGCAAAGGAAAATACATTTTCTGAAGAAAACATCAATAATTTTTCGTTGTTGAATAAAAAGGATACTCCCCAGAGCTTGTTTAATAAGGTAACATATTTTAATAAATATGCACTTGAATTATCCCTGAATACCCTGGATAAAAAGGACTTCAGCGCCAGTATTGAAAAAATTAAGGGCGCACAGAAAATTGCCGTTTTCGGTGTAGGCGGGTCCTTTTCCCCGGCCGTGGATGCTCAGTATAAATTTATGAGGCTTGGATTGAATACTGTCGCCTCCTCAGATTATCATTATATGGTTTCCTATATCGGTTCCATGAAAGAAAAAGATGTTTTGATTGCCATCAGCACCTCTGGGCGGACAAAAGAAATCCTTCAGATTGCATCGTTTGCCAAGGAGCATGGAGTAACGGTCATCGCCATCACCTCCCTGAAAAAATCACCTCTTTATAAGATGGCTGATATCAAGCTGTGCTTCCCGGATGTTGAAGAGGAGTACAGGGTTGGAAGCATCGCTTCAAGGATGGCCCAGCTGAATATTATCGATGGTTTATATTTGAGTGTATTCCATCAGATTGGGAATCAAATTATGGAATCTTTTAATAAATCCCGGAATAAGGTACTTCAACAGAGAAAATAAGACATTCTTAGCTTTAAGAATGCTTTTATTTTCCCATTTTTGAAATTTTGTTTCATATAATATAAAAAGGTAATTGAATTACAGTTTCTTCTCTCATATAATGGAATCGTAAACGAAATAAAAGGGGTGTCAGCGTGCTAGAGAAGCTATCAACAGAACAGAGAAACTCCAAAACAATGAATTTGGATGAAATGACCATCCTGGAAGTCCTGACGATCATGAATGAGGAAGATCAGTCTGTCCCTTCCGCTGTAAAGAGTGAGCTAGTACAGATTAACAGGCTTGTGGAGAAAACGATTTCAGCCTTAAGAAATAATGGGAGAATCATTTACCTTGGAGCTGGGACCAGCGGCAGGCTGGGTGTCTTGGATGCAGCGGAATGCCCTCCGACTTTCGGAACCCCGCCGGGTCTGGTTGTCGGTTTGATTGCAGGAGGAGAAAAAGCCTTCACGGCGGCTGTAGAAGGAGCAGAAGATTCCAGGGAGCTGGCAGCAGCCGACCTGCAAAGCATAAATTTATCAGAGCATGATGTGGTGATCGGGATTGCCGCCAGCGGCAGGACTCCCTATGTAATAGGGGGATTGGAATATGCTAAAGAAAAAGGGGTGATGACAGGGAGTATCTGCTGTAACACAGATTCAGCAATCAGCCGTTTCAGTGATATTCCAATTGAAATCCATACAGGAAGCGAGATATTGACGGGATCTACGAGGCTTAAGGCGGGGACTGCCCAAAAATTGGTGCTTAATATGATTTCCACGGCCACCATGATTGGAATTGGCAAGGTATATAAAAACCTTATGGTAGATGTTCAGCCTACCAATCAGAAACTGGTGGAAAGGTCGAAGCGGATTATTATGGAAGCAGCAGAGACCAATTATGAGACTGCTTCATATTTTTACGAAAAGTCCGGCGGGCAGGTAAAAAAGGCGATCATCATGCTTCTGACCCAGTGCAGTCTTGAAGAAGCAGATAGTAAACTAGAAGCAGCGGATGGATTTGTAAGAAAGGCATTATAATTAAGGGGAAATAGGGGGAGTAAGATGAGAAAGGAACAGCGTCTTGCGAATGAAATATCCGAACATGTCGGAGGCACCCAGAATATTATCAGAGTAACACACTGCATGACAAGGCTCCGTCTGCAATTGAAAAATTGGGAGGCGGCCGATATTCCTGCACTAAAGAAGATCGACGGGGTACTTGGCGTCATTGAGGACGAAACCCTGCAGATCGTAATCGGTCCCGGGCTTGTCAATAAAGTGGCAGGGGAGGTCAGTGAAATGACAGGCCTTCAGGTGGGAGAAGTAGCAGCTGCTGAAACAGATCTTGCGGATATGAGAAAAGCCGAAATTAAAACACGCAATAATACTCCTTTTAAAAATTTATTAAGAAGAATCGGCTCTATTTTTATCCCGCTGATCCCCGCACTTGTTGCCTCCGGGCTCATTAACGGAATCGCCAATTTTGCTGTGAATGCCGGGGCAGATCCAAAGGAAACCTGGCTGCAGATACTCCTCCTGATTGGAGGGACGGTATTTGCGATCCTCGGTGTTTTAGTCGGCTGGAATACTGCCAGGGAATTTGGCGGCACCCCTGCACTCGGTGCCATTGCCGGATATATCATTATAAATCCTGGGCTTGCGAACATTAACTTGTTTGGAGATCCTTTAGTCGTCGGACGCGGCGGCCTGTTTGCTGTAATCCTTGCAGCCTGGCTGATGGCTTTTGTAGAAAAAAGAGTGCGCCGTGTGATTCCAAATGCGGTGGATATCATCCTGACCCCGCTTATCACAGTATTGATAGTAGGAGTCTTGACCATTATTGTCATCCAGCCGGTCGGAGGATTTTTGTCGGACGGCATCATCAAAGGAATCAATGGAGTGCTTGATATCGGAGGTGCGGTAGCCGGAGCCATCCTTGCAGGTACATTTCTTCCGCTGGTAATGGTAGGCCTTCACCATGGGCTGACCCCCATCCATGCGGAATTCATCGCCAAAACCCATATGACCCCGCTCCTGCCGATCCTTGCCATGGGCGGTGCAGGACAGGTAGGTGCAGCGCTAGCCGTTTACGCAAAAACAAAAAATAAGATGCTGAAAAATATCATCAAGGGAGGACTTCCAGTTGGTTTCCTTGGAATAGGAGAGCCTCTTCTATACGGGGTTACCCTTCCGCTCGGAAGGCCATTCATCACTGCCTGCCTCGGTGCCGCCTGTGGAGGAGCCTTCCAGGCAGTGATGAAAACAGCTGCAACAGGGATCGGTGTTTCAGGGATTTCATTGACCCCTCTGATTGCAGACAATAAATTCATTTATTACATTCTTGGATTAGTGATTGCCTATGTTTTTGGATTTATTTTCACTTATGCATTCGGCTTTAAAGAAAGCATGGCGGATAATATGCATAAGTAAAGAAAGGCCTGGTGCTCCGTACTGAAGCCGCCTTCAACAGAAAAAGGGGTAATGGAATATTCTCATTCCGACCCCTTTTTTTAGTTCGACACTATTTCCAAGGTTTCTTAAACAGATTTTGCTAGTCACGTTCATCTTTTGATCACTTCGGCTAGGTATAAAAATTACATAATAGATGGACAGGCATGCTTTAGGTAATTTACCTCCTGTGGTGTATGGTTCTACCTGATGAAACTCATTTGTACTGGCGCTTTTAATATCTGCACCCTGCATGAGTGGAATGGAAGGCGCGAAGACTCCTTGATCCAGTTCCAAGCTGAGACCCTCGAGTCATAAGCCAATCCGTCTATGGGGAGAAAACTGCTCCCCACAGCCGGCTCGTCTTATGCTTGTCGGGTCTCTGCCTGCAAGTATAAATGGATATGGATCAACATTTAGCTTTGTAATTTATCTGTTTGGCAGGCACCGCTTTCCACTTTTCTGAGCGGGATTAGCGGGACAGGTGAGACCCCGCAGGCGAAGCCGAGGAGGCTCACCGCCCGCCCCGCGGAAAGCGAAGCGCCTGGAATGGAGCTCATGCAGCCCCAATTTATAGCCTTATTTGCTTAAACCAAACTGTTATGATAGAAGATAGATCATGGAATAGGTTTCCAAAGGAGATGAGCTTATGTTTGGTGTGTCTGTTTATTTAGGATATTTTTCGGAAGGAGAACAGGAGGCCTATCTGAGGAGGATGATGGAAGCGGGTTTCACTTCTATTTTTACTTCGCTTCATATCCCGGAGGATGATGCTTCTTTATATGCCGGACTGCTGAGAACCTTAGGCTCACAGGCAAAGAACCTGGGGCTTGAGCTGATGGCTGACCTTTCTCCCCGGTCGTTTGAGCCCCTGGGCCTGAACCATGAGAATATCAATGAAATCTCCAAGTGGGGAGTGACTGGAATAAGAGCAGATTATGGCATCGGAGCGGAGGAAATTGCCAGGCTGTCGCAATCGATGAAGATAGCGCTGAATGCGAGCACCCTGACTCGCGAGAGCTTTCAGGAATTAAAAAGATTCGGATTGAATATCAAACATACAGAGGCCTGGCATAATTTTTACCCGCGGCCGGAAACCGGCCTGGAACGAAGGGACTTTATTTTGCATAATAAGTGGCTGAGTGAGTGCGGAATGACTGTGGCTGCATTTGCTCCTGGTGATGGGGATTTCAGGGGGCCATTATTCAAAGGCCTGCCCACATTGGAAGATCATCGGGGTGCCTCACCCTTCACATCTGCCCTGGATCTGCTTCTTGAATGCTATGTGGATAAAGCAGTGATAGGGGATCCCTCTATTTGTAAGGAATCTATCAGAAAGTTCCAACAGTATCAAGAGGGGGTCATCGAGATTTCGATCGAAGCTTCGCCCGGGCTTACCAAGGAGGAAGAAGGGCTGATTGGACTCGAGCATAAGAACCGCATGGACTCAGCAAGGGATGTAATCCGTTCTGAGCCGGCGCGAATGCATGCCATGGAGAATGGATTAACCATTGCCCCAGGTCCTGTACACGATCGTATGAAGGGTTCTGTCACCCTTGACAACAGCTTGTATGGCCGTTATCAAGGGGAGCTGCAAATCGTAAAAAGGAACCTCCCGGCAGATCCTAAAGTAAATGTTGTGGGGAACATTGTTGAGAAGGATCTGGGACTACTCACATATCTTTATCCCGGAAAAGCTTTCAAGTTTTATAGAGTGAACTAGATGGCTGTATTAAAGGATATTTAATCAAAATTAATATAATTTTAGAAAAATATTTTATTTTCGTCATTCTTTGCGCCGTAATGGTGGACAATCATTTTTACTTTTTATACAATGAAAGCGCAGTCTATTTTTATTGTCATAGTTTGATAGGAGGATGGGAAATGAATATCCATGAATATCAGGGGAAAGAAGTCCTCAGAAAATATGGAGTTGCTGTTCCTAACGGCCGCGTTGCTTTTTCGGTTGAAGAAGCAGTTGAAGCTGCAAAGGAGCTTGGTACGGAAGTATGTGTGGTAAAGGCACAAATCCATGCGGGCGGCCGCGGTAAAGCCGGCGGAGTTAAAGTAGCGAAAAACCTTGATGAGGTACGTCAATACGCAGGTGAAATCCTTGGTAAAACGCTTGTTACGCATCAAACTGGCCCGGAAGGCAAAGAAGTAAAGCGTTTGCTTATCGAAGAAGGCTGCGATATTAAAAAAGAATACTATGTCGGGCTTGTTCTTGACCGTGCTACTTCAAGAGTCGTCTTAATGGCATCTGAAGAAGGCGGAACTGAAATTGAAGAGGTAGCTGAAAAGACACCTGAAAAAATCTTCAAAGAAGTTATCGATCCAGTAGTCGGCCTTACAGGCTATCAAGCAAGAAGAATAGCATTTAATATTAACATACCTAAGGAATTGGTAGGACAGGCTGTCAAGTTCATGATGGGCCTCTACACGGCTTTTGTGGAAAAGGATTGCTCTATTGCTGAGATCAACCCGCTTGTTGTGACCGGCGATGGAAAAGTAATGGCGCTTGATGCAAAGCTGAACTTTGATTCCAATGCGCTGTACCGCAATAAAGATATTGTGGAATACAGAGACCTTGAAGAAGAGGATCCTAAGGAAATTGAAGCCTCTAAATATGATTTGAGCTACATATCCCTTGATGGAAATATCGGCTGTATGGTAAATGGTGCCGGCCTTGCCATGGCGACTATGGACATTATTAAGCACTATGGCGGAGATCCTGCCAACTTCCTTGATGTTGGGGGCGGTGCTACAGCTGAAAAGGTAACAGAAGCATTTAAGATCATTCTTTCAGACAAAAGCGTTAAAGGGATCTTCGTCAATATCTTCGGAGGCATCATGAAATGTGATGTCATTGCAGAAGGTGTGGTTACAGCTGCGAACCAGCTTGGACTTGAAGTTCCGCTTGTCGTTCGCCTTGAGGGAACAAATGTTGATCTTGGTAAGAAAATCCTGAATGAATCAGGCTTGAATATCACTGCTGCAGAATCAATGGCAGACGGCGCACAAAAAATCGTATCATTAGTAGGTTAATAGTCAGGAGGTTGCAAAGGTGAGCGTATTTATTAATAAAGATACTAAAGTCATTGTACAGGGTATTACAGGTTCAACGGCTTTATTCCATACAAAGCAGATGCTTGAATATGGTACACAGATCGTCGCAGGTGTTACACCTGGTAAGGGTGGCACAGAGGTAGAAGGTGTACCTGTATTTAATACATTAATTGAAGCAAAAAGCCAGACTGGTGCAAATGCATCTGTCATTTATGTTCCTGCTCCATTCGCTGCAGATGCGATCTTAGAGGCTGTAGATGCAGAGCTTGATATCGTTATTTGTATTACAGAGCATATTCCAGTACTTGATATGGTTAAGGTAAAGCGTTATATGGAGGGCAAGAAGACGCGCCTTGTCGGCCCTAACTGCCCTGGTGTCATCACTCCGGATGAGTGCAAGATCGGCATCATGCCTGGCTATATCCATAAGAAAGGACATGTCGGTGTGGTATCCCGCTCTGGAACACTCACATATGAGGCTGTCCACCAGTTATCACAGGCAGGAATCGGCCAGTCTACAGCAGTAGGAATAGGCGGAGACCCTGTCAATGGAACAGATTTCATTGATGTGCTTAAAGCTTTCAATGAAGACCCTGAAACATACGCGGTTATCATGATTGGAGAAATTGGCGGAACTGCTGAAGAAGAAGCAGCCAAATGGGTGAAGGAAAACATGACCAAGCCTGTTGTCGGCTTCATCGGCGGAAGAACTGCGCCTCCAGGAAAGCGTATGGGCCATGCTGGTGCAATCATCTCAGGCGGTAAAGGTACAGCAGACGAAAAGATCCGCGTCATGAACGAATGCGGCATTAAAGTGGCAGAAACCCCGTCTGTTATGGGTGAAACCCTCATCTCTGTGATTAAAGAAAAAGGAATCTATGATAAGTGTAAAACTCATTAATAGATCTCCTGCAATACCATGGAACACCCGCTGAGGCTGCTTTGTCAGCCTCGGTTTTTTACTATGCACCTGCCGAAACATGAAATTCAAAGGAGATGAATATATGGAAGATTTTAATATAAGGCTGATCCATTTGGACCATTGCCGCGGAATAGGCTGGAAGTCCATTTTCCGCATCCTTCAGCTGGACCCCTCACTTTCAAGAATTTACGAAAACTCCCCTGCCCATTGGCAGTCCCTCCTTCAAATAACCCGCGCCCATGCTGCCCAATTTTATGAAGACCTTCATCAGAATGTAATTTCTCCCAGCTTAGACAAGTACAAATCCCACGGCATCCAGTGTCTGACTATAGCCGATCCCGATTATCCAGCCGCTTTGAAGAATATTTATAATCCGCCCTGGGTGCTTTATATGAAAGGGGATGTCTCCTTATTTAATGAAGGAAAGCATCTTGCTGTCGTCGGGCCAAGGAAGCCCTCTCTCTATGGACTGGATTCTGTCAAAAGGCTTTTGGTGCCTCTGATTAAGAAGGGGTATATCATAAACAGCGGCCTTGCAGCCGGAATTGATGCGGCCGCCCATAAAATTGCTCTGGATCACGCTGGCAGGACCATTGCGGTACTTGGAGGCGGTCTCTTTCATGTTTATCCAAAGGAAAACGGAATGCTGGCCCAAAGTATTATGAAAAATGGAGCGGTTATTTCGGAATATGCACCATCTAAAAAGGCCGAGCCCTGGATGTTTCCGCAAAGAAACCGGATTATCAGCGGAATATCCAAAGCTGTCCTGGTCATTGAGGCAAAGGAACGGAGCGGAAGCTTGATTACAGCTTATAGCGCGCTCGAGCAGGGACGTGACGTATTCAGTGTGCCTGGGAATATCACCAGCTGTCTCTCCGCGGGCACCAACCGCCTGATTCAGGAAGGAGCTAAGCCGATTGTCACCCATCTCGATATTGAAGAGGAATACCCTGATTAATGGCTTGGTTTTAATTGAGATCGTTCCCTAAAAAATACGATAAAAAAATCTCTTTGAAATAAAACAGTTGAAAAAAATGCGAAAGTGAGATACATTTTGCAAAAGGCGGACTTAGGAAATTTCCAATATAATGGAAAAAAACACATGCCCGCTAATTATGACTGTTTTATACAAAGAGCCTTAATTGAAAGGTGGCAGTCCTGCCCTTTTTTCATAGGAAGAAATCCAGGGAAGATAGATGATAAATAGACGGAATAATTATTCTAGAACTGAAATAAGATTGACAAAATGTTTTTATATGATTAATAATAGTGAAGATTTATTATTCCCTCTTGAGGAGGATTAAGTATGGCTGATTATCTTGTAATAGTTGAATCACCAGCTAAAGCAAAAACTATTGAAAAATATTTAGGGAAAAAATATAAAGTAAAAGCATCCATGGGCCATGTGCGTGATTTGCCAAGGAGCCAGATGGGTGTAGATGTTGAAAACGAATTCAATCTTAAATATATCACCATTCGGGGAAAAGGCCCCGTTTTAAAAGAGCTTAAAACAGCAGCCAAAAAAGCAAAGAAAATTTATCTTGCGGCTGACCCCGACAGGGAAGGGGAAGCCATTGCGTGGCATCTGGCACACACTCTTGATGTCGATTCTTCATCTGATTGCAGAGTAGTATTTAATGAAATAACGAAGGATGCAATCAAAGAATCCTTTAAGCATCCAAGGCCGATTGACATGAATCTTGTAGATGCCCAGCAGGCAAGAAGAGTCCTTGACCGGCTGGTGGGATATAATATCAGCCCTCTCCTTTGGAAGAAGGTGAAAAAAGGCCTCAGTGCCGGCAGGGTGCAGTCTGTTGCAGTAAGCCTGATCATTAATCGGGAAAAGGAAATAAAGGAATTTATCCCGGAAGAATATTGGACGATCAAGACGGAATTTATGAAAGGCAGCGAGACGTTTGAAGCCGGATTTATATCGATGGATGGAAAAAAAGTCCAGCTTGGCAATGAAAGCAATGTAGAAGCTGTCCTTACAAGGATCTCCGGTAATGAGTTCCAGGTTGTCAATGTAACCAAAAAGGAACGAAAGAGAAATCCTGCCGTCCCATTTACTACTTCATCCCTGCAGCAGGAAGCGGCAAGAAAGCTGAATTACAGGGCGAAGAAAACCATGATGCTTGCCCAGCAGCTGTATGAGGGAATCGAGATTGGAAAAGAAGGCACCACAGGCTTGATTACCTATATGAGAACCGATTCAACCAGGGTCTCCGATGTTGCTAAGGAAGAAGCAAAGGACTTCATTACAAGTCAATATGGCAAAGAATATATCGCTTCCGAAGAGAGAAAAGAAAAAAAACAATCCAATGCACAGGATGCGCATGAAGCCATCCGGCCGACAAGCATTCTAAGAGAGCCGGCATCCATAAAAGAATTCCTCTCAAGAGACCAGCTTAGATTGTATAAGCTCATCTGGGAAAGATTCGTTGCAAGCCAGATGGCACCTGCGATTATGGATACGATGAGTGTGGACCTAGAGAATTCAGGAGTAGTTTTCAGGGCCAATGGTTCTAAAATAAAATTTCCAGGTTTTATGAAAGTCTATGTGGAAGGCTCGGATGATTCAGAAGAAGAAAAAGAGAATTTTCTTCCCGTGATTGAAGAAGGAGATACAGCTGTCTCTAAAGATATTGAAAAGAAGCAGCACTTTACACAGCCGCCGCCGCGCTATACGGAGGCAAGGCTGGTAAGGACACTGGAAGAGCTGGGAATTGGCCGTCCATCAACCTTTGCCCCTACTCTCGATACCATTCAAAAGCGTGGATATGTTGCACTTGATAATAAGCGGTTCATTCCAACAGAGCTTGGCGAGATTGTTTCAGAATTAATCCTGGAGTTTTTCCCGGAAATTGTAAATGTTGATTTCACTGCCAAAATGGAAAGAGACCTGGATGATATTGAAGATGGAAAAATTCCATGGGTCAATGTCATCGACGAGTTTTACCGGGATTTCGAAGGGCATTTGAAAAAAGCGGAAGTTGAAATGGAAAAGGTTGAAATAAAGGATGAGCCTGCTGGAGAAGATTGTGAAGCCTGCGGAAGTCCAATGGTATTTAAAATGGGCCGATATGGGAAATTCATGGCCTGCTCCAACTTCCCGGATTGCCGGAATACAAAAGCGATTGTAAAAGAAATCGGAGTTAAATGCCCGAATTGCCATGAAGGCAATATCATTGAGCGTAAAAGCAAAAAGAAGCGCATCTTTTATGGCTGTGACCGTTATCCGGAATGTGAGTTCATTTCTTGGGATAAACCTATAGCACGTAAATGTCCGAAATGTGAACATACGCTGGTGGAGAAGAAGCTTAAAAAAGGTGTCCAGGTCCAGTGTACAAATTGTGACTATAAAGAAGAACCGCAGAGCTAAAAAGAAGGTGGGGAACTCCCCGCCTTCTTTTTATGCAGCCGGGAATTCTCCTGGACTAAAGCGCCTTTTGCTTTTGCAGATAGCATGTAGGAAAAGCATGAAACTTTTTTTTATTTGAAACGTAATGTAAAATGCATATGGACAAATAGTGAGTTTTAGTCTTATAATTTTATGTTCGCACTTGAGCAAAGTGATAAAAAAAGATCGTTTCCTTGTTTTGGTATACCGTAATTAGGATAGGCTTATCTTGAAGATAATAGTTTTTACGGCTTAATGATACATAAGACAATATGGAGGTTCGTAAAATGGAGAAAAAGGCAGTAAATGTAATTGGTGCCGGACTTGCGGGAAGTGAAGCTGCATGGCAGCTCGCTAAACGAGGCATCAAGGTCCATTTGTATGAGATGCGGCCGGTACGGCAGACTCCAGCCCACCATACCGACAAGTTTGCCGAGCTGGTCTGCAGCAACTCGCTCAGGGCGAACACGCTCACGAATGCTGTCGGAGTATTAAAAGAGGAAATGAGGAACTTAGATTCTGTCATTATTTCCTCAGCGGATGAAAGCTCTGTTCCGGCAGGCGGCGCTTTGGCTGTAGACCGCCACGAATTTGCTGACAGAGTGACACAAAAGGTGAAAAACCACGAGAATGTTACTGTTTTTAATGAAGAGGTGACAGAAATTCCTGAAGGGCCGGCCATTATTGCAACGGGTCCGCTTACAAGTCCGGCCCTTGCGGAGAAGCTTAAGGTACTGACTGGGGAAGAATATTTATATTTTTATGATGCCGCCGCCCCGATCCTTGAAAAAGACAGCATTAATATGGATAAGGTGTATTTGAAGTCCCGCTATGATAAAGGGGAAGCAGCCTATTTGAACTGTCCGATGACTGAAGAGGAATTCAACACATTTTATGAGGCGCTTGTATCCGCTGAAACAGTGCCCTTAAAAGAATTTGAGAAGGAAGTCTTCTTTGAAGGCTGTATGCCTATTGAGGTAATGGGGCAGAGAGGAAAGAAGACTATGCTGTTTGGACCTTTGAAGCCTGTGGGGCTGGAGGATCCGAAAACAGGGAAGAGGCCATATGCAGTTGTTCAGCTTAGACAGGATGATGCGGCCGGAACACTATATAATATAGTAGGTTTTCAAACGCATCTTAAATGGGGACCGCAAAAAGAAGTCATCCGCCTTATTCCGGGTCTTGAAAATGCTGAAATTGTACGGTATGGGGTCATGCATCGGAATACATTTATTAATTCTCCAAAGGTGCTGCTGCCAACCTACCAGCTAAAGGCCAATAAAGAGCTTTTCTTTGCAGGCCAGATGACGGGGGTTGAAGGCTATGTGGAGTCTGCTGCATCGGGATTAATTGCAGGCATCAATGCCGCGAGGATCATAAATGGTGAAGAACCTCTGGTTTTCCCGGCAGAAACAGCAATCGGCAGCATGGCTCATTATATAACTGCTGCCAATACGTCAACCTTCCAGCCGATGAATGCGAATTTCGGTCTTTTCCCTGACCTCGATCAAAGGATTAAGGCCAAAAAAGACCGCAACGAAATGCATGCAAAAAGGGCGTTAGAAACAATTCAGAACTTTGTGAAAAATATGGAAAATTCATTGCCTGCCGAGTGGAACTATGATAATATTTAGTAGCTTTATAAGGGTGCTGAATGCAAATGAAAATTGAAGAGATCTTGAAGTCCTACACAGAATATTTACAAGTTGAAAAAAATTGTTCCAATCATACGGTCATCAATTATCAAAGAGATATTAATGAATTTATCATCTTTATGAGTGAACATAGGCTTGCCGATTTCAATGCGATCGAATATTTGGATGCCAGATTATTTTTAACAGGCCTATATGAGAAAAATCTAGCCAAGAAAACGATCTCCAGGAAAATATCCTGCCTGAGGAGTTTTTTTCGCTTCATGATGAGGGAGGGAGCGGTGGAGGAAAATCCTTTTTCGCTCGTGTCGCTACCTAAAAAGGACCATAAGCTTCCAAGGTTTCTGTATGAGGAAGAAATTGAGCCTCTCTTTCAGGCATGTGATCCTGACCAGGTATTAGGTGTCAGGGACCTTGCGCTTCTTGAACTTTTATATGGAACAGGAGCGAGGGTGAGTGAATGCTGTGAAATGAAGCTTAAGGATATCGATTTTTCACTGGGAACTATCCTGATTCATGGGAAAGGCAGGAAAGACCGGTACGTTCCAATTGGAAGCTATGGAAGGGAAGCAGTTAAAATTTATATTGAGACCTCAAGATCCCGGTTGTTAAAAGCTGGAAGGGAGCATGACTTCCTGTTTGTGAATGCAAAGGGAGGACCCTTGTCTGCGAGGGGTGTCAGGTATATACTAGATGGCGTCATTAAGAAAGCCTCTAAGGAAAAAAGTCTTCATCCCCATATGCTGAGGCATTCCTTTGCCACACATCTCTTGAATAATGGTGCGGATTTAAGAACTGTCCAGGAGCTTTTGGGGCATTCTGAAATATCTTCGACCCAAATTTACACACATATTACAAAAGAACAGCTGCGGAAGGTATACATTAATACTCATCCGCGTGCCTAAATACGTAATTGGCTCGTGAAACAGGTTGCAGGCAGGAACTGAAAGGAGAGTTATATGGGTAATTTTCATGCTACTACTATATTTGCAGTCAATCACAATGGCAAATCTGCCATGGCGGGAGACGGACAGGTTACATTTGGGAATGCGGTCGTGATGAAGCATACGGCGCGTAAGGTCAGACGTCTTTTCAACGGGAAGGTGCTGGCGGGATTTGCTGGTTCTGTAGCCGATGCATTTACTCTGTTTGAAATGTTTGAAGGAAAACTTGAAGAATATAATGGGAATTTGCAGCGCGCTGCAGTTGAGCTTGCGAAGCAGTGGCGCGGGGACAAAATGCTCAGGCAGCTCGAAGCCATGCTGATTGTCATGAATGAGAGCCATATGCTTTTGATCTCAGGAACAGGGGAAGTCATCGAACCGGATGACGGCATTCTGGCGATTGGATCAGGCGGGAATTATGCCCTATCCGCAGGAAGAGCATTAAAGCGGTATTCAGGAGAACATTTGTCAGCCAGTGAGATTGCGAAGGCTGCCCTTGAGATAGCCGCAGAGGTCTGTGTGTATACAAATACAAATATCATTGTTGAAGAGCTTTAAAAGGAGTGGGGATATGAAAACGAATAAGTCAAATATGACCCCTAGACAGATTGTAGAAAAGCTGAATCAATATATTGTCGGACAGAATGATGCTAAAAGGGCGGTTGCCATTGCGCTTAGAAACCGATATCGCCGCATGCTGCTGTCAGATAAGCTAAGGGATGAAGTAGTTCCTAAGAATATCCTGATGATCGGTCCTACCGGTGTAGGAAAGACAGAGATTGCCCGCAGAATGGCAAAATTAGTGGGCGCACCCTTTGTTAAAGTAGAAGCAACTAAATTCACAGAAGTCGGCTATGTAGGCCGTGATGTCGAATCGATGGTGAGAGACCTTGTAGAGACATCTGTAAGGCTCATTAAGGAAGAGAAAATGCTCTCGGTAAAAGACAGGGCTGAACAAAATGCGAATTCCCGTCTTGTGGAGCTTTTGGTGCCTTCGGCTAAAAAACAGGCCAACTTCAAAAATCCTTTGGAAATGCTGTTTGGCGGCAATGGCCAGGAGGAGGACGAGTCATCTTCCTCTGAGGATTACACCATGTATGAGAAAAGAAAAGCGGTTGAAGCGAAATTGTCAGCCGGAGAACTTGAAAACGAAATGGTGACCGTGGAGGTTGAAGAACAGCAGGCGTCCATGTTCGATCTGCTTCAAGGGTCGGGCATGGAGCAGATGGGGATGAATATGCAGGATGCCCTGGGAAGCCTGATGCCAAAGAAAAGAAAGAAAAGAAAACTCAGTGTGAGCGACGCAAGGAAGGTTTTGACAAGCGAAGAAGCTTCCAAGCTGATTGATATGGATGATGTGACCCAGGAAGCTGTGTATCGTGCGGAGCAAAACGGGATCATCTTCATTGATGAGATTGATAAGATTGCAAGCAGGCAGTCAGGCGGGTCATCAGCCGATGTATCAAGAGAAGGAGTTCAGCGGGATATTCTTCCTGTTGTCGAGGGTTCTACAGTTGTAACGAAGTATGGATCGGTTAAAACAGATCATGTTTTGTTTATTGCAGCCGGCGCCTTCCATATGTCTAAGCCTTCCGATTTAATTCCGGAGCTACAAGGGCGTTTCCCTATCAGAGTGGAACTTAAAAAACTTACAGTGGATGATTTTGTCCGGATCCTGCACGAACCGGATAATGCCCTGCTTAAACAATATTCGGCTTTATTGGAAACTGAAGGTATACAAATTGAATTTTCTGACGATGCTATTCGTAGAATAGCTGAGGTGGCCTATGATGTGAATCAGAATACTGATAATATTGGCGCGAGAAGACTTCATACTATACTTGAAAAGCTCCTTGAGGATCTATCCTTTGAAGCACCGGACATCACAATGGAAAAGATTACAATTACCCCTCAATACGTAGAGGAAAAGCTGGGGAATATATCCAGAGATAAGGATTTAAGCCAGTTTATTCTGTAAAAGCGTGAAAAAGATATGAACAGACTGGCGGAGGGCAGCTTTTCAGGCTGCAGCAAGTTTGAATGAATTCATGAAGGGTACATGACAAATGAAAGATTTCGGACATATTCCTCTTTAGTCAGCATGTTCCGTTCATACAAAGATTCATGAAGACAAATTGCAATGATTGTGGAAGTAAGTAGGAGGAAATAAGTAATGAATTTATTAACAAAAACAAGAAGAATTAACTCAATGCTTCAAAGCTCTGCAGGAAAGCCTGTGAATTTCAAAGAGATGGCGGAAAGCTTGAGTGAAGTAATTGAGGCTAACGTATTTGTGGTAAGCAGAAGAGGAAAACTCTTAGGCTTCTCTATCAACCAGCAGATCGAAAATGAACGAATGAAGAAAATGCTTGAAGACCGCCAGTTTCCGGAAGAATACATCAAAGGTCTTTCTACTATTCAGGAAACGTCTTCAAATATTGACATTGAAAGTGAATATACAGCTTTCCCCGTTGAGAACAAGGAATTGTTTAAATCAGGATTAACCACCATTGTTCCGATCATTGGCGGAGGAGAACGTTTGGGAACATTAATTCTGGCTCGATTGGAAGAAAAGTTCCACGATGATGACCTTATCCTTGGAGAATACGGTGCTACAGTGGTCGGCATGGAAATCCTTCGCGAAAAAGCAGAGGAAATTGAAGAAGAAGCACGCAGCAAGGCTGTTGTTCAGATGGCGATCAGTTCGCTGTCTTATAGTGAGCTCGAAGCAATTGAGCATATTTTTGAAGAACTAAAGGGAAATGAAGGCCTGCTCGTTGCTTCAAAAATCGCAGATCGTGTAGGGATTACAAGATCAGTCATTGTCAATGCGCTTAGGAAACTCGAAAGTGCCGGTGTAATTGAGTCCCGTTCTTTGGGAATGAAGGGAACCTACATAAAGGTTTTAAATTCTAAATTCCTAGTTGAACTAGAAAAATTAAAGAGCAGCTGATTAACTATAAAATACTCCTTTTGGCAATATGCCGAATGGAGTATTTTTTTTGCTGTTTTTTTCTTACATTTGGAAATATATTCCTCATACTCAATAAAATACTTGGTATATGTAACCAATTTGAAATTTAATTGTAACAAAAAGTTAGAAAATAGGACAAAAAACTCATATTTTTACCATTTTACTGCATAGACATTGAGATATAGATTCTATAAAATAGGAAAGGAGTTCATGCTATTACAAAAAATGACGTAATTCTACATAATTCCCCTTTTTACCTAATATTAAACATTTTGAGGTGGAAAAATTGAATCTTTTTTCAAATACGTTTAATACCCTGGAGAGTGCGCTAAATTACTCCTCCCTTAAACAAAAAACAATCTCGCAAAATATTGCGAATGTGGATACGCCCAATTACAAGGCGAAGGACGTCAGCTTTAAATCCATGCTGCAGGATAGCTTGGATTCAATGAAGGCTTACCGCACCAGCCCTAAACACATTGAGTTCGAAAATGGTCCAGGCGGGACAGGAGGAGTTTTTACGAAAAGCAACCAGGAATACAATGCGAATGGAAACAGCGTCGATGTGGATAAAGAAATGAGTGACCTTGCTGAAAATCAGCTTTACTATAATGCGGTAGCTGAAATTTTAAGCGGCAAATTCGGGTCCCTTCAATCCGTGATTAAAGGAGGGAAATAAATGAGTATCTTTCACAGTATAAATAATACGGCATCCGCCCTCACGGCACAGAGAGTCAGGATGGATGTCATTTCATCCAATATGGCGAATGCAGACTCAACTCGAGGGACCTATAATGCCGAGACCAAGGAATGGGATCCTTATCGGCGCAAGATGGTTGTCCTCCAGCCGAATGGTGGATCTTTCTCAAGCTTTTACAATCAGGCACTGGGAGTAGACAGCAGCTCATTGGGGAACGGTGTCAAGGTAACCAAAATAACAGAAGACAATGAAACACCATTTAAAATGGTATATGATCCAGAACATCCAGATGCCGATAAAAATGGTTATGTTAAAATGCCGAATGTTGACTCACTAAAAGAAATGGTCGACTTGATGAGTGCCACCCGATCATATGAAGCAAATGTTACGGTCATGAATGCTTCGAAGGCCATGTTAATGAAAGCTTTGGAAATCGGGAAATAGAGCGGAGGATAAAAAATGATTAATGGAATACATTTGCCTGTCAGCCCAGTCCAGCCTGCCAGTCAATTGAATAACGCAGACTCGATCAATACATCATACGATGCAAAGGATAGTTTTGCGTCCGTACTGAAAGATTCTATTAACAAAGTAAATGAAGAGCAGAATATGTCAGACAATATGACCGCCAAACTTGTTAAAGGAGAAGATGTGGATCTTCATCAGGTCATGATTGCTTCCCAAAAGGCAAGTATCACCCTCCAGGCAGCCATGGAGGTAAGGAACAAGGTTATAGAAGCTTATCAGGAAACCATGAGAATGCAGGTGTAACTGAGGCTGCCGGAGAGAAATGAATTAGGGATATACAGGATACCGGGGGATCAGAATGAATGAATTTTTAGGAAACATGAAAAACAGAATATCCGGTTTTTGGAACGGCAGGACCAAGAAGCAGAGAACATGGCTCGTCGTGTCGGTTATTCTCGGCATTGCTTTAATCGGTGCCATTTCCTTTTTTTCTACAAGAGAAACAATGGTCCCTCTTTACAGTGATCTGGCCCCTTCAGAAACAGGGCAGATCAAGGAGAACCTTGATGGGAAAGGCATCTCCTCACAGATTGCTGACGGAGGAAAAACAATCCTGGTGCCTGAAGAGAATGTGGATACATTAAAAGTGCAATTAGCCTCGGAAGGTATTCCGGAATCAGGGAGCATTGATTATTCTTTTTTTAGCAAAAATGCCGGATTTGGCATGACAGATAATGAATTTCAAGTGGTGAAGCTGGATAGCATGCAGACGGAGCTGGCGAATCTTATTAAAGGGATTGACGGTGTTGAAGATGCGAAGGTGATGCTGAGCCTGCCTGACAAAGGCATCTTTGTAAGCGACAGCGGACAGGAAGCTTCGGCTTCAGTCGTCCTGCAGACAAAGCCCGGCTACCAGTTCCAGGACAGCCAGATTAGATCTCTTTATCATCTTGTTTCAAAAAGCGTGCCTAATCTGCCTACAGATAATATCGTCATTATGAATCAAAATTTTGAGTATTTTGATCTGAAAAATGAAAATAATCTGCAAAATGGAACCGTGTTTACGGCCCAGCACGATATGCAGAAGGAAGTCGAGCGCGATTTGCAGAGACGTGTACAAAGCATGCTTGGCACTCTTATGGGTCAGGACAAGGTGGTCGTTTCGGTAACAGCTGATATTGATTTCACTCAGGAAAAAAGAGAGGAAAAACTAGTAGAGCCGGTCGATAAGACGAAGATGCAGGGAATTGCAATAAGTGCTCAAAAGATTACCGAAACCTGGAATGGAAAAGGTGCCGCCGCCGGGGGGACACCTACATCGGGAGAGACATCCGACACTGCCGGCCAGTATGCCCAGATTACTAACGGGCAGGATGGGAACTATGAAAAAGCCCAAGATACGGTCAACTATGAAGTCAATCGAATTAAAAAGGATATCGTAGAAAGTCCTTATAAAATCAGGGACCTTGGCATTCAGGTCATGGTAGAGCCCCCTAAGAAAAATGATGTCAATTCACTGCCTCAGGCAAGGATTGATGATATAACAAAGGTCCTTGGCACCATCGTGAGAACTTCTGTTGATAAACAATATCTTCCGGCAACTACCCCTGACCAGATTGTAAATCAAAAGATTGCTGTGTCGGTCCAGCCTTTTAATGGAAAAGTGAATTTTTCTTCTCAGCAGAAATCGTCCATTCCTTTGTGGATCTATATCGTTGGCGGAGTGCTGCTTGCAGCACTGATAGTCGCTATTATTCTATACATCCGTTCAAGAAGGAAGAACGTGGAAGAGGAATTTAGTTTAGAAGAGCACACAACGTTGGATATACCGGATGTAAGCGAACCGGTTGAAACAGAAGCGAATGTGCGCAGAAAACAGCTTGAGAAACTCGCCAAAGAAAAACCGGAAGAGTTTGCAAAACTTCTGCGGACCTGGATAGCGGAAGAGTAAAAGGGAGGTAGTGTACGGTTGAAGGAAAAAGGGCTCACTGGAAAACAAAAGGCAGCTATACTGCTTATCTCTCTAGGGCCGGACGTATCAGCTTCTGTCTATAAGCATTTGTCTGAAGAAGAAATTGAAAGGCTCACATTAGAAATATCCGGTGTTAGAAAAGTAGATTCTAAGAATAAAGAAGAAATAGTAGAAGAATTTCATAATATTGCCATGGCCCAAGATTATATCGCACAGGGAGGCATTGGATACGCCAAAACTGTCCTTGAAAAGGCGCTTGGGTCTGAACAAGCATCCGCGATTATCAATAGGCTAACATCATCCCTTCAGGTAAGGCCGTTTGATTTTGCCAGAAAAGCGGATCCGGGACAAATCTTGAATTTTATCCAAAACGAGCACCCGCAGACCATTGCTTTGATCCTTTCTTATCTGGACCCCGCCCAAGCCGGCCAGATTCTTTCAGAGCTTCCGCAAGAGGTACAGGCGGATATAGCAAGAAGGATTGCGATCATGGACAGTACATCTCCTGAGATCATTAATGAAGTTGAACAGATCCTGGAAAGGAAGCTGTCGGCAACTGTTACGCATGATTATACTCAGACTGGCGGTGTAGAGGCAGTTGTTGAAGTGTTAAATGGAGTAGACAGGTCGACTGAAAGAACCATATTGGATGCACTTGAAATCCAGGATCCGGAGCTTGCAGAAGAAATTAAGAAAAGAATGTTCGTATTTGAAGACATTGTCACCCTTGACAGCAGAGCCATCCAGAGGGTCATCCGGGATGCTGAAAACGATGATCTTATGCTGTCACTTAAGGTTTCCTCTGAGGAGGTTAAGGACATTGTATTTAAAAATATGTCCAAACGTATGGTTGACACATTCCAGGAGGAAATGGAATTTATGGGCCCTGTCAGGCTGCGTGATGTAGAAGAGGCGCAATCAAGAATTGTGGCTGTCATCCGCCGTCTGGAGGAATCAGGAGAAATTGTGATAGCCAGAGGCGGAGGAGATGACATAATTGTCTAGGATTATTAAATCGTCCTATGCATTAAATGCCAAAACCGATAAACCAATCCGGATCAGAAGCCTTTATGTTCAAAGTGAAATAGAGATTGAAACGGGGGCTGATCCTTCCCTGCAGATCGAACAGATGCTTCAGGAAGCTGCTGAAGCTTCCCGGAAGCTGATTTCTGAAGCGGAGGAGGAAGCCCGCCGGATCATTGAAAACGCCAGGAATGATAAACAACAGATTGAGATGGAAGAGATACCCGGGATGATGGAAGCCGCTAAACAGGATGGATATCGAAGCGGATTCGAGACAGGCAGGGATGATGGTTATCGGGAAATGAGGGAAGCGGTCCAGCTTGCAAGAAAGACTGTCCAGGATTCACAGGCTGATTATCAGGAAAGAATCGAATCTGCCCAGGAAACCATTGTAAAGCTCAGTGTAAAAATTGCTGAAAAAATCATCGGGCAGAAGCTGGGGGAATCACAGGAATTTATCCTTCAACTTGTCAAGCGCGCGGTTAAAGAAGCTCGAGAATATACTGAAGTCCAGCTTCATGTCCATCCAATGCATTATCAATTATTGCTATCCGAAAAGGAAAGCCTGACCTCGCTCTTTCCCAGGGAAACAGATTTATACATTTATCCTGATGAGGAGCTTGCGGTCACGGGCTGTATAATTGAATCCTCTAACGGAAGAATCGATGCCAGTGTCGACAGCCAGCTGCAGGAAATTAAAAGCAAGCTGTCAGATCTGTTAAAAGGAGAATAGCTGTGAAAGCGGAAGATCTGCTTTTAAAAATTGAAGAGCTGAATACGTTTAAGCATTATGGACGCGTTAAACGGGTCGTTGGAATCATGATTGAATCCCAGGGGCCGGAGAGTTCAGTAGGCGATGTTTGTTATATCCATACCGGAACGAAAGGCAAAAAAAAGCTGATCCGTGCGGAGGTGGTCGGGTTTAAAAATGAAGCGGTCATTTTGATGCCCTATACGGCAGTCAGTGAAATTTCACCCGGCAGTCTGGTTGAAACCACCTCCAGGCCTCTTGAGATTAAGGTGGGACCGGAGCTTATCGGAAAAGCCATCGATTCACTGGGAAATCCTCTGGATGGATCCCTGTTGCCCAAAGGGCTTACAGCCGTACCGACTGAACAAGATCCTCCGAATCCGATGGAAAGGCCGCCCATTACTGAGAGCATCGATGTGGGTGTCAGGATGATTGATTCTCTCCTTACAGTGGGAAGAGGTCAAAGGGTTGGGATTTTTGCGGGAAGCGGCGTGGGGAAAAGCACGCTGCTCGGGATGGTTGCCCGGAATACAAAGGCAGACTTAAATGTGATCGGCCTTATAGGGGAGCGCGGCCGTGAGGTGAGGGAATTCATTGAGAGGGATCTTGGGCCGGAGGGGCTCAGCCGTTCCATTGTGATTGTGGCGACTTCCGACCAGCCTGCCCTGATGAGGATCAAAGGCGCCTTTACAGCCACGGCAATCGCCGAGTATTTCAGGGACAAAGGGATGAATGTCATGCTCATGATGGATTCGGTAACAAGGGTGGCCATGGCGCAGCGCGAAGTCGGCCTTGCGGTGGGAGAGCCGCCAACAACCAAGGGGTATACCCCATCTGTCTTCAGCATCCTGCCAAGGCTCCTGGAGCGGACCGGCACGAATATACATGGTTCTATCACGGCTTTTTATACCGTGCTTGTGGACGGCGATGATATGAATGAACCCATAGCGGATACGGTACGCGGAATCCTGGACGGTCACTTTGTCCTGGACCGCAGTCTGGCTAACAAAGGACAGTATCCCGCTATCAATGTGTTGAAAAGCATCTCAAGGATCATGAACCACATTTCAGAGGACAGTCATATCAAAAATGCGGAAAGAATGCGGGATCTTCTGGCGACTTATATGGAATCCGAGGACCTGATCAATATCGGGGCATACAAGAAGGGGTCATCCAGGGAAATAGATGAGGCCATAAAAAAGTATCCGGAAATTATCGCATTTTTGAAACAGAGCACAAAAGAGAAGACGACAAAGGATGAAAGTGTATTTGGGCTGATGCAGTTGATGGAAAGCGGTGAATAACGTGCAATATCAGTATAAGTTCGAGAAGATCCTCTCCATTAAGGAAAAAGAAAAAGATGAAGCTTACGCACAGTACAGCTCATGTTTGAAACAATTCGAGGAAGCGGCAGAAAAGTTATATAAACTCTTAAAGAAAAAGGAAGATCTTCAAGCATTTCAGGAGGAAAAATTGAAATCTGGATTGTCTGTCCAGCATATCAGGCACCAGGGACTTTTTATGGATAATCTTGAAAAGCTGATCAGCCACAGCCAGAAAGCGGTCATGATCGCCAGACAGAAGGTGAATCTTTATCAGGAAAAGCTGATGGAATCAAATCTTGAAGTGAAGAAGTATGAAAAGATAAAAGAGAAAGAGTACACAAGATTCATGGGACACATCAACCTGCTCGAAAACAGGCAGATGGATGAAATATCCATCCAGCAGTATATGAGCAGGGGACTATAGGTGAAGAGATGGATAAAGAACTTGAATTAGAAGAAAAAAGACACAGCAGGCTGCAGTGGTTTCTGTTTGTTATTGTTATACCTCTCATTGTTGCTCTCATTTTTGTTTTTGTCATTTTGAAGGTTGCCGGTGTAAATGTCGGCCAGGCGATCCAGGAGCATGCGCCAAAAATCCCTTGGATTTCTAAATCGGATAAGACCGGAGACAAGCCGGATCTTAAAATGTATGAAAACAAGATTTCAAGCCTGCAGAGTTCCATTAAATCAGAAAAAGCAAAGATTTCACAGCTTGAGAGTATCATTGACAGCAGGGATAAGACCATCAATGAGAAAGACATGGATAACCAGAATCTCCAAAAGGAAATCAATGAGCTGAAACAGAGTTCAGAAGAAAATAAACGGTCATTTAAGGAAATTGTTGCAACCTATGAAACGATGTCTCCCGGCAAGGCAGCGCCTATCCTTTCTAAATTAAGTGATGAAGAAGCCGTAAAAATCCTATCTAGTGTTACCTCTGATACCGTGGCAGCGATTCTACAGAAAATGGATCCTGCAAAAGCGGCAAGCCTGACAGAAAAGCTAACTGCCCAGCCGGTACAGCAGGATGTGGCGGGAAATTAATCTGAAAGGAGGTGAAGAAGTATGACCTCTGCCATAGCAACAGCTTTGCCAGTGACTGCGAGTGTTCCTGGTGTTGGTATTTCTGCGAAAATGGATATTGGAAACAGCCAGAAGTTCGGTTCTGTAATTGCTTCCATCACAAAAAGTAAAGCATCAATGGAAAATTCTGAGCTGCTTAACTCTTCACAGCTCGAGCAGCTTGCCGATGTATTAAGTATGCTGAATCTCGAGAGCATGACGGAATGGGAAGATGGCCAATCATTAGCTAAACAATTGATTTTGGGTGAATCCTCACTGGCCGGCCTTTTAGAAGCTGTAAAGAGCAAAGAAGGAAAGACTTTTCATGATTCAGCTGTTTCCCTGGGGGAGCAATTAGGCATTACTTCTAAAGAGGAGAAAGAAGAAATCCAATCTGTGGATGTTTTACAGCTTATATCTCTGATTCTTCCGATTACAAAACTGGATATAAAAGACATCAGCAAACTGGATTTATCAGATTTCAGCCAGGTGGTAAAGACCGTGAAGCTTCTGAGTTTAGGCTCTGAATTTAAGGATTTGACGAAAGAACAGACAGCTGGATTCCAAAAGCTTAAGGAATTCCTGGGCATTATTGCAGAAAAAGTTCAGGCCGGAGTGACTCAATCAAAGCCAGGCAGTGATAACACCTCCCTGGACAAGAGCGTCCCTGCCAATCCTTTTCAGCAGAGCATATACAATTCAGCACAAATTGCCAAAGACGCATATGCTAGATTGCAAGCTGGAGAAAGTGCTGATCCAGACAGCAAGATGACGAAAAAGAACAACCTGGAATTAGGTACTCAGCCCGTTTCGTTGAACACACCCCTCCCTAAGCTGGAAATGCTTGCTTTGAGTCAGGATCCCAGCACACAGAGAGCGGACCAGGATAAGTTTATTAAACAGTTTGAAAACATTCTGGCCAAGGCGCATATAACCAATGACAAGGGAATTCAAAAGTTGTTTATCAAGCTTAATCCAGAGCATCTGGGTTCCCTAAGAATTGAAATCATTCAGAAGGATTCCATGGTAGCGGCGAAAATTATAGCATCAACCAGCCAGGCTAAGGATACACTTGAAGCCCATATCAATGGGTTGAAGCATGCATTTGCAGCCCAGAACATTCCTGTTGACCGTATAGAGGTATCCCAGCAGTTCAGCCAGTTCAGCAGCGAAAGATTCCTGCACCAGGATCAGCCAGAACAGCGGGAAAGACAGCAGCCTCAGAAGAAAAAACAGGAGGAAAACCAAGGCTTTGATGAAACCTTTGAAGATGCCTTAATGAATATGGAGGTATAACAACTGATGGACAAAATTCAATCCCCCTTGCTTTTAAGCACGTATCAACAGCAGCAAAGGCAGGCCAGCGGAGATAACCTTGGAAAGGATGATTTCTTAAAAATCCTGATGACACAGCTTCAAAACCAGGATCCGATGAATCCACTTGAGGATAAGGACTTTATTGCGCAGATGGCCACCTTTTCAACACTTGAGCAAATTACAAATCTCGGCAAGACAATGGATAAATTTGTGAGCTCCCAGCAGCAAAATTCCTTAATCGCCTATAACCAGTTTGTAGGGAAGGATGTCACCTGGCATAAGATCCTTGACTCAGAAGAGCAAGGTACATCCCAGCAGGTTCAGCAGGGAGAAGGCAAAATTGTGTCCGTCCAATTCAAAAATGACACAGTCGAATTTACCCTTGAGGACGGTACAAAGCTCGAACCTGGCAATATCTCTCAAGTCAATGCACAATCTGCAGGACTAGAAGGCAATTCCCTCATGCAGGCAAGCTCGCTGATTGGAAAAACAGTAACCTGGAAGAACGATAATAATGAAGAATTAACAGCGGTTGTTAAATCGGTCGCTTTAAAAGATGGAGCGGCTCTTTTTGAGATGAATGATCCGGATTCCACTTGGATCAATTCCAAGCAGTTCATAAAAATTTCCTAAAGGCATATCGGCTTAATACCGGCAAAGATGCTTTTAGCAAAAAAAGGAGCAGCCTATCATGGAAAAAGTTAATTTCAGGACGATTTCCAGTGCTCCCTTGCCCATTCCTAAAAAAATTGCTGCACCTCCCGGCAGAAACGGGACAAGCTTTTCACAGCAGCTTAATTCAGTCCTGAACCAAAGTCCGACAGCTTTGACGATCAGCAGGCATGCACAGGAACGGCTTCAGCAAAGAAAAATACAAATTGATCCGCAAATTTGGGGGAAGCTTGAGGAAAAGGTTTATGAGGCAAAAAAAATGGGAGTACAGGATTCGCTTGTATTGTTAAAAAATGCAGCCCTGATAGTAAGCGCAAAAAATAGCACTGTAATTACAGCCATGGACCGGGCGGAAGCAAGCGCCCATATCTTTACCAATATAAATGGAACCATTGTAATGGAATAGGCTGGACCTCATGTAGGAGAGCCGGGCTGCGGACCGAACGAAGCAGCCGTAACGAAAGGGGATATTTTACATGCTTAGATCAATGTATTCCGGGATCAGCGGAATGAAGAACTTCCAAAACAAGTTAGATGTAATAGGAAATAATATTGCAAACGTAAATACTTACGGATTTAAAAAGGGCCGGGTTATTTTTAAGGATATGATGAGTCAGACCATAGCAGGCGCGGGTGCTCCAACTGCTACTAGAGGTGGAACCAATGCAAGACAGGTAGGTCTTGGGTCTCAAGTTGCAGCTATTGACACTATTGATACTCAGGGATCACTTCAAAATACCGGAAGAACGCTTGATTTAGCGATTTCTGGAGACGGGTATTTTGTTGTAGGAAGCGGTTCAGATCTTAGTTACACTCGGGCAGGTAATTTTTATCTGGACAGTAGTGGCATGTTAGTTAATAGTGATGGATTACCTGTCGCAGGGGTAACTACAATTCCTACTACTGCTTCGGATATCTCTATTAGCCCGGATGGAAAAGTATCCTATTTAAACAATGGTGCGCAAGCGTCTGCAGGACAAATACAACTTGCCAAGTTTGCCAACCCCGGAGGATTGGCAAAAACAGGTAGCAATTTATTTAAGCCAACAAGCAACTCTGGAACAGCTGCTACCGGATTTGCAGGAGCAGGCGGAATTGGAAACATCCAATCCGGCCTCCTTGAAATGTCCAATGTGGACCTGTCAGAGGAATTCACAGAGATGATCACGGCACAGCGTGGATTCCAGGCCAATTCAAAAATCATTACAACCTCTGACGAAATCCTTCAGGAGCTTGTCAATCTAAAACGATAGTGTAAGGAGGGATGGGCTGAAGAGGTGACTCCTTCAGCTCTCTAAAACCATTGATAAACGTTACAAAACTGAACGGTAAAAAGTTTCATTTGAATGCCATTTATATCGAAACTGTGGATTCTCATCCCGATACAACGATCACTTTATTCAATGGAAAAAAATATATCGTAGCAGAGCCGGAATATGCGGTAGTTCAGGCGATTCAGCAATTCTACCGCTCTATTAATATTCTAGGAGCAGCTGCTGGTAAAGGGGGGATTTACAATGAAGAATAAATTGGTATCTATTATGCTGATTGTGCTGCTGTCGATCGCACTGGTCGGGGGGATAGCACTAGTGGTAGTTATGAAATTCACAGGGAATGATAAAGCTCATGCACAGCCTAATATTGATCAGATTGTCAAAGCTTCATCCGACATACCGGAGATTACCACCAATTTAGCCAGCGGTGATTTTATCCGTATAGCATTTACGATACAGACAGACAGCAAGGATGCAAAAGAAGAGCTGGATAAGCGGAATTTCCAGGTGAAAAACATAATCATTACACAGTTATCTGAAATGAAGGCGGATGATTTAAAAGGAAAAAACGGCAAGGAGAAGCTTGAGGAACTGTTAAAAAGCCAAATCAACCAGGTTATGCAGGATGGAAAAATCGTTAAAGTATATATTACCTCTTCTATCCTTCAATAATAGACGGCAGGGGAGGGCTGACAGCTTTTAATGGAGTCCTGCCACAGAAGCCGTATTAGGCGTAGAAAGGAGAGGTGAAGGATTTTGTCAGGTGAAATATTATCTCAAAGCGAGATAGACGCACTGCTTTCAGCAATTTCAACAGGAGAGATGGATGCAGAAGAGCTGAAAAAGGAAGACTCAGAAAGAAAAGTCAGAGTGTATGATTTTAAGAGAGCACTGAGGTTTTCGAAAGATCAGATCAGGAACCTCACCAGGATCCATGAAAATTTTTCCAGGGTGTTAACTACCTATTTTTCTGCCCAGCTAAGAACCCTCGTACAGATTAATGTGGCCTCTACTGACCAGATTCCATATGAGGAATTTATCAGGTCAATACCTAAAATGACGATCATGAATGTTTTTGAGGTTCCTCCTCTTGATGGCAGTATCTTAATGGAGGTTAATCCTAATATAGCCTATGCCATGCTCGACCGTGTCCTTGGTGGCAGGGGTGTGAGTGTAAACAAAGTAGATACTCTCACAGAAATTGAAACAAAAATTATGTCCAATTTGTTTGAAAATGCCTTTGAGCTTATTCAGGAACCCTGGTCGACGATTGCGGAAATCGAACCTGTTTTTTCTGGATTCGAAGTAAACCCGCAATTCCTGCAGATGGTTTCGCCAAATGAAACGGTTGTAGTTATATCTTTAAATACAGTTATCGGCGAGACAAGCGGCATGATCAATATATGCATTCCTCATGTAGTCCTTGAGCCGATTATCCCTAAGCTATCGGTGCATTATTGGATGCAGACTGCTAAGAAGGAGCCTTTGCCGCAGGAAATAGAAGTGCTGGAAAGCCGGATAAAAAAAGCGGAAGTACAGTTTTCAGCCGAGCTTGGAAGCACAGACATAACCGTCCAGGATTTTTTAAACCTGGACATTGGAGATGTAATTGAACTGAATCAGCAGATAAATGCTCCCTTATTGGTAAAGATCGGGGAAGTTCCTAAATATACAGCCCAGCCTGGGAAATCAAACAAGAGAATGGCTGTTCAGATTCTTGAACAAATTGAGGGGAGAGACGAAGATGGTAAGTGGTGAAATGCTCTCGCAGGATGAGATAGATGCCCTGCTTCGGGGGTCTTCCGAATCGGCAGAGGAGCCGGCAATAGAAGGTGCTGAAGATTATTTTACTTCAATGGAAAGAGATGCATTAGGGGAGATAGGAAATATATCCTTTGGAAGCTCCGCGACCGCGCTATCCACCTTGCTTAACCAAAAGGTGGATATCACGACTCCATCTGTGGATGTAGTACCTATAGCACAGCTTGAAAAAGAGTTTCCAACACCGTATGTGGCAATCCAGGTCCATTATACGATCGGTTTTACAGGATTGAATCTCCTTGTTATAAAACAAAGTGATGCTGCTATCATTGCAGACTTGATGCTTGGCGGTGATGGAACAAAACCTTCTGAAGAGCTGAACGAAATACACCTGAGTGCAGTTCAGGAAGCAATGAATCAAATGATGGGCTCCGCTGCAACCTCCATGTCCACCATTTTTAATAAAAAAGTAGATATATCACCTCCTAGTATCGATCTAATGAATCTAAAGGAGGGGTCTGGAGAAAATGTCCTTCCGAAAGAGGACATGCTTGCAAGAATCTCATTCCGATTGAAAGTTGGAAGTCTGATAGATTCGAATATTATGCAGCTCCTGCCTTTAACCTTTGCAAAAAGTCTTGTCAATGACCTGCTGAATCCAGAGGATACATCGGTGGATTCTACTAGCGGAACGGTAGAGGAAATTGTTCCGGACATCAAGGACCCAGCTCGGGAAGAGGAGCCGGTATACACGCAAAGCAGCAGAAGCACGCAGGAGGAGCAGGCAGTACCTGTCCGTCCAGCCCACGCAGCCCAGCACATGGGACAATCTTCAGGTCCGTCCGCAGCACAGGTCAATGTGCAGCCAGCAAGCTTTGCAGCCTTTACCTCTCACCAGGGGCAGGAAAAGGAATCTGGCAACCTCGATATTTTGCTGGACATACCTCTTCAAGTTACAGTTGAACTGGGAAGGACCAAGAGATCTGTGAAAGAATTGTTGGAAATATCTTCAGGATCGATTATTGAATTGGACAAGCTGGCGGGAGAACCAGTGGATGTACTGGTTAATAGCCGCTTGATCGCCAAGGGAGAAGTGGTTGTCATCGACGAGAATTTCGGAGTGAGGATCACAGATATAATAAGCCAGACAGATAGGATAAAAAAATTACGTTAAATTTGGGGGAATAAAAAATGGCACATAGAATTTTAATTGTGGACGATGCAGCTTTCATGAGAATGATGATTAAAGACATTTTAACTAAAAATGGGTTTGAAGTAGTGGGTGAGGCCGAGAACGGCCAGCTGGCTATCGAGAAATTCAAAGAGCTTCAGCCCGATCTTGTAACCATGGATATCACAATGCCTGAAATGGACGGCATCACGGCTCTTAAAGAGATTAAGAGTTTCAGCCCAGGGGCAAAAATCATCATGTGTTCAGCAATGGGGCAGCAGGCGATGGTCATCGATGCCATCCAGGCTGGAGCCAAGGACTTTATCGTTAAGCCATTCCAGGCAGACCGAGTGCTCGAAGCCATCAACAAGACACTAAGCTAAGAATGACAACTAAGAGGGTGTAAGATTTTGCGTATGAAACAGGTTATTGGCATCTTGCTTTTGCTGACATTTGTTATCTTCCATGGAAGCTATGCTCATGCCGCTGAAACGGATAAAAGCGTCAAGGATTGGTATGATCATCCCCAAAAGGCTAAACAAAGCAGCACGAAAGGGGCCGATGATTCTTCCTCTTTGAAAGAAAGCAGCTCAGGGGGCTTCACGTTTTGGGATTTTCTTAGAATGATATTTGCAACTATTTTTGTAGTTGCACTTCTTTATTTTATGCTGAGGTTTATTACAAAGAAAAATCGTGGATTTCAAAAGGCAGGAGTTCTTCAGAATCTTGGCGGAACTGCACTCGGCGGCAGTAAATCCATTCAGCTTGTCAAGGTTGGAAACTCTATTCTTGTAGTGGGCGTAGGGGATACCATCCAGCTTTTGAAGGAGATTGATAATGAAGAGGAGTACAGCCTTCTCCTGAAAGAGCATGAGGGCAGGCTTGAAGGAATGATGCAGCCTACTGATGTTTTTTCCAAATGGATAAAGAGAAGAAATGGCGGGACAGCAAATGAATCCTTTACTGGCCAGCTGAAGAAGCAGCTGGAGGAGATATCGAAATCCAGAAGAAAAATTGCTGAGAATGTGGAAAAGAAGGGCGGAGCAGAAGATGAATGAAGTCATGAATATGTTTAGCAATGCTGCTCCGGACAACGTCTCCACTTCTGTTAAGATGCTCTTGCTGCTTACAGTCCTGTCGCTCGCACCAAGCATCTTGATCCTGATGACCTGCTTTACGAGGATCATCATAGTACTCAGCTTTGTTAGGACATCACTCGGTACCCAGCAGATGCCCCCCAATCAGGTGCTTGTGGGCCTTGCGCTGTTTTTAACCTTTTTTATCATGGCACCGACTTTCCAGGAAGTGAATAAGCAGGCGCTTACCCCGCTATTCAATGACAAAATTAAATTGGATGAAGCCTATGACAGGGCATCCGTGCCATTTAAGGAATTTATGAGCGCGCATACGCGGCAGAAGGATCTGGATCTATTTTTAACATACGCCAAAATGGACCGTCCCAAATCGATCAAGGATATTCCCATCACAGCTCTTGTGCCGGCTTTTGCAATCAGTGAAATAAAAACGGCCTTTCAAATAGGATTCATGATTTTCATCCCTTTTTTGGTGATTGATATGATTGTTTCAAGTGTGCTGATGTCAATGGGGATGATGATGCTTCCCCCAGTCATGATTTCACTGCCATTTAAAATCTTGCTTTTTGTGCTGGTGGACGGCTGGTATCTGGTTGTCAAATCCTTGCTGCAGAGCTATTAAAGCGGAGGGAAACAATGAATTCGGAATTTGTTATATCTATTGCTGAAAAAGGGATTATGACAGTGCTTCTGGTCTGCGGGCCGCTTCTTTTGCTATCTCTTGTGGTGGGCCTGCTCATCAGTATCTTCCAGGCTGCGACCCAAATACAGGAGCAGACGCTGTCATTTGTCCCGAAAATTGTGGCTGTCTTGATCGGTCTCGTGTTTTTTGGACCCTGGATGCTGAGTCATATGCTTTCTTACACTACTGAAATATTTTCTAATCTTACAAGGTTCATCGGATAGATACTATGGAAGAACTCTTGCCTAAATTCGCTGTTTTTTTGTTAGTGCTGGTCAGAGTGAGCTCGTTTTTTGTTGTGAGCCCAGTCTTTTCTTACCGGACGATCCCGATGACCCATAAGATCGGTTTGAGCTTCTTTCTCGCCTGGATCATGTATTACACCATCAAAGCTCCGCCTATGGATATTGACGGCCTTTATTTTTTATTGATTATCAAGGAAGCGATGGTAGGACTGATCCTTGGATTCACAGGCTATATGATTATAGCTGCAGTCCAGATGGCAGGCGGTTTCATAGATTTTCAGATGGGCTTTACCATGGCCAATGTCATCGATCCCCAGAACGGGACACAAAGTCCTTTGATGGGACAGTATGTATATATGATTGCTCTCTTGTTTCTGCTCGCAACCAATGGACATCATCTGCTGCTGGATGGGATTTTTTACAGCTACCAGACCGTCCCAATCGATAAGGCCTTCCTTCCCATGGGAAACCAAAATTTTATTATGTATCTGGCGGAAGCGTTCAATAAAACATTCATTATTGCCCTTCAAATGTCCCTGCCGGTGGTAGGCAGTCTCTTTCTAGTGGATGTAGGGCTCGGCATTGTGGCAAGAACAGTTCCGCAGTTAAATATTTTTGTGGTGGGAATGCCAGTAAAAGTTATCGCGGGCTTTGTCATTTTGGTGCTGGTCTTTGGCTCGATGCTGATGAGTGTGCGCAGCCTATTTGATTTCAGCCTTTTAGCCATGAGGGGATTGATGCATTGGATGGGAGGAACTTAAGAGATGCTTCGGCTTGATTTGCAATTTTTCGCAGGCGAAAAAACGGAAAAGGCAACCCCTAAGAAAAGGCAGGATGCCAGAAAAAAAGGGCAGGTGGCAAAGAGTCAGGATATTAATACCGCTGTTGTGATGCTGGCGGTATTCCTTCTCCTCCTTATCACAGGGCCATCCATGCTGGAGAGGATGATGGCCCTTTTCACCATGAATCTTACAGACTTTAAAACCATTAATCTTCAACAGCAGAATATTCAGGGACTGTTTATCACCGTTTTAAAAGAGATGGCGTTCATTATTGCACCTGTCCTTGGGACCGCCTTTATAGCGGCAGCCACCGCGAATTATGCCCAGGTAGGGATTATGTTTTCCACAGAAGCCATACAGTTTAAGCTTGAGAAACTGAATCCGATCAGCGGATTTAAAAGGATCGTCTCTATGAGAGCGATTGTCGAGCTTTTGAAATCGATCCTAAAAATCTCATTTGTAGGAATCGTCACATTCATCGTAATCTGGAGAAAGCTTCCTGAAATTATGCTTCTGACCCAAAAATCATCAGGGGCGGCGCTTGTCTCATTGGCAAAGGTCACTCTGAGTGTGGGACTGTACGCATCAGGAGCCTTGTTGTTCCTGGCTGCATTGGATTATATGTACCAAAAATTCGACTTTGAAAAAAGCATTAAGATGTCCAAGCAGGATATTAAGGATGAATATAAAAATATGGAAGGCGATCCGCTTATCAAATCAAAAATGAAGCAGAGGCAGAGGGAAATGGCCATGCAGAGGATGATGCAGGAGGTTCCTAAAGCCGATGTAGTCATTACGAATCCTACCCATTTTGCCATTGCCCTGAAGTACGACGATCAAAAAAGCGATGCTCCTTATGTGGTGGCAAAGGGAGTGGATTTCCTTGCCCAGAAGATCAAGGCGGTAGCGGGTGAGAATGATATCGCAATGGTGGAAAATAGGCCGCTCGCCAGGGCCCTGTATGATGGCTGTGAAATAGGACAGGCGATTCCGGAGGAGTTCTTTAAGGCCGTTGCAGAAATATTAGCGTTTGTATACAAATTAAAAGGCAGGATGTAAGCCTTTTGATAGGAGAGATAGTATGTCAGCAAGAGATTTATCGGTTCTGCTAAGTGTTATATTAATTGTGGCTATGTTGATTATTCCTTTTCCCACATGGCTTTTGAGCGTGTTGATCATAATCAATATATCTCTGGCGCTCCTGGTTCTGTTGACTTCCATGAATATGCAGGAGCCGCTGCAGTTTTCCATATTTCCCTCTCTCTTATTGCTATTGACTTTATTTAGATTAGGGCTGAATGTTTCTACAACCCGATCCATTTTAAGCACCGGCAATGGGGGTGGGGTTGTAGAAACATTTGGAACATTCGTAGTCGGCGGAAATATTATAGTTGGACTGGTTGTATTCTTAATTCTGATCATTATACAGTTTGTTGTCATCACCAAAGGGGCAGAACGTGTTTCAGAGGTAGCGGCCAGATTTACACTGGATGCCATGCCTGGAAAGCAGATGAGCATTGACGCGGATTTGAATGCCGGCATGATTTCTGAAAAGGAAGCAAGGGAGAGAAGGGAAAAGGTAGGAAGAGAAGCTGATTTCTATGGAGCAATGGATGGAGCCAGCAAATTTGTCAAGGGAGATGCCATAGCAGGCATCATCATTGTGCTGATCAATCTAATTGTGGGCATCGTCATTGGCATGATGCAGCAGGGCTTAAGCTTATCGGATGCTGCGCAGCATTTCTCCCTTCTATCTGTCGGAGATGGCATTGTGAGCCAGATACCTGCCCTG
This sequence comes from Peribacillus kribbensis DSM 17871, assembly GCF_000430765.1. GTDB lineage: Bacteria > Bacillota > Bacilli > Bacillales > DSM-1321 > Paraperibacillus > Paraperibacillus kribbensis. The sequence continues at coordinate 153,804 of NZ_AUMQ01000029.1, read as the reverse complement.
CTGATCTCAACCGCAACAGGGATTGTGGTGACAAGGGCAGCTTCAGATGGAAATCTGGGTACAGACATCAGCACCCAGCTGCTCGCCTTTCCTCCTATGCTGTTTGTGGCGGGGGGAGCCATCATCCTTTTGGGTCTAGTGACGCCAATCAATGATTTGGTAACATTGCCGGTTGGAGGAGCGTTGATTTTAGGCGGATATTTAACCAACCGCAAGCCTAAAGTCAAACTGGAGGAAATCCAGGAGATGGAGGAAGAAATCGAAACAGACGAAATGAAGAGCCCTGAAAGTGTGGTCAGCCTATTAAGTGTCGATCCGGTTGAATTTGAATTTGGCTATGGACTGATTCCGCTGGCGGATGCCAATCAGGGAGGAGACCTGCTGGATCGGATCGTCATGATCAGAAGGCAGCTTGCCATAGAGCTTGGCCTGGTCATACCTGTTGTCCGCATAAGAGATAATATTCAGCTGAATCCCAATGAATACCGGCTGAAAATCAAAGGAAATGAAATGGCCCGGGGTGAGCTTCTCCTCGATCATTATCTCGCCATGAGCCCTGGGATTGAGGATGATTCAATTGAGGGGATAGATACAGTGGAACCTTCATTCGGGCTTCCCGCCAAGTGGATTTCCGAGGAAATGAAGGAACATGCCGAGATGATGGGATATACAGTTGTTGATCCTCCAAGCGTAGTGTCCACACATTTGACAGAAGTTATCAAAGCGAATGCCCACGAGCTTTTGGGAAGGCAGGAGACCAAGCAGCTGATCGATCATCTAAAAGAAAGCTCGCCAATATTGGTGGATGAGGTGACACCGAATCCGCTTTCGATTGGGGAAATACAAAAGGTATTGGCGAAGCTGCTGAAAGAAAAGGTATCCATTCGGAATCTTCCGGTTATTTTTGAAACACTGGCCGATTTCGGACGACTTTCCACCGATACCGATCTCCTTACTGAATATGTCAGGCAGGCTCTGGCCAGACAGATTACTTCCCAGTTTTCCTCTGGAGGGGAGAGCATGAAGGTCATCACTTTATCAGGGCGTGTTGAAAAACTTGTGGCAGAAGGGGTTCAGCAGACAGAGCATGGAAATTACCTTTCAATGGATCCGAATGAATCACAGATGATATTAGAATCAATCGCAAGGCAGCTTGAAGAAGCTTCCTTGATCGACCAGTCTCCGGTCATCCTATGCTCGCCTGCGGTCAGGATGTATATCAGGCAGATGACTGAAAGGTATTTCCCGCAGGTTCCCATTTTATCGTATAACGAATTAGAGGCGAATGTGGAAGTACAAAGTGTAGGGGTGGTGAATGTTGATTGAAGATAAAAAAATATATAACTCCGACCATGACTCAGGCCATGGAACAAATCAAAAATGAGCTTGGAAATGACGCAGTCATTCTAAATTCAAAAGTCACCCATTCAGGAGGGTTTTTGGGACTCTTCAAAAAAAGGAATTTTGAAGTTCTTGCAGCGATCGATTCTAAGCCTCAGGCTGCATCACTTGTAAAAAGCTCTGTTGAAGAGGACAGGATTATAGTTGAAAATCCTTTCCTTCAGCAGGACCCCCCCCCTGTGCATGCTGGAAGCGGGACAAGAGCTGCAGCCGAAACAGGGCAAGGCAGCCCTGAAGCAGGTGCAGACAGCGGTGGCCCAAAGGAAATTCTTGCCGAGCTTGAAAGCCTTAAGCAAATGCTTAAAGAAATGGATTCAGATCAGCTGGAAGCAGGCGGAAATCTTCCTCTTCCTATCCGCAGAATGGACGGCTTCCTTAAGGATAAGGGAATTGGGGAAGGACTGCGCAGCAGGGTGGCAGGCAGGCTTATGGAAAAGTGGTATCAAGGACCGAAGTCGGCCGGCATGAATGAAGTATTTTCCTGGGCTTCTACGGAATTAGAGCAGGCTGTTTCTGGTGAGCCATTCCATAAGCAAAGCTTTACAAAAAAATTCATTAATGTAGTAGGACCAACCGGGGTCGGAAAGACGACAACTCTTGCAAAGATGGCCTCCGATCTAATGATGAGGAAGAACAAAAAAATAGCATTTATAACAGCCGATACTTATCGGATCGGGGCAATTGAACAGCTGAAAACCTATGCGCAGATTTTGGGGGTACCTGTTGAGGTCGCCTACAATATGGAGGACTTCAGACGGGCCTCTCAGAGATTTCAGGATTACGACCACATTCTGGTAGATACTGCAGGACGGAACTACCGCAGCCGGGAGTTTATCCTGAGTTTACAGGAGGTCATTGATTTTCATGAAGATCTTGAAACATTCCTGGTATTATCTCTTGCTTCTAAAGAGAAGGACATGGAGGAAATCTGCATGCAATTTTCATCGGTACCCATCGACCACTTCATATTCACCAAAGCTGATGAGACATCAAGCCGCGGCGCGATCCTGAACCTGATGATGAAGTATCAGCTTGGGACGGCCTTCCTGACAACAGGGCAGAATGTACCGGATGATATGGTGAAGGCTGAACCTCCGGAAATCATTAAACAGATAATTGGAGAACACTGGCATGAGTGATCAGGCACAAAATTTAAGGCTGAAGGTAGAGAGTTTGAGGGCGAGGAAAGAGACAAAGGCAATAGGAGTGATCAGCGGGAAAGGCGGAGTAGGAAAATCCAATTTTTCTTTGAATTTTGCCATCTCCTTAGCTCAAAAAGGCAAGAGTGTTCTTCTGTTTGATATGGATATCGGCATGGGGAACATTGATATTCTAATGGGCAATACCTCTGCAAAGAATATTGTCAGTTTTTTTGAAGAAGGCTTATCCATTGTTGATGTTATTTCCAAGGGACCCTCGGGCATTTCCTATATCGCCGGCGGTACAGGTTTGTCCCGGATCTTTCAGCTGGATACTGATAAGGTATCGCGGTTTTTCAGCGAGTTTGAAGGGATAGTTGAAACCTACCAATACATTATTTTTGATATGGGGGCCGGCATTTCTGAGGACACCGTCCCTTTTATCCTTTCGGCAGATGAAGTGTTTGTCATTACAACACCGGAACCGACTTCTGTAACAGATGCGTATGCGGCCATTAAATACCTGACCCTGCAAAAACAGGATCTGCCCTTTTATTTGATCTGCAACAAAGCGGTCTCTGATAAAGAGGGAATGAACACAGTAAAAAGGCTTCAGCAGGTAATACAGCAGTTCCTTCAGAAGGATATTGGAATTCTTGGGGTCCTTCCCGAAGACCGGGCGGTAACAAGAGCAGTTATGGAGCAGGCGCCATTTATTCTAACCAGGCCGCATGCGAAGATATCAGCTGCCCTGGGAGCGGTCCTCGATAAATATTTGAAGAGAATTGATGATAAGCAGGATCTTATTCCCATGAAGGCAGGCTTCATGGGGAGGCTCAAGCAAATCGTTTTTAAGAGGTAGGCTGATATGGAAAAAATAAAAGTTCTTGTAGTGGACGATTCAGCGTTTATGAGGAAGTTCATTTCCGAAATGATAAGCGAAGACGAGAGGATGGAAGTGGCTGGGACGGCCAGGAATGGCAGGGATGCACTCGACAAGCTGGAGAAAGTCAGTCCGGATGTGATTACGCTTGATGTAGAAATGCCTATTATGGATGGTCTGAGCGCCCTGGAACACATCATGGCAAAACATCCTGTTCCCTGCATCATGCTTTCAAGCACAACAAAAGAGGGAGCAGACAACACATTGACAGCGATTGCCAAGGGGGCATTTGATTTTGTGCCGAAGCCTTCCGGATCCATTTCCCTGGACATTTCCAAAGTTAAAGGCCTGCTGCTGGAGAAAATTGCAGCCGCCAGCCAGGCAAACATAAGGATATTATGCAAACAAGAATTCCAGCCTGAGGCTGCAGGGAAATCTCACCTGTCTGCAGCTGAATTTACGGCCAATCCGGCTGTGAATCCGTCATCCGGAGCAAGGAAGATTGTTTGTATAGGAACATCCACCGGCGGTCCCGGGGCCCTCCAAAGAGTGCTTGCCAAACTGCCGGGTGATTTTGAAACACCGATTTTGATTGTCCAGCATATGCCGAAAGGCTTTACAGGTTCACTGGCAGCCAGGCTGGATTCGTTATGCAGGATCACGGTAAAGGAAGCAGAAAACGGGGAAATCATCCGGAAAGGGATCGCTTATATTGCTCCCGGTGGATTTCATATGAAAGTAAAAAAAGCCGGAAGAAAACTGGCTGTCATACTCGATGAAGGCGAAACGAGGACAGGCCACAGACCATCAGTAGATGTTCTGTTTGAATCCCTGTCCGAACAGACAGACCATCATAAAGTGGCTGTTGTTATGACTGGAATGGGAAGCGATGGGGCGAAGGGCCTCATTGCGATGAAAAAGAGCGGCAGTGTACGGGCCATAGCAGAGTCATCTGAATCGGCAGTTGTATTCGGGATGCCGAAAGCTGCCATTGCGACTAAATGTGTGGATCGTGTTGAACATGTAAATGACATAGCCCTGGCATTGATCCAGGCAGTGAAGGATGTGTAGGAATAATGGATATGAGCCAATATCTTGAGGTTTTTATTGAAGAAAGCAAGGAGCATCTTCAAAGCTGCAGTGAACAGCTTCTCCTGCTGGAAAAAAATCCTGAAGATGTATCAATCGTTAATAATATTTTCCGGTCAGCCCATACATTAAAAGGAATGTCAGCGACTATGGGCTATGAAGACCTTGCCAATTTAACTCACAAAATGGAAAATGTTCTTGATAATATCAGGAATGGCAACACTTCGGTTTCCACGGAGCTTCTTGACGTTGTCTTTCAGGCGGTTGATGCTCTTGAGGCGATGGTTTCCTCGATCGAACAAGGAGGGAGCGGGCAAAGAGATGTAACTGAGATTGTCGGGATGCTTCACAGGATTGAAACAGGTGAAGATCCGGCATTAAGGACGGAAGCTGAGGTTTCTGCCTCGGCCGCCGCTGAAGCAGAAGAAGACACGGGTCAGTATACATATGATGACTTCGAGCTCACGGTTCTAAAGCAGTCGAAAGAACAAGGATATAATTGTTATGAAGTAACTGTTTCAGTAAGGAATGATTGTTTACTGAAAGCCGTCCGTGTCTTTATGGTGTTTGAAATTCTTGAAAAATGCGGGGAAATTATTAAGTCAAATCCTTCTGTGGAGCTCCTTGAAGAAGAGCAATTTGACAACAAATTTACGGTCTCCCTGATTTCCAAAGACTCAGCAGAGGACATAAAAAATAAAGTATTAAAGGTATCTGAAATAGAATCTGTGGTTTGTAAATCCATCCAATTCAGCCGGGAGGAGACTCAAAATGAGGTGCCTGGCGGAAAAGAAGAGCCGGAAGAGCAGGCACAGGCAGTGGAAATTAAGCCAAAAGCAGCAGAGAATGAAAAAAAACAGGGAAACACGAAAAAAACAGCCAGCTCGAAAACCATCCGTGTCAATATCGAACGCCTTGATGTTCTGATGAATTTATTTGAAGAGCTTGTCATCGACAGAGGGCGGCTTGAGCAGATATCAAGGGATCTAAATAACCAGGAGCTTAATGAAACAGTTGAGCGGATGACAAGGATTTCAAGCGATTTGCAGAATATCATCCTAAACATGAGGATGGTGCCTGTAGACACGGTATTTAACAGGTTCCCGAAAATGGTAAGACAGCTGGCAAGAGACCTAAACAAAAAAATCAATCTTGAAATCATCGGGGCGGAAACCGAGCTGGACAGAACGGTCATTGATGAAATCGGCGATCCCCTTGTCCACCTGCTGCGGAATGCCCTGGACCATGGGATAGAAACTCCGGAAGTACGCAGAGGAAACGGGAAAGAAGAAGAAGGCCATGTAACGCTGAAAGCCTACCATAGCGGAAATCATGTATTTATTGAAATTCAGGATGATGGAGCAGGAATGAATGCGGAAAAGCTCATTCGCAAAGCCATTTCAAAAGGAATTCTAACAGAACAGGCCGGAGCCTCCTTATCGCCAAAACAGGCGTATGAGCTGATTTTCGCATCAGGGTTTTCCACCGCTGAGCAAATTTCGGATATTTCGGGCCGGGGAGTCGGGCTTGATGTTGTCCGGAATACAATAGAATCCCTTGGCGGTGCGGTTTCGATCGATTCAGTGGAGGGAAGCGGCTCCATCTTTTCGATACAGCTTCCTCTTACTCTATCGATCATTTCGGTCATGCTCGTCCATATCAGTGAAGAAAAATATGCTATTCCGATTTCATCTATTATAGAAACAGCGATTGTGAAAAGGTCTGAAATCCTGCAGGCACATAACCAGAAGGTCATCGATTTCCGAGGAAAGGTGGTCCCGCTCGTATTCCTGAAGGATATCTTTGATGTTCCAGGAGAGGAAGAGGAGAGCGAATACTTCTCACTGGTCATCGTTAGGAAAGGAAGCAAAATGGCAGGCCTGGTAGTGGATCAATTTATCGGACAGCAGGAGGTTGTGCTGAAACCCCTTGGCAGCTACTTGAATTCTGTGTTTGCTATTTCAGGTGCCACTATTCTTGGGGATGGGCAGGTAGCCTTGATTGTTGATTGCAATGCATTAATTAAATAATGTGTCTTTGTTAAATGCTCTTTTCTAAAAGATTGTGCTTTTTAGGGTTTTATGAAGCAATTCCATTGTTAAACAGGTTGATTGAAGCGAGCATCCTGGAGCGGAAATCAACCTCTTTGTTCCGAAATAATAAAGTTTACGACAAATGTTTTAAAAATTTGCCGTAACCTGATTTAGGAGTGATTAAATGTCTGAAGAAAGTGTACTGAATGCAGAAGCCGTCAAAGTCATCGTTTTTCAGCATGGTGATAAGGAATACGCCCTGCCTGTTCAGGAAGTAAAGTCCATTGAAAAGGTCCAGCATATTACAAGGGTGCCTGGAACCGCCGCTTTTGTAAAAGGAGTCATCAACCTGCGTGGTGTCGTCACGCCAATCATTGACCTCCGCACCAGATTTAATTTGGATGAAGAGGAATTTACGGAAAGTACAAGAATGATCATCGCGTTTTCCAATGAAGAGGAAGTAGGGTTAATAGTTGATGCGGCCAACGATGTACTGGATATTAAAAAGGAATGGTTCGGTCCTCAGCCGGAGGTAGTAGGAACAATCGAAGCAGATTTTATCCAGGGAATAGCTAAGCTGGATAAAAGGCTACTGATTCTATTAAACCTGGAAAACATCCTTAATCCTGAAGATTTAAAAGATAACCAAGGAAAGAGCTGAAATGGAGTTCTACGACAGAATCACCGCCTTTCATCTTGATATATTAAGAGAAATAGGAAATATTGGCGCCGGTAATGCCGCCACGGCCCTTTCAAAGCTGTTAAATAAAAAAATCGATATGAAGGTGCCTGATGTCAGCCTTGTTTCATTTGATGAAATGATGGACATGGCGGGTGGAGCCGAAAATGTGGTGGTCAGCATTTTTTTTAGACTTGAAGGAGAGGTGCCGGGGAGCATGTTTTTCCTGCTCCCCCTTGAACAGGCTGATAGGTTCATCTATCAGCTGACAGGGGAAGAGGGGGCTGCTCCAGTCCGATATTCGGAGATCGCTGAGAGTGCCCTTAGAGAGCTGGGCAATATTATGGCAGGATCCTATCTGTCAGCCCTGTCTGATTTTACTTCCCTCTGCCTGTATCCTTCTGTTCCCTACATGTCCATTGACATGGCGGGTGCGGTGATCAGCCCAGGGTTAATTGAGACATCCCAGGTCAGCGACTTTGCCATTGTCATTAACACGGAGCTTGTTGAGGATGAGATGACTCCCGGCACCCGTATAAATGGATGCTTTTTCCTGGTTCCTGATCCAGGTTCATTTCAGGCAATCTTTCATTCTTTGGGAGTATACCAGAGTGAGTGAGGTCAAACAGATAATTAAAGTAGGGATAGCGGATCTGAAGATTACGGAAACGCCGGATTCATTAAGGACTGCAGGCCTTGGCTCCTGCGTCGGCGTGGTTCTATACGATGCCTCAAGCAGTCTTGCAGGCATGGCACATATCATGCTGCCTGACTCACGGATGGCACGGGGGAGGGAACTTAACCTTGCCAAGTACGCGGACACGGCTTTGAAGGAGCTGCTCAGCCGTCTTATGGGACAAGGGGCTTCCTCTATAAATATAAGAGCAAAAATAGCCGGCGGCGCCCAGATGTTCAAATTTACCAATCCCAGCGATTCCATGAGGATCGGACCGAGGAATATAGAGGCTGTAAAATTGGAGCTAGAAAGATTAAGAGTCCCCCTTATTGCGGAGGATACAGGAGGAAACAGCGGCCGGACAATCGAATTCGATACGGGCAGCTGGTTGCTGAATGTCCGGACGGTTAACAAGGGTTCTATCGATTTATAATAAAACATGGCTATTTTCCTAGTTTTTTAACGGTTTTTCCTCTTATTCTCGTAGTAATCAGCTGGTATAATTGCCTAAGCAGCGATGAAAACTGCAAAAAGACGGTCTTTGTACCTAGTTTTTAATAGAAACAGATGTTTATAGGAGGACGCTCGTCCATCTATTTAGATAAATGAAGTAACTATAACAACACCAAGGGGCCTTTTTTTCAGTCTAGTGACCTGCTTTATACCAGCGGTGATTATGAATCTGAAAAATAGAAGTATGCGGCCGCATGAGGAGGAGTACGATGTCTCAATTGACTAGTGGAGAAGAGCAGCTGCAATGGAGAAGGTGGTCAGAGAGCCGCGATCCGGAAGCCGGTGACACTCTTGTGAAAAAATACATGCCCCTGGTTTCCTACCATGTACAGAGAATTTCTGCCACACTGCCTAAGAGTGTCAGCAGGGATGATCTGAGAAGCCTTGGCATGGTTGGTTTATTTGATGCTTTAGAACGCTTTGACCCCAACAGGGATTTGAAATTCGATACCTATGCCTCTTTCCGGATAAGAGGTGCCATAATAGATGGGCTGCGGAAAGAAGACTGGCTGCCCAGAAGCACAAGGGAAAGAACTAAAAAAATTGAAGCCGCCGTGGAAAAACTTGAGCAAAAGTACATGCGGGCGGTTTCTGCCGGTGAGATTGCCCGGGAGCTTAATCTAACGGAAGATGAAGTTTCGGCTGCTATCAATGAGAACTTTTTTTCCAATGTCCTTTCAATGGATGAAACTCACAAAGAGCATGAAGAAAAAGACGGAAAGCTCGTTTTTAAAGACGAGAAAGCGGTTCTTCCGGAAGAGCAGATCGTAAAACAAGAATTATACGGTGACCTTGCGAAGGAAATATCAGAGCTAAGCGAAAAAGAGCAGCTCGTATTGCAGCTTTTTTACAAGGAAGAAATGACATTGACCGAAATCGGCCAGATCATGGAACTGTCTACCTCAAGAATATCTCAGATCCATTCAAAAGCTATTTTCAAATTAAGGACTTCCCTGTCAAAAGCAATGTAGCGGTGAAGGCACACTTAAAAGGGGAATTGTCCCATGACCATTTTTTTACTATTCATTAGTTTTGTTTTAAATATAGCTGCCATATTAGGCATCGTCATCTTATATACCAGGCAGAATAAGATTCTTTCCATGGAGAAAAAACAAAAAAATTCAGTAAGGGAAATCGAAGATATTCTCACCTCCTTTGCACAGGAGATGAAAGAAGAAAATGAGGTTTTGCTTTCCAAATTGAAATCTCCCTCAGGAAATGGCCATGTACAAAAAGCCAAAAGGGAACTCCGAAGCGTTCCTCAGGCTGCAGATAAACCTCTTCAAAAGGGGAATCAAAGAAAGAAGAGCAAAGCAATCACTGCCTATCAGCCTGCGGTAAATGAGGCCGGACAAGAAGGCGGTATCCCTCTTCCAGATCTCATCCAAAAAGATATAGTGGAGCTCTCCAAACAAGCACCGGGTGGTCTCCCCCATTCCGAACCGAAGCCAAAGGCCTTTGAAGCAGAGCTTAACAGCAGGATCGAGGAGTATAAAGACAGCGGGGATGTTTATGTCGAGGCCCTTCTCAAGGAAGCAAGAGCATTAAAGCAGGCAGGCCTTACATATGGACAGATTGCCCAAAAGCTCAATAAGGGTAAGACGGAAATCGAACTTTTATTAAAATTTCGCGGGTAAAGAATAAAACGCTTGATTCAAAGCTTTTAGTATGCTATATTAGTCAACGGTGTTAATACACACGTTCAGGGATTCGGACACATGGTGCTGATCTATCAGTTGTTGTCCGGAGATGATTGGAACGGAGGAAAACAAAAACCATTAGGAGGAATAATCACATGTCAGTAATTTCTATGAAGCAATTACTTGAAGCTGGTGTACATTTCGGTCACCAGACTCGCCGCTGGAACCCAAAAATGAAGAAATATATCTTCACTGAGCGTAACGGCATCTACATCATTGACCTGCAAAAAACAGTTAAGAAGGTAGAAGAAGCTTACAACTTCGTAAGAGAAGTTGCAGCAAACGGCGGAACGATCCTTTTTGTAGGTACTAAAAAACAAGCACAAGAATCTGTTAAAGAAGAAGCTGCACGCGCAGGTATGTACTATGTTAACCAACGTTGGTTAGGTGGTACATTAACAAACTTCGAAACAATTCAAAAACGTATTACTCGTCTTAAGCAAATCGAAAAGATGGAACAAGACGGTACATTTGAAGTGCTTCCTAAAAAAGAAGTTATCCAGCTTAAAAAAGAATGGGATCGCCTTGAAAAATTCTTAGGCGGTATTAAAGATATGAAGGGTATCCCTGATGCAATCTTCATCATTGACCCTCGCAAAGAGCGTATTGCAGTTGCAGAAGCTCATAAGTTGAACATCCCGCTTGTTGGTATCGTTGATACAAACTGCGATCCTGATGAAATCGACTATGTAATCCCTGCAAACGATGATGCAATCCGTGCAGTTAAGCTTCTGACTGGTAAAATGGCAGACGCTATTTTAGAAGTTAAACAAAGCGAAGAGCAAACAGAAACAACAACTGCTTAATTTCAGCAAAAGGTGATAAGAGGATAAGGCCTTTTATCACCTTTTTTTAAGAACAGACCCTGTTTCCGATTTCTTTTTAAAGATGGAAAAATTTTTTTGCCTTCTTGTTAAAATACCTGATTTCGAAAACACTATCAAAGGGACATCATTAGCTACATACCACTATTTAAGGAGGAGTTTTACAAATGGCAGTAACTGCTCAAATGGTTAAAGAACTTCGTGAAAAAACAGGTGCAGGCATGATGGACTGCAAAAAAGCATTAACTGAAACAAATGGCGACATGGAGGCAGCGATCGATTTCCTTCGTGAAAAAGGCATTGCGAGCGCAGCTAAGAAAGCTGACCGCATCGCGGCTGAAGGTTCTACTTATATCCTGACTGAAGGAAACGAAGCGGTAATCCTTGAAGTTAACTCTGAAACAGATTTCGTTGCGAAGAACGAAGGCTTCCAGGTTCTTGTCAAGGAACTTGCTTCCCATCTTCTTGCAAAAAAACCTGCTTCAGTTGAAGAAGCACTTGAACAGACAATGGACAACGGTTCAACAGTTGCTGAGCATATTAATGCTGCAATTGCTAAAATCGGTGAGAAATTGACTCTTCGCCGCTATGAAGTGAAAACTAAAACAGATGCTGATGCATTTGGTGCATACCTTCACATGGGAGGACGCATTGGTGTTCTTACCGTTCTTGAAGGAACTACAGATGAAGCAGCAGCAAAAGATGTTTCTATGCACATCGCTGCATTAAGACCTCTTTATGTTTCACGCGACCAGGTAACTTCTGATGAGATTGAGCGTGAGCGCAAGGTACTTACTGAGCAGGCGCTTAATGAAGGCAAGCCTGAAAAAATCGTTCAAAAAATGGTTGAAGGCCGCATCAATAAATTCTATGAAGAAATCTGTGTTAATGACCAGACCTTCGTTAAAAACCCGGATGTAAAAGTGGGAGCATTTGTTGAGTCTAAAGGCGGAAAAATTGCAAGCTTCGTCCGTTATGAGGTTGGAGAAGGAATTGAAAAACGCCAGGATAACTTTGCTGAAGAAGTAATGAGCCAGGTTAAAAAGGACTAATATTCTCGGATTTTAGAGCATGAGGATGTAAAATAGGGGACACTTCGTGTTCCCTATTTTTAAAATCTTTGTTTAGTCCTGAGCAGAAGCAGATTTTACATAGTTGGAGGTTTTTATGAGCAGCGCAAAATATAAACGTGTCGTATTAAAACTTAGCGGTGAGGCTTTAGCAGGAAATCTTGGCTTTGGCCTGGATCCTGAAGTGATTAAATCTGTATCTGAACAGGTGAAAGAAATCGCCGAGCTTGATGTTGAGGTAGCGGTAGTTGTCGGCGGAGGTAATATCTGGCGCGGCAAAATAGGCAGTGAAATGGGTATGGACAGAGCGACAGCCGATTACATGGGCATGCTCGCAACCGTAATGAACTCATTGGCCCTGCAGGACAGTCTTGAAAATCAGGGCATTGAGACAAGGGTCCAAACATCCATTGAAATGAGACAAGTTGCGGAACCTTATATTAGAAGACGTGCGATCAGACACCTGGAAAAGAAGCGGGTAGTAATCTTTGCTGCTGGAACAGGGAATCCTTATTTCTCCACTGACACAACTGCTGCACTGAGAGCCGCGGAAATCGAAGCCGAAGTGATTCTAATGGCCAAAAACAATGTGGATGGAGTCTATAACGCAGATCCTCTTAAGGATGAAAATGCCGTGAAATATGAAGAACTTTCTTATCTTGATGTACTAAAGGAAGGTCTGGCAGTGATGGACTCGACAGCATCATCTTTATGCATGGATAACGATATTCCTTTAATCGTGTTTTCTATTATGGAAAAAGGAAACATTAAACGGGCCGTTATGGGCGAAAATATCGGAACAATCGTAAGGGGGAAATAAAAAATGCCAAAACAAGTAACTGCAAATGCAACAGAAAGAATGGATAAGGCAATCAGTGCTTATAGCCGTGCACTTGCCAGCATTCGCGCAGGAAGGGCAAACGCTGCTCTGCTTGACCGGATCACAGTTGATTATTACGGCGCGCCAACACCAGTGAACCAGCTTGCGGGAATATCTGTCCCAGAAGCACGTTTATTAGTGATACAGCCATATGACAAAACAGTACTTTCTGAAATCGAAAAGGCGATCCTTAAGTCTGACCTGGGCCTTAACCCAACCAATGATGGTTCTGTTATTCGACTGATGATACCTGCTCTTACTGAAGAACGCCGTAAAGAGCTTGTAAAACAGGTAAGAAAAGAATCAGAGGAAGCGAAAATTGCTGTACGGAATATTCGCCGTGATGCCAATGACGATCTTAAGAAATTAGAGAAGAATGGTGAGATCACAGAGGATGAACTGAGAAGATATTCCGATGATATCCAAAAAACAACGGATTCTTACATCGCAAAGGTTGATACGATCACCAAGGATAAAGAAAAAGAAATCCTGGACGTTTAATCTACATCCATTATAGTAAAAAACTGCCCCTGTCAGAGGGGATTTTTTTTTAGCCGCTTTATTTTTCACGGGTAGTTCTAAGCAGACAGCTGCTTTGTATAAAATAATTGTAACCTGGCCGTCTTCATGGGGACCGGCTGGATCAGGCTGCCCCCTCGCTGGTAAAATCATTTTTCCTTTAATAATAGGAGTTTCTGCGTTTTTTTGATATTATTAAGTAGATTCATTTTGGAAGGCTTTCTCCAAAATGACACAGGCTTATAAAAATTCCGGCTCGCATTACTAATCAAGGGCAGCCGATATAGCAGAAGTAAAAAAATTTTTATAAGTGAATACATATTGAAATTACTCTGCCGGCAACATATTAGGAGTTAATTCAATGGGGGATACTTAGGATGGAAATGTTTTTAAAACGCTGGAAAAATAAAAGTGATTCTATAAATATAGCGGACAAGATAGCTGATTTAAAGAAGCTGCCTGTGCCGGATCATGTTGCCATCATCATGGACGGCAATGGAAGATGGGCAAAGAAAAGGGCCCTGCCGCGCATTGCTGGACACCATGAGGGAATGAAGGTCGTAAAAAAAATTACGAAGCTGGCGAGCAATCTTGGGATCAAAACATTGACTGTCTATGCCTTTTCCACTGAAAATTGGAAAAGACCGCAGCTTGAAGTCGATTATCTCATGAAACTGCCGGAAGAGTTTTTGGGTACCTTTCTTCCTGAGCTGATCGAAGAAAACGTAAAGGTTCAGATGATCGGCCAAAAGGAAGCTATTCCGAAACATACCCTTAATGCGGTAGAAAAAGCAATAAGAGATACCAGTGAAAATACCGGGATGATTTTAAACTTTGCATTGAATTATGGCAGCCGTGCTGAAATCATGCTGGCAATGAAAGAGGTCTTCAAAGATATCAAGAATGGTATAATAGATGAAAATCAGCTGGATGAACAGCTGTTTTCCAATTATTTGATGACCGATGGCCTTCCTGAACCGGATCTGCTGATCCGGACCAGCGGGGAAATCAGGCTCAGTAACTTTATGCTCTGGCAGCTTGCCTATACGGAATTATGGTTCACTGACGTATATTGGCCAGACTTTAGTGAAGAGCATTTGCTTCAGGCTGTCTTTGATTTTCAAAAACGGTCCAGAAGATACGGCGGAGTGTGACAGACCTCATTTACGCAGCTGGAGCGCCTGCATGGCCTCCGAAGGGCAGCGAAAATGACTAACTCCAGTATCCTGCCACCGTAATCGGGGCAAAACGGGATACCTCCGTTTTTCTATTTGTCCAGCTGCAGTGCCTTGACCCCACATGCCACAAGCCAAACCGTCCACGGGAAGGAAACCCGTTTCCCATGGTCTGCTTGTCTTGTGGCAAAGGGGTCAGACCAAGGCACTTCCGCTTTTCTAAATTGTCTAACTCCGGTATCCTGCCCCTCGAGTCACAAGCCAGCCGATCCATGGGAAGAAAGAACGCTTCCCACGGCCCGTCTGTCTTGTGCTTGTCGGGGCAAAACGGGATACCTCCGTTTTTCTATGAAGGTGAGGGTTTTATGAGACAGAGGATTATTACAGGGGTTGTGGCTGCAGCCATTTTTCTGCCCATCGTGATTTGGGGCGGGTGGCCGCTGCTGCTGATTACCTATTTGCTAGGAACGATTGGTTTATATGAGCTTTTGAAAATGAGGAAGCTCTCGGTTGTCAGCATCCCGGCGCTGCTTTCTTTTGCAGGCCTGTGGGTAGTGCTGCTCCCTCCTTCTGCGTACGATACATTGAAGGATATAAACTATTCAAAATTTGAAATAATCTTATTGCTGGTGCTTCTGCTATTGACATTTACAGTCATAACCAAAAATAAGTACACATTTGATGATGCTGGTTTTATGATGTTAGCCGTCCTGTATGTAGGGATGGGATTTTTCTACTTTTACCAGACCCGGGAAATGGGACTGGTGTATATCTTTTTTGCTTTATTCGTGATCTGGGCAACCGATTCAGGGGCATATTTTGTGGGACGTGCCCTTGGAAGGCGGAAGCTGTGGCCCGAAATCAGCCCGAATAAAACCATAGAAGGTGCAGTCGGGGGAATAATCTGCGGAATCTTGGTGGCGGTCATCTTTTATTTTGCTGCCGACATGCAGGAAACCATAGGGAAGCTTGCTGCCATCGCCATATTTATCTCTGTATTCGGACAAATTGGGGATTTGGTTCAGTCAGCCTATAAAAGGCGTTATGGTGTAAAGGACTCAGGCAATATCCTGCCAGGCCACGGAGGGATATTGGACCGGCTGGACAGCCTGATATTTGTCCTTCCCATTCTTCATTTACTGCACTTGATATAATATTGATCTTTGTTTTATCTACAGGAGTTGAGATGGTTGAAGTATATAAGCCTTTTAGGTGCAACAGGCTCAATCGGGACGCAGACGCTTGATATTATCCGCATGAATCCCGATAAGTTTGTGCTGACTGCGATGTCAGCAGGCAAAAACCTTGGTTTGACAAGGAAGTTTATTAAGGAATTTACTCCCGAATTTGTTTCAGTACAGTCAAAGGAAGACTGTGAATCACTTAGGCGGGAATTCGCCGGAGAAGAAATCGCGTTTTCTTATTCGGAGGAGGGGCTTGTGGAAGCTGCCTGCCATGAAAAGACCGATATTGTCGTGAATGCAGTTCTGGGCAGTGTGGGGTTATATCCTACCCTTCAGGCAATTGAAGCAGGAAAAGATATCGCCATAGCCAATAAGGAAACACTTGTAACCGCCGGACACCTGGTTATGAAAGCTGCCAATGATGCAGGTGTAAGGCTGCTTCCGGTGGACAGTGAGCATTCTGCCATCTTTCAGGCTCTGCAGGGTGAACAGGAGAAAAGCATTGAAAACCTGATTATTACTGCTTCTGGCGGAAGCTTTAGGGACCGCACGAGAGACGAGCTGGAGGGGGTAACCGTTGAGGATGCCTTGAATCATCCCAACTGGTCTATGGGAGCCAAAATTACGATCGATTCGGCTACCATGATGAACAAGGGGCTTGAAGTAATTGAAGCTCATTGGCTGTTTGGCCTTCCTTATGACCAAATAAAGGTGCTTCAGCATAGGGAGAGCATCATTCATTCCATGATAGAGTTCCATGACTCATCAATCATTGCCCAGCTCGGAACTCCCGACATGAGAGTACCCATTCAATATGCACTCACATATCCGGAGAGAATTCCTTTTCCAAAGGCAAATAGATTAAATCTTGCAGAAATAGGACGGCTGAACTTCAAAGAGATGGATTTTGAAAGATTTCCCTGCCTTAGATATGCCTATGAAGCAGGCGTTGCAGGCGGGACCATGACGACGGTTTTAAATGCAGCCAACGAAGAAGCAGTTTCCCGCTTTCTATCTGGGCACGCAGATTTCTTGGATATAGAAAGAATGATTGAAAAAGCATTAAAAAGGCATTCTAAAACGGAAAACCCCGGTTTGGATTTAATTAGGGAAGTAGATACTGAAACCAGGGAGTTTGTCCGCTCTATTTAAATAAAAAGGTGGTTGAACAAGTGCAGACATTGCAGACAGTGATTGCCTTCATTCTGATATTTGGTGCTCTGGTGTTTTTTCATGAGCTTGGCCATTTGTTCTTTGCAAAGCGGGCCGGGATCCTCTGCCGGGAATTTGCCATAGGTATAGGCCCGAAAGTCTTTTCTATGAAGAGGAATGAAACACTCTATACCATACGTCTCCTTCCAATCGGCGGATACGTAAAAATGGCTGGAGAAGATATGGACCTTACTGAAATAAAGCCTGGGTATCGTGTCGGCCTGCTGTTTAACGGCGAAGGTTTAGTCAGCAAAATCATCTTAAACAACAGGGATAAATATCCCGACATTAAGGTCATAGAGGTGGAAAGCTCTGACCTGGAACATGACCTGATCATTCGAGGATATGGGGATGAGGAGGAGGATGAGTCAATCCAGACTTTTTCAGTCCATCCAGAAGCCATGCTTGTAGAAGACGGGGTAGAAAACCAGATTGTCCCTTATGACAGGCAGTTTGGCTCAAAGTCCCTGGGAAAGCGAGCCATGGCGATATTTGCAGGACCCATGATGAATTTTATCCTCGCTATCGTCCTATTCTGGATCATAGGTGCTTTCCAAGGGATTCTGGTGGATGACCCTAAACTCGGTACCCTTACGAAGGATGGTTCAGCGGTCTCTTCAGGGCTGAAAAAAGGGGACCTGGTGCAGTCAATTGATGGCAACGAAATCTCGGACTGGACAGACATACAGGAAACCATTCAAAAAAATCCAGGCAAGGAAATCGTGTTTATCGTAGATAGGAATGGCAAGACACTTGAGATACCGGTGACTCCGAAGGAAATTGAACGAGATAAGAAAAAGGTCGGTGTGATAGGGGTCTATCCTCCTGTTGAGAAGTCTCCTGGAAAGGTGGCTGCTTCCGGATTTACTGAAACATATTTCTGGACCACGAAGATTGGCTCGATGCTCGGTCAGCTTGTAACCGGGAAATTTTCTATCGATGCCTTGTCAGGACCGGTTGGAATTTATAAATCTACAGAGGAAGTAGCTAAATCCGGAGTGATTTATCTTCTGAAATGGGCAGCGGTGCTCAGTATCAACCTGGGGATCATGAACCTGCTTCCGATTCCGGCATTGGATGGCGGAAGGCTGTTGTTTTTCGCAGTGGAAGCTGTCAGAGGAAAGCCGCTTGACCGGCAGAAGGAAGGAATCGTCCATTTTATCGGTTTTGCTCTTCTCATGCTGCTGATGCTTGTTGTAACCTGGAATGATATTCAAAGGTTCTTCTTATAAAAAGCGATATCTGAAAAGAGATACAAACATAGAACATATTGAAAAACCATGATAGAATAATTGAGGGCAGAGGCGGGATGCATTCCCAGCCTCTGCTCATTATTTTGCTAAAAGCTTTTAGATGAGGTGCGAATAGATGAAACAAAGTATGACCTTGATCCCGACCCTTAGGGAAGTTCCTGCTGACGCAGACACCAAAAGCCATCAGCTGCTGCTCAGGGCCGGATTTATCAGACAGAATTCAAGCGGCGTATACAGCTATCTGCCGCTGGCAAGACGTGTACTGCAGAAAATCGAGACGATCATCCGGGAAGAAATGGACCATGCAGGAGCAGTTGAACTTCTCATGCCGGCTCTTCAGCAGGCAGAGCTATGGCAGGAATCTGGCCGCTGGTATACATATGGACCGGAGCTAATGAGACTGAGAGACCGCAACGAGAGGGAGTTTGCCCTCGGTGCGACTCATGAAGAAGTCATCACAAGCTTAATCCGGGATGAAGTGAAATCCTATAAGCGCCTTCCCCTCGCCCTGTATCAAATACAGACGAAATTCAGGGATGAAAAAAGACCGCGGTTCGGCTTATTAAGAGGAAGAGAATTCATCATGAAGGATGCTTACTCTTTCCATTCTAATGCAGAAAGCCTAGATGATGTGTATCAGAAGATGTATGATGCCTATTCTGCTGTCTTCCGCCGGTGCAGCCTAAACTTCCGGGCAGTCATCGCAGACTCGGGTGCTATGGGAGGAAAGGATACACATGAGTTTATGGTACTGTCCGATATCGGGGAAGATACGATTGCCTACTCAGATTCCTCTGATTATGCAGCCAATGTTGAAATGGCGCCAGTCATAGCTTCCTATGAAAAATCAGGAGAAGTTGCCAGGGAGCTTGAAAAGGTACTGACTGAAAACCAGAAATCCATTGAAGAAGTTTCCGCGTTCTTAAATACAAAGCCTGAAAACTGCATTAAGTCTCTCCTCTTTAAAGTGGATGAACAGTTTGTCCTGGTTCTGGTAAGAGGAGACTATGAAATCAATGATATAAAATTGAAAAACCTATTTGAGGCAGGCTCTGTTGAACTTGCATCTGCTGAAGAAACGGCCGAGATCGCCGGAGCTGAAATCGGATCTGTAGGCCCGATTGGCATCAAGGATATAGAAATCGTTGCCGACCACAGTATAAACTCCATTATAAATGGTGTATGCGGGGCAAATGAAACGCACTATCATTATGTCAATGTAAATCCAGAGCGTGACTTTGCCGTTTCAAGATATGAGGACCTGCGCTTTATCCAGGAAGGCGATCTTTCACCTGATGGCAATGGAACCATTAAATTTGCCAAGGGAATTGAAGTAGGGCATGTATTTAAGCTGGGTACAAGATACAGCGAAGCCATGGATGCATCCTTCCTTGATGAAAACGGGCGCAGCCAGTCCATGATTATGGGCTGCTATGGTATTGGCGTATCAAGAACACTTGCTGCGGTCGCTGAGCAGTTCAATGATGAAAGAGGACTGGTATGGCCTGCAGACCTTGCTCCATACCAAGTCCATATTATCCCTGTTAATGTGAAGGATGACCTTCAAAGGGAGCTTTCTGAAGAAATCTATCAAGATTTGAAAAAGGCAGGAATAGAAGTGCTGATTGACGACCGCCAGGAAAGGCCGGGAGTTAAATTTGCCGATTCTGATCTGATTGGAATTCCAGTAAGAGTTACAGTCGGCAAAAAAGCAGGAGAAGGCATTGTCGAATTGAAGGTGAGAAGCACGGGTGAAGTGGCTGAAATCGAAAAATCCGGCATTCTTTCAGAATTAAAAAAATCCCTAGGCTAAAATACGCAGAAAGAAAAAGGCGCTAACCGCGTCTTTTTCTGTTTTACATAACGTGAAATTGCGTTTATTTGGCAGGCGAAACCAAACGAATCAGCTTAATGGCTTCATTGAAAATATGATATAATTACCTGTGCTATTGATTAAAAAAGATTATATGGTGGTGAGGGACAAGTAAATGGATCAGCATCCTAATCCAAAAAAAGAAAGATTTCAGCTCTTGCTTCAGCAGCTGGATTTAACCGACGATGCGTTTGTGCAGTATTTCTATAATGCACAGATTGAAAAACTGTTTGTGGAGAGAGAATCCCAAAGGTGGCATTTTACATTCCTGCTGGAACAGATGATTCCATGCAGCATATATTCAAGGTTTTCAGCTCAGCTGATGCAGGCTTTTGCCCATATTGCTAAAGTTTCATTTTCTATAAATGTTCTAAACCCTCAGGTTACAGAAGAACTTGTCAGGGATTACTGGACGAATTGCATCAAAGAAATCGATGGGATTTCCCCTGCACTGCTGTCACTCCTTAATGAACAGGTGCCAAGGCTATCAGGAAACAAAATCCTCATCTCGGCGAGAAATGATGCAGAGGCTGGCCAATTAAAAAGGAAATATTCCGGGATGATCTCCAATATTTATCAATCCATTGGTTTTCCGGTGTTTTCTGTCGAACCAGAAGTACTTGCTGAAGAGGATAATAAAGAATATCAGCGTTTCATAGAGCAGAAACAGAAAGAAGATCAAGAAAGAGGCCTCGCTGCCCTTGTAGAAATGCAGAAGAAGGAAAGCGAAAAAGCGAAAGATGACGGAGCGGCGGCGGACGGCCCTCTTGTAATCGGCTACCGAATTAAAGAAGATGCCGATTTCCGCAGGCTCGAACAAATCATAGACGAAGAAAGACGAGTCGCTGCAGAAGGATACGTATTCGATGCAGAAACCCGCGAGCTGCGCAGCGGCAGAACACTATTAACCTTCAAAATTACTGATTATACAAGCTCCATTCTTGTCAAGATGTTCTCGCGTGATAAAGAAGATGCCGTACAGCTTGCAAGAATTAAAAAAGGCATGTGGGTCAGGGTGCAGGGAAGCATTCAAAATGACACCTTTGTCCGGGATCTTGTCATGATCGCAAATGATATAAATGAAATTAAACCGAGAGGCCGGGCGGATTTGGCTCCTGACGATCAAAAACGGGTCGAACTCCATCTTCATTCACCGATGAGCACCATGGATGCCGTTTCTTCAGTAAGTTCATTGGTAGCCCAGGCAAAAAAATGGGGCCACAGAGCCATCGCCATTACGGATCATTCAAATGTCCAGAGCTTTCCGGAAGCGTTCAATGCCGGCAAAAAGAATGATATTAAAGTGTTATATGGATTAGAAGCAAACCTTGTGAATGATGGGGTGCCGATTGCCTATAATCCGCAGCACCGGCTTCTAGCAGAGGATACGTATGTGGTGTTTGACGTCGAAACCACGGGGCTTTCAGCTGTCTACGATACAATCATCGAGCTTGCTGCCGTTAAAATCAAGGATGGAGAAATTATCGATCGTTTTGAATCCTTTGCCAACCCGCACCATCCTCTTTCTGCTACAATCATCGACCTGACGGGGATTACGGATGATATGCTGGTTTCGGCACCAGAGGTTGGAGAGGTTTTAACCAAGTTTAGAGAGTGGGCCGAGGACAGTATCCTTGTTGCGCATAATGCTAGCTTCGATATGGGCTTCTTAAATGTAGGCTATAAGAAATTGAACTTCGGAAAAGCAGCCAATCCGGTCATCGATACTCTCGAGCTCGGCAGGTTCCTGTATCCCGAAATGAAAAATCACAGGCTCAATACGCTGACCAAAAAGTTCGATATCGAACTGACTCAGCATCATAGGGCGATTTATGATACAGAAGCAACTGGCTACTTACTGCTCAAAATGCTGAAGGATTCTCTGGAGTATGAAATTGAATATCATGACCAGTTCAACGACCATATGGGCCAGGGAAATGCGTACCAGCGCTCCCGTCCTTCCCATTGTACGCTCATGGCGGTCAACGAAACAGGATTGAAGAATCTGTTCAAGCTCGTTTCGATCTCGCATCTCGAATACTTCTACAGAGTTCCCCGTATTCCGCGGTCTGTCCTTCAGAAGCATCGTGAAGGCCTCATTATAGGATCGGGCTGCGACAAGGGTGAAGTGTTTGAGGGAATGATGCAGAAATCCTTTGAGGAAGTGGAGGAAATTGCTGAATTTTACGACTATCTGGAGATTCAGCCAAAAGAGGTTTATGCTCACCTGATTGAGATGGAATATGTGCGCAATGAGAAGTCGCTTGAAAACATCATCGAGAATATCGTCAAGCTTGGAGAAAAACTTGAAAAACCGGTAGTGGCTACGGGCAATGTCCATTATAAAGATCCAGAGGATAAAATTTACCGCAAAATCCTGGTCAATTCCCAGGGAGGGGCAAACCCTCTTAATCGGCATAAGCTTCCTGATGTCCATTTCCGGACAACGGATGAAATGCTCCAAGCTTTCGCGTTCCTTGGCGAAGAGAAGGCAAAAGAAGTGGTTATTACCAACACCAACCTGATCGCGGATAAAATGGAAAACATTAAAGTAATCAAAGACGATCTATATACCCCGAAAATTGAAGGGGCAGAAGATGAAATGCGGAAGATGAGCTACGATATGGCACGAAGCATCTACGGAGACGAACTGCCGGAGATTGTAGAAGCCCGGTTGGAAAAAGAGCTGAAAAGCATCATCGGCCACGGTTTTGCGGTCATATATCTCATTTCCCATAAGCTGGTTAAAAAGTCATTGAACGACGGCTATCTCGTAGGTTCACGTGGTTCTGTCGGTTCCTCGCTTGTCGCAACGATGACGGAAATCACAGAGGTGAACCCGCTGCCGCCGCATTATGTCTGTCCGAACTGCAAGCATTCGGAATTCTTCAATGATGGGTCTGTCGGTTCAGGTTTTGACCTTCCAAATAAAGACTGTCCTGAATGCGGAACTGCCTTCAAAAAAGATGGCCATGACATTCCGTTTGAGACATTCCTTGGATTTAAAGGGGACAAGGTTCCGGATATCGACCTTAACTTCTCCGGTGAATACCAGCCGAGGGCCCATAATTATACAAAAGAGCTATTCGGCGAGGAGTATGTATACCGTGCCGGAACCATCGGCACCGTTGCGGAAAAGACGGCCTATGGCTATGTAAAGGGCTACGCTTCCGATAATAATCTCCATATCAGGAATGCCGAAGTCGACCGGCTGGTCGCAGGATGTACAGGGGTTAAAAGGACAACCGGGCAGCATCCCGGCGGAATTATCGTTGTTCCTGATTATATGGACATCTTTGACTTTTCACCGATTCAGTTCCCGGCAGATGACAAAACTTCCGAATGGCGGACAACTCATTTCGACTTCCATTCCATCCATGATAATCTGCTGAAGCTCGATATACTTGGTCACGATGATCCGACTGTCATCCGTATGCTGCAGGATTTGAGCGGAATTGATCCGAAGACGATCCCGACGGATGATCCGGAAGTAATGAAGATTTTCAGCGGACCTGAATCTTTGGGAGTCACAGAAGAACAGATCATGTGTAAGACAGGGACCCTCGGCATTCCGGAATTCGGGACAAAATTTGTCCGCCAGATGCTGGAGGATACAAAACCGACTACCTTCTCAGAGCTTGTCCAGATATCCGGACTTTCTCATGGAACGGATGTTTGGCTTGGGAATGCACAAGAGCTGATCCACAACAGCATCTGTAACCTGAGCGAGGTTATCGGCTGCCGTGATGATATCATGGTCTATCTTATCTATCAGGGTCTGGATCCTTCCCTTGCCTTTAAGATAATGGAATCTGTACGTAAAGGTAAAGGCCTCTCAGAAGAATTCGAAGCTGAAATGAGGAAAAACGAAGTGCCTGAGTGGTATATTGATTCTTGTAAAAAGATCAAGTATATGTTTCCTAAGGCGCATGCGGCAGCTTATGTACTCATGGCTGTAAGAATTGCCTATTTCAAAGTGCATTTCCCGATCCTTTATTATGCGGCTTACTTTACGGTTAGGGCAGAGGACTTTGATATCGAAGCAATGACCCGCGGCTCCCAGGCCATCAGGGCAAAAATTGATGAAATCAATCAAAAAGGCCTTGACGCATCCACCAAGGAAAAAAACCTTCTTACTGTTTTAGAGCTTGCGCTTGAAATGTGTGAAAGAGGATTTAACTTTAAAAAGATAGACTTATATAAATCGCATGCAAGTGAATTTATTATCGAAGGGAACTCCTTGATCCCTCCGTTCAATTCCCTGCCAGGACTGGGCACAAACGTTGCGCTCAATATTGTCAAGGCACGCGAAGAAGGAGAGTTCCTATCCAAGGAAGACCTTCAGCAGCGCGGCAAGGTTTCCAAAACGATACTCGAGTATCTGGACAAGCAGGGCTGCCTCGAAGCACTGCCAGACCAGAACCAGCTTTCACTGTTTTAAACTTGAACCGGTTTTCACCGGTTCTTTTTTTAGTTCAATTTGTGCCGTTTGGCTGATTGCGGTGTTTTATAATGGAATTGCGCAGTTTGGACAATAATTGCGCCGTTTTTTGAGTTATTGCGTTGAAATGGATTTTTATTGCGTCAAAACAGGTTATAATTGCGTAATTGATTCATATAAGCACCGTTCTCCGCTTTTCTGTGATCCAGCTGCGAACTGCCATCCTCGAGTAATAAGCCAGGCTGTCTATGGGAAGAAGAACGCTTCCCACAGCCACCCTGTCTTATGCTTGTCGGATGGCTGCTTTTCAATAAGATACTCGTTAAAATAAAGCTAGGTGTGTCATTCAGCTTACAATCAATTATGCTTGAAAAGCACCGTTCTCCGCTTTTCTGTGATCCAGCTTCAAGCTGAGGCCCTCGAGTCATAAGCCAATCAGTCCATGAGAAGAAACCCGCTTCTCACGGCCTGCTCGTCTTATGCTTAAGCATAAGTGCGACTAAGCTTCTGTCTTCACTATCGCTCGCCAATCAGCAAGTCTTCTTTATCGGCCCTCTGCCTTCCAATTAGTAAGATAAATAATGGATTGTCCAGAACATGCAGCAAGAATAAGTTTGCTTAGGAAGGCACCGCTTTCAGCTTTTCTTGTTTGCAATAATATTTTGGTTATGGTATATTTTTATTGGAAATACTAAGACAGAGCGAAGGAGAGTGGGGAAACCCACTCTTTCGTTGTTTACATAACTTTATCTGACTTTGTTGATGATAAGCCTGTATATACTGGCTTATTTTTTAAAAAAGGCCTTTTCGTATGTCTGCGTCATGCAAGGGTTTTATAGAAATGTAGGGCTTCGGCAGGAAGAGCGGCAGTAAACAGCGAAAAAGAGCCAAATCATATGCTTCTTTTTCATAAGGAGGGATTAAGTTTGAGCAATAAAGTGACGGAAATAGTGGAAGCGCAGGTTCTGCCCATCCTGGAAGATTTGAATTTGGAATTAGTGGATATAGAGTATTTAAAAGAGGGTAAGAACTGGTTCCTTCGAGTGTTCATTGATAAGGAAGGCGGCATTGATATTGATGAATGCGGCGCGGTCAGTGAGCGGTTGAGCGAGAAGCTTGATGAGACGGATCCGATTCCATATAACTATTTTTTAGAAGTTTCTTCTCCAGGTGCTGAACGGCCATTAAAAAAGGCGGCGGATTTTACAAAGTCCATCGGCAAGAATGTATTCATCAAGACTTATGAGCCGCTTGACGGCTTGAAGGAGTTTGAGGGCATTCTTGATGCGTTTGATGGAGAGACCGTGACCATTACAATGAAAATTAAAACCAGAAACAAAACCGTGGAAATTCCATACGAAAAAGTGGCAAAGGCAAGACTGGCGGTTACTTTTTAAGGAATTCATTAAGGGTATTCGAGGGGGATAAAAATGAGCAGTGAGTTGCTTGATGCTTTAGTCCTTTTGGAAAAGGAAAAGGGCATTTCTAGAGATGTAATATTAGAAGCGATCGAAGCGGCGCTTGTGTCCGCCTATAAACGCAATTTCAACCAGGCACAAAATGTCAGAATCGATATAAATCTTGAAAGAGGATCCATGCGTGTTTTTGCACGCAAGGATGTGGTGGACCAGGTATTCGATCCGCGCCTTGAAGTTTCCATTGAAGAAGCTCAAGCAATCGACCCTAACTACCAGGTAGAAGACATTGTTGAGATGGAAGTAACTCCCAAGGACTTTGGAAGAATTGCTGCCCAGACTGCGAAGCAGGTAGTGACACAGCGTGTCCGTGAAGCTGAACGGGGCATTATTTATTCCGAGTTCATTGACCGTGAAGAAGACATCATGACTGGAATCGTACAGCGCCAGGATTCCCGCTTCATCTATGTCAGTCTTGGAAAGATAGAGGCTTTGCTTCCTCAAAGCGAGCAGATGCCAAACGAGCATTATAAGCCGCATGACAGGATTAAGGTTTTCTTAACCAAAGTGGAAAAAACATCAAAAGGGCCGCAAATCTTTGTATCCCGCACGCACCCTGGCCTGCTGAAGAGGCTTTTTGAAATCGAAGTGCCGGAAATCTATGATGGCACCGTGGAAATCAAGTCTGTTGCCCGCGAAGCGGGGGACCGCTCCAAGATTTCTGTCCACTCCGATAATCCTGAGGTGGATCCTGTAGGTTCATGTGTGGGTCCAAAGGGACAAAGGGTGCAGGCGATCGTTAATGAACTTAAAGGCGAAAAAATTGACATTGTCAAGTGGTCTGAAGATCCGGTTGTTTTTGTTGCCAATGCCCTAAGCCCTTCAAAGGTCCTTGAGGTCATGGTTTCCGAAGCAGAAAAAGCGACAACCGTCATTGTTCCTGACTTCCAGCTTTCCCTGGCGATCGGAAAACGCGGACAGAATGCACGACTGGCGGCTAAGCTGACAGGCTGGAAAATTGATATAAAGAGTGAGTCGGAAGCCCGGGAAGCAGGAATTTATCCTGTAGAGGAAAAGCTTTTATCCTTTGACATTGAAGACAGTTTGTCAGAAGAATAGAGAGGTGGGCTTTTAGTGATTAGTCGCAAGAAAATCCCTATGAGGAAGTGTGTGGCCACAGGCGAAATGAAGCCTAAGAAGGAGCTTATTCGCATCGTCCGCTCTAAGGAGGGCGAGGTTTCAGTTGATCCTACCGGAAAAAAGGCAGGACGGGGAGCCTATCTTACTCTTGAGAAAGAGGCGATTCTGCTGGCGAAAAAGAAGAACATACTGGCGAACCAGCTGGGCGCGGCCATTGATCCTTCCCTCTATGATGAGCTTCTAGAACTCGCTGAAAAGGAGAACCGCTGATTCCATGGATAATGAACGGTGGATTTCACTGCTAGGGCTCGCTGCCCGTGCAAGAAAACTGATATCCGGTGAAGAGCTGGTTGTTAAAGAAATCAGGAACGGAAAAGCGAAGCTTGTGTTCCTTTCCCAGGATGCTTCAAAGAATACAGAAAAGAAAATTATCGATAAATGCAAGTTTTATAATGTTCCGCTTTTCAGAGCGGAAAATAGATTCATGCTCGGTCAAGCAATCGGTAAAGACGCCCGTGTAACAATTGCAGTCCTTGACGAGGGTTTTGCAGACAAACTTCAGACGTTGCTCGATTAAATTTTTTATGGGGGTGGACGTATGACGAAGATACGTGTTTACGAATATGCAAAAAAACATAATGTTTCCAGCAAGGACGTCATTACGAAACTAAAAGAAATGAATATAGAGGTAACCAATCATATGACAGCAATCGACGATTCTACAGTAAATAAACTAGATAGTGCATACAAGCCAAAGGACCAGAAAAATGGGGGAGGACAAAAGCCTGCGAATAAAACAGGTGGCCAGCAGCATCCCCAAGGCCAGCAGTCAGCTGCTGTTAAGCCGAATACATTTGAGGAACATGATAATGATAACAGCGTGAACAAGCAGAAGCTGACAAAGAAAAATCCTAATAAACCAGCTGCTGCAGGCAACAGCCCATCCAAAGATTCCAGATCCTTTAATAAAGGCAGAAATAATAATAACAACCGAAACAATAATCGAAACAGAAATAATAAACGGCCTCAAACATCAACGTACCAGGCTCCTCCGCGCAAAGAAAGGGAGCTTCCTAAGAAAATCACCTTTACTGAATCCTTAACTGTACAGGAGCTTGGGAAAAAGCTTCATAGAGAACCTTCTGAAATCATTAAAAAGTTATTCCTGCTTGGAGTAATGGCGACCATTAACCAATCACTGGATAAAGATGCGATTGAGTTAATTGCTACTGAATATGGGGTAGAGGTAGAAGAAGAGATTAAAGTAGATCTAACAGATCTTGAAACTCTTGCTGCTGAAGAAGATGCTCCGGAAAACCTTATCGGGCGTCCTGCTGTTGTTACGATTATGGGCCACGTTGACCATGGTAAAACCACTCTGCTTGACTCTATCAGGAACACAAAGGTGACGGAAGGTGAAGCCGGCGGCATCACCCAGCATATCGGTGCCTATCAGGTAGAGGTCAATGATAAAAGAATTACTTTCCTTGATACACCGGGACACGCGGCATTCACAACCATGCGTGCACGCGGAGCGAAGGTTACGGATATTACCATCCTTGTAGTCGCAGCGGATGACGGCGTAATGCCGCAGACGGTAGAAGCCATCAATCACGCGAAAGCAGCTGAGGTTCCAATTATTGTGGCTGTGAATAAAATGGATAAGCCGGGAGCTAATCCGGATCGTGTTATGCAGGAATTGACGGAGCATAACCTTGTACCGGAAGCTTGGGGCGGCGACACCATTTTTGTTCCGATTTCTGCTAAAAATGGGGATGGCATTGAGAATCTCCTTGAGATGATCCTCCTCGTCAGTGAGGTGGAAGAGTACAAGGCGAATCCGGACCGTAAAGCTTCAGGCACCGTTATTGAAGCACAGCTTGATAAAGGCCGGGGTGCGGTGGCTACCCTCCTTGTTCAGAATGGTACGTTAAAGGTTGGGGATCCCATTGTAGTCGGCAATGCCTTCGGACGTGTCAGAGCTATGGTCAATGATCTGGGACGCCGTGTAAAGGATGCCGGTCCTTCTACTCCTGTAGAAGTAACAGGTCTGAACGAAGTGCCTCAGGCAGGCGATCTGTTCGTGGTATTTGAAGATGAGAAAACAGCCCGTCAGGTTGGGGAAGCCCGTGCCCAGCGCCAGGTTCAATCCAATCGTTCAGAAAAAGCCCGCGTGACCCTTGATAATTTATTTGAACAAATGAAACAAGGGGAAGTTAAGGATATCAACCTGATTGTTAAAGCAGATGTACAGGGCTCTGTTGAGGCTATGTCAGCTTCCCTTCAGAAGATTGAAGTGGAAGGCGTAAAGGTTAAGATCATCCACTCCGGCGTTGGCGCCATCAACGAGTATGACATCATGCTGGCAACTGCATCCAATGCGATTGTTATTGGGTTTAATGTGCGCCCGGATGTAAATGCTAAACGTGCGGCCGAATCTGAAAATGTAGATATCCGCCTGCACCGCATCATCTACAAAGTCATCGAGGAAATTGAAGCCGCGATGAAAGGGATGCTCGATCCTGAATTTGAAGAGAAAATCATCGGCCAGGCTGAAGTCCGTACTACCTTCAAGGTTTCTAAAGTCGGAACGATTGCCGGATCTTATGTTACGGACGGGAAAATCACACGTGACAGCGGAATCCGCTTGATTCGCCAGGGCGTAGTCATCTTTGAAGGGGAAATCGATGCTCTTAAACGCTTCAAGGATGATGCGAAGGAAGTTTCTCAAGGTTATGAGTGCGGTATTACGATTAAAAACTACAATGACCTCAAAGAAGGCGACGTTATTGAAGCCTATGTCATGGAGGAAATTGAGCGCAAATGATTGGCTTTGCCGAGTTTGAGTGTGTGATTTACGATGCCCATTCCCTAAAAGAGAAACGAGCAGTACTTCAGCGCATCATGACAAGGCTCAGGCAGAGATTTAATATTTCAATCGCTGAGGTGGACCACCAGGATGTCTGGCAGCGGACGAAGCTGGCGATCGCCGTGGTGTCCTCCTCGCGTATCATGAGTGAAAAAGAGCTGCAAAAAGCCCTGCTCTATTTAGACTCTTTTCCAGAGATAGAACGAACACTAACTGAGATAGAATGGCTTTAATTTAACGGGGTGATTATATGAGCCTTCGTGCAAACCGAGTTGGCGAACAAATGAAGAAGGAACTGAGCGAGGTCATCGGCCGTAAGATCAAGGATCCTCGCATCGGCTTTGTAACAGTAACAGATGTAGAAGTAACAGGAGACCTGCAGCAGGCCAAGGTATATATTTCTGTTCTTGGCGATGAAGAGCAGAGGCAGAATACTCTCAAAGGGCTTGCGAAGGCGAAGGGCTTCATCCGCTCTGAAATTGGTCAGAGAATCAGGCTTCGAAAAACGCCTGAAATCTTCTTCGAATTTGATGAATCTGTAGATTATGGAAACCGCATTGAAAATCTTCTGACACAGATTAATAAAGAAGATCATAAACAAAGCGGAGAATGATCTGAAGATAAAGAGCATGAACGATTAACCACTTGAGGCTGGCTTGTGTATGGGGGATTCTGCGGTCCCTGATCAGACATTTTGTCTGGTCAGGGACGATCTGCAGGACACCCGGCATAAGCGAGCCTCTTTTTTTCTTATTTTATTTTTAAAAACTGGAGGTTATTGGCTTGGAGGGAATATTACCGCTTTTGAAACCTAAAGGGCTGACGTCCCATGACTGTGTTTTTAAACTTCGTAAAATATTAGGCACAAAGAAGGTCGGCCATACAGGAACGCTTGACCCTGATGTGACCGGGGTGCTTCCAGTCTGCGTGGGACGGGCCACAAAAATTGCAGAATACATAACCGATGCCGGAAAAGCCTATGAAGGGGAAGTTACCCTGGGGTATGCGACGGCCACGGAAGATTCCTCCGGCGAAACCGTCGAGGAAAAAGAGGTAGACCGTGTCATTGGCCGGCAGGAGATCGTGGAGGTCCTGGGAAGTCTGACAGGGGTCATAACACAGACTCCGCCTATGTATTCGGCTGTAAAGGTCAACGGAAAGAAATTGTATGAATACGCCAGAGCTGGCCAGACTGTCGAAAGGCCTTCCCGTGAAGTTTCCATCTATTCCTTGGAGCTTTTAGATTCGAGGGATTCATTTGAAGGGAAGCACATTTCCTTTAAATTCCGTGTCAGCTGCAGCAAAGGTACATACATTCGGACACTTGCTGTGATGATTGGAGAACGGCTTGGATTTCCCGCCCATATGTCACGGTTAGAACGCATCAGATCTGCCTCATTTTCGATTGAAGACTGTTTAACCTTTGAGGAAGTAGAAGAAAAAGTGCGGCAGGGTGAGGATTTTCTTCTGCCGCTGGAAATAGGCTTGTCTCATTTGCCTAAATATCATATAAGTGATAAAGTATCAGAGAAAATTAAAAATGGCGCGGTGCTTCCGGTTCCCGAAGAAATACACTCAATTGATGGGCCCTTTGTTATAATGGACAGCAGCAGGAAAGCCCTGGCCATTTATAAGCTTCATCCTGAAAAAACGGGCCTGATGAAGCCGGTGAAAGTCCTGCGTAATGAATGAAAGGGCTTAGGTGTGTCCTCGTGAGCAGTAAAGCCTGATTATGTTATGCTTTCCCGCTAAGGAAGAGGAGAATTCTTGTGGAGACCATTTATATAAATCATCCCCACCATATTAAACAATCCGATTTTCCCCATCATGTATTGGCCCTGGGTTTTTTCGATGGAGTCCATCTCGGACATAGGAAGGTGATCAATACGGCCAAAGCAAAGGCGGAAGAGCTTTCACTTCCTGTATCGGTCATGACCTTTGATCCCCACCCATCCGAGGTGCTTGGGAAGAAGAATAAGGTTGTAAAATATATCACCCCTCTTAAAACTAAAATTGAGATCATGAGGGAACTGGGGATCGACTATCTTTTTATAGTCCATTTTACAGAGGAGTTTGCTAAGTTACTCCCGCAGGAGTTTGTGGATCAATACCTGATTGGCCTCAATGTGAAACATGTGGTTGCCGGTTTTGATTACACTTATGGAAAATTAGGAAAAGGGACGATGGAAACTATGCCGTTTCATTCTAGGGACCAATTTGATTCTACAACAGTTGAGAAGCTGTCAGATAACCAGGAAAAAGTGAGTTCGACCAAAATCCGCGAGCTGATGAAAAACGGGCAGACTGAAGAACTGTCAAGGATTCTAGGGCGCTTCTATACGGCGGATGGAACCGTAATTCATGGTGAAAAGAGGGGAAGGCAATTAGGTTTTCCTACGGCTAATATTGCCTTGGAAGAGCCCTTTGTTTACCCGGCAACAGGTGTCTATGCCGTCAGGATCCAGGTGGATTCCAAGTGGCATTCTGGAGTCTGCAATGTCGGCTACAAGCCTACCTTCCATGAAGAAAAACCTGAAAATCCAAATGTTGAAGTCCATATTTTTGACTTTAATGATACGATCTACGGAAATGAAGTAAAGATCGAATGGCACAGAAGACTGAGAAGCGAGAAGAAATTCAGCGGCCTTGATGAGCTGGTTGCCCAAATCAGCAGAGATAAAGATGAAGCAAGAGAGTATTTTTCCAATAATTTTTGATTGTACTTGCTTTTCTTATTGAAAAGATGTATGATATAACCTGTATGAGATGAACCATTACTTGGCAATGCGAATCACCAACGTTTGCTCAGTTTTCGGGGATTTTTGAAAGATATTTGGAGGTGAAAATAGATGGCTATTACAAAAGAACGTAAAAATGAGCTAATCAATGAGTACAAAACTCATGAAGGCGATACTGGATCTCCAGAAGTTCAAATTGCTGTCCTAACTGAAGAGATTAACAATTTGAACGATCATCTACGCACTCATAAGAAAGACCACCACTCACGTCGCGGTCTTCTAAAAATGGTAGGTAGACGCCGTAACTTGCTTACTTACTTGCGTAACAAGGATGTAACTCGTTACCGTGAACTAATCAACCGATTAGGCCTACGCCGATAATTTTTAAGAGAAAGCGGGAACTATTCCCGCTTTTTTGTATATTAGAGGATATCTTGTATCCAGCTCCTAAGTAAAATGATAAAACATTGCATGTTTTTACATATACGCTTTTTCTAAAAAAATTGTGGCTTTTTAATGGGAGATATCTAATTTGCAATTCAGGGTGATGGAGCGTAAGGTTCGAGACTCCCGCGGAAAGCGGGCACTCCTGGAGCGAAAATCAAACTCCTGTTTAAAATAGCAAAATTCAAGAAAACAGCTTACATATAAAATGCTATACACTGGAATTAGGTTTTAAATATGCTAAACTAAGGGAAAATATTCCTTGGGTTACTGCTAACTTAATACATTATGTTGTTATATCCTGCTCTTTTCGTGCATAATAGGAGTAGTTTGTTTTTATTTTTGCTGTTGATTGACTATAATGCGAATGAGAGCTTGTATTTTAAAAATATATGCCATATTCATATATATTACTTTTAGTAAAACAAGGTACATATTTTTTCGGCTGATAGCCGTTAGAATACTCGTTAGAAACAGAGAGGGGTTTTATTTTTAATGGAACAAACTAAAAGAACTTTTTCCATTGACTGGGCTGGCCGCCAGTTAACAGTTGAAATTGGACAGCTGGCCAAGCAGGCAAACGGAGCTGCTTTGATCCGTTATGGCGATACAGCGGTCCTTAGCACCGCCACTGCCTCCAAGGAACCAAAAACAGTAGACTTTTTTCCTTTAACTGTGAATTATGAAGAAAGGCTATATGCGGTTGGGAAAATTCCTGGAGGATTTATCAAGCGTGAAGGACGTCCAAGTGAGAAGGCTATTCTGGCAAGCCGGCTGATAGACCGTCCGATCCGCCCGCTATTTGCTGATGGCTTCCGCAATGAGGTACAGGTTGTCAGCATGGTGATGAGTGTGGATCAGGATTGTTCATCTGAAATGGCTGCAATGTTTGGATCTTCACTTGCTTTGACCGTATCTGATATTCCTTTTGAAGGTCCTATCGCTGGTGTGGTTGTCGGCAGGATTGAAAATCAATTCGTTATTAATCCAACTGTCGAGCAGATGGGAAAAAGCGATATCAATTTAACCGTTGCCGGGACCAAAGATGCCATTAACATGGTTGAAGCCGGGGCGAATGAAGTGCCTGAAGAGGTTATGCTTGAAGCAATCATGTTTGGTCATGACGAAATCAAACGCCTTATTGCTTTCCAGGAAGAAATCGCTGGTGAAGTGGGCAAAGAGAAAAGGGAAGTGGCACTTTATGAAGTAGATTCAGAGCTTGAAGCGGAAATCCGCTCCATGTGTGAATCTGATATCAATAAAGCTGTACAGGTGCAGGAAAAGCATGCACGTGAAGAGGCCATTAATGAAGTTAAAGATAAGGTCATTGCCCAATATGAAGAAAAGGAAGCTGAACCTGAGGTAATAAAGCAGGTTAAAGAAATATTAGGGAAATTTGTGAAAGCTGAAGTCCGCAGGCTGATTACGGAAGATAAGGTACGCCCGGATGGAAGAAAGCCTGATGAAATCCGTCCTCTTTCTTCTGAAGTAGGAATTCTGCCAAGAACGCATGGTTCAGGACTCTTTACAAGGGGTCAGACACAAGCGCTTTCCATTTGTACACTCGGTGCCCTTGGGGATGTTCAAATCCTTGACGGTCTTGGGGTGGAAGAGTCCAAGCGCTTTATGCACCATTACAATTTCCCTCCTTTCAGCGTAGGGGAAACAGGGTTCATGAGGGGGCCGGGACGTCGTGAAATCGGTCATGGAGCCCTGGGAGAAAGAGCTCTTGAGCCGGTGCTTCCTTCCGAGAAGGACTTCCCTTATACGGTAAGGCTTGTGGCAGAGGTTCTTGAATCTAACGGTTCAACCTCTCAGGCGAGCATCTGTGCGAGCACCCTGGCCATGATGGATGCAGGTGTTCCGATCAAAGCGCCAGTTGCAGGTATCGCAATGGGTCTGATCAAGACAGGCGAGAATTATACGGTTCTTACAGATATCCAGGGAATGGAAGACCACCTTGGAGATATGGATTTCAAGGTTGCTGGAACGGCAAAAGGTGTTACTGCCCTGCAGATGGACATCAAAATTGAAGGTCTGTCAAGACAGATTTTGGAGGAAGCCCTGCAGCAGGCAAAACGAGGCCGGATGCATATTCTAGAGCATATGCAGACAGCAATCGAGGCTCCGCGCACAGAGCTTTCCATGTATGCTCCTAAGATTCTTACCATGACAATCAATCCGGATAAGATCAGGGATGTTATCGGGCCGAGCGGCAAACAGATCAATAAGATCATTGAAGAAACCGGCGTAAAAATCGATATTGAGCAGGATGGAACAGTATTCATTTCTTCTACAAATCAAGAAATGAACCAGAAGGCAAGGAAGATCATCGAGGATATCGTCCGTGAAGTGGAAGTGGGCGCCCTGTATCTTGGTAAAGTAAAACGAATCGAAAAATTTGGTGCGTTCGTAGAAATATTCAGCGGTAAAGATGGATTGGTCCATATTTCAGAGCTTGCTGAAGAACGTGTCGGAAAAGTCGAGGATGTTGTGGCCATCGGTGATGAAATCCTGGTTAAAGTCCTTGATATCGATAAGCAGGGAAGAGTCAACCTTTCGCGTAAAGCAGTTCTTAAAGAACAGAAGGCTGAGGAAAACTCAAATTCATAAGAGAAGGCTGGGGAAACCCGGCTTTTTTTTAGGTTATAGACCCTAAGTGATATCCCGAATGTTCTACCTTGTCCTCCTGCCACATAAACATGTAAAGGTAATGTTTATATGGGAGGGCATGGTATGAATACTAAATTTCAACATTTTATTGCTTTATTTGCAATCGCAGGTATATCATGGATATTAGTTCAGAATCCATTGACAGAAGAGTATATGGAGACATGGAATGAACAGAACAACCAGACAGAGCCTGCATCCGGCAGCCTTTACAGCGAATTGCAAACCAAGGCGAAACGCTTTGAAATACCTGCTCAGAATGCTAAAATTGACCCGGTGTGGAAAACGGTGCCAGGCTATAATGGTTTGAAAGTGGAATTGGATGCTTCATATAAAAAGATGAAAAAGTCAGGCAGGTTCGACAGCAAAAAACTGATTTATAAACAAGTTCCGCCTAAAAAACACTTGAAAGATCTCCCCCCTGCCCCTATATATAGAGCAAACCCTGATAAGCCTGTTGTCAGCCTGCTGATAAATGTTGCCTGGGGAAACGAATACTTACAGGACATGCTGGCCGTTCTGAAAAAGAATGATGTTAAGGCAACATTTTTCCTTGAAGGACGATGGGCCAAAAAATACCCTGAGCTTGCTAAAATGATTGCAGAAGGCGGACATGAAATAGGGAATCATTCCTATTCCCATCCCAACATGGCTGCATTATCCTCCGGCAGGGCACAGGATGAGATACAAAAGACAAACGGCATCATCAAGGCAGTTACAGGCGTTACCTGCAAATGGTTTGCACCACCAAGCGGAAGTTTCAAGGACGAAACAGTGAAAATTGCAAGTGCAAACAAAATGGGCACTATTATGTGGAGCGTTGATACGATTGATTGGCAGAAGCCCAGCCCGGAAACTCTTACTGAGAGAGTGATGAACAAGCTGCATCCAGGGGCGTTTATCCTTATGCATCCTACAGAATCAAGTTCTAAAGCTTTGGATAAGCTAATTAAACGAATCAAACAGGAAAATCTTCATATAATGACCGTTTCCGGTTCATTAAGTGAAGAAAGAATTATGCATTAATAGTCAATAGATGTTTGTTTTGCAGCTAGATTAGGAGGAATTGTATTGATAAAGAGATATACTTGCCAGAATGGAGTAAGGATTGTTTTAGAAAATATTCCGACTGTACGTTCGGTTGCAATTGGGATTTGGATTAAAACAGGATCACGGAATGAAAATCCAGAAAATAATGGGATCTCCCATTTCCTGGAGCACATGTTCTTTAAGGGGACTTCCACCCGCTCTGCAAGGGAAATAGCAGAATCCTTTGACAGCATTGGCGGACATGTGAATGCATTCACGTCAAAAGAATATACCTGCTATTATGCAAAAGTGCTGGATAATCATGCCAGTTATGCCCTTGAAGTTCTGGCAGATATGTTTTTCAATTCGACCTTTGTTGATGAAGAATTGAAAAAAGAGAAGAAGGTAGTGTACGAAGAAATTAAGATGTATGAAGATACTCCGGATGATATCGTGCATGATCTATTGAGCCAGGCGGTATATGAAAAGCATCCTCTCGGATATCCGATACTCGGAACAGAAGAAACCCTCGATACCTTTACAGGGGATACTTTGAAGCAGTATATGCATGATTATTATATTCCTGATAATGTAGTGGTCTCCATTGCCGGGAACATTGATGAACTGTTCGTCAATGAAGCGGAAAAATACTTTGGAAGCTATACTGGAGGAAAAGGGCAGAGACCAGTGATTAAAGCAGACTTCCACCAGAATACATTATCAAGGAAGAAAGAAACTGAGCAGGCACATGTCTGCCTGGGCTTTAATGGTCTTCCGATCGGCCATGATAAAGTATACAGCCTCATTTCCCTTAACAATATCCTTGGAGGCAGCATGAGCAGCCGTTTATTCCAGGAAGTGCGGGAACAAAGAGGGCTTGCTTACTCCGTCTATTCGTATCATTCAGGCTATGAGAAGAACGGGCTGGTGACCATTTATGGCGGCACAGGGGCCAGCCAGCTTGAACTTCTGCTATCCACGGTACATGAAACTCTTGCTAAGTTAAAAGCAGACGGAATTACAGAGCGGGAGCTGAAAAATAGCAAAGAGCAGTTAAAGGGCAGCCTGATGCTAAGCCTCGAAAGCACCAACAGCAGAATGAGCCGGAACGGAAAAAACGAGCTGCTGCTCGGAAGACACCGCTCTCTGGATGAGATTGTTGAAGAAATAGACGGCGTTACGGAAGAAAGTGTAAATTCACTAGCGCGTGAAATCTTCGATGACCAATACTCCATGGCGCTCATCAGTCCGCTTGAAGACTGGAAGCAGGCAAAATAAGAATACACTAGCTGTGTAAGAATAACCTTTCCAATGAGGGAAGATCACAGGCAGATCGTTAAAAGGGATTTGGGATAGATACTATTCCAAATCCCTATTTTTTTGCGTTTAAACCAGCCGCTATTTTGTTATATGTATAAAAGCGGGGTACCTAAGTTCCGTTCCAGCCGCTTTGCTTTCCGAGGGGCGGACGGTGAACCTCCTAAAGCTCCGCCTGCGGGGTGTCATCTGTCCCGCTGCGCACGAGTAGAAAAGCGGAAAGCAGTGCCTGCAAAGAATATTATTCAAAGTCCAATGCGGCCCCACCTTTTAATCTCTTCATAAAAGTGAACGAGAAAAAAATTTCCTTCTCATATTATCCCGTCATATCTTATATAGATTAAGTAATGGGACATTCGGAGGTGATGCTGTTTTGAGGCTCAGCGAGTTAAGCGGCAAGGAAATTGTGGACGTTAAGCGTGCAGAGCGGTTAGGGGTGCTTGGCCAGACGGATTTAGAGATCAATGAAAAGGGACAGATTACCGCTCTGATCATTCCAAATGTTAAATGGTTTGGTTTTAAAAAGAATGGAAATGAAATAAGAGTTCCGTGGAATCACATCAAAAAAATCGGGGCCGATATGATTATCATCGATATTCCTGGTACAGAAGCTGAGCCAGAATAGAAGTCCGGAAAGGTGCCCTCCAGAAGGTCAGGTAGACCGGCTTTCCGGAGGGCACCTTTTTAAATAATAGTCCTTATTCGGGTTAGATTAGGAATAAAAATAAGAGGAATAATTCCCCTTAAATCCTGACCAGATGCCTTTTTGAGGAATATAAGGGAAGTTTTTCCCTTATGGGAAAAAAAAGCCCTCATTTTCGCACTTTTTGAGTCAATAAAGGGAATTTCTCCCTCTATTGAAGCCCTTTTTACTCCACTTTACGAATTAAGGGGAATTTTTCCCTCTATTGAAGGAAGCCCCTTTTATCCCGCACTACGAATAAGGGGAGTTTTCCCCTCTATTGAAGAAGCCCCTTTTATCCCACACTACCGAATTAAGAGATTTTTCCCACTAAAATCAGTACGGATGCACAATCACCTCCACCATGCGTCAAATCCTAGATGGTGAAGTCAGCCGAATAAAACTAAAAGCAGGTGGAGGTGGATTTTCGTTTCTCCGCCTGCTTTTTTTAGGACTTATTGGACATCCTTATTTTTTTTGCCCATTTATTCCCTAATGGCTGCCGTCTGCATAGGCTAAACAAGATAATGGAGAGTATCACCTTATAAAACCGATGCACATAGAATAAAAGGAACGAATACACCTGGCGGAAGCGAATAGGCTTATTTCACACTTTTCACCTGCCAGACATCCTGACGCTTTCATACATTTATTTAGGAGAAGGTGAAATTTAAATGCTGACAGGCATACAAATCGCCGTAATTGGCGGAGATGCGAGACAGCTGGAAGTGATAAGGAAATTGACGCAGCTCGATGCGAAATTATGGCTGGTAGGCTTTGAGCAACTGGACCATGCTTTTACGGGAGCGGTTAAAGAAAAGCTTAAGGACCTGAATATGAGCACCATTGATGCCATTATTCTTCCTGTTCCCGGTACCGGCACAGAAGGAGGCATCGAAACCATTTTTTCCAGCGAAGAAGTGGTGTTAACAGAGGAAATATTGAAAAAAACCCCTTCCCATTGCACGATTTATTCTGGGATCACCAACGCATACTTAGATAAAATTACCAAGAATGCGAATAGAAGGCTCGTTCAGCTGTTTGAGCGGGATGATGTAGCCATCTACAATTCCATTCCAACCGTTGAAGGCACGATCATGATGGCTATTCAGCATACGGATTACACCATTCATGGATCGAATGTCATGGTTTTGGGCCTTGGCAGGGTGGGGATGAGTGTGGCCAGAACCTTCCACTCATTGGGCGCCCATGTAAAGGTAGGTGCCAGGAAAAGCGAAGATTTAGCCCGCATAACAGAAATGGCCCTGACTCCTTTTCATATCAAGGATTTGGAGGAAAAGATTCAAGATATAGATATTTGCATAAATACTGTACCATATCCTGTTGTGACTGCGGCTGTGCTCGCCAATATGCCGCCGCATACCCTGGTGATTGATTTGGCTTCAAAACCTGGGGGAACCGATTTCAGATATGCGGAAAAGCGGGGGATCAAAGCTCTGCTTGCCCCTGGACTTCCAGGAATAGTCGCACCTAAGACAGCCGGAAAAATATTGGCTAATGTTCTGGCCCAGCTTTTAAGAAATGATTTAAGCGGAAGGATGGAAGACACACCATGAGTTTAAAAGGCAAAAGAATAGGCTTCGGCCTTACAGGATCCCATTGCACATATGATGCCGTTTTTCCTCAAATTGAAAACCTGGTCAATGAGGGGGTAGAAGTAATCCCGATTGTTACCCAGACCGTTAAGCACACAGAAACCCGTTTCGGAAAAGGGGAAGACTGGGTGGCAAGAATTGAAGAGCTCACAGGCAACCGTGTTGTCGATACCATTGTAAAAGCGGAACCGCTGGGTCCAAAGCTACCGCTCGACTGCATGGTCATCGCCCCTTTAACAGGAAGCTCGATGAGCAAGCTGGCCAATGCACAAAATGATTCCCCGGTCCTTATGGCTGCGAAGGCCACCATGAGGAATCATAGACCGGTTGTCCTTGGGATTTCTACAAATGATGCCCTCGGCCTGAATGGTGTGAATTTAATGAGATTAATGGGAGCAAAGAATATTTATTTTATTCCATTTGGGCAGGATGATCCCGAAAAGAAACCGAGTTCCATGGTAGCAAGGATGGAAAGCCTGAGGGATACTATCATGTATGCCTTGAACAGGGAGCAGATTCAGCCGGTCATTATAGAACGTTTTAGGGATGCGGAGTAAGAAACCAGAATAAAACTGTAACTTTAACGCTCTAGTATGATAAAATTGAACATGTTTATTAGACTAATAAATCAAGAAACATTACAATAACTTCTAAAGACAATACACAATAGCTGATGATGGAGGGTTATACATGGGGGAAGCAAGAGGATTGAATGTTGCAGTTGTAGGAGCTACTGGTGCAGTTGGACAGCAGATGCTCCGTACGCTTGAAAATAGAAATTATCCTGTAAAAGAGCTGAAATTATTGTCTTCAGCAAGGTCAGCAGGAACTAAAATCACTTTTAAGGGTGAAGAGTATACCGTGCAGGAGGCAAAGCCTGAAAGCTTTGAAGGCGTGGATATCGCTTTATTTTCAGCTGGTGGCAGCGTATCAAAAGCACTTGCTCCCGAAGCGGTCAAACGCGGGGCAATTGTGGTCGACAATACAAGTGCCTTCCGCATGGATGAAAATGTCCCGCTTGTAGTGCCTGAGGTGAATGAAGAGGATTTAAGAAAGCATAACGGCATTATCGCAAATCCAAACTGTTCAACCATTCAGATGGTGGTTGCCCTTGAACCGATCAGGAAGCAATACGGGCTGAATAAGGTTGTGGTTTCAACGTACCAGGCCGTTTCCGGAGCAGGGGCTGCAGCCATCCAGGAGCTTAAAGATCAGGCGCGTGCCTTGATCAACAATGAAGAATTCACTCCGCAGATTCTTCCTGTAGGAAGCGATAAAAAGAAATACCAGATTGCTTTTAATGCAGTTCCGCAAATTGATAAATTTCAGGATAATGGATTTACATTTGAAGAAATGAAGATGGTGAATGAAACCAAGAAAATCATGCATATGCCAGAGCTTAAAGTTGCCGCAACCTGTGTCCGCCTTCCAGTGGAAACCGGGCACTCTGAGTCTGTTTATATTGAAATTGGCCAGGATGGAGTAGAAGCTTCGGATATTCAAAGCCTGCTGGATGGGGCACCTGGTGTAATCCTTCAGGATAATCCGGCTGAACAGGTCTATCCGATGCCTGCACACAGCGTTGGAAAGAATGAAGTATTTGTAGGACGGATCAGGAAAGACCTTGATGAAGAAAAAGGCTTTCATATGTGGGTAGTCTCAGACAATTTGTTAAAAGGGGCTGCCTGGAATTCAGTCCAAATCGCTGAAAGCCTTCTGCGAATGGAATTAGTTAAAGAAAGAGCATAATAAAAACTAGGAAAAACAGACAGGGCTGGCTCATGTGCAGGCGTCAAGACTTACACAGATAGGGATATAGTCTTTCGCTTGGGAAGCCAGCCTGTTGAATTTATTAGAGGTGTTATCATGAAAATCATCGTTCAGAAATTCGGCGGAACATCAGTCCGTGATGAAAAAAGCCGCAGTCATGCACTTCGCCATATACAGAGAGCTTTAAAGGAAGGATACAAGACTGTTATTGTAGTGTCGGCTATGGGACGCAAGGGAGAGCCTTATGCAACCGATACTCTCCTTTCCCTTGTGAACGGATCCGACAGCAGGCTGTCACAGCGTGAACATGACCTGTTATTATCCGTGGGGGAAACCATTTCATCAGTGGTATTTACTAATCTGCTCGTGGAGAATGGGATTAAAGCTACGGCCTTCACTGGCGCCCAGGCTGGTTTTAGGACAAACAGCGACCATACAAATGCAAAGATTATTGAAATGAAATGCGACCGGATTAAACGTGAGCTGGAGCATCATGATGCTGTAGTCGTGGCTGGTTTTCAAGGGGCGGCAAGGAACGGGGATATCACGACGCTCGGACGCGGCGGCAGTGACACGTCTGCAGCGGCCCTGGGAGCTGCGCTGAATGCAGAATGGGTGGATATCTTCACAGATGTGGAAGGCATCATGACTGCAGATCCTCGGATAGCGGAAAACGCACGCCCTCTTGAGGTGGTTACGTATACTGAGGTCTGCAACATGGCGTACCAGGGAGCAAAGGTCATACATCCTAGAGCGGTGGAAATCGCCATGCAGGCGAAAGTTCCTGTAAGGATCAGGTCCACTTATTCAGACGGCCTTGGAACGCTTGTCACTTCCATCAGTAAAGATAAACGGGGAACCGATATCAAAGAGCGCCTGGTGACGGGTATCGCGCATGTATCCCATATTACCCAGATCAAGGTTACCGCGAAAAAAAATCAGTATGACCTTCAGGCTGATGTTTTCAAGGCTATGGCCAACGCCCATATCAGTGTGGACTTCATCAATATTTCCCCTCAGGGAGTGGTATATACTGTGGCGGATGACATGGCTGATCTTGCCGTCCAGATCCTGCATGATCTAGGGTATGAACCATCTGTACACAGGGACTGCGCCAAAGTGTCTGTGGTCGGAGCGGGCATTACCGGGGTTCCGGGGGTT
Source organism: Peribacillus kribbensis DSM 17871 (assembly GCF_000430765.1). GTDB lineage: Bacteria > Bacillota > Bacilli > Bacillales > DSM-1321 > Paraperibacillus > Paraperibacillus kribbensis. The sequence goes on along the minus strand of NZ_AUMQ01000029.1, from coordinate 110,409 downwards.
ACTGCCAAGATTGTGACTGCCCTTTCTGAAAAAGGGATCAGTATCCTGCAGTCAGCAGACAGCCATACTACCATCTGGGTACTCGTTAAGGAAGAGAATTTGGTGGAGGCAGTAAACGCTCTGCACGACGCTTTTGAATTGCATGTAGAATCAATAGAGGGATTAGGGGAAGATAAAACCCAGTTTAATTAAGGAGTGAGCACTTTGCATTTTGGAAGAGTTTCTACGGCAATGGTAACCCCGTTCGACAGCAAGGGGAATATCGACTTTGCCAAAACGACACAGCTAATAAACTATTTAATTGATAACGGAAGCGATTCGCTTGTTGTGGCCGGCACTACAGGAGAATCACCTACCCTATCCACTGAAGAGAAGGCTGCCCTTTTCCGCCATGCGGTAAAAGCTGCAGACAAGAGGATCCCGATCATCGCGGGCACGGGAAGCAATAATACACGTGCTTCCATCGAACTGACAAAAAAGGCTGAAGAAGCCGGAGTGGATGCAGTCATGCTCGTTGCCCCTTATTACAATAAACCAAACCAGGAAGGCATGTACCAGCATTTTGCAGCCATTGCCGAAAGCACTTCCCTTCCTATCATGATCTACAATATCCCTGGCAGGGCAGTTGTCAATATCTCTGTAGAGACAATTGTAAGACTGTCAAAAATCCCTAATGTTGTGGCTGTTAAGGAAGCCAGCGGGGATTTGAATGCCATGACGGAAATTCTGGCTGCTACAGATGATGATTTTATGCTTTACAGCGGAGATGATAGTTTGACACTGCCAGTCCTGGCCATTGGGGGAACGGGAATTATTTCGGTTGCTTCCCATATAATCGGCAGCGAGATGCAGAATATGGTAGAAGCCTTTTATAGCGGTGATTACCAGAAAGCAGCGAAGCTTCATCAGCAGCTGACTCCGATCATGAAGGGATTATTTACATCCCCAAGCCCTGTTCCGGTAAAAACTGCGCTTCAGCTGAAAGGGCTGAACGTCGGATCTGTAAGACTTCCTCTAGTGGCCTTGACGGAAACAGAGAGAAATACTCTTACAGAATTGCTTGAGAATACTATGAACCTTTTATAATATGCTAGAAAGCATATACACTTATTCGCCTGATTCCCCAAGAGCCATCGAGGGAATCAGGCGTTTTTTTGTATGCAGGCTAAAGAAAATATATGAATTGGTTGGCACTCCATTTTCTATTCATGTATAATAAAACCAATTGCAATGAACGGAACCATATCAGCATAGGAGGACAATCATTTGAAAAATAAACAATCTATTAAAATCATTTCACTTGGGGGCCAGGGAGAGCTTGGCAAAAATATGTATCTGGTTGAGGTGGAAGAGGATATTTATGTATTGGATGCAGGCTTGATGTATCCTGAGGATGGAATGTTCGGCATAGATGTCGTAATTCCTGATATTACCTATCTTGAAGAGAATTTACATAGAATAAGAGGAATCTTTTTAAGCCATGGCCATGAGGACCATATAGGGGCTCTTCCGTATCTTGTGGACAAGCTTCAAGTGCCTGTATACGGAACAAAGCTGACTCTGGAACTGGCCAAAGCCAATTTAAAAGAACTGGATCGCAAGCAGAAGAAAAATGTCGAGTTTTCGGTCGTTGATTCATCAACAGTTCTTTCATTTCCTTCTGCGGAAATCAGCTTTTTCAGAACCAATCACAGCATCCCTGGATCTGTAGGGATCTGCATTGATACCACAGAGGGATCGATTGTCTATACAGGCGATTTTAAGTTTGACCAGGCAGCAGCACCGCTGTATCAGCCTGAAATAGGCAGGATGGCGTCCATTGGCGAAAAAGGAGTGCTTGCGCTGCTTTCTGTGAGCACGGGTGCAGAAAAGCCGGGTTATACACCTTCTGAGGCCGTTGCGGCAAGAGGGATGGCAGATGTATTCTACAATGCAGAGAACCGGATTATTGTTGCCTGCTTTGCTTCTCATATCAATAGAATCCAGCATGTGTTTAATGCTGCCCATGAAAATGGAAAAAAAGTTGCGGTAGTGGGAAAAAGCCTGGAAAGAGTCTATGAAATAGCACTAAAGAACGGGTATCTTGATGTTCCTGAAGATATGATCATTCCAGTTTCGCAGATTTCGGATTATCCAGACAATGAATTGGTTGTGCTGATTACGGGTTCTCAGGGAGAGCCGATAGAAGCATTGCGAAAAATGGCCAAGAAGAACCATAGGCAGATCAATATCCAGCCGGGAGACACCGTCCTTATCGCAGCTCCGCCAATCAAAGGCGGAGAATTGAATTTATACAAAACCATGGATATGGTATACCGCGCAGGAGCCGAAGTGGTTTCTGGGAAAAAGGTCATAAATGTACCAGGCCATGGAAGCCAGGAAGAATTAAAAATGATGCTGAACCTGATGAAGCCGAAATTCCTGATTCCAGTCCACGGAGAATACAGGATGCTGAAGGCACATGTAAAACTCGCTGCGGAATGGGGTATGGAAAAGAACAGGATTTTGGTGCTGGATAAAGGGGAAGCAGCTGAGATTAAAGGAAACACAATCCGTATCAGCGGAAAGGTTCCTTCAGGAAATGTGCTGATTGATGGCAGCGGAGTAGGAGATGTAGGGAACATCGTATTAAGAGACCGCAGGCTCTTGTCCCAGGACGGTATCCTGATTGTAGTGGTGGCATTGAATAAATCCAGAAGGCAAATATCAGCCGGCCCGGAAATCATTTCACGCGGTTTCGTGTATGTGAGAGAATCCGAAAAGCTGATGGATGAGGCGGGCAGCCTTGTAAGGGGCATCGTCGAAAAGAAAATCTCAGGCGAATCCTTTGATTGGGCCAGCCTTAAACAGGAATTAAGAGATTCCCTTAATCAATTTTTATATGAAAGAACAAAGAGGCGTCCTATGATCCTTCCAATCATCATGGAGGGCTGAATTAGACTGCGGGAGTCCAGGTGCATGTTCAAGCGCCTGGGCTCTTTTATTGGGCCAGGGCTTGTTTAACGCGGCCCTGCATCTCCGTCGTCCCCTGCCCTGTATGTAAAAGGGCGAATGAACTCAAAAAGAATGGCTCATACTACATGAGACTAAACATAAAGGGGAAATGATGATGATTAAAGACGAGAAGCCGTCTGAGGGCGGAAAGCAGGAATCCGGGAAGCATGCCTCAAGCCTGATTGAAAAAATCCAGGAGCTGGGCGAGACAAATGTGCCGCAGATGTCGAAGGATTCCAAGATTCATTGCTTAACAATCGTTGGACAGATTGAAGGACATTTACAGCTTCCTCCCCAGAATAAAACAACCAAATATGAGCACGTGATCCCGCAGATCGTGGCCATCGAGCAAAATCCCAACATAGAAGGCCTCCTGGTTATCTTAAATACGGTTGGAGGAGATGTCGAAGCGGGGCTGGCCATTTCGGAGATGCTTGCATCCCTCTCGAAGCCGACCGTCTCTATTGTTCTGGGCGGCGGACACTCCATTGGCGTCCCTATCGCAGTAAGCTGTGACCACTCCTTTATTGCCGAGACAGCCACCATGACTATCCATCCCATCAGGCTGACAGGGCTGGTAATCGGAGTGCCTCAGTCGTTCGAATATCTGGATAAAATGCAGGAGCGGGTTGTCAATTTTGTTACCAAGCATTCTAAAATCCCAGAAGAGACATTTAAGGAATTGATGTTTGCCAAAGGAAATCTGACAAGGGATATCGGGACCAATGTGGTTGGCTCAGAAGCAGTGGATTCCGGCCTCATCGACTCGGTTGGCGGCGTGGGACAGGCTATGAGAAGGCTCAATGAATTGATTGCTGAATATAATGAGGCGGGGAAAGGGATGATCCAATGATCCTCTATACCACCATGCCGCATGAATTGATGCTGGGCCAGGAGATGGAGAGATATCCCGATTGTATGGAGATTGATTACCGCGGAATCCAGCTGGAGGTCCAAATGCATTCGCCATTTTGCTTCCGGGTCGAAAGAATTATCAGCACGGAACCAGGCCACTATTTGATTGCTGATATCCAGCCCGGCAGCTTTCTGCAGTATTCCCCGTCGGATTTTGCTAGATGATTAATAAGTTACAGCCATTTAATTATGCTATAATAGCATAGAGAAGAACACTGCCCGGCCGTCTGGGGATCGTTCTACTCTTTTCTTAAGCTCGGCAGACGCCGGGTTTTATTTGTTCATACATATATGGCTGCCAGGAAAGACTCCGCAGCAGGGCAGCCCATCCATGTGGACAGCAGTGCCCTTCGTAAAGAGGGGGGCGCTTTTAGTATAGTAAGCAAAAGGTGATGAAATGGCTAAAAGAAAAAGAAGATCCAGCAAAAAAACAGAAGGCTTCAAGGAAACCTTGAAATATGAATTAATCGGACTCATTTTATTTGGTTTGGCGGCTATTGCCATGGCCGGCCTGGGTACAGTAGGAAAGTCGATCGTCCTGCTGGTCCGTTTCTTTATGGGAGAGTGGTATATACTCTCCCTGATCGGATTATGCATTTTAAGTATGTATCTCATGTGGAAAAGAAAAATCCCGTTTTTCTTCAAAAGGCAGCTTGTGGGAGTATATTCTATCGTTGCTTCCATCCTGCTGCTCAGCCATGTTACATTATTCAACCTTCTGGCAGAAGGAGGCCCATTTAAAAAACCGAGCGTGATTGCGAATACCTGGGAGCTTTTCTGGATGGAGGCGAAGGGTCAGACAAGCACAAGCGACCTGGGGGGCGGGATGATAGGAGCTGTCCTTTTTGCGGCAAGCTATTTTCTGTTTGACAGTACAGGAACCAAAATCATCGCCTTTTTGATGATTATTATGGGGCTTATTCTGGTAACCGGTAAAACACTCGGAGAAACAATCGGAAAGTTTGTCCAATCGCTGGCAGGTTTTTCGCGCTCGCAGTGGGGAGCTTTTATAGAAGATATGAAGGGCTGGCACGAAGACCGGTCGGAAAAAAAGAGGCTGAAAGAGGAGGAGCAGGAGGCTGGAGATAAGGAAGCCAAACCGGAAAGGCGGACAAGGTCCAAGTCTGCTCCGCTTCCAGATCTTCCGATTGATCCTGTTCCGGCAGCGGAAGAGCCAAGAATCATTTCCAACTTTGCAAGTAAGGCATATGGAGAGGAAAAAAACCAGGCTGATACAGAAGAACGTGAAAATGAAAAGGTTCAGCCTAAGACAGGTAAGCCCTCATCAGAGGAAAAAGAAGATTTATCTCCGGCAATTAATTTTACGGAAGTGGAAAATGCGAAATATCAGCTTCCGTCCCTGAATCTATTGGCCAAGCCTAAAAAGGCAGACCAAAGCGGGGAATTTAAACTTATTCATGCCAATGCAGCCAAGCTTGAAAAGACCTTTTTGAGCTTTGGGGTGAAAGCAAAGGTAACACAGGTTCATTTAGGTCCGGCCGTTACAAAATATGAAGTTCATCCGGACGTAGGGGTAAAGGTCAGCAAAATTGTCAGCCTTTCTGACGATCTTGCCCTTGCTCTCGCTGCAAAGGATATCCGTATTGAAGCGCCTATTCCGGGTAAATCCGCAGTGGGCATAGAGGTCCCTAATTCCGAAATCGCCATGGTTACACTAAGGGAAGTCATTGACTCTCCGGACCATAACAAGCCTGATGCCAAGCTGCAGATCGGCCTTGGCAGGGATATCGGCGGTGAAGCGGTACTTGCCGAGCTCAATAAAATGCCCCATCTTTTGGTGGCAGGCGCTACAGGGAGCGGGAAATCTGTCTGTATAAATGGAATCATCACAAGCATCCTTATGCGGGCCAAACCTCATGAGGTAAAAATGATGATGATTGACCCCAAGATGGTGGAGTTAAACGTTTATAATGGGATCCCGCATCTCCTTGCACCAGTGGTGACCGATGCTAAAAAAGCTTCGCAGGCTCTGAAAAAGGTCGTAGGCGAAATGGAACGGCGGTACGAGCTGTTTTCCCACAGCGGAACCAGGAATATCGAAGGCTACAATGAGTCAGTCAAGAGGCATAATGCCGAAAGTGAAGCAAAGCAGCCTCTGCTTCCTTATATAGTGGTGATCGTCGATGAGCTGGCGGATTTAATGATGGTCGCCTCTTCCGATGTGGAAGATGCCATAACAAGGCTTGCCCAGATGGCCCGTGCTGCCGGCATTCACCTTATCATTGCCACCCAGAGGCCATCCGTGGACGTAATTACGGGAGTTATTAAAGCAAACATTCCTTCAAGGATTGCGTTCAGCGTTTCTTCCATGACAGATTCAAGGACCATACTCGATATGGGCGGAGCGGAAAAGCTATTAGGCAGGGGGGACATGCTCTTTCTTCCGGTAGGAGCATCAAAGCCTGTCAGGGTTCAGGGAGCTTTTCTTTCAGATGATGAAGTAGAGACCATTGTGAATTATGTCATCTCACAGCAGAAAGCTCAGTATAATGAAGAAATGATTCCAGATGATATTCCGGAGGTATCAGGGGAAGTCGAGGATGACTTGTATGTGGAAGCCGTCTCGCTCGTGGTAGAAATGCAGACCGCATCGGTCTCCATGCTTCAAAGACGCTTTAGAATCGGTTATTCAAGAGCGGCAAGGCTTATCGATGAAATGGAACAGAGAGGCATTGTCGGGGCATATGAAGGCAGTAAGCCGAGAACGGTACTCGTAACGAAAGACGAAAACGAAGCCCATACATCTTAATAATTTGGAAAAAACAGGTTTATATCCGATAAATTTGGATATAAATCTTTTTTTTATTCGGTTTTGAGGGAATTTTGAGAAAAAAAATAAAATACAGCATATAAACAATTTTTTTTCAACTATTTATTTCTACTAGAAATAATGATAAAGTATATTCGATTAGTAGAAAAGATAGAAATCAGAGGTCTGATGACTAGGACAATGTCTTTGGAGGAACGTGCATGCCTATTAAGCTGGATAATCGGCACTTGTATTTACAAGTTATTGACAGAATTAAACAGGATATAGAGTCAGGGGTATATAAAGAGAAAGAAAAACTGCCCTCTGAATTTGATCTTGCCAAGCAGCTGGGAGTAAGCCGAGCAACACTTAGAGAAGCACTCAGGATCCTTGAAGAGGAAAATGTGATTATCCGCCGCCATGGCGTCGGCACATTTGTAAACGGGAAGCCCCTGTTTACCTCGGGTATTGAACAGCTGAATAGTGTTACCGGGATGATCCAGAATGCCGGAATGAATCCGGGTACTATTTTCTTAGATTCATATACCCAGGAGCCTACAGAAGAGGATCAGAAAAAGCTTGCCCTTGACAGCGACCAGACTCTATCTGTAATTGAACGTGTCAGGACAGCCAATGGAGATCCCGTAGTTTATTGTATTGATAAAATTCCCGCTTCCATACTGGAATGGGACCTTTCCCAGAAAGAAGAATCCCTTCTGGATCTTCTTGAAAAGGAGTCAGCCAATAAAGTTACCTATGCCATTGCACATATAGAACCGATCGGATATCACGAAAAAATATCCCCGATTCTGAATTGTGAACCTGAAACGGCTCTCTTGGTTTTAAAGCAGACTCATTACAACGAACAGGACCAGCCGATTTTATACTCAGTCAACTATTTTAAGGCTGATAAATTCAGTTTCCATGTGCTGCGCAAGCGGGTTTAAACAGACCTGCAGGTAATGAGAATTCTTTATTTTCTACTAATTCAAAAAAACATTGGGGGTATCATTCTTGAAAAAGCGTAAATTTGGATTAGCTCTGTCTCTTGTATTAGCAGCAGGCACAATGCTTGGCGCTTGTGGAAAGAGTTCAGAAAAGAGTGGAGACGGCGGTAAGAAAGATTCATTCACAGTTGGTATGGTAACGGATGTAGGCGGTGTTGATGACAAATCATTCAACCAATCCGCATGGGAAGGCCTGCAAAAGTTCGGATCAGACAACAGCCTGAAAAAAGGCAAGAATGGCTATGACTATCTTCAATCAAAATCCGATTCTGATTATATAACAAACCTTAATACACTATCCCGCCAGGATTTCGACCTAGTTTACGGAATCGGCTTCCTAATGGAAGATGCAATCTCCAAGGTTGCTGACCAGCGTAAAGACACAAAATTTGCGATTGTTGACGCTGTAGTGAACAAGCCCAATGTAGCAAGCATTACCTTTAAAGAAAACGAAGGCTCTTTCCTTGTCGGAGTTGTAGCAGGACTTACAACTAAGACGAACAAAGTCGGCTTCATCGGCGGTGTTCAAGGGGAATTGATTGAAAAGTTCGAAACTGGATTTAAAGCGGGTGTTAAATCTGTTAACCCTAAAGCTGAAGTCCTTACGAAATATACAGGTGCATTTGACAAGCCGGATCTTGGCCAGGCTACTGCTGACACAATGATCAAATCAGGTGCAGACATCCTGTTCCACGCTGCCGGAGCTACTGGAATCGGTATGATCAATGAAGTGAAATCTGTGAAGCAGAAAGATCCAAGCAAAAATGTCTGGGCAATCGGTGTTGACCGCGACCAGGCTCCTGATGGAAAGATTGACGCCAATACAAACATTATGCTGACTTCCATGGTTAAACGTGTAGATATCGCTGTTCAGGATATTGCCAAGAAAGCAAAAGACGGCGATTTCCCTGGAGGAAAAGTTGTAGAATATGGTCTTAACGAAAATGGTGTAGGAATTGCTCCTACAAAGGACAATGTTTCTCCGGAAGCACTGAAGGCTGTGGATGAGTGGACAGCTAAGATTAAATCAGGCGAAGTGAAAGTACCAGGCACTCCTGCTGAATTGAAAAACTTTAAATAATAATTTTACGAATCTATATAAAGGAATATAGGGCTGGCAGGTCCAGCCCGGTATTCCTTTATTTTTGGGTTTTCGATCTTTTCTTGGACAAGGAAATTAAATGAAAGACTGTAAGAATTTGCAGTTTTTCCTTTGATTTCTATAAAGGTATAGGGGGCTGTTCCCTGGGATTTATCCTAGTAAAGGAGATGAAAACGAAGTGGAATATGTAATCGAGATGCTCAATATCCGTAAAGAGTTTCCGGGAATTGTGGCAAATGACAATATAACCCTGCAGGTGAAAAAAGGAGAGATCCATGCCCTGCTTGGAGAGAACGGGGCAGGAAAGTCCACCCTGATGAATGTATTGTTTGGGCTGTACCAGCCGGAACGCGGAGAAATCCGTGTGAATGGAAAAAAAGTGAATATCACGGACCCGAATGTTGCCAATAACCTGGGGATCGGGATGGTTCATCAGCACTTTATGCTGGTTGATAAATTTTCAGTGACAGAAAATATTATCCTCGGAAGCGAACCATCAAAAGCAGGAAGAATCAATATGAGGGATGCCATTAAGCAGGTGAGGCAGCTTTCTGAGCAATATGGGCTTAGAGTTGATCCGGAAGCTAAGATTTCGGACATATCTGTCGGCATGCAGCAGCGTGTGGAGATCTTAAAAACCTTATATCGCGGCGCGGATATCCTCATTTTTGATGAACCGACAGCCGTCCTGACTCCTCAGGAAATTAAAGAATTAATAGAAATCATGAAAACGCTTATTAAAGAAGGGAAATCCATTATTCTCATTACTCATAAGCTGAAGGAAATCATGGAGGTCTGCGACCGTGTAACCGTTATAAGGAAAGGTGTGGGTATTGGGACTGTTAACGTTTCAGATACCAATCCGAATGAGCTCGCTTCCCTTATGGTAGGAAGAGATGTTGTATTTAAAACGGATAAAACGGAAGCAAACCCTGCTGCCAGCGTCCTTGATATCAAAGACCTTGTGATAAAGGATACCAGAGGGGTAGCTGCCATCAATGGCCTTTCCCTTGAAGTACGGGCAGGAGAAATAGTCGGGATTGCCGGAGTTGACGGGAATGGACAGACTGAGCTGATTGAGGCCATAGCCGGCTTGAAAAAGGCTGAATCCGGCACGATATCCTTAAACCAAAAGGAAATCCAGAATTTAAAGCCTAGGCGCATAACGGAATCAGGGCTGGGCCATATTCCTCAGGATCGTCATAAGCATGGACTTGTACTGGATTTTCCGATTGGTGAAAACATGGTCCTCCAGACCTACTATAAAAAGCCATATTCTAAAAATGGCATATTAAACTATAAAAATATTTATCAGAAGGCAAAAACCCTGATCAAGGACTATGATGTGCGGACGCCTACCGAGTATACCCTTGCAAGGGCATTATCAGGCGGAAACCAGCAAAAGGCCATCATCGGCCGCGAAGTGGATCGTGATCCGGATCTCCTTATTGCCGCACAGCCGACAAGGGGGCTCGATGTAGGTGCGATTGAGTTTGTGCATAAACGCCTTATTGAGCAGAGGGACCGTGGAAAAGGGGTACTTCTGATTTCTTTTGAACTGGATGAGGTCTTAAACGTCAGTGACCGTATCGCAGTCATTTATGAAGGTAAGATCGTGGCCATTGTGGATCCAAAGCAAACAACCGAGCAGGAGCTTGGGCTGTTAATGGCGGGCAGTACGGTCACAAGGAAAGAAGGTGAACATTCTAATGTCTAAACGGTTAATTAATATCCTCGTTCCGGTTGTATCTGTGCTGCTTGGCTTAATTGCCGGTACGATCATCATGCTTGTATCCGGATATAATCCGATCGAAGGTTTTTCTGCACTATTTTATGGAATGTTCGGAGAGGTATTTTATACCGGTGAAACCATCCGCCAGGTCACTCCTTACATTTTATCGGGGCTTGCGGTTGCATTCGCGTTCAGAACAGGCCTTTTCAATATAGGAGTCGAGGGCCAGGTGCTTGTAGGATGGCTTGCTTCAGTCTGGGTCGGCCTTGCATTTGACCTGCCGAAGGTGATCCACCTTCCGCTTGCCATTATCGCGGCAGCGGCTGCAGGCGCTCTCTGGGGCTTCATTCCGGGTTTTCTTAAAGCCCGCTTCCGTGTCCATGAAGTCATTGTGTCCATCATGATGAATTATATTGCCCTGCATGTAACAAACAATATCATCCGTACTGTGCTTTCGAAGAACAGTGACCGCACGCCTGACGTACCAAAATCAGCGCTGCTCAAATCACCTTTTCTTGAAGCTCATACAGATTTCTCACGGCTGCACTGGGGCTTTCTCATTGCGCTGGCGGGAGCATTCCTGATGTGGTTCATTCTCGAAAAGACTGTGAAAGGATATGAGTTACGATCAGTAGGGTTCAATCATCACGCTTCGGAATATGCAGGGATGAATGTGAATCGGAACATCATCCTGTCCATGGTCATCTCCGGAGCCTTTGCAGGGGTTGCCGGCTCTATGGAAGGTCTCGGGACGTTTGGTTATGCATCCATCAAGGGCGGATTCACCGGAATCGGGTTTGACGGAATCGCTGTTGCGCTGTTAGGAGGCAATACCTCTGTAGGAATCATCCTGTCTGCGATCCTTTTTGGAGGATTAAAAGTTGGCGCCCTCAATATGCCGCTTGAGACAGGAATCCCAACGGAGCTTGTGGATATTATCATTGCCCTTATCATATTCTTTATTGCTTCCAGCTATATCATCCGCTGGGCGATTACCCGGTTCAATAAGAAGGGGGTAAAGTAAGTGAGTTTCTTTCAAATACTGCAAATCATCATTCCTTCCATGATCTTTCTTGCTACACCCCTGATTTTCACTGCCCTGGGCGGTGTATTCTCGGAAAGATCCGGAGTTGTCAATATAGGATTAGAAGGACTTATGGTCTTCGGCGCATTCTCCGCCATTGTTTTTGACCTAACATTTGCCGATACATTCGGCGCGCTGACACCATGGCTAGCTCTTGTGGTAGCCATCCTGGCGGGTGCCGTATTCTCTCTATTCCACGCCGTGGCATCGATCACGTTTAAAGCAGACCAGACAGTCAGCGGTGTTGCATTAAACTTTCTTGCCTTGGGACTGGCCATGTTCCTTGTTAAGATGATCTATGGAAAAGGGGAAACAGATTCCATAACCGCTTCATTTGCGAAAGTGGATATCCCGGTTTTAAAAGACATCCCGTTTTTTGGGCCGCTGTTGTTCAGTGATGCGTATTATACTTCATATATCGCCATTGCTGCGGCAGTCCTTGCCTGGTATGTGATTTACAAGACCCCGTTTGGGCTGCGTCTCAGATCAGTCGGGGAACATCCGATGGCTGCCGATACAATGGGAATCAATGTAACAAAGATGCGTTATATGGGGGTCATGATTTCTGGAGGATTTGGAGGGCTTGGCGGTGCGGTGTTTGCCATGACTGTTACCAATAACTTCGGACATGCGACCATAAGCGGACAGGGCTTCATGGCCCTTGCTGCCATGATCTTCGGAAAGTGGCATCCGATCGGTGCCTTGGGGGCAGCCTTGTTCTTCGGATTTGCCCAAAGCTTGAGCATCGTCGGTTCAGGACTGCCTTTCTTCAAGGATATTCCGAACGTGTATCTGCTCGTGGCTCCATATGTTCTAACCATCCTGGCCCTGACAGGATTTATCGGGCGTGCAGATGCCCCGAAAGCTTCTGGACAGCCGTATGAAAAAGGAAAACGCTGACCCCAAAAAACAAACAGCCCAGAACCAGCCGGTTTTGGGCTGTTTGTATAAGGGAAATAAAGTGTTGTTCAGGTCTGCTCCGGCAAACTTAGGTGTATACTAATAAGAAGAATTAAATGAGTCCAAACGTGTAAAAATAGTGGAGGAAAACAAGCGTTACCTTTCCATTAAAAGGAGGATTATTCTTGGCCATCATTCATGAAGCGGTACAGAAACAGGCAGGTCTCACCCTGCATATCGTCAATACTGGTAAATATAAAACAAATACTTTTGTCTGGAAAATGAAAGCCCCTCTCGAACAGGAGACAGTGACACTCAGATCCCTGCTCCCATACGTCTTACAGTCCAGTACAGCAACTTACCCTTCCACGACTGCATTAAGGTCCTATCTGGATGACCTCTACGGTGCCAGCCTATACGTAGATTTATCCAAAAAGGGAGAGTATCAGATCATAACCATCACTCTGGAAATTGCGAATGAGAAATTTCTGACGGACAGCACCCCTCTTTTAAGGAAAGGGATGGAGCTCTTATCAGATGTGCTATTTAATCCGCATGTGAATGGGAGCTCATTCGATTCAGCAACCGTAGAAAATGAAAAACGTTCATTAAAACAGAGGATCCAATCTCAGTACGATGACAAGATGAGGTACTCTGCAAACCGTCTTGTAGAAGAAATGTGCAAAAACGAACCATATGCCCTGGATGTCAATGGGGAACTGGAGGGTATTGATGCCATCAGTCCGGAGACTCTCTATGAGTATTACCAGAAAGCTCTGCAGGAGGACGAACTGGATCTCTATGTAATCGGTGACGTGAACGAGGAGGAAGTCCAGCAGGCAGCAGGCAGCTTATTCAGACTTGAGGACCGTACTCCTTTAGTAAGCAGGGGAAGTGTGGATAAAGAGATCCAGGATGTGAACGAAGTCATCGAGAATCAGGACATCAAGCAGGGCAAGCTCAATATCGGCTACCGTACGCACGTGGTTTACGGAGACAGCGACTACTATGCCCTGCAGGTCTTTAACGGAATATTCGGCGCCTTCTCGCATTCCAAATTATTCATCAATGTCCGAGAAAAGGCGAGCCTTGCCTACTATGCTTCAGCCCGATTGGAAAGCCACAAAGGGCTGCTGATGGTCATGTCAGGCATTGAAAATAAAAATTATGAGCAGGCCGTACGGATCATTAAAGAGCAAATGGAGGCCATGAAAAAAGGGGACTTCACGGAACAGGAGATTTCCCAGACCAAGGCTGTCATCCGAAATCAATTGCTCGAAACGATTGATATCGGCAGGGGCCTTGTTGAAATCCTTTATCATGGAGTCGTTTCTGGAATTCCAGTGGATATGGATGACTGGCTGGAGCAGACAGATAAAGTCACTGCTTCTGAAATCACTGAAGTGGCTCAAAAAATTGAAATGGACACAATCTATTTCTTAACGGGATCGGAGGGAAAATAAGATGGAAAAAATACCTTTTGACCAGCTGGACGAAGAGCTGTATTACGAAAAAATGAATAACGGATTAAGCGTGTATATCCTTCCGAAAAAAGGATTTAACAAAACGTATGCCACATTTACGACAAAGTACGGATCGATTGATAACCATTTTAAGCCGCTGAATAAAAGTGAGATGATCAAAGTACCTGATGGGATTGCCCATTTTCTTGAGCATAAGCTCTTCGAGAAAGAGGACGGAGATGTGTTCCAGCAATTCAGTAAGCAGGGGGCATCCGCCAATGCCTTTACATCCTTTACCAGAACTGCTTACTTATTCTCTTCCACTTCAGAATTCGAGAAAAATCTGGGGACCCTGATAGATTTTGTCCAAGATCCATATTTCACAGAGAAAACGGTGGAGAAGGAAAAAGGAATCATCGGGCAGGAAATTGATATGTATGACGACAATCCAGACTGGAGGCTTTATTTTGGTTTAATCGAAAATATGTACAAAAACCATCCGGTTAAGATTGATATCGCAGGCACAAACGAATCTATAGCGGATATTACAGATAAATTACTGTATGAATGCTATGGAACCTTCTATCATCCAAGCAATATGCTGCTGTTTGTGGTGGGACCGGTTGAGCCTTCAAAGGTTATGGACCAGATAAGGGATAATCAAAGCAAAAAGGATTATAAAGACCAGCCGGAGATTGAACGGTCATTTGATGAAGAGCCTGCAGAAGTCGCAGAGAAGAAAAAGGTTCTTAAAATGCATGTTCAAACATCAAAATGCCTGGTGGGAATCAAAGCTCTGAATACCGATCAGCAGGGAAACGAGATGCTGAAAAACGAATTAGTCATCAACGTGCTTCTTGATATGATTTTTGGGAAAAGCTCTAAAACGTATGAAGAACTGTACAATGAAGGCCTCATTGACCAGAGTTTCTATTATGACTATACCCAGGAGCTTGGATTCGGTTTTGCCATGATGGGCGGCGACACTCATGACCCTGATAAACTCGAAGAAAAATTAAAAAGCTATCTGTTAAAAGCGAAAGACGGCAGCGGACTAAGCGAGGAAGCCCTGACCCGGTCAAAGAAGAAAAAGATCGGAGGCTTCCTGAGATCCCTCAATTCACCGGAGTACATAGCCAACCAGTTCACACGCTATGCCTTTAATGAAATGGATCTCTTTGATGTTCTGCCCGAGATGGAAAAAATCACGTTGGAGGACGTCGCACAGACAGCGGCTTCCCTGATAGACGAATCCAGGATCACGGTCTGCCAGGTAGTACCAAAATAAAAAGAAGCCCCTTGCGGCTTCTTTTTCTATGCGGATTGACAGGCAGCAGAAGGGATTGATAAAGTAGCAGTGATCAAAATAGATATTCAAGGATGGGATGTACATTGAAATTTGCCTTAATAACGGGAGCAAGCGGAGGGATCGGCCGGGCCATTGCTCATGAGATGGCAAAAGAGGGAATGTCCCTGTATTTGCACTATAACACCAATCAAGAGGGAATCAGCATCCTCATGGAGGAGCTTGCCCCCTATGGAACTGAACTGATTCCAATCCAGGCGGACTTATCCAAAAAAGACGGATATACGAAGCTTGCCGGCCATATTTTTTCCCTGGATTATATCGTCCTGAACAGCGGAAAAAGCGCCTATGGCCTGATCACAGACATGGAAGATGCACTGGTCCAGGAAATGGTGCAGCTGCACATAACAAGTCCATTCCAGCTCACCAGAACCCTCCTGCCAAAGCTGAGGCACAAATCCCATGCCGCCATCGTCGCGGTCACATCGATCTGGGGCCAGACAGGAGCCTCCAACGAAGTCCTGTATTCGATGCTGAAGGGAGCCCAAAACACCTTCGTCAAAGCACTCAGCAAGGAACTCGCTCCTTCCGGCATCAGAATCAACGCCATCGCCCCAGGAGCCATTGCGACTCCCATGATGGAAGACTTCACCGAAGAAGAACTGACAGACCTGGCTAGTGAAATCCCAATCGGAAGACTGGGCCGCCCCCAGGAAATAGCCCAAACCGCCGCCTACCTCCTATCCCCAAAAGCCGCCTACATCACCGGCCAAATCATAGGAGTCAATGGGGGATGGTATACCTAGAAAAGCGGAAAGCGGTGCCTTCCAAACAAAAAAGATTTAAAGCACAGTGTAGCACTGAAAAAGTTTGAAAATACTAAATCAAAAGGAAGGCAGAGGCCCGACAAGCATAAGACGAGCAGGCTGTGAGGAGCGGTTTTTCTCCTCATGGACTGATTGGCTTATGACTCGAGGGTCTCAGTCCGGAGCTGGACAGCAGGAAAAGCGGAAAGCGGTGCCTGCACACGTAACTAATCTAAAGCATAATGTCGAACACAGAAATTTAAAGAACCAAAAAAAAATTGCAGGCAGACACCTGACAGGCATAAGACAGACGGCAGCGAAAGGCGCTTTTTGCCTTATGATGGCGGCTGGCTTAAGACCGAAGGTGTCAGCTTGGAGCTGGACAAATAGAAAAGCGCAGGACGGTGCCTTCCCAACATAAATAATCATTTTTGAAACCTAATGATCCAATACTCGTGATTAATGATCCAGAATATTAAGATAATGATCCGATATTACAAAAATGATCCAAACCGTAATTGTTCATCTAACTTTCATTTCCATATGAACCAAAAAACCGGTGAATGCTCCATTCTCACCCTAAATGAACCAATAAACCCGGGAATGATCCAACCTCAATCAAAATGATCCAAAAAAACCAAACGTGATCCAATCACCAATCAAGTGATTCATGAACCCACAATCCATATATCTAAATACGTAAAGCATATATACCAGGACACTTGAAAAATACCCGCAAAAAAGGCACCTGGCACAGGGGTCGAATTGCAAGGAATCAATTCTTCTCAGTCCAGACTCCAGGCAAGTCCTAAAACGTCTTCTGCTGCCCGGTAGCATTCTTCCAATTCATCTTTGCTGACGAGTTCGGGATGATGTTCGAATGTGATGTGGAACTGGCTGTTTTTTTCTGCCAGGTATTTCAGATAGGTAAAGGATTTTCCGTATTGGGGGTCGTTTTCCTGATGCGGGAGAACAGGGATGTGCCTTTTCTTTTGCTTTCCGAATCGGACATTGCTGTAGTGAACCAGATATACGGATGGGTGGATTTTGTCCATCCACGTGAAAGGGTCGAAGCCCGGGAAGGTCCTTTTATGGTGTTCCATTCTCTGTGTATCCACCACGAGCTGGATTTCGGGATATTCCTTGAACATGGAAGCAAGTATATCCTCGTGTTCTCCGAAAAAGTCATATTCAAGGACAATCCTTTGGTGATAGTTCTTTTGAAGGGCGCCTAGCTCTGAAAAGAGCCGCTCGCTCGTCATCCTGAATTCCTCCCGGCTGTAATTCTCTGAGTAATAGTAGGAATGCACAGGCGGCCCATCCCAGTAGCGGCAGTCTTTATCCTCAGGATAGATAGGGGGGAACGGATAGTGAAGCAAAAGGTAGTCTGCTCCATATTGTGAGGCAGTCTGAACCTGTTTTTCTACTTCCCTAACTGCCTTAAGATACACGTCCATATCAAGGCTTGTAACCTGGGGCATAGAATCTTCCCCTTCAAATATGGGTGTATGTATTCCGAAACTGAGCAAATGTTTTCTGCAAAAGTCAGCTGCTTGCTGCAGTGCCTGTTCCTGGGTGTAACAGGATACTTCAATGCCGCTTATTCCTTTCCTGCTGTATTTCTTCCAATTTCCTTCTGAAAATTCATGCCACATGCCGATCTGCAGCCGTCTCATGGATGCTTCCTCCTAAAATATATTAAAATCGTATAATACTGGACGCTGTCCTTTTAATGATATCCAAAAAATCAATATGAAACAAAGTGGAAAAGAGCAGGACGGCTATGGAAATATTGAATATATACAACAGGACAATCGCTAAATCAGGGCCAGTTAATTTACTTTTAAACAAGTGAAACACCGCCTCTTTTCATGTTATCTACCCATTAGACGACGAAAAGAGACAGAAGGTTTCAATATTATGCAATAATATCCAATTCCCTAAACATGCTGGCATGGCGGGTTCCTGTCATTCATCTATCCGTTTGAGTCAGACTGTATTGATTTGAGAAGCTAAAGGGGACAGTAAAAAAAGCCGTCGGGACGGCTTTCTTAGTGGATAGAGACGGCATGGACAGGACGGTCAAGCCTTAAAATTTCCGTATTTTTATTTTTTCGGTTCAGAATTAAATCCCGGATGATCTGTGAACCGAGCATACTGTATATCGTTCCGTTACCTCCATAGCCGAGCAGGTAATAAATATGGTCTTTAGAAGGATGTTTTCCGGCGTAAGGAAGATTGTCCAAAGATTCCCCAAATACCGCTCCCCATGCATAGGCAGTCTTTACCTTCAGAGCGGGAAACAGGTTTTGGATTTCCTTTTGGAGCCTTTCTGCCCTATTCTTTATCCAATCCGTACTGGGTGTACTTGGTTCCTCTTCGTCGAGTCCGCCTGCTATAATTCTTCCATCAGCTGTCGTCCTCATATAGAGATATGGCCGAGCGGTTTCCCAGATCAGCTCCCTGTTATTCCAGTCCATTAAATCCTTTACGGGCTCCGTGGCAATAGCGTAGGATCGATTCAGATTGGCTTTGGCACCGGATAAAAGGAAGGGAGGTTCGTAGCCGGTGGCAATAATAATATTCGAAGAATGGATCACTCCGGCTGAAGTGTGGATTTTTACAAAATCATTAGATTCTTCTATTTCTGTCATTTCCGTGTTTTCAAAAACTTGAACACCTTTCCTGCTTATATCCTGAAGGATTCCTCTAATAAACTTGTAGGGGTTGATTTCCGCATCCCCATGGGTGAGTAATGCAGCAGGCTTTGAAAATGAATAACGAGATAGGATATCAGAAGGAGAGAGATACTCTGTTTTAAAACCATATTTCACCAGAGTGCGATATTCTTTCTGAATTTTTTCAGCATGAGCTTCCTTGCTTGCGAAATAAAGGCTGTCCCTCCTCTTGAAATCACTTGATATACTGAGAGATGACGCGGCTTTTTCCAGCTCGTCAATTGCGTCCCGGCAGGTTTTATAAAAGCGGACGGCTTTTTCTGCGCCAATCTGCTCAATTAATTCATGAAGCATAATATCGCTTGAGAATTGGAGAAGCCCTGTATTAGCAAGAGTGCTTCCTTGTCCGATTTTACCCTTATCAATGACTGCAATTTTAAGCCCTTCGGCGGACAGTGTATAAGCAGCCAGGGAGCCAGACATTCCTCCTCCTACGATGACAACATCGAAAATGTCGTCGATGTCTCCTCGTTCAATGTGTATATCTTCCTTTATGCTTTTCCAGAATAAAGCTCCATTGTGCAGATCCAAATAAAACCCTCCATCATTCGTTTTTGTAAAAAGAATACCCTCTCTTAAGAGATTAGAAACTCTAAACCTTGAGAGAGGATTGCATGAGGATTTATAGGAAACTGCTTGTTTTTTTCGGAAAGTTTAAAATAAAATGTAAATATACCGACTGGTTAGTATACTTTTATACTGACTCAGCAAGAAAAGGGGGAGGACAGGAAATGGGTAAAAGATTTGAAGGCAGAACGGCTTTTGTAACAGGAGGCAGCAGGGGGATTGGAAAGGCCATTGTGAAGAAGTTCGCTGAAGAAGGAGCCAATGTGGCCTTTATCGATTTAAACGAGGAAGCACTGAGCGGAACTTCTGCTGAATTGAATGATAGCGGTTTCTCGATCTATTCGAAAATGGCGGATGTGACTGACAAGGAGCAGGTTGAAAATGCTGTGAGGGAAACAGTGGAAACATTTGGATCTGTTGATATCCTGGTGAATAATGCAGGCGTGATCAGGGATAATTTATTTTTCAAAATGACGGATTCAGATTGGCAGACGGTAATGGATGTGCACCTGAAAGGATCTTTTATAGCTGCCAGGGCCGTACAGAAATATATGGTTGAACGGAACTATGGCAGAATCATCAACATATCCTCCACCTCGGCACTTGGAAATAGGGGGCAGGCCAATTACTCAGCGGCAAAAGCAGGATTGCAGGGATTCACGAAAACACTGGCCATAGAGCTTGGGAAATATGGCATTACAGCAAATTCTGTAGCTCCAGGCTTTATCGAAACAGAAATGACCAGGGAAACGGCCAGCCGTATCGGCATTTCTTTTGAAGAACTGATCAATGTGAGCCTGAAACAGATTCCTGTTGGGAGAAGCGGAAAGCCGGAGGATATTGCACATGCTGCAGCATTCTTTGCAGACGAACAGTCCTCGTTTGTGAACGGACAGGTTCTGTATGTTTCAGGAGGTCCGAAAAACTAATAGGTCAATAAGATTCGTAAAAACGGAGGGGAGAATTTGTTAAAAGAATATATCGGGTTAAAATCAGAAAAAGTCCTGAATAGGGTAGAAGGCAGAGAGGTAAAAAAATTTGTGGAAGCAATCGGTGACCCTCATCCCCTATTTCACGATGAAAAAACGGGCGAAGAATCGATTTATCAAGCGAATATTGCCCCGCCTACTTTTCCGGCTGTTTTTGATTACGGGGAGATAGATGGCTTAAGGCTCCCGGATACAGGGCTGATCCATGGAGAACAGTCTTTCCATTATAACAGGCCTCTGGTTGTTGGTGATGAGATCCTGTGTTATACCGAAGTGGAGGATTATTACGAACGAAAAGGAGCAAGCGGCTTAATGGGATTTCTCATTTTAAGGAGGTTCGGAGAGGATTCAATCGGTCAGACTGTTTTTTCATCCAAAGCCATTGTGATCATTACCGAAACGGTCAGAGAGGAGATGATAGTGAGATGATGATAGCGGACTTGGAGATTGGAAAATCTCTTCCGGAAATCAGGCTTGCTCCTGTCTCAAGAATCGATTTAATCAAATATGCTGGTGCCTCAGGCGACTATAACCCGATACATACGATAGATGAAGAAGCAAAAAAAAGCGGCCTGCCCGGAGTCATAGCGCATGGCATGTGGACAATGGGGAATCTATCCAAGCTTTTTACACCTCTTTATGAACAGGGATTTATCGAGGATTACCAAATCAGATTTAAGGATATGGTTTTTTTAAACGATATCCTTACCTTAAAAGCTGTTCTTAGTGATCGGGATAATCATCGATATTTTTTTAAAACAGCCGCACTCAACCAGAATGGAAAAGAAGTGATCAAGGGGGATATCATCTTTTTACAATATGCGTAAACGAAGGTCCATGCAGATTCTGATTTATCTGCAGGGTTTTCCTAAGTTTAAGGGTTCCGTAATTCGGGGCCCTTTTTCTCATTGAAGCAAAAAAATAAATCTTGTTATGGATGAATGAGTTTATATCCTGCCTCATCAAAAATTTTGTTTTTTTTGCGTATGAAAACGCCAAGGGGGTGCAAACTAATGCTGACTTTATTAATAGAAGGGATGGAAAATTCATGTCAGTATTAGAAAACTGGGAAGATTGGAAGAGCTTTTTAGGGAACCGTCTCAACCATGCCCAAAATGAAGGAATGGATACTTCTGTAGTTTCGAATATGGCCTATCAAGTCGGAGGCTACCTTGCCAAGCAGGTAGACCCTAAGAATGAGCAGGAAAGAGTCCTAGCTGATTTATGGTCTGTAGCATCTGATGAAGAGAAGCATGCTATTGCCAATATGATGGTGAAACTGGTTGAAAACAACGCTACAGAAAAATAATAGAGGTACAAATGGGAGTCTGGCATATGCCAGGCTTCTATTTTTCGTGGTGAAAGGGTTCTTGAACAGTTATTCTGAATCCTTTTTTCTCGTTTTATGGTTTTGATATGGGACCGATCCTTCAGCTTCGAAAGTGCCCCTTGATTATACGGTTTTTCAAATGATTGAAGAGGAAAAACAAATAGCAATTTTTCTGGGTTATCCCTTTAATCTTCTCAGAAAATCATTTATTATAGTAGAAGCTAGAGATTAAAGCCGGATTGTCACTGTCAAGGGGAGTGGTTTAATGGAAAAGAAAGAATGGTATTTTGAATATGAAATACAAAAGAACCGTCCTGGTTTGCTTGGTGACATATCTTCTTTGCTTGGTATGCTGTCAATTAATATCGTAACAATAAATGGAGTCGACGAAGGCAGAAGGGGACTGCTGCTGCTGACAGAGGACAGCAGGAACATCCAGCGGTTCGAATCTATTCTGCAGACGATGGACACGATAAAAGTAATCAAATTAAGAGAGCCAAAACTCCGTGACCGCCTTGCTGTAAGACATGGACGATATATCCAAAGAGACGCTGATGATAAGAAAACCTTCCGATTTGTAAGAGATGAACTGGGTCTGCTTGTGGATTTTATGGCGGAGCTGTTCAAACAGGAAGGCCATAAGCTGATTGGGATCCGGGGGATGCCCCGTGTCGGAAAAACAGAATCCATTGTGGCTGCAAGCGTCTGCGCAAACAAGAGATGGCTGTTTGTTTCTTCCACACTCCTGAAGCAGACGATCAGGAGCCAGCTCATTGAAGATGAATACAGTGAAAATAATTTATTCATCCTGGATGGCATTGTGTCTACCCGGAGGGCAAATGAAAGGCACCTTCAGCTTGTAAGGGAAATTATGCGGATGGACGCAGTCAAGGTAGTCGAGCATCCCGATGTATTTGTGCAGAATACGGAGTACTCCATGGAGGACTTTGATTATATTATTGAGCTTCGGAACGATCCTGATGAAAAAATTACGTATGAAGTGGTTGAACAAAGCAATGAGTTTGGAGGCTCTGATTTCGGCTCTTTTGACTTTTAAAATGGTGGTGGTTGTTGGTGACAGAGTTAGGTATCAGACTTAAAGAAGAACGGGAAGCAAAAGGCCTGAGCTTAGAGGATTTACAAAAAGCGACAAAAATACAAAAAAGGTATTTAATAGGCATAGAAGAAGGTAATTATGATGCCATGCCCGGAAAATTTTATGTACGTGCATTCATCAAGCAGTATGCTGAAGCCGTAGGGCTTGAGCCGGAAGAGATATTTGAAGAATATAAAAACGAAATCCCTGTTACATATCACGAAGAAATGCCGCAGCAGCTATCAAGGGTACAATCACGGAAAATGATAGCACCAAGTAACTCAAAGTTCCTTGAAGCACTACCGAAAATCCTGGTAGGTCTTTTTGTACTCGGAGCCGCAGTACTGGTATGGGTCCTGGTTTCAAAGAACTTAAATCATTCTGTAGATAAAAAGGTAGACAAGTCTGACCAGGCTGTATCCATGGATGAAGCCAAAGATTCACCGCTGAAGAAAGAACAAAACAAGAATTCAGACCAGAAAAAAGACACAGGAAAAAAGGAAGAACCGGCAAAACAGCCTGAAGAAAAGCCAGTGGTTCAGCCAGAGCTCAAAGTGGTGTCCTCAAGCGGCAAGAATTCGGCCTATGCCCTATCGAACGCAAAGGAATTCAAGCTGAAGGTCCTGTCTACAGGCGAGACGTGGGTGTCCATTAAGGATAGCAGCAATAAATCGCTTTATCAGGGCATTCTAAGCAAATCCCAAGGCAAGGAATTCGATCTTACCAGCGCAAAGGGTGCGAACCTGATTATCGGCAAGACCACCGAAACAGAGGTTTACATCAATGGAGAAAAGCTTCAATATGCAGTATCTCCGCAAAAATCAGTTTCTCAGAACATAAAGGTTCAGTTTACACCTGCACAATAGTCATCCTGGATGGCTATTTTTCGCTTATAAAAGGGAAAATATATTATAATTGAGAAGAATGTTGATTTTTGGAGGTTTTTCTGTGAATTTACCTAATAAGATAACAGTATCGAGAATTTTGTTGATCCCTATTTTTATGCTTGTCATGCTGCTTCCCCTGTCATGGGGTGATTGGCATACGGCTGGAATAGACATTCCTGTCAATCATTTACTGGGGGCGTTGATTTTCATCATCGCTTCTACCACGGACTGGATTGACGGCTATTATGCCAGAAAGCTCAATATGGTCACAAATCTGGGCAAATTCCTGGATCCTCTGGCAGATAAACTGCTGGTCTCGGCAGCGCTGATCATCCTGGTGGAGCTGGACCATGTGTACGCTCCCTCCTGGATCATCATCGTGATCATCAGCCGGGAGTTTGCGGTTACAGGCCTGAGGCTCATTCTGGCTGGAACGGGCGAGGTTGTGGCTGCGAACATGCTTGGGAAAATTAAAACCTGGGCCCAGATAGTAGCTGTTTCGGCCCTCCTGCTTCATAATCTTCCTTTTGAATGGATCCACTTCCCGTTTGATAAGATTGCGTTATGGGTTGCATTAATCTTTACAATCTGGTCAGGCTGGGATTACTTTGACAAAAATAAGGGAATATTTAAAAACTCAAAGTAAAATAGCAAGGGAGTCTTGGAAATGAACGCAGAAATCATTGCGGTTGGTTCAGAGCTGCTTTTGGGCCAGATCAATAATACGAATGCGAAATTTTTATCCACCCAACTCGCAGAGCTTGGAATAAATGTCTTTTTCCATACAGTGGTAGGAGACAACTCTGAAAGGCTTAAAAATGTACTTGAAATCGCGGAGTCACGTTCGAACTTAATTATTCTGACCGGCGGACTCGGCCCCACGAAGGATGACCTGACAAAAGAAACAATATCCAGGCACCTGGATATGCCGCTTGTGATGGATGAGGAAGCTCTAGATTCAATTGTAGGATACTATAAAAAAAGAGGAAGAGAGATGACGGAGAACAATAAGAAACAGGCTCTTGTTATCGAAGGATCGACCGTTCTTCCCAATGAGCATGGAATGGCACCAGGAATGATGGTGGAAAAGGGAGAGTCAGTTTATATGCTGTTTCCCGGCCCGCCAAAAGAAATGGAGCCGATGTTCCGTAAATTTGGATATAAACACCTGCTGGATAAGCTGGATATCAAGGAACGAATCGATTCCAAAGTCCTCCGTTTCTTCGGGATCGGCGAGTCTCTGCTCGAGACGAAGGTTGATGATCTCCTTGTGAACCAATCAAATCCAACTCTTGCCCCTCTTGCTGCAGATGGGGAAGTGAAATTGAGGATTACAGCAAAGGATGTATCCAAGGAAAAAACCGAACGGCTGATCTCAGACATGGAGAAGGAAATCCGTTCACGTGTCGGTGAGTTCTGCTACGGTGAAGGAGAAACCTCGCTGATGAAAGAAGCGGTAAAGGAACTCAGCAGCAAAAGGTATACCATAGCTGCTGCCGAGAGCCTTACCGGCGGAATGTTCCAGGAGGAGCTTACCGCTATATCCGGCGCAGGGCTCATTTTAAAAGGCGGGATTGTCAGCTACACAAATGAAGCCAAAATGAAACTGTTAAAGATTAAAGAAGAAACCATTGAAAAGTTTGGGGTTGTAAGTGAAGAGTGTGCCGCCGAGATGGCGGAGAATATCCGGGAATTGACTGGATCTGATGTAGGTATGAGCTTCACTGGAGTAGCTGGGCCGGACACCTTGGAAGGCCAGCCTGTCGGCACCGTCTACATCGGCATATCTCTAAAAGGAAAGGCAACGGCTGTCAGAAAGCTGAATCTATCGGGAAGCCGTGCGCAGATCAGAATCCGGACCGTAAAATACGGCTGCCACTACCTGCTTCAGGAACTGGGGCTCACTAATCATTAAGAATGAATCAAAGCTGCCCGGCAGGGGCTCTCTTTTCATAGCTTATAAGAGTTTATGAACAGGAAGGACCTTGCAGGGCGGCTTTTTTGCTGCTGTAAGGCTGTTTCTAAAAGATTGGTATATTCTCTCTGCGGAGCCGCCCATTCTTCGGATCAACCCCTGACTTCAAGCAATGCCTGGGGGTAAGCCTTAAAGTCTTTCTATGAATTATTCATTTTCACTATAAAACAGGAGAAAAATGAGATTTTCGATCTGGGGAAAAGGGGAATTTCAGCCGAAGAAGGCCAGTAAAAAAACCGAATAAATGTTCGATTTTTTGCTTGTCAAAAGGTTCAAAAAGGGGTATAGTAAAGATAGGTTTTGAGATGAGAAAATGTTTTGAAACAACTTGTGAGAACAGCTATTAACCTTTATAAATGGTTAGTTTATATATAAGAGGAGGAACTTTAGTGAGTGAACGTCAAGCAGCCCTTGAAATGGCATTAAAGCAAATAGAAAAACAGTTTGGTAAAGGTTCCATCATGAAGCTCGGAGAACAGACGGACCGCAGGATTTCCACAATCTCAAGCGGATCGCTTGCCCTTGATGTGGCTTTGGGAGTCGGCGGATATCCAAGAGGAAGAGTCATTGAAATCTATGGCCCTGAAAGTTCAGGTAAAACGACGGTTGCCCTTCATGCGATTGCTGAGGTGCAGGCAGGCGGAGGCCAGGCAGCCTTCATCGATGCGGAGCATGCATTGGATCCGGTTTATGCGCAGAAGCTGGGAGTCAATATAGACGAGCTTTTGCTTTCACAGCCTGATACAGGCGAACAGGCACTTGAAATAGCAGAAGCGCTTGTGCGAAGCGGAGCGGTTGATATCATTGTTATTGACTCTGTCGCAGCATTGGTGCCTAAAGCTGAAATTGAGGGCGAAATGGGAGACTCCCACGTGGGTCTTCAGGCGCGTTTAATGTCCCAGGCATTGCGCAAGCTTTCCGGAGCTATTAATAAATCAAAAACCATTGCAATCTTTATCAATCAAATCCGTGAGAAAGTCGGAGTGATGTTTGGTAACCCTGAAACAACACCTGGAGGACGTGCGTTAAAGTTCTATTCTTCTGTCCGTCTGGAAGTAAGACGTGCCGAAGCACTGAAGCAGGGAAATGATATCATGGGGAATAAGACCAAAATCAAAGTCGTAAAGAATAAAGTAGCTCCTCCATTCCGTCAGGCGGAAGTCGACATTATGTACGGAGAAGGAATTTCCCGTGAAGGCGAAGTTATTGATATGGGCTCAGATCTTGATATCGTCCAAAAGAGCGGATCTTGGTATTCCTATAATGAAGAGAGACTTGGACAAGGTCGTGAAAATGCCAAGCTGTTCTTAAAAGAAAATGCGGAAGTCCGAGATGAAATCAAGAAAAAAATCCGCGATCATCATGGTTTGGATGCTGACCATGTTGCTCCTGAGGAAGAGGACGACCAGGAAGAACTCAACTTGATTGATTAACACTTAAGGGACTTGAAGCTCAGCCTTCAAGTCCTTCCTTTATATTCCTTAAAAAACAAGGGAATAATTTCCTTATTCGGGCAAATAGCCCTGTATCAAAGGACAAACCCTTGACAATAAAATATCTCAAGCT
Organism: Peribacillus kribbensis DSM 17871; assembly: GCF_000430765.1. Taxonomy (GTDB): domain Bacteria; phylum Bacillota; class Bacilli; order Bacillales; family DSM-1321; genus Paraperibacillus; species Paraperibacillus kribbensis. The sequence goes on along the minus strand of NZ_AUMQ01000029.1, from coordinate 83,182 downwards.
TAAAATTAATATGTATATTTTACATTTTTTCAAAAAATGAAAATGAACGAGCCTTAAGGGGTTGTATGTTGAAGTTATGTAACAATGTACATGCCGACATTCTAAAAATTAACAAAAAATCAAAAAGTTCATAGCAAGAGGAGGTGTTAGGATGGTACTCATTACAATCATCTCCATTTTGCTTGGCCTATTCGTCGGTGCAGTTGTTGGCTATTTGGTCCGGAAGAATATGACCGAGAACAAAATAGCCGGGGCAAAGGTTTCTGCAGAGCAAATCGTTGAAGATGCAAAACGTGAAGCAGATTCCAAAAAGAAAGAGGCCCTGTTGGAAGCGAAAGATGAGATTCATAAGCTTCGTTCAGAAGCCGAACGGGAAGTTCGCGAACGGAGAACTGAATTACAAAAACAGGAAAATCGATTATTACAAAGAGAAGAGAATCTCGACCGTAAAGATGAAATGTTAAATAAACGTGACATACTTTTAGAGAAGAAGGATGATTCTCTTAACCAAAGACAACAGCATATTGAAGAGATGGAAAGCAAAGTGGACGAGATGGTTCGAACTCAGAAAGCGGAATTGGAACGCATATCAGGACTTACTCGTGAAGAAGCCAGATCCATCATTATCGACAAGGTGGAAAAGGAATTGGCTCATGACACGGCACTGATGATCAAAGAAAGTGAGAACCGTGCAAAAGAAGAGGCGGACAAAAAAGCAAGAGAAGTTCTTTCCCTGGCAATTCAGAGATGTGCAGCAGACCATGTAGCTGAAACAACCGTATCAGTAGTGAATCTTCCTAATGATGAGATGAAAGGCCGCATTATCGGCCGTGAAGGGCGTAATATCCGTACGCTTGAAACATTAACCGGAATTGACCTAATTATTGATGATACTCCAGAAGCTGTAATTCTGTCCGGTTTTGATCCAATCAGACGCGAAACAGCCCGGATTGCCCTTGATAATCTTGTCCAGGATGGACGAATTCATCCTGCACGAATTGAGGAAATGGTAGACAAAGCAAGGCGTGAGGTGGATGAACATATTCGTGAGATCGGTGAACAAACCACTTTTGAAGTAGGTGTCCACGGACTGCATCCTGATTTGATAAAAATTATGGGCCGGTTAAAATTCCGTACCAGCTATGGCCAGAATGTGTTAAAGCATTCGATGGAAGTGGCATTTTTATCTGGTCTGCTGGCTGCCGAGCTGGGTGAGGATGAAACGCTTGCCCGCCGCGCAGGTCTGCTTCATGATATCGGGAAGGCAATCGATCACGAAGTGGAAGGAAGCCACGTTGAAATCGGTGTGGAGCTTGCAACAAAATACAAGGAACACCCGGTTGTCATCAATTCCATTGCATCGCATCATGGAGATACTGAACCAACTTCAGTCATTGCGGTTCTGGTTGCTGCAGCAGATGCCCTGTCAGCAGCAAGGCCGGGAGCGAGAAGTGAAACGCTTGAGAACTATATCCGCCGACTTGAAAAGCTTGAAGAAATTTCTGAGTCCTATGAGGGCGTTGAAAAGTCATTTGCCATCCAGGCTGGACGTGAAGTTCGAATCATGGTCAGACCGGAAGCGATTGATGATCTGGAAGCTCACAGACTGGCTAGAGATATACGAAAGCGCATTGAAGAAGAGCTTGATTATCCGGGGCATATAAAAGTAACGGTAATCAGGGAAACAAGAGCAGTAGAATACGCTAAATAAAAAGAGTGGCATTTGCCACTCTTTTTTAGCTTTTGGTATACTGAAGCAGAGAATGTTAAGCAGGAAAGGAATTTATATGAGAATTTTGTTTATAGGAGACGTGGTAGGCTCCCCAGGCAGGAAAATGGTGGAGGATTACCTTCCAAGAATAAAAGAAAAGTACAAACCACAGATTACGATTATCAATGGGGAAAATGCAGCAGGCGGAAAAGGCATCACCGAAAAGATTTATCGTGGATTTCTAGAAGCCGGTGCACAGGCTGTAACCCTCGGGAATCACTCCTGGGATAACCGTGATATTTTTAATTTTATAGATTCTGCAAAATACATGGTGCGTCCAGGAAATTTTCCTTCTGGCACGCCTGGGGAAGGACTGAAGTTCATAAAATTCAATCAAGCGGAAGTCGCCGTTATTTCCCTTCAGGGCAGGACCTTCATGGCCGATCTTGACTGCCCGTTTAAAAAAGCGGATGAACTGGTGGATGCTGCAAGAAAAAGAACCTCCTTCATCTTTGTGGATTTCCATGCTGAAGCCACCAGTGAAAAACAGGCAATGGGCTGGTATCTGGACGGAAGAGTTTCCGCTGTTGTTGGAACACACACACATGTTCAAACAGCGGATAACCGCATTCTCCCGAATGGGACAGCCTATTTATCGGATGTCGGGATGACCGGGCCGTATGATGGGATCCTTGGCATGGAAAGAGAAGCTGTCCTGAAAAGATTCCTTACCAGTATGCCGGTAAGATTTGAGGTTCCAGAAGGGCGTACCATCCTCAGTGGGGTTATCATTGATATCGACCCTAAAACCGGGATGGCCAGGAAAACCGAGCGGTTATTGATTAACGATGATCATCCATTCTTCAGCTAGGATGAAAAAAATATTCAGGCCGGCAGCAGACAGTACCTTTGCTGCCGGCTTTTTTCGTCCGATTTTTATTGGTTAGTGAAAGACGCCGGACTCTAAGCTATTTTCCTGATTTTACGGGACAAGGAATACCTCTTGATGTGCATGAATATAGTTAATTGAGTAGAAATATCCTTAAGCAAAAGTGTGAAGCTTATTGACAGCATTCTTGTACAGGGATAGATCGACCATGGTTCATGCCTTTTGCGGGCGAAGCTTTACATGACTGCCTGGAAGCATACAAACACTTGGTATGGGATAATACAAGGAGGAGCTAGGGAATGGAAATATTAAAGGTTTCAGCAAAATCTAATCCTAATTCTGTAGCAGGCGCACTTGCGGGTGTACTAAGGGAAAGAGGGGCCGCAGAAATTCAGGCAATCGGTGCTGGTGCGTTAAATCAAGCCGTAAAGGCAGTAGCGATTGCAAGAGGATTTGTCGCACCTAGTGGAGTGGACTTGATTTGTATTCCAGCCTTTACTGATATCAAGATTGACGGGGAAGAAAGGACGGCTATCAAGCTTATTGTGGAACCAAGATGATTGAAATGCCTGTCTGCATCATTTGCAGGCAGGCATTTACAATTCCGCGTCGAATTAAAGGATAGGCAGGAAATAAATCTTTCATGCAGCGAGGGGAACCAGATACCTTTACTACATTAATTTTCAGAAAAATTAAACAATAAAGTTGCTTTTTGTGGAATCTCCCGCTAGAATGAAATCGTTTAGCACGGCCTTCCAATATAGGATGAGGCATACAAACATCATGTAAAGGCTTCCTGAAAGAGTGCTCTATGCTGTCTTCTGCATTTGGAAGTTATACCAGTTTTAGTGTCAATCAAAAGGGGTGTAGGAACATGATTAAGCAGCTTTCTTGGAAGGTTGGAGGACAGCAGGGGGAAGGGATTGAGAGTACGGGGGAAATATTCAGCACGGCCCTAAACCGGCTGGGATATTTTCTTTATGGGTACCGTCATTTTTCTTCGCGAATTAAAGGGGGGCATACGAATAACAAGATAAGGGTCAGTATTACAGATACGAGGTCCATTGCGGACGATCTTGATATTTTGGTAGCCTTTGATCAGGAAACCATTGAAGTGAATTATAAAGAACTGAATAACACAGGAGTCATTATTGCCGACACAAAATTTGACCCTAAAAATCCGGATGATTCAACAGCTGCCCTGTATTCCATCCCTTTCACCGAAATTGCCGCTGAGCTAGGAACTTCCTTGATGAAAAACATGGTGGCTGTCGGTGCTTCTTCCGCAGTGCTAGGGCTTGATATAAAAGTTTTTGAAGAAGTAGTCAGGGAGATATTCGGCCGCAAAGGGGAGCAGATCGTACAAAAAAATATGGAGGCATTAAGCCACGGTTTTGAATTTATGAAAGCCAAATTGGGCTCTAAGGTAGGGACTCATCAGCTGGAACGCGCGGACGGCCAAAAACGTTTATTTATGATTGGCAATGATGCAATCGCACTGGGAGCATTAGCCGGAGGCTGCCGCTTCATGGCCGCCTACCCGATCACACCTGCCTCAGAAATCATGGAATATTTAATTAAGAAGCTTCCGGCTCTCGGAGGGACCGTCATCCAGACCGAAGACGAAATTGCAGCCTGTACCATGGCAATTGGAGCAAATTACGCCGGGGTGCGGGCCATGACTGCATCGGCCGGTCCCGGACTTTCACTGAAAATGGAGTCCATCGGCCTTTCGGGCATAACCGAGACTCCGCTCGTCATCGTGGATACACAGCGTGGAGGCCCATCTACAGGCCTTCCCACAAAGCAAGAACAGTCAGATCTCATGGCCATGATATATGGCACTCATGGAGAAATCCCTAAAATTGTAATGGCTCCAAGCACGGCGGAGGAAGCTTTTTATGATACAGCCGAAGCCTTTAATCTGGCGGAGGAATATCAATGTCCGGTCATTATCCTTTCTGACTTGCAACTATCCCTTGGAAAGCAGACAGTGGAGCCCCTTCGGTATGAGGAGATAGAAATCAGGAGGGGAAAGCTGGTCACCGGAAATATCCCTAAAGCAGAAAATAAAGAGTATTTTAAAAGGTATGAGCTTACTTCAGATGGAATTTCGCCAAGGGTCCTTCCAGGTACTAAAAATGGCATTTTTCATGTAACAGGGGTAGAGCATGATGAGACTGGAAAACCGTCAGAGGCTGCCGCAAACCGCAAGGCGCAGATGGATAAACGGATGAGGAAAACAAGGGATATCAGGTTCAACAGGCCGATCCACAAGAACATCCGTCATGAAGAAGCGGATATCCTTCTTGTAGGCTTCAATTCCACCAGGGGAGTCATTGAAGAAGCCATGGGAAGATTGGAGCAAGACGGAATAAAAGTGAATCATGCCCATGTCCGTTTGATTCACCCATTCCCGGCGGAGGACATGCAGCCTCTGGTAGATGCCGCCAAGAAGGTCGTAGTCCTTGAAAATAATGCTACGGGCCAGCTGGCTAATATCCTTAAAATGAATGTGGGAAATGTCCAAAAAATCAGCAGTCTATTAAAGTATGACGGCAATCCGTTTCTCCCGAATAATGTTCATTCCCAGTGTAAGGAGCTGTTTGAATATGATAACATTTAAAGATTTCAGGAATGATGTCAAACCGAATTGGTGCCCGGGATGCGGGGATTTCTCCGTACAGGCAGCTATACAGCGTGCTGCAGCCAATTCCGGCCTTGAGCCGGAGAAGCTGGCAGTCATATCGGGAATCGGCTGTTCCGGCCGCATTTCCGGTTATATCAACTCCTATGGCTTTCATGGGATTCATGGCAGGTGCCTCCCGATCGCCCAGGGAGTGAAGATGGCTAACAGGCATTTGACCGTTATAGCATCTGGCGGCGATGGGGACGGGTTCGCTATCGGGATGGGACATACCATTCATGCTATACGGCGGAATATTGATATCACTTATATTGTCATGGATAACCAGATCTACGGGCTTACAAAAGGACAAACCTCCCCGCGGTCTGAAGCAGGATTTAAAACCAAGTCGACCCCCCAAGGGTCCATTGAGCCTGCCCTATCTCCAATGGAAATGGCGCTGACCGCGGGAGCGTCCTTCGTGGCCCAGAGTTTTTCGACAGACTTAAAAGATCTGACGGCCATCATAGAAGCCGGCATCAAACATAAAGGATTTTCCTTGATCAACGTATTCAGTCCATGTGTAACGTATAACAAGGTGAATACATATGACTGGTTCAAAGCTAATCTTACTAAACTGAGCTCCATAGAAGGCTATGATCCTTCGGACAGGGAGGCTGCCATGAGCACCCTTATGAGGCATAACAGTCTGGTGACGGGAATCATTTACCAGGACAGTGAACGGAAATCTTATCAGGAGCTTATTCCGGGATATGCTGAAACGCCGCTTGCCCATAGTGATCTAAACCTGGGGCAGGAGCGGTTTGATGCGCTGGCAGCAGAATTTATGTAGGAAAAAAGGAGGGCCAGGGCTCTCCTTTTCCTTTTGGTTTACTCTAAGAATTCTTTTCTGGATGAAAGGCTTGCATAGCTGAAGCAAAAAAAAATCGAAAGTTCCTCTCATTAAAGCTTTCTGTATTCCCAGGGTGGACACCACTATTTACATGAATTCTTGTATAATGGTACTATACCAGTATATCAATCATTCAGATTAGTTCTTCTTGAGGAGAGTGTGCATGTTGAACGGAAAAATGAAAGCGCTTGTAAAGCATCACCGTGGATTTGGCGCAAGGCTGCAGGAGGTGGATATTCCACAAATTAAAGAAGATGAAGTACTCATCAAGGTTAAGGCAACCTCAATCTGCGGCACGGATGTCCATATCTATACCTGGGACGAATGGTCACAAAGCAGGGTTCATCCTCCATACGTGTTCGGACATGAATTTTCTGGCGAGGTCGTCGAAACGGGGGCAAGGGTTAAGGAAATAAAGCCAGGTGACCTGGTTTCCGCTGAAACACACATTGTGTGCGGAACCTGTCAGCAATGTTTGACCGGGCAATCTCATATCTGCAAAAATACCCAGATTATCGGTGTGGATACCCAAGGGTGCTTTGCAGAATACGTAGCTCTGCCAGCGGAAAATATTTGGAAAAATCCGAAGGATATGCCGTTTGATGTTGCATCAGTACAGGAGCCGATGGGGAATGCAGTCCATACTGTCCTTGCAGGGGATGTAGCCGGCAAGACGGTGGCGGTGATAGGATGCGGCCCTATCGGGATCATGGCTGCAGGAGTGGCCAAAGCTGCAGGGGCAGCACGCGTGATTGCCCTTGACTTGAACGATTACCGTTTGGGCCTGGCTGCAAAAATGGGTGCAGACCACCTGATCAATTCATCCAAGGAAGATCCACTTGAAGTGGTCGATAAACTGACTGGAGGAAATGGAGTGGACGTTGTCTGTGAAATGAGCGGCCATCCCATTGCCATGAATCAAGGCTTCAAGATGGTGACCAACGGAGGAAGAGTTTCCATTCTCAGCCTTCCAGTAAAGCCGGTGGAAATTGATATTACCAATGATGTGGTATTTAAAGGAATTACAGTACAGGGAATCACCGGACGCCTGATGTTTAAGACCTGGCAGCAGGTTTCCAATCTCCTTGCTTCAGGCCGGGTGGATGTTAAACCGATGATTACCCACCATTTTCCCCTTGAAGATTTTGAAAAAGGTTTTGACTTAATGATCAAAGGGGAATGTGGAAAAGTCGTGCTGCATCCATAAAAAAATCACCATTACCAATTTTTCAGGAGGTACATTATGAAAGGATTCGAATATCTGCAGGAAGAATTAGATTCAATGAAGGAGAGCGGCACTTTCCGCTCCCTTGTGCCCCTGGAGTCCGAGCAGGGCTCCCGGGTCGTCATAAATGGAAAAGAAGTCATTCAGCTTTCCTCCAATAATTATCTCGGGCTGACCTCCCATCCAAGGCTTCGAAAGGCTGCCCTTGACGCTGTTGAAAAATACGGTGCTGGTACAGGGTCAGTCAGGACAATCGCCGGGACCTTCACCATGCATGAAGAGCTGGAGAAAAAGCTGGCTGATTTTAAGCATACAGAAGCTTCCCTTGTGTTTCAGTCAGGCTTTACTACCAATCAGGGAGTGCTGTCTGCCATTCTTTCTCCTGAAGATGTGGTGATCTCTGATGAATTGAATCATGCCTCTATCATTGACGGAATCCGCTTGACCAAGGCCGCACGCAAGGTGTATAAGCATGTCGATATGAAGGATCTTGAAAGGGCCCTGCTAGAATCAAAGGACTATAGAAAGCGCCTGATTGTAACAGATGGAGTTTTTTCCATGGATGGAAATATTGCGCCTCTGCCAGAAATTGTGGAGCTTGCCGAGAAATATGATGCCCTCATCATGGTGGATGATGCCCATGCTTCGGGTGTACTTGGGAAAAACGGCCGCGGGACGGTCAATCACTTTGGGCTGGACGGGCGGGTCCATATCCAGGTTGGAACCTTAAGCAAGGCTATCGGTGTGCTGGGCGGTTATGTCGCAAGCACCAAAACCTTGATCGACTACTTGATTCTTAAAGGAAGGCCGTTCCTTTTCAGCACCTCCCACCCGCCCGCGGTGACCATGGCCTGTATCGAGGCGGTGAATGTCCTGCTTGAAGAGCCTGAACTGATTGAAAGATTATGGGACAACACCCGGTTCTTTAAAAAAGGGCTTCAAAGCCTGGGCTTTAACACTGGTAAGAGCCAGACGCCGATCACACCGATTATTGTGGGAGAGGAAGCCTTATCCCATCATTTTTCAGACAGAGTCCTGCAATATGGAGTGTTTGCACAAGGAATCGCATTCCCGACAGTGGCAAAAGGTATGGCGCGTGTACGCACCATCGTAACAGCCCAGCATTCCAAGGAAGAGCTTCAGGAAGCCTTGAATGCTTTTGAAAAAGCGGGAAAGGAACTTGGAATTATATAAGATGGAAAAGCAGCCTGCTGTCTTCGGATAGCAGGCCGCTTTTTTCATGAATGCTGGCTGACAATGTCATAGACGGGAAGAAGTCCATGCAGACTGGAAGGAAATGTGAAAAGGTCCATGATTAAAGTCTCTAAGTATTGTTTAAGCACGAAAAAAGCTTTATACTATGATAATGTGCAAGGTAGTAAATATATTAGAATATATGCATTTATTCTGTGGTTCGATTGCAGATCGATATATGGGTATGAGCCGCCTGCCGGTCCATCAAGCATGAAGGAGAACGGATTTTTTTCTCCGTTTTTTTGCACGAAAGGAGACGTTTTATATGAATGAAAATCAGAGATTAGACGGATTACAGGCTGCTGCCGCCCAAGCTCCGGATAAAAAGCCTGAAAAAGATTATAGCAAATACTTTGAAAAGGTGTATACTGCTCCTTCCCTAAAGGATGCAAAGAAGCGCGGAAAGGAAGAAGTAAAGTATCACAATGACTTTGCCATTCCCGAGGAATTCCGCGGAATGGGCGAAGGAAGAAAATTTTACATCAGAACGTATGGCTGCCAGATGAATGAGCATGATACCGAAGTTATGGCTGGAATTTTCATGGCGCTGGGATATGAGCCTACAGATGGTGTGGAGGATGCCAATGTGATTCTGCTGAATACTTGTGCCATCCGTGAAAATGCAGAAAATAAAGTGTTTGGCGAGCTTGGCCACTTAAAAGCCCTGAAGCTTGAGAAGCCGGATCTGCTTCTTGGAGTATGCGGCTGTATGTCGCAGGAAGAATCCGTAGTCAACCGAATCCTCTCCAAGCACTCCTTCGTAGATATGATCTTCGGTACACACAATATACACCGCCTTCCCAATATCCTGAATGAAGCCTACCTTTCAAAGGAAATGGTAGTGGAAGTGTGGTCGAAAGAGGGAGATGTCATTGAAAATCTTCCTAAAGTAAGAAAAGGCAATATCAAGGCCTGGGTGAATATCATGTACGGCTGCGATAAATTCTGTACGTACTGTATCGTCCCTTATACACGCGGAAAGGAAAGAAGCCGCCGACCAGAGGAAATCATCCAGGAAGTCCGCCATCTTGCAGCACAGGGATATAAGGAAATTACCCTGCTTGGACAGAATGTGAATGCTTACGGCAAGGACCTCAGTGATATGAATTACGGACTCGGTGATCTTATGGATGAAATCAGCAAAATTGATATCCCGAGGATCCGTTTTACAACAAGCCATCCAAGAGACTTTGATGACCATTTGATTGAAGTTCTTGCTAAAGGCGGGAACCTTGTGGAGCATATCCACCTCCCTGTCCAGTCAGGAAGCACCGATGTCCTGAAAATTATGGCCCGGAAATATACCCGTGAGCAGTATCTGGAGCTTGTCCGTAAAATTAAAGCCGCGATTCCGAATGCCACTCTGACAACCGACATCATTGTAGGATATCCGAATGAGACAGAAGAGCAGTTCGAGGAAACGCTCTCCCTTTACCGGGAAGTGGGCTATGATGCGGCGTATACATTCATTTACTCTCCAAGGGAAGGAACACCCGCGGCTAAAATGAATGACAATGTGCCGATGGAGGTTAAAAAAGAACGATTGCAGCGCCTGAATGAGCTTGTGAATGAAACATCTGCGCGCATCATGAAGGATTATGAGGGCCAGATTGTAGAGGTTCTTGTTGAAGGGGAAAGCAAAAAGAATCCGGATGTCCTTGCAGGCTACACAAGAAAGAACAAGCTTGTTAATTTCAAAGCTCCAAAAACAGCAATCGGACAGCTGGTGAAAGTTAAAATCACAAATGCAAACACATGGTCACTGAATGGGGAAATGGTAGTAGAAGAAACGGCAGAGGTGGTTTAAAAAATGGGGAAATACACAAAAGAGGATATTTTAGCTAAAGCAGATGAATTATCCAGAATGATAGCCGATACAGAAGAAGTTGATTTCTTTAAAAAAGCAGAAGCTCAGATTAACGAAAACCAGAAGGTGCGCGAACTGATCGCAAGCATTAAGAGCCTGCAAAAACAAGCTGTGAATTTTCAGCACTATGGAAAATTTGAAGCTTTAAAGCAGGTGGAAGCAAAGATTGAGGCGCTGGAGCAGGAAGTGGATGAAATTCCGATTGTCCAGGAATTCAAGCAGTCTCAAATCGATGTGAATGACCTTCTTCAAATGGTGGCCTCTTCAGTGTCAAACACGGTCACAGACTTAATTGTTGAGTCCACCGGAGGCGATGTACTCCGAGGGGAAACAGGTTCACAGGTTAGAACAAGCCCGGGCGGTAGCTGCAGCTGATCGAAAAAGAGGATGTCTCATAAGGGGTGGAGACATCCTCTTTTTTATTAGGATAGACGAGAGGCGCATATTGGATGCGCCTCTTTTTTCTCAGCAATAATGTTTTCTTTTTTTCTTGCAAGCGCAGCGGGAAGAATAAGTGCGCCCTCCGCTGTTTCCAAAGTTGTTGTTTGCACCGTAATTTGTGCTGTAGTCATCGCTCCGGTGCTTTGCGCTTCCCCGGTTATTAGAACCTGTATGATATTGGTCCTCCGCATTTGAATAATGATCATCTTCTTCAGAATAGTCATGATTGCTGCTATAGCTGCTATTGTTGTAATGTCTTTGGTTTTCTGAGCGGTTTGATTCCTCATTATCGTTCCTATTTTGGTTTTGCCGGTTAGAAAAACCCCAATTACGCCAAAAACTCATTTGTGTTCCCCTCCCTTTTAACTAGCTTCTCTATAAAATATGCAGAAAAGGGACGAGTGTATGGACAAGTGACATAATAGAATCATATTTTTTATAGAAGCTGTCCTGGGCTTTACAGGATACACCAATAGTAGGCACTGGGCATATGATGGGATAGATAAAATTTTGAACAAAGAGAAGTGTCCAGATAGAAAGGGCAAGCACATTAGACTATTAACCCGCATAGGATGAATTGAAACTGAATGAGGAGGGTTCGCTCGCATGTCACAATACAGACAGATAATAACAAAAGCGGTGGTGGCGAAAGGGCGCAAATATACAAAATCCAATCATAGCATAAGTCCGGCCCATCATCCTACAAGCATCCTAGGCTGCTGGCTTATTAATCATAAATATGATGCCAAAAAAGTCGGGAAAAAGATAGAAATTACCGGGACTTTTGATGTCAACTGCTGGTATTCCTACAATAAGAATACCAAAACGGAAGTGGTTACCGAGAAAATCCGCTATACCGAAACCATCAAGCTCAAGTACCGTGATCCGGACTGCCTGGACGACAATGAAATTGTAGTAAAGGTCGACCAGCAGCCAAATTGTATGGAAGCATATATTTCAGATTGCGGGACCAAGATTCTTGTAGATGTAGAGAAAGAATTTTACACAGAAGTCATCGGCGAGACAAAAGTAACGGTGCCCGTTCATCCAGACGGCTTCAGCGAGGATGACGAAGACTGGGACAGTGAAGTCGACGAGGACGAATTTGATGATATCAAGACGGATTTCATTGAAGAAAAGGATAAAGAATCTTCAAACTAGGAGGAAATTTTTCTTCCTGGTTTTTCTTTTGCTGCTAAAATTGTGCCAGGAACGAAATTCTTAAAATAATGCTATAATAAGAGAACATGAATCAAAGTAAGGAAAGGTTTTGTGAGCATATGGCAGGATATACGCCGATGATACAGCAATATTTACGAATTAAGGCAGAGTACCAGGATGCCTTTTTATTTTTTCGCCTTGGCGATTTTTATGAAATGTTTTTTGAAGATGCAGAGCTTGCATCCCAGGAACTTGAAATTACCTTAACCAGCCGGGAAGGAGGCACGGAGGACAGGATTCCGATGTGCGGTGTTCCTTATCATTCGGCTGCAGGCTACATAGAGCAGCTGATCGCGAGAGGATATAAGGTGGCGATCTGTGAACAGACGGAGGATCCCAAGCAGGCAAAAGGGGTTGTAAAAAGGGAAGTCGTCCAGCTGATCACCCCGGGGACTGTGATGGAAGGAAAGGGCAGGGAGGATAAGGAAAACATTTTTATCGCTTCTATCACTCTGCTTGATGAGAATAGCTTCGGCCTGGCTTATAATGACTTATCAACCGGAGAAATCAGAGCAACCGTGGTCCAGGGCAGGATCCATGAACTGGTCAATGAATTGGCGGCCATTGGGGCAAGGGAGGTTGTCGTCGATCCCGGACATAATCCCGAGCATTTGAAGTCTTTTAAAGAGCGGGGAAGCATGGCCGTTTCCTTTGAGGAGGTACACTCACCTCATGAGGATTTCACAAGGCTTTTGGAAGGAATTAAGGGCAGGCCGGATTTAGAAAAGACCGTGTCAAGGCTCCTTCATTACTTGTTCAGGACGCAGAAGCGGAGCCTCGATCATTTGCAGCCGGTCTCATATTACGAAGGAAGCCAGTTCATGAATATAGATTACCATTCTAAGAGAAACCTTGAATTGACTGAAACGGTAAGGTCCAAAGGAAAAAAAGGATCTTTATTATGGCTGTTGGACGAAACCAAGACTGCCATGGGCAGCCGGATCCTTAAACAATGGATAGACAGGCCCCTGATCAATAGGCATGTTATAGAAAAAAGGCAGAATGTGGTTGCCCAGCTGCTGGAGCAGTTCTTTGAACGGGAGGAGCTGAGGGAGCGGTTAAAGGAAGTCTATGATCTGGAAAGGCTCGCAGGACGTGTAGCGTTTGGCAATGTGAATGCACGCGACCTACTTCAGCTGAAGAAATCCCTTCAGCAGGTTCCCGGCATCATACATGTCCTAGACAGCCTGGGGGGACACGCAAAAGAAATGTCGGAAGGAATGGATCCATGCGGTGATCTTGCAGAAATTCTGGAAAATGCGATCATGGAAAGCGCCCCATTGTCTGTCAAAGAAGGAAATATGATTAAGGATGGCTATCATTCCGAACTGGACAGGTACAGAGATGCCTCAAGAAATGGGAAGAGCTGGATTGCCCAGCTGGAACGCGACGAGCGGGAACGAACCGGGATAAAATCGTTGAAAATCGGCTACAACCGGATCTTCGGCTATTATTTGGAGATTACAAGAGCGAATCTCCACCTCCTTGATGATACAAGGTATGAGCGGAAACAGACGCTTTCCAATGCTGAACGTTTCATTACACCGGAGCTCAAGGAAAAAGAGGCCCTTATTCTAGAGGCTGAAGAGAAAAGCATGGAGCTTGAATATCAATTATTCCTGACTCTGAGGGAGAAGGTTAAAGAATATATCCCAAGACTTCAGCAGCTCGCCAAAGCGATCAGTGAGCTGGATGCCCTCCAGTGCTTTGCTGCTGTAAGTGAGGCGAGGCACTATACCAAACCGAGGTTTTCTGAAGACAAGAAGCTTTGGATCCAAGGCGGGCGCCACCCGGTGGTGGAAAAGGTGATGCAGGCTCAAAGCTATGTCCCGAATGACTGCCGGATGGATGCGGAGCGGGAAATTCTTCTGGTCACCGGGCCGAATATGTCCGGTAAAAGTACCTTCATGAGGCAGATTGCCCTGACCGCCATCCTGGCGCAGATCGGCTGTTTTGTACCTGCCGAGGAGGCCGTCCTCCCTATATTTGATAAAGTCTTCACGAGGATTGGAGCGGCGGATGATCTAATTTCCGGCCAGAGTACATTCATGGTCGAAATGCTTGAGGCTAAAAATGCTATCGATCATGCCACAGAGAACAGCTTGATTCTATTCGATGAAATCGGGCGGGGAACCTCCACCTATGATGGAATGGCCCTCGCTCAGTCCATCATCGAATATATTCATGATGAGATAGGGGCAAAAACGTTCTTTTCCACTCACTATCACGAGCTGACAGTCCTTGGGGAAACCCTCGGCAGAGTCCAGAATGTGCATGTAAGTGCAGTTGAACAGAATGGCAAGGTCGTGTTCCTTCATAAAGTCAAAGAAGGGGCAGCGGATAAAAGCTACGGAATCCATGTCGCCCAGCTGGCAGAGCTGCCGGATAAACTGATCAAGAGGGCAAACAGCATCCTCGAGGAGCTAGAAAAAGGCTCAGGCAGACAGCAGGCGGCCATAGTTCCCGAAAAGAAGCCGGCAACGGCCGCTGAAGTAGACCAGCAGCTTTCCTTCTTCGGTGAAAGCCAGAAGAGCCGGAAAAAGGATTCAAAGGCTGAAAAGGCATTGGAGGAAATCAAATCCTTATCTGTACTGGAAATGACTCCGCTTGAAGCCTTGAACGCCTTGTATAACATTCAGAAAAAGATTAAGAGCCTATAGTTTTGAAACCTTCAGAAGGGATTCCGAACCGTACGGAATCTCTTCCGATTCATTCGGAATGCTTTAGAAGCATTATGAGCATTTCAGAACATTTTGGGATCTATTCAAATATTTAGTTTAGGAGGTGGAAGCATGGGCAGAATCGTTCAGCTTGATCATGCATTGTCGAATAAAATTGCGGCCGGTGAAGTCGTCGAACGTCCTGCATCCGTAGTGAAGGAACTGGCGGAAAATTCCGTCGATGCAGGAAGTACGCTCATTGAAATACACCTTGAGGAGGCGGGTCTTTCCAGTATCAGGATCATCGATAATGGCCATGGTCTTGAACCGGATGATGTGTTAAGAGCTTTTCAGCGGCATGCCACAAGTAAAATTAAAGATGAACAGGATCTGTTCAGGATCAGGACCTTGGGATTCAGGGGAGAGGCGCTGCCCAGCATAGCTTCCGTATCAAGGCTTGAGCTCCGCACATCCACCGGGGATGGACCAGGATCAAGAGTGGTGATGGAAGGAGGGGAGCTGAAGGAGCACGAAGGATATTCCAGCAGGAAAGGGACGGATATCACGGTCGCGGATTTGTTTTTCAATACTCCGGCACGCCTGAAGTATATGAAATCCATCCATACGGAACTTGGCAATATTTCCGATACAGTGAACAGGCTGGCGCTTGCTAATCCGGACATTTCCTTCAAACTCATCAATAATGGCAAAAAGCTTCTCCATACGCATGGGAATGGAGATATCCGGCAGGTGCTCGCGGCCATTTACGGCCTCGGAATTGCCAAAAACATGATTCCAATCAGGGGAAAGTCACTGGATTTTGAGGTCAATGGCTTCATCTCCCTCCCTGAAACCACGAGAGCTTCCAGGAATTATATTTCGACAATGATTAATGGGAGATTCATTAAAAACTTTGCCTTGGCCAAGGCTGTAATGGAAGGGTATCATACCCTGCTCCCGATCGGGAGATATCCGATCGTGCTCCTTTCCGTCACGATGGATCCGCTCCTTGTGGATGTAAATGTGCACCCATCGAAAATGGAGGTGCGGCTGAGCAAGGAGGCAGAACTGTTTCAGCTCATAGAAGAGTCCATAAAAAAAGCCTTTAAAACCAGGGAACTGATCCCAAATGCTGCACCTGTCAAAAAAGAGAAAAAGCCAGAAAGCGAACAGGCCGCCTTTTCGTTTGACAGCTATTCACCACCAAGCGGTTTTTCCGTAAAGGAGCAGCAGGTAAGCACGCAGGAGGCTATGAATGAAGTACATTCATTCAAGCAGGAAACCGTTGTGCCGCAGCTGGAAATACCGCGGGCCGATAGACTATCACCCTACAAGGAATCCAAAGAGGAAGACAGCGGCTTTTCATTTTCTGATACGGATTTTGGGACTTCATTTGCAGATGCTGATCCCTTTCATGAAATTCCTGCGGAAGAGGAATTTCAACATAAGGAAGAGGCTTCATATAGCGGAATCTCTCCTGAAACAGAAGCTGCCCCTGCCCCACGGGTACCCGTACTTTATGTGATCGGTCAGATGCACGGAACCTATATCCTGGCACAAAATCAAAAGGGCTTGTATATCATCGACCAGCATGCCGCCCAGGAACGGATCAAATATGAGTATTTCCGTGAGAAAGTCGGACAGATTGAAAGCGAGCTGCAGGAAATGCTCATCCCGATGACCCTGGAATTTTCAACGGATGAAGTGATCCGGATTCAGGAGAACAAAGACGAGCTCGAAAAGGTCGGAGTGTTCCTGGAGGAATTCGGCCACAACAGCTATATTGTAAGGGCACACCCGCAGTGGCTGCCAAAAGGCCTCGAACAGGAAGTCATCGAGGATATGATCCAGCAGCTCCTTAATATGAAAAAGGTCGATGTGAAAAAATTAAGGGAAGAAGCAGCCATCCTCATGAGCTGCAAAGGCTCCATCAAAGCCAACCACTACCTGCGCCAGGAAGACATGCAGGCGCTTCTTGATGAGCTTAGAAGGTCATCCGATCCATTTACCTGCCCTCATGGGCGGCCGATCATTGTTCATTATTCCACCTATGAGATGGAGAAGATGTTTAAAAGGGTCATGTAAAGAGGGGGAGGATTTTCCACATTTATATCATCTGCACCCATTTTCCAGCAGCCTGATTGCGTACATTGCCGCAATTGCTCTGAAGTAATGTGGTGCAGATTTTATATATTACAAAACATTTTTACTTTTTCCTTATCTCTCTATTTTTTATAGAATAGTCTTTGTTTTCTTTTATATATCCATCCTGGCTGGAATTCCACTTCGAGTCCATTTAAACGCTCCAAGCTTCGTAAGGTCAGTCACGGGAGAGCCAGTGCGGGCCTTTTATATCCGCGGAATTTGACGTATGGAGGGTGATGTGATATATTACTTTCAATTAGAGATATTTTAATTAAGGATAAAAGATTAGATTACCGATTAAAGAGGAAAGATTAAAGGAAGAAGAGGAGGAATCAGCATGAATCATTTAAAGGGAATTCACCATGTTACAGCGATCACCAGCAGTGCAGAAAAAAATTATGAGTTTTTCACATATGTCCTAGGAATGCGCCTTGTAAAGAAAACGGTCAACCAGGATGATATTCAGACGTATCATTTATTCTTTGCGGATGATACTGGAAGTCCGGGAACAGATATGACGTTTTTTGATTTCCCGGGCATTCCTAAGGGAGTTCACGGTACAAATGAAATTTCCAAAACATCGTTCAGGGTTCCGAGTGATGCGGCATTGGAGTATTGGGAAAAGCGGTTTAACCACCTTGAAGTGAAGCATTCCGGCATCAAGGAGCAATTTGGTAAACTGACACTCTCTTTCTCGGATTTTGATGATCAGCAGTACCAGCTGATATCGGACGAAAAGAATCAGGGAGTTTCCTCAGGCACTCCATGGCAGAAGGGGCCGGTCCCGCTGGAATATGCCATTACTGGGTTGGGCCCGATTTTTGTCAGGGTTGCAAACTTTGATTATTTTAAGGAAATGCTGGAGAAAGTCCTTCTTTTCAAGGAGACTGGAAAGGAAGGCTCTGTCCATCTGTTTGAGGTGGGTGAGGGCGGAAATGGCGCCTCTGTGGTTGTGGAGCATAATGCGATTCTTCCTGAAGCCCGCCAAGGATACGGAACCGTCCATCATACAGCCTTCCGGGTGGCCGACCGTTCTGTTTTGGAAGAGTGGATCAAGCGCATGGAAAGCTTTGGCTTCCAGACCTCAGGATATGTGGACAGGCACTTTTTTGAGTCGCTGTATGCAAGGGTGGCTCCTCAAATTTTATTCGAATTCGCGACAGACGGCCCTGGATTTATGGGAGACGAGCCATATGAAACCTTAGGGGAGAAGCTTTCGCTGCCTCCATTTCTTGAGCCGAAGCGCGAGCAGATTGAAAGACTGGTAAGACCCATTGACACAGTGCGCAGTACAAAGGAATTTATAAAAGAATAATCAAGAGGCGCTTCTCTCAGGACTTATGAGGGAGGCGTCTTTTTGGTTATACTATAATAACTTTGCCCATAATAGGAAAATCCATGTCAGACTCTATAGCAGCGGGAAACGTGAAATGCAATTTTAACGAATAGTTTTTATCGATGGGTACGCAATCAGAGCGGGTAAATAAAGGACACTCAATTTTTTTATCAAGCTGTTTATGACGCTTCTATGGCAGGCTATCGTCTGATTGATACCGCTGACTCATATTTTAATGAAGAAGCATTCGGCAGTGCAATCAAGCGCAGTGGTGCAGCAAGAGATGAATTGTTTATTATTACGAAATTTATAGTGATAAACTCAATAAGCAAATAGAAAAAGAGGAAAAGAATTTTCCCTCTTTCGTATTTTTATTTCAAGAACAGCCGTTCATTCATTATAATGGGAATCCCGCTTATTGTCAGGGGGATTCCTTATTTATGAAAATGGATATTCACGTGGTTCTTTTTGGACGGATAACCATTTAACTGTAGTAAATTCATCGATGGCCCATTCACCGCAATAACGGCCGATTCCAGAGAGTTTTTCCCCGCCGAATGGAACATTTGGCTCTACATTAATAGACTGGTCGTTCACATGAATCATGCCCGTTTTGATTTTTTTAGCGACATTGATGCCTCTTTCAATGGAACCTGAGTATACCGCGCCGCTCAAGCCAAATGGAGTGCCGTTTGCGACTTTGATTGCTTCTTCTTCACTACCAACCGGTATAATAACTGCCACAGGCGCGAACACTTCATTTTGAGCAACAGCCATATCATTCGTTACATCTGCTAAAATGATTGGTTCTACTACGTTTCCATTTACTTCCCCTTTTAAGATTACTCTTGCGCCCTCACCAATACTTTGATCCACAAGGTTCAGCGCACGGTCTACCTGCTTACGATTAATTAGCGGACCAATAATTGTGTCGCTCTCCGCCGGGTTTCCGGCTTTAATCTTCAAGCTGGCCGCTTTAAATTTTTCCACAAATGAATCATAAATCTTGTAGTCTACAATTATACGATTAAGCGCGATACAAATTTGACCGGAATGCATATATTTGCCAAAGGCAGCGGCAGATACGGCAAGGTCAACATCTGCATCATCAAGGACGATAAGCGCATTGTTTCCGCCCAGTTCAAGTGCTGGTTTTTTCAGATTTTTCACGGCTAGTGAACCAACATGTCTCCCTGCAGCTGTTGAGCCGGTAAATGAAATAACCTGTGGGACAGGATGCTCTACAAAGTAATCGCCTACCTCTTCAAGATCCGCTGCCAAGACATTCAATACGCCTTTTGGAAGACCCGCTTCCTCAAAGAGTTTAGCGATGATAAGGCCGCCCGTGATTGGCGTCTGTGAATCGGATTTAACAACAATGCTGTTTCCTGTTGCAATGGCTGGAGCGACAACACGAATGGTTAAATAAAGAGGCCAGTTCCAAGGTGTAATCGCTCCTACAACACCGATTGGATCACGATACACACGGTTTTCTTTTCCCGGAACGGCTGAAGCGCGGATGGATGCTTCCATTTGCAGCGGATATTTTGCCGCTTCTTTAAGGTCAGCAATAGAGCAGCTGACTTCCACATTTGCTTTTAATTGCGAGCTTCCTGATTCTTCAACTAAAAGCTGAACAAGCTCTTCTCTTCTCTCTTCAAATAACGCAGCTACTTTTTCCAGCAGTTCCACACGTTCATAAGCAGAAGAAGCACCCCAATGCTCTTGCGCTTTTTCAGCCGTCTCATATGCTTCATTTATATCTTCTTTACTTGCATATTGAAAAGTTGTCAGCACTTCATGATTATAAGGGTTTTCAACAACACACTCTCTGCTGCTTGAACCATTTTTCCACTCACCATTGATCATTAGCTTGTTCCAGTCAGTGTATTTCGCTGTTTTTGTTTCCAACATATTTCCCTCCTCTAATTAAGAAAGCTTTAAAATCGGCTTGATCGTTATTCCTGTTTCAGAATCTTCACAGGCTTGATTGATTTCTTCCAAAGAGTAAAATTTAATTAATTTATCGAATGGAAACTTGCCGTTTTTATACAAGTCAATCAGTTTTGGAATATACGTCTGCGGCACACCCGATCCAAGCAAAACTCCTGTCACAGATCTTTCAAACAAAAGCGTATTAACATCTAATGAAACTTCTGTCCCAACTGGCGGTGCTCCAATGACCGCTGCCTTTCCCAGCGTTGCCAGGCAGTCAACAGCTTGACGCAGTATGGCAGGGATACTTGTTGTTTCAACAGAATAATTAGCGCCGCTGCCAGTGATTTTTTGAATTTCTTCTACTGTATTGGCGACGTCTTTCGGGTTAATGGCATGTGTTGCTCCCAATTCCTTTGCAAGCTCTAAACGGCTTTCTTGAAGGTCGATCGCAATAATCGTTGTGCAGTTGGCGACGTTTGCAGCCATAATCGCGCTTAAGCCTACAGAACCACATCCAAATACCACAATGCTTGACCCTTCAGGCGGCTGCAATTTGTTTAATACCGCACCACTGCCTGTTTGAATTCCACATCCAAGCGGACCTAAAATTTCCAGTGGCACATCTTTTGGAACTTTTACGACATTACGCTCTGACACAACGGAGTAGTGAGCGAAACTTGATTGACCGAAAAAGTTTGAAACGTCATGATGGTCTTTGTGCAATCGGCTTGTGCTATCTCCCATAGTGCCTGTGAAATTCAACTCAAAAAAAGTATCACATGCATAAGGATTGCCGGACAAACATTTCGTACATTGCCCGCATGAACTGAAAGACAATACAACGTGATCCCCCGGCTGTACACTCGTAACACCTGTGCCGACTTCCTCCACAATACCCGATCCTTCATGACCGAGTACGGCCGGCAAAGGAACAGGATAATATTGATCCCTTACAATTAAATCCGTATGGCAAATACCGACCGCTTTAATACGGACCAACACTTCTCCATCTTTCGGTTTGTCGATCGTAATGTCATCAATCTGAAAAGGTTCTCCTTTTCCATACGTTACAGCTGCTTTTGTTAGCACATACTTCACCCCCGCCTTTAAAATAGTAAGCGTTTTCATAAATAATATATCTTGTATTTGAGTTATTTAATTTCATTATTGTATTTTCGTTATTTTAAATTTTTGCTTTTATAAAATTAAACGTACTATTATGTATCACTGAGTTAAAATTATCAGTAGCGTATAAGAATTTAATACACGCTTATTTCATTATAGTTTTAGACGTAAGCTCTGGGAGTACCGTTTATACTGAAAAAATTAAAAGGATCAGCCCGCTCCAGGACTGATCCATTTTTTATGATTAATTTCCTGCGGCAGCCCTCTGGCTCTTCCGTTCGAGTGAGCGGCTCCGGCCGGTAAGAATCACTGCGGAAGCGACCATCAGGGCGCCGATCCATGGCGTATGAATCAAACCGATTCTATCAGTGATGATTCCTCCTAAATACGCTCCTATGGCAATGCCGGCATTAAAGGCTGCAATATTGAGGGCAGATGCCACATCCACCGCAGCGGGAACATAGCGCTCCGCCAGCATGACTACGTATACCTGCAGGCCGGGAACATTCATAAAAGCCAGCAGACCCATCAGGATGATGGTGATCAGGCCGGCAATCTTAAATGGAGCGGTAAAGGTGAGAACAAGTAATATGATGGCCTGAATGATAAACATATAGAATAACGCGGATATGGGATTGCGGTTTGAAAGCTTTCCGCCAATCATATTGCCTATCGCTATCGCAATTCCATAAATGAGCAGGATGGCTGCGATACTTCCGGAATGAAAACCGGTCACCTTTTCAAGTAAAGGAGAAAGGTAGGTGAATACTACAAATGTTCCGCCATACCCGAGAGCTGTAATAATGAACATAAGAAGCAGCGGTCCATTCTTCAACAGTTTGATCTGGTCCTGAAACCCTGTTTTTACTCCCTTTGGAAGAGTGCCGGGAATCAGGATCATGTTGGCCACAAATCCGATTACCCCAAAGATGACAATCGTGAAAAATGAAATTCTCCAGCCAAATTGCTGTCCCAGGAATGTACCAAATGGAACGCCTGTAACAGTCGCGACCGTTAAACCCGTAAACATGATAGAAATGGCGCTGGCCCGCCTGCTTTCTGATACAAGTCCAGCCGCAATGGTAGAACCGATGCTCATGAATACCCCGTGAGAAAGGGCTGCAATAACACGGCCTGTTAGCAGGATGCCTACATTTGGCGCCATGGCCGCAACCGTATTCCCGATAATGAAAACGATCATTATGCACAAAAGCAGGGTCTTTCTGGAGATTCCCGATGTCAGGGATGTCAGGATGGGAGCTCCAAAAGTAACTCCCAGGGCATACATGGAAACGGTAAGCCCTGCAGTGGTGACAGATATATTTAAATCCCTCGCGATCAGCGGCAGAAGGCCGACGCTGATGAATTCTGTCGTTCCGATGGCAAAAGCTGAAACAGCGAGGGCCAGAAGAGCAAGGGTACTCCTTTTCTTATTGATGGACATGATAATTCCTCCTAGTATGATCTTTAGTATGTGCAGCCGTCTGAACGTCAATGATAAAAAAATATAGCCATTTTTGGACGGCAACTGTTATTATGGGATATAAAGGTGAAATAGAAAAGTACGCACTTTTTTGTGCTATAGGAACCAAAAAGTTCTATAGGTACTTTTAAGTGCCTTAATAAAGGAGATCGAAAGACGATGTCGAAAAAATATAATATATCGGTCGAAGCAACCCTAGAGGTAATCGGAGGCAAATGGAAATGTGTGATTCTCTGCCACTTGACGCAAGGTAAAAAACGGACCAGCGAGCTGAAGAGGCTGATGCCAGGGATTACCCAAAAAATGCTTACCCAGCAGCTCCGGGAGCTTGAGGAGGACGGCATCATCAACCGGATTGTGTATAACCAGGTCCCGCCGAAGGTCGAATATGAATTGAGCGAATACGGAGAGAGCTTAGAAGGAATCCTGGATTCGCTGTGTGCATGGGGAGCCACTCACATTACAAAGGTGTATGGAGATAAATTTTCCGTATTAGAAGACAGTATCCTGAATGAACAGCTTAAATAAATTTCATGTTTTCGCTCATTTGAAACAGGGTAATACAATCAGGGAAGTTTTTTTGACTTCCCTGTATAAAACCAGAGATATTTAACTATAATGGTTAAATGTTCAATTGCTTTAAAATAGTATGGTAAGATAGGGAAAAAGATAGTTAGGCAGTGAAGGAAGTTGGAAAAGGAAAAATTATTAGTCATTATCGGACCGACTGCTGTCGGGAAAACCAGGCTGAGCGTCGAGCTGGCGCACCGCTTCAATGGAGAAATCATCAGCGGTGATTCTATGCAGATCTATAAAGGATTGGACATAGGTACAGCCAAAATTACTTCAGAGGAAATGATGGGCATCCCCCATCATCTCATAGATATTAAAAATCCGGGTGAAAGCTTTAATGCTGCAGAGTTCCAAAGCCTGGCA
The DNA here is from genome assembly GCF_000430765.1 of Peribacillus kribbensis DSM 17871. GTDB lineage: Bacteria > Bacillota > Bacilli > Bacillales > DSM-1321 > Paraperibacillus > Paraperibacillus kribbensis. The sequence continues at coordinate 59,412 of NZ_AUMQ01000029.1, read as the reverse complement.
AGCTCATTGATAGCAGATATAGCCGGCCGCGGGAAGCTCCCCATCATTGCCGGGGGAACAGGGCTATACATACAATCCGTCCTTTACGGATATCAATTTCCCGAAACTCCAAGTGATGAAAAATACAGGTGCTCTCTTGAACAAAAGGCAGAGAAAGAGGGTCCAGAAGCCGTGTATGAGCTGCTGAAGGAAATTGATCCTGCAAGCGCAGGGCGGATTCCTTATCAAAATACAAGGCGGATCATACGTGCCCTGGAGATTTACCATTGCACGGGAAAAACGATGAGCGAGCAGATGGAGGATCAGCCCCGGGAACTGAAATACGATGCTTCGATCATCGGCCTTGATATGGATAGAGATATGCTTTATCAGAGGATCAACGACCGGGTGGACATGATGATGGATTTGGGACTCCTTGATGAAGTGTCAGCTTTATATCAGGCAGACTTAAGGGACTGCCAGTCCATTCAGGCGATTGGTTATAAGGAGCTGTATGCTTATCTTGATGGAAAATCCTCATTTGAGGACGCAGTAGAAAGCTTGAAACAAAATTCCCGGAGATACGCGAAACGGCAGCTGACCTGGTTCCGCAACAAGCTGGATGTCACCTGGTTTGAAATGGGAACTCCCGTCAGTTTCGAGAAAAAAGTTGAGGAAATATCCGCATTTATTGCAGGAAAGCTGAAAATAAAGGCGAATAGATAACAATAGAGAGAATAGAGGAGGACATATTCATGAAGCAATCCGTAAATATCCAGGATCAATTTTTAAATGTACTTAGAAAAGAAAGTACATATGTAACTGTCTTTTTATTAAATGGATTTCAGATCAGAGGCCAAATCAAAGGCTTCGATAACTTTACAGTATTGTTTGAAAGTGAAGGCAAACAGCAGCTGGTCTATAAACATGCCATTTCAACCTTTGCGCCGCAAAGGAATGTTCAAATAGATTTCGAAGGCAAGGAATCTTAAAAAACAAAAAATGTCTGCAGGCAGGTGTTCACCAGGTTCTCGGTACAATGTACCTGAGGCCAGGAAGCACCTGCTTTTTTTATGGTTAGTTTTTTTAATATTTGATACTGTTATAACTTTAAGTTGAATATCTATAGGAAGAGGGATTATTTTCTGGGAAAGCGCAAAATATGACATTCCTTAATATATTTGTAGAAACATGCAGATTAAAAAGCTGGATAGCGAAAGTGCAGGGGCCGCCTGTCTAACATGACAGGCAGGCGTCAAAAGAAAAAGCCCCATTTATTCGATATACAGGATCGAGAGGTGAGACAAGTGGAGCAGCCTTTCCGGATGAAAAATAACGGACAGATTAATATTGTACTTAACGGGCAAAAGAGGAAAGCCATAAAAAAAGAGATACCGTCCCGCATGGAAGCGGAGGTTCTCCCGCTGAAGCACGCCCCGCTGCTAGAATTGGAAAATGAATTGGGTGCTCTAGTGGGAATGAATGAAATGAAAAGAATGATAAAAGAAATCTATGCCTGGATCTACGTAAACAAAAAAAGGGAAGAAAGCGGCCTGAAGGCAGAAAAGCAGTCTCTTCATATGATGTTTAAAGGGAATCCAGGAACGGGTAAAACCACAGTAGCACGATTAATCGGTAAACTATTTCATCAGATGAATGTTTTGTCGAAGGGGCATCTAATTGAAGCCGAGAGAGCTGATCTTGTAGGAGAATATATCGGCCACACAGCACAGAAGACGAGAGATTTGATTAAGAAAGCCATTGGGGGAATCCTGTTTATTGACGAAGCGTACTCCCTTGGCCGCGGCGGGGAAAAGGACTTTGGCAAGGAAGCCATCGATACGCTTGTGAAGCATATGGAAGACAGGCAGCATGAATTTGTTCTGATCCTGGCCGGTTATTCAAGGGAAATGTCGTTCTTTTTGTCCCTGAATCCAGGTTTGCATTCCAGATTTCCCATTGTGGTCGACTTTCCGGACTACTCCATACCTGAGCTGATGGAAATCGCACATAAAATGCTGGGGGAAAAGGAGTATATATTGAGTTCGGATGCTGAAAGAAAACTCACATCCCATTTAGCTTATGTCAAAAATGTAGTGAATCCCATTACTTTTTCAAATGGCAGGTATATCCGCAATATTATCGAGAAAGCCATCCGGGCTCAGGCCATGAGGATTCTTCTTGGAGACAGCTTTGATAAAACGGAACTATTGACCCTTCGGAGTGTGGATCTTTCATTGGAAATGGAAGAAGAGAGCAGTTAAAGTTAAAGGAGGAAGAGATATGGATAACAGTATAACGGTCTATACAACCAATACCTGCCCTTACTGCATTCATGCCAAGAATTTTTTAAACGATCAGGGGCTTGAGTACAAAGAAATTAATGTTCAGGAAGATGTAGAGGCAGCACAGCGCCTGGTGGAGGAAACCGGGCAGATGGGAGTACCCCAGATTAATATAAATGGGAATTGGGTATTGGGCTTTGATCCCGAGGCAATCATGACGTTTGTAAGGCAGGATGTCCTTTAATCAGGACTTAAATAGGAAGGGGGCTGTTTCTTTAGGGAGACAGCCTCTCTTTTTTTGAGTAAGCCCGGTAAGGGAGACGCCATTTATATTTATAAGAAAGAATTCTGAGCAGAGTAATAGCCAGAAATAAGAAGTAGAGCTCCCACGGTTTTTCGGCCAATCCCCAGCCGATCAGGGCACCGCACAGGATCGCCCACACCGCGTAAATTTCATCCTTGAATACGAGCGGCTTTCTTCCTGCCAGGAGGTCGCGGATAATTCCTCCTCCGCTTCCTGTTAATACAGCGGCGACAATAATCCCGCTTAGCGGCATCTGCATCTTCACCGCGTATAATGCCCCTTGAATCGCAAAAGCCGCCAAACCGATTGCGTCCGTAAAGTTTCCCCAGATCCGCCAATGCTTCAGCAGATTGTTCGGAAAAAGGAAGACAAGGGTGATCGACATCAGGGCGATGATAAAGGATGTGCTTTGATTCCAGAGGGCAGTAACAGGCAGCCCGATTAATAAGTTCCGTATCGCTCCTCCCCCGAAGGCGGTTACAATTCCCAATATATAAACACCCAAGATGTCATATTCTTCTTCCATGGCAACAATAGCCCCGCTCACTGCGAAGGCAATGGTCCCAATGATGCTTAATAACTCCCATGTCATGATGATCCATCCTCTTGCGGTATAGTGTATTTGACAGCCTTGTTTCGGTTCAATATGTTTTTAATTTGGTAAACCAGATTGATTTTATCAGAATTTAAAAATTTTACAATACAGATGGAAGAAAAAATTTGGCTTTTTCGCTTATTCCCGCTACTTTTGGTATGATGTTCTAGAAACAGGTTTTATTCGGTTAGATGAAGGATTGTAACCATACAGTGGGCTTTAAGTCCGGACTATATATTGGAAGGAAGTAACCGCCTTTGGAACAAAACCAAAATCCAAAAGAACGTGCCATTTTGGTCGGATGTCAATTTACTGATGATGACTTAAAATTTGAATATTCTCTTGAAGAGCTTGCTTCTTTGACTAAGACTGCTCAAGGAGAAGTACTGATTACCATTTCCCAAAAAAGAGACCGTGCCCATCCTGCGACTTATATCGGGAAAGGCAAGGTGGAAGAATTAAAAACCCTGGAGGAAGAGCTTGAGCCGGATGTTATTATCTTTAATGATGAATTGACCCCCAGCCAGATCCGGAATCTTTCCGGAATTCTGGAGGCGAGGGTGATCGACAGGACCCAGCTGATTTTGGATATTTTTGCCCAGAGAGCCCAATCAAGGGAAGGGAAGCTCCAGGTAGAGCTTGCGCAGCTGCAGTATCTGCTTCCGCGTCTCGTTGGAAAAGGAATTGAATTATCCCGTCTCGGAGGAGGGATCGGGACAAGGGGGCCGGGTGAAACGAAGCTTGAAACCGACCGGCGCCACATCAGAAGGCGCCTGGATGATATCAAAGGGCAGCTGGCGTCCATTGTCCACCACCGCGAGCGCTACCGCGACAGAAGAAAGAGAAATAAGACCTTTCAGGCTGCCCTTGTGGGCTATACGAATGCTGGCAAATCCACATTGTTCAATCGATTGACAGAGGCGGGCACATTTGAAGAAGATCTTCTGTTTGCTACCCTTGATCCAACAACGAGGAAAGTGGTCCTGCCAAGCGGATATACCGTGCTCCTGACTGATACAGTAGGATTTATCCAGGACCTGCCTACCTCCTTGATTGCCGCATTCCGTTCAACGCTTGAGGAAACGAAGGAGGCAGATTTGCTTCTACATATCGTGGATTCGTCCAATCCGGACTATTTTAACCATGAGAAAACAGTCAATGGGCTGCTGGAGGATCTTGAGGCAGATAAAATCCCGCAGCTTACCGTGTATAACAAAAGAGATCAGCAGCACCAGGATTTCGTTCCTGTTTCAAAGGGGAAATCCCTCCTGATAAGCGCCCTTGACCCTGAGGATAGGGATAGGCTTAAAGCGCAGATCGAGGAACAGGTTATTCAGGCTATGGAGCCTTATCATGTAATGCTGCCATCGGGCGAAGGGAAAATCCTGGCCCAGCTGAAGAATGAAAGCATCCTTCGGTCACTGACGTTCATCGAAGCCGAGGAAATGTACGAATGCAGAGGCTACTGCCTCAGTGATCATCCTCTCTCGGGAATGCTGAAGAACTATTCACAAGAGTAAAAGGAGCACCTGGAATGTACGAGTATTTAAAAAACAGCGAGAAGCTTAAACAGCTTGCAGAACAAATAGAGAAAAAAATTATCCCGTTCCACAAAAAGGCGGATGAAATGATTGATGCCAATCAGTTCCGTGTCCTGAAGAGCTTTCAGAAGCATAAAGTAAGTGATTCGCACTTCATTCCTTCGACTGGATACGGCTACGATGACGCAGGGCGTGATACCCTTGAGTCAGTCTATGCCGATGTGTTCGGAGGAGAGTCGGGGCTGGTCAGGCCGCAGATCATCTCGGGCACACATGCCATTTCCACCGTCCTTTTTGGCGTGCTGCGGCCGGGAGATGAACTTCTTTATATAACAGGAAGGCCATATGACACCCTGGAGGAAATCGTGGGGATCAGAGGAAATGGCGTCGGTTCACTGAAGGAATTCAATATCGGTTATTCGGCCATTGATTTAACCCGGGATGGCATTGTCGATTATGAGGCATTGAAAGACCGGATCAAGCCCGAGACGAAAATGATTGGCATTCAGCGTTCAAAAGGATATGCAAACCGCCCGTCCTTTACCATTGAACAGATTTCAGAAATGATTTCATTTGTAAAAGAAATCAAGCCTGATGTGATTGTTTTTGTCGATAATTGCTACGGAGAATTTGTGGAAGACCGGGAGCCGTGTCATGTCGGGGCTGATCTTATGGCAGGGTCTCTCATTAAAAATCCGGGAGGCGGCCTGGCCAAAACAGGGGGCTATATTGTCGGGAAGAAGGACTTGGTCGAAGCCTGCTCTTACCGTTTGACATCCCCTGGTATCGGGGCTGAAGCAGGGGCATCGCTGTACACGCTGCAGGAAATGTACCAGGGATTCTTCCTCGCCCCCCATGTAGCCGGACAGGCAGTCAAGGGTGCCATTTTTACTTCTGCGGTGCTGGATGAGCTGGGAATGAACACACATCCGTCTTGGGATGCGAAACGTACCGATTTGATTCAATCTGTCCAATTCGATGACCGGGACAAGATGGTGGCATTCTGCCAGGCTGTCCAGTATGCATCCCCTGTCAATTCACATGTGACTCCATATCCCAATTATATGCCGGGATATGAGGACGATGTAATAATGGCAGCGGGGACCTTCATCCAGGGAGCCAGCATTGAACTGACAGCGGATGGACCTTTAAGAGCTCCATATACAGCTTACGTACAGGGCGGCCTGACCTATTCACATGTCAAAATTGCTGTGCTGACCGCTTTGGATGATTTAATGGAAAAAGGATTTATATAATAGGGTCGTCATGATGCCGTCTCTACTGCTGAATCCTCCAGGAGGGGCGGTACTTTTTGTTCCCGGCATAAACGACGCCTTTTCTTAGAAGAATCTTTATTACCAATGGAAAAGCAGCTGCGATACCTATTTTTTTCTTTAGAAGCAACCGATAATAAACACGTTAACACGAAGAAAAAATAATGTAAGAAAACCTAACATTTATTTGACATATTACCTAACGGTGAATATAATTAAGTCAAGAACTTCATAAAGGAGGAAAACAGGTGGGAGGCAGCCAGTTACGACGTTCATTGCCTATCTTTTCTATCGGATCAGTAATGCAATTGACAGAGCTGTCAGCGCGCCAAATCCGATATTATGAAGAGCATGAACTGATCTTCCCTCAAAGGACAGAGGGAAACCGACGTCTATTTTCGCTGAATGATATAGACCGGCTTTTAGAAATCAAAGAATTGCTTGAGCAGGGGATAAACCTTGCAGGAATCAAGAAATTAATAGAAGTTGTTCATCAACAGGAAACACAGGCTGAAGTTAAGCAAGAGGAAAAAGCAAAGAGGGATCTTTCAGAGCAAGAATTAAGAAAATTGCTCCGGAACGAGCTCATGCAGGCAGGAAAGCATAGATCTTCCCTGCGTCAGGGCGATATGTCCCGTTTTTTCCATTAACATAAACTGCTTATACACTATTTAAAAGTTTGGGGAGGAAATAAAAAGCAATGGCAAAATACACTCGTGAAGACATTGAGCGTTTAGCTAAAGAAGAAAATGTAAAGTACATCCGCCTTCAATTTACGGATATACTAGGAACAATCAAAAACGTGGAAATTCCAGCAAGCCAGCTTGGAAAAGCGCTTGATAACAAAATGATGTTTGATGGTTCTTCCATTGAAGGATTTGTACGCATTGAAGAATCTGACATGTATTTATTTCCAGACCTGGATACATGGGTCGTATTCCCTTGGACAGCGGAAAAAGGCAAAGTTGCCCGTTTGATCTGTGATATTTATAATCCAGATGGAACTCCATTCGAAGGAGATCCGCGTGCAAACCTAAAAAGAATCCTTAAAGAAATGCAGGAGCTTGGCTTCACCAACTTCAACCTTGGGCCTGAGCCAGAGTTCTTCCTATTTAAATTAGATGAAAAAGGCGAACCGACACTGGAACTGAATGACAAGGGTGGATACTTCGACCTTGCCCCGACAGATCTTGGAGAAAACTGCCGCCGCGATATCGTTCTAGAGCTTGAAGAAATGGGCTTTGAAATCGAAGCATCCCACCATGAAGTAGCTCCAGGACAGCATGAAATTGATTTCAAATATGCGGATGCCGTTACAGCATGTGACAATATCCAAACGTTTAAATTAGTAGTAAAAACGATTGCCCGTAAACACGGCCTGCATGCTACATTCATGCCGAAGCCGCTATTTGGTGTGAATGGTTCAGGAATGCACTGCAACGTTTCCCTGTTCAGCGGAAAAGAAAATGCATTCTATGACACAGGTGCAGAGCTTGAGCTGAGTGAAACAGCACGCCAGTTCATTGCAGGCGTCATCAAACACGCTCCAAACTTCACTGCGGTTACAAACCCGACGGTAAACTCGTATAAGCGCCTTGTTCCTGGATACGAAGCTCCTTGTTATGTGGCATGGTCTGCCCGTAACAGAAGCCCGTTGATCCGTATCCCAGCTTCAAGAGGGCTGAGCACACGCGTTGAGGTCCGCAGCGTAGACCCTGCTGCTAACCCTTACTTGGCAATGGCTGCCTTATTAAGCGCTGGTCTGGATGGAATTAAGAACAATTTGACTCCTCCAGCTCCTGTAAACCGCAACATCTACGTTATGAGCAAGGAAGAGCGTGAAGAAGAAGGAATTGTGGATCTTCCAGCAACTCTTTATGCCGCGCTCGAGAACTTGAAATCTGATGAAGTAATCAAAGCTGCCCTTGGAGAGCACCTTCTTGAGCACTTTATCGAAGCAAAGGAAATTGAGTGGGATATGTTCAGAACACAGGTCCATCCTTGGGAAAGAGAACAGTACATGTCCATGTTCTAATCCCTTTAAAAACCCCTGATACTGCGGTATCAGGGGTTTTGTCTGTTTTCAAGGACGTACACCTTTTGATCTGATGTAGTTTTCCTGGGGCCGTTGAAACTTAACTTGGAAATAAAATAAATATAGTCAGTTTTTATCAGGCGTCTTTCTATAATGGAAGGGGAAAGCCATGAGAAAAGAAGAGAAGATGATAGAAGTGAACGGTGTCATGCACTGGATAAAGGGAGAAAGTACCGTGATGCACCCTATCCTGGCCATTCATGGAGGCCGGCGGGCATCAATGGATTCTCGAGCATACCGCGGCTGCAGGGCTGTATGACTGCAATACCGGCCTGGAAATGGCAAGGGATGTGTATAGGAACCTTGAGTCTGCTAAATTTGAACTATTTTCGGAGAGTGCCCATTATCTTCACCCGGAAGAGCCGGAGAAATTCGCAGCAATTATCAGGGCGTTTTTAGAGGATGACCATTATCATTCGAAAAAAGAACCTTTTCATCGATGAAAAGGTTCTTTTAATATATGAAGCTATTGGACCATCAGTGGATCTGTCTGTACAGACCGATCACTTTGCCCAGGATGGTCACATTCTGGAGGATGATCGGTTCCATGGAGGAGTTTTCAGGCTGAAGGCGGAAGAAGTCTTTTTCCTTAAAGAATCTTTTTACTGTAGCCTCATCCTCATCTGTCATAGCTACGACGATATCTCCATTATTAGCCGTTTTCTGCTGGCGGACAATTACATTATCGCCATCATGGATGCCGGCTTCGATCATACTGTCACCCATAATCTCGAGCATAAATACATGATCATCATGCGGAACGAGATGCTCAGGAAGCGGGAAATATTCTTCGATGTTCTCGATTGCAGTAATCGGGAGCCCTGCTGTGACCTTACCAAGGAGGGGAACGTTCACAACATTGCTTTTTGGTATATGGGAAGCCTCATCAATTTCCAGGATCTCGATGGCCCTTGGCTTAGTAGGATCCCTTCTGATCAGCCCTTTGCTTTCCAGCCTGGCCAGATGCCCATGTACGGTTGAGCTTGAAGCAAGCCCTACAGCTTCCCCGATTTCCCTGACGCTCGGCGGATAGCCCTTCGATTTAACCTCCCGCTTGATAAAATCCAGAATATCGAGCTGCCTTTTCGAAAGTTTAGTCATTTTCTCACGCACCCTATCATATAAATGTTCTTGTCCTGATTATACCATGTAAGGAATACTGATACAAACATAAGTTCGAATATTTTGTTGACACAAAACAAACGTTCGTCTTATAATCAAGGTAAATCGAACAAACATTCGGGAGGATTTGAAAATGAAAAAACTTTGCAAAAAATACCCTTATACTCTATTATTCCTGCTTAGCATTATTGTCTTCTCCCTGATTTCCCTGCATAAAACCGAAGAACCCATTAAACAAACGACAGTTACAGTGGCTGAAGGCGATACGGTATGGACGATTGCCCAAAGATTTAAAACGGACAAGCTTCCCCAGGAAAAACTGGTCGGATGGATCCAGGAGCACAATAAGCTTGAAAATGGAATGATCCGGGCAGGTGACAAACTGATTGTGCCATCAACCATCAAGGAAGATACGGGAGTACTTGCAAGTGATTTTTAAAGGCCGATCTGGTACATTAGGAATCTAGCAAGAATTTTACATAATGAGGACGGAAGTAACCATGAGAGCAATTATCTATTGCCGGGTCAGCACAGAAAAGGCAGAACAGGAAACGTCTCTGATGAGGCAGGAAAAGGAGCTTCTTGAGCTTGCTGAAAGGCTCGGCTTCGATATAGAAGCTGTTATCAGCGAAAAGGCAAGCGGCTATGATCTGGATCGGGATGGAATCTTTGAAATGCTTTCCCTTTTGAAAGAAAAGAAAGCAGGGGCTGTATTAATTCAGGACGAGACCAGGCTTGGCAGAGGAAACGCGAAGGTTGCGCTCCTGCATTTCCTATTGAAGGAATCAGCGGTCCTCTACACTCTGACGAATAAAGGGGAGCTCGAGATATCAGATTCGGATTCAATGGTCCTGCAGATCGTTGCCATTGTGGAAGAGTATCAGAGAAAGATCCATAATCTGAAAATTAAACGCGGGATGCTTGAAGCTGTAAGGAAAGGCTATAAACCTCAGAAAAATCTCAAGAACCAGGGGAATCTTGGCGGAAGGGAGCGCAAGACAGTCCCTGTGAGTGAAATTATACGGCTCAGGGAAAATGGTCTAACTTTCGAGGAAATTGCGGCAACCCTTAAAGGTTTTGGCTATAATATCTCCAGGGCAACCGTGCATCGGAGGTTTCTTGAACATATTAATAGTGAAAATAGTTCATAAAGCTTGTTATTTTGGAGCAATTTTTATACCATTGTAAAAGGACTTACAATGAAGGAGATTTAAATATGGTTTCAAAAGAAAAGCTTGCAAGAATTAATCAATTAGCCAAAAAAGCAAAGGAAAACAGCCTCACTGCCGAAGAAGCAAGAGAACAGTCAAAGCTTCGGAGGGAATATCTAGAGACGTTTAGAAGCTCCATGGCCAATACACTTGAAAATGTTACAGTGATCGACCCGGAAGGAAACGATGTGACCCCGGAAAAACTAAAAAGAATCAAGGCCAATAAGAAGATTCATTAAGGTATATCCTTGATTAATATACAGTGGATTTCATCCATAAAAAAGAATGCATAGTGAATGTATTCTTTTTTTTTACGCAAAATAACTTTTAATGAGCTGCTAAAAAGGGTAATTACTTAGTTCAGGGGATATTATTTGTTTTTCGATTTTAGGCACTATAATATTAAAAGAAATAAAAATTTACATATTGGAGGAAGAGTTACAAAATGATGGAAAAAATTGATGCACTTTCTATTAATACGATTCGTACACTATCGATTGATGCCATTGAAAAAGCAAACTCAGGTCATCCAGGATTGCCAATGGGCGCAGCTCCTATGGCTTACACATTATGGACGCAATTTATGAATCACAATCCAAAGAATCCGGACTGGTTCAACAGAGACCGTTTTGTGTTATCTGCTGGCCACGGCTCCATGCTGTTATACAGTCTGCTTCATTTAGCGGGGTATGGACTGACAATCGATGACTTGAAGGGCTTCCGCCAATGGGGCAGCAAAACTCCCGGGCATCCGGAATATAAGCATACCAGAGGAGTGGAGGCAACAACAGGTCCGCTGGGACAGGGTATCGCAATGGCTGTCGGGATGGCAATGGCTGAGCGTCATCTAGCTTCCACGTATAATAAGGATCAGTATGAAGTAGTCAACCATTTCACATACGCCATATGCGGCGACGGTGATTTAATGGAGGGTGTTTCTGCTGAGGCTTCTTCACTGGCTGGCCACCTGAAGCTGGGACGTCTTGTCGTTTTATACGATTCCAATGATATTTCTCTTGACGGCAAATTGGATAAATCTATGACTGAAAGTGTTGAGCAGCGATATAAAGGCTACGGCTGGCAGTATATCAGGGTTGAAGACGGCAATAATGTGGAGGAAGTTGCAAGAGCCATCAAAGAAGCCCAAAGTGACCTGAACAGGCCGACGATGATCGAAGTAAAAACCATCATCGGATATGGATCTCCTAACCGTTCCGGTACTTCCAAGGTTCATGGGGCACCGCTTGGTGAGGATGAAATGAAACTGACAAAAGAATTCTATAAATGGACATTTGAAGAAGACTTTTATGTTCCTGAAGAGGTCTATGCTCATTTCGAAGAAACGATTGTAAATGCTGGAATGAAAAAAGAGGAAGAATGGAACAGGATGTTCGGCGATTATAAAAAAGCGAACCCAGAGCTTGCTGCACAGCTCGAGCAGGCCATAAAAGGAGATCTTCCGGAGAATTGGGATCAATCCATCCCTATTTACGAAGAAGGAAAGTCCCTTGCAAGCCGTGCTTCAAGCGGGGAAGTGTTAAACGGAATTGCGAAGCAGGTTCCATACTTGGTCGGCGGTTCTGCAGACCTTCAAGGTTCCAATAATACTGGCATTAAGGATTCTGGCGATTTCTCTGCCGACGAGTATGAAGGACGCAATATATGGTTTGGAGTAAGGGAATTTGGAATGGGAGCAGCCATGAATGGCATGGCCCTTCACGGCGGTCTAAAAGTATTCGGCGGTACATTCTTTGTATTCTCAGATTACCTGCGCCCTGCAATCCGCCTGGCAGCTTTGATGGGCCTCCCGGTAACATATGTATTCACACATGACAGCATTGCGGTCGGTGAGGACGGGCCTACCCATGAGCCGATCGAGCAGCTTGCATCCTTGAGATCCACTCCGCTGCTCACGATCATTAGACCGGCTGACGGCAATGAAGTAGCTGCGGCCTGGAGGGTGGCAGTGGAAAGTAAAGACCGCCCGACAGCGCTTGTACTGACAAGGCAGGGCCTTCCTACCATGAAGGATACGGACAAAAATGCAGCAGAAGGTGTCAGAAGAGGTGCTTATATCATTTCACCAGCCGGCAAAGAACAGCCAGATGCCCTGTTGATTGCTACAGGTTCAGAGGTTCATCTTGCTGTTAAGGCCCAGCAGAAGCTGGCTGAAGAAGGAATTCAGGCTTCAGTGGTCAGCATGCCGTCCATGGATCTGTTCGAAATGCAGTCCAAAGAATATAAGCAGAGCGTTATTTCTCCAGCTGTAAAAGCACGCCTTGCGATTGAAATGGGATCTTCCTTCGGCTGGCATAAATATGTGGGAGATGGCGGGGATGTGCTTGGAATTGATAAATTCGGTGCATCTGCTGCTGGTGGAAAAGTAATTGAAGAATATGGCTTTACCGTTGATAATGTAGTATCCAAAGTGAAAGGCCTTCTTCAAAACAAATAATCATCGTAAACACTGTCTCTAAAGTATCAGCCTTTTTCCCTATACAGGATCGGCTGGTTTTCTTGGAGGCAGTTTTTTATTCTCGAGCTCCAGCTGCTCTGCTATTTTGAAAAGAAGTTTCAGAAGGTCAGGTAATGGATATTAGTACTATAATTGTATCTAGCACCGGTTCAGATGTTCTGGCTTCAGGAGATAATCCTTAGTAAAATCAATAGTTTCGACAAAACTAACTGAATTTTTCTCCATTAATCAACATATTTCTTTTCTTACGGCCTATATAATAGAAAAAAGAGAATATGATTGGAGTGGTTGGAGTGAGAATATACGACTTATATTTGATAGAAGATGATGTAGCAAGACATTACTTTGGCCGTGAGCGTATGTTGTACAACCTGTTTTTAGATTACTCCCAATCATCCGGTGAATTAAGAGAGATTCTTCAAAAACAAATTCAATTCATAACCAAGCCCTTTAACCTGCTGCGTCTGCAAAGGGTGCTGGATCAGCATATCCGGAATCATAAGGAATTTTCAGGGGGAAAAAGGGTATATTCCATTGAGAAAAATGATGGTCAAAGCAGTGCGATTTTGGCTGCCAATGATCATGAAATAAAGATTGAATCAAGGGGAACACTTGAGGCGGAGACGGAATTTTTTGAATGCCTGCGGAAAATGGAATCCAGTTTCCTTGCGCTGGATCTCAGCAATCGCCGATATGGCTGGCTGAAACCGATTAAAGAAAGAAAATTTCGCTTAAAAGAAGGAAATTATTATTCGGATATTGTATAATAACCCTTGGTCAAGTAGACTAAGGGTAGACAACATGAAGGAGGAAATAGTATGTGGGCAACAATACTAGTTGGTATTCTGGCGCTGATCGTCGGAGTAGCACTAGGATTTTTCATAGCACGTCGCTATATGATGACATACCTGAAGAAAAATCCGCCAATTAACGAACAAATGCTCAAAATGATGATGATGCAAATGGGTATGAAGCCATCTCAGAAGAAAATTAATCAAATGATGAGCGCAATGAATAAACAAATGAAATAAGTTTCATTTGTATTTTTATAAAGGCAGAAACTCTGCCTTCTAAGAAAAGCCACTTTTCCATTATCGAAAAGTGGCTTTTTATTTTAGGGTCATGTATATACACAGTCTGGCAAACAATCTGCCAATTTAAAAAATTTCCAAAATTCCTAATAATTTCTTTTTGGCACAGGAAAACTTTGGTACACTAGTTAGGCGAATGATGAATTGTTAAGCAGCGGAGGAAACCAAGATGAAGTTATTCCTAGATTTAAAATGGTTTTTTAAACAGGAAAGGAGAGCCTACCTGACTGGGGTAGTGATGCTGGTTTTTGTGGCCCTGCTTCAGCTGATTCCGCCGAGGGTTATCGGCATAGTGGTTGATTTAATTGAAAAGGGGACCTTTAAAACTGAAGATCTGTATAAGTGGCTCGGACTCCTGGCAGTAGCGGCTCTTGGAATGTATGTTTTGCGTTATTATTGGAGAATTATGATTTTCGGATCTGCTGTCAGGCTGGCCAGACAGATGAGAAATTCTCTGTATGATCACTTTACGAAGATGTCACAGGGCTTTTATCAGAGAAGAAGAATCGGCGATTTAATGGCGCATGCCACGAATGACCTCCAGGCCATCCAGCAGACTGCAGGCTCCGGGGTATTAACACTGGTAGACTCGCTGACAACAGGCGGTACTGTGATTATCGCCATGGCTTTTATCAGCTGGAAGCTGACTCTTATCTGCCTGATTCCTATGCCGGTGATGGCGTATTTAACGAGTTATTACGGCTCGCTTCTCCATAAGAGCTTCCATAAGGCACAGGAGGCATTCTCGAGCCTGAATGATAAAACTCAGGAAAGCATCAATGGGATTAAAGTCATTAAGACCTTCGGACAGGAAAGAGAGGATATTGAGGCGTTCAGGAAGCAGTCAGAGGATGTGGTTACTAAAAATATGACAGTAGCCAGAATCGACTCATTATTTGATCCTACCATTTCCATCATCGTCGCTGTTTCCTTCTTTCTTTCTGTTTCCTTTGGCTCAAAATATGTGATTGAAGGCAGCCTGTCCATAGGTGATTTAGTCTCTTTCACGACCTATCTGGGACTTTTGATATGGCCCATGCTTGCCTTTGGCTGGCTTTTTAATATCGTAGAAAGAGGAAGGGCCTCCTATGACAGAGTAATGGCGCTGATGGCAGAAAAAATAGATATTTCAGAGCCGGAGCATTCCGTTGTTCCCGAGGCACGGGGAGCCATTCAATATGATATTGATTCCTTTTATTATCCGAATGAGGATTCTCCAGTACTAATAAATATCCACTTTATCTTAAGACCCGGGGATACGCTTGGAATCGTAGGAAGGACAGGGTCAGGAAAAACGACGCTTTTAAAGCTCCTCATTCGGGAATTCGATGGGATCCAGGGAGAAATCAGCTTTGGCGGACATAAGCTCAGCGACTTCACGCTTGAAGCGCTCCGGAAATCCATCGGCTATGTTCCTCAGGATCATTTTCTATTTTCGGCGACGGTTGCCGATAATATTGCTTTTGCCTCCTCGGAGGCTTCTTATGAACAGGTCATCGGCGCAGCGAAAAGCGCCTATATCCATGAAGATATCCTGCAATTCCCGGATGGATATGAAACCATCGTAGGCGAAAGAGGAGTATCCCTCTCAGGGGGGCAGAAGCAGCGGATTTCGATTGCCAGGGCATTAATCACTGAACCTGAAGTTTTGATCCTGGATGATTCACTTTCTGCCGTAGATGCCAAGACGGAAGAAATTATTCTTGGGAATTTGAAGGAAAACCGGGCAGGAAAAACGACAATTATTACTGCCCACAGGTTAAGTGCCATTCAGCATGCAGAGTTAATCATCGTCCTTGATGATGGAGAAATCATTGAACAGGGCACCCATGAATCCTTGATGAAAAAGGATGGCTGGTATAAAGCAATGTATATACAGCAGCAGCTTGAAGAGCTTGTGGAGCATGGAGGGTAATATGGATACAAATAACCGGAAATTGACCGGAAAAGAACAGCGTGACATTCTTTTCCGTCTTCTTGGCTATGCAAAGCCGTATAAAAAGACCATTGTCATCGCTTTTTTCTGTCTTCTGATGATGACACTGGGCAATATATACGGTCCCATCATTATTAAGGTATTTATCGATAACCATTTAAGGCCGAGAAATATGGATGTACAGGCAATCACACGGCTGGCTGCTGCCTATATCAGCATCCAGGTGGCCATGATTTTTTTCCTGTACTTCCAGCTGCTGAAATTCCAGGAAATCGCCTTGAAAATTATTCAGCACCTTCGTATTGATATCTTTTCAAAAGTCCAGATGCTTGGAATGAAGTATTTTGACAAAACTCCGGGAGGAAGCCTGGTTTCCAGGATCACGAACGATACAGAAGCGATCAAAGATATGTTTGTAAGTGTCATAAGCACCTTCATTCAAAGTGCCTTCCAGCTTACTGGCATTTTTATCGCGATGTTTATCCTGAATGTGAAACTCGCGTTTTTCTGTTTGGTCATCCTGCCGATCATTTTCCTTGTCATCGTTGCCTACCGCAAATATAGCTCGATTTATTATCAGGATATGCGCGAGAGGCTGAGCCAGCTGAATGCGAAAATCAATGAATCGCTGCAGGGTATGGCGATTATTCAGGTATTCAGGCAGGAAAAACGTCTCCGTAAGGAATTTGAAGATATCAATGAAAAGCACTTTGAGGCGGGGATGAAGAATATAAAAGTGGATGGACTTCTCCTCCGCCCGGCCATCGATCTTATTTATGCGTTAGCACTTATCATTGTGCTGAGCTTTTTCGGACTTTCTTCCATTGACAGCTCGATCCAGATCGGGGTGATCTATGCCTTCGTCAATTATATCGACCGTTTTTTTGAACCCCTTAATCAAGTCATGATGCGGTTATCCCTGTTCCAGCAGGCGCTTATTGCCGGAGAGCGGGTGTTTAAAATCATCGACGAGACTGAGCTTGCACCAGGGCAGGCTGGAGGTATGGCAAACTCTATTCGGGAAGGGGAAGTAGAATTTAGAAATGTCAGCTTCTCCTACGATGGAAGGCGGGATGTTCTAAAAAATATCAGTTTTACAGCACGGCCGGGTGAAACCGTGGCGTTGGTCGGGCACACCGGAAGCGGCAAAAGCTCGATCATTAATTTAATGATGCGCTTTTATGAGTTTGAACGCGGGGAGATTTTAATAGATGGCGTCTCCATCAAGGATTATCAGGATACTGAATTAAGAAAGCAGCTGGGACTGGTGCTGCAGGATGCCTTTCTTTTTTATGGAAGCATTAAGGATAACATCAGACTGCATAATCCGGACATCACAGATTCCGGGATAGAAGCTGCCGCACGGTTTGTCCAGGCACATACATTTATTGAGAAGCTGCCGGAAGCATATGATCATGAAGTAGTGGAGAGGGGTTCAACCTTCTCAAGCGGGCAGCGGCAGCTGATTGCGTTTGCGCGGACCATTGCCGCCAATCCGAAAATTCTGGTGCTGGATGAAGCGACGGCAAACATTGATACTGAAACCGAGGAATCCATCCAAAAAGCGCTTGAGGAAATGAGAAAAGGAAGAACCACGATTTCGATCGCCCACCGTCTTTCCACGATCCAGGATGCAGATCAAATTCTCGTCCTGCATCAAGGGGAAATTGTTGAGAGAGGCACTCATCAGGAGCTTCTTTCCCTGCAGGGCCTTTATTATAAAATGTATCTGCTGCAGAATGGATTGGCGCACCGGATAGAGGAAAGGGTCAATTAACGTAAAAAACCGGCATGCAGGAGGGAATCCCGCTGTATGCCGGTTTTTTATAGGAAGGAAGTGGCAGTCTGCAATTTGCTTTTTAAAGTGTATTGGCTGTATTGATTCAACAGTCTGTCCAGCTCCTGGCTTCTTTTCAAGGCTGGAACAGAACAAAGACCATACTTTGCGGCGGTAAAGATCATTTCAGTCCTTTTTTGTTCTATTTGAGTTAAAAGGTCATCTCTTCTCACGATTGGAAATCCTTTCTAACAAACAAGAAATGTATTAGTATAAAAAAGTATAAAACAGGATGGAAATAAATTCAAACAAAACATCTCAATTTCAAAATAAAAAATGTTATATGATTGAAATCCTTGAAGAAGGAGTAGTAATAGGAGTGTCCATTTAAATTTCAATGCGTTAAAATTGGTTTGCAGGGATTAAAAATACATAGGAGTTGGTACAGTGAGCGACGTAAATATTCTGATTGCCGGCGGGGCAGGCTTTTTAAGCTTTGTTTCTCCATGCTGCCTGCCATTATATCCAGCTTTTTTATCATACATAACCGGCATGAGCGTCGGTGAACTTAAAACGGACAAAGGAATGTATAATAAGCGAAGCTTTTTGCATACCCTTTTCTTTTTAGCAGGTTTTTCTGTTATTTTCGTTGCGCTGGGGTATGGCTCCACGCTGATTGGCTCGTTTTTCTATGCATATAAGGATTTAATCCGGCAGCTCGGAGCCATTCTAATGGTATTTTTCGGCCTTGTCATTGCGGGCTTCGTTCAGTTCAAATTCCTGATGGCAGAACGTAGATTCGAATTTAAAAACCGTCCAGGAGGATATGCAGGTTCTGTTCTGATCGGCTTGGCCTTTGCTGCCGGGTGGACGCCATGCACCGGACCTATTTTAATGACAGTCCTTGGCCTGGCGGGTACACATCCTGAATCAAGTGTCATTTATATGCTGTCGTACACTCTTGGTTTTGCAGTTCCGTTTTTTATCTTATCCTTCTTTATAGGACGAATGAAATGGATGAAGAAACACAGCCCTGTGATTGTCAAAGCGGGCGGGCTTATCATGATTTTTATGGGAATCGTACTGTTTTTCGACTGGATGACCAGGTTGACATCCTTCCTTTCAGGAGTGTTTGGAGGTTTTCAGGGCTTTTAATTTTTTTAAAGGGAAATATATTTTTGGCTCTTTTCTAAAGATGTTGTTTTTTTAAAGAAAGAGTTATGAGGGGAAATCAACCACCTTGTACCCAAGCAACTAAGTTTGCGAAAACAGTCCTGTCTTTTGTCTCATCAAAGGAATTGAAAATAGTCAAAAAGTCCGATATAGTTAAAGTATATCTTACTAAATAATAGAAAAAGCTCCAGGCTTTGCTATATGGGGGAGGAACGAAAAATGGCTAGAATTTTAGTAGTCGATGATGCAAAATTTATGAGGATGACTCTCTCTGCTATCTTAGTGCATGCCAGCCATGAGATTGCAGGCGAAGCAGAAAACGGCCCTGAAGCAGTAAAGCTTGCGAAAGAACTCCGTCCCGATTTGGTGATCATGGATATTACCATGCCGCAAATGAGCGGGATTGAAGCGGTCAGGGAAATAAGGAGAGACTGTCCCGAGACGAAAATTATTATGTGTTCTGCAATGGGTCAGCAGAAAATGGTGGTGGAATCCATTGAAGCAGGTGCGAAGGATTTTATTGTTAAACCATTTGACGAATCACGGGTCATGGAAGCTGTTAACCGGGTTTTGAACTGACTGGCATACTAAAATTAAAAGGAGCATAGTTTCATATAGGGGGACTGGCTCTTTATTTTTGCCTTTTTCTAAAAAGTTGCTTCTTACAAAAATTTTATGAGGCATGGTTTCAATGGTTACAACATGTTGTTTGGAGCGAAAGGTGTGAGACTCCTGATTGACCTGCGAACAGACATCCTCGAGTCATTCGAAAAAATCTCCTCCGTCCAAGCTTGATTTTTTCAGCAGGAAATATAATATAGAGAATAGGAAGAACTTTCTTTGTAAAGGGTGGAACAAATCTTGACGATCATTATTTCAACTATCCTGGCTGCGGTAATGGCATCTTTTGTGATCATCGTACGGATGAAGGCTGCTAAACGGCCGGTATCCGGCAGAAAGATTATTTTGCCTCCCATCTTTATGAGTACAGGAGCATTTATGTATTTTAGTCCTGTGTTTAGAGTGACCCACTCAGAAATATTGGAAACCGTTATTGCCGGATTATTGTTCTCTATATTATTAATCAAAACGTCGACCTTTGAGATCAGGGACAATGAGATCTATCTAAAAAGATCAAAGGCGTTTATCTTTATCCTCGTAGGATTATTGATCATAAGAATCGCTGCCAAAGTGATACTAAGCAGCACCATTGAAGTTGGACAGCTGAGCGGCATGTTCTTTCTATTGGCATTCAGCATGATTCTGCCATGGAGAGTTGCCATGTATATGCAATATAAAAAGTTTCGTGAAAAGCTGGCAGGGAATCTTCCTCCCAAAACAGCTCACTGATCCACCAGGGTTTTTATCCTTTGTACGATACCCGGGATAAGAGCCCTCTTCTTATAGCCGTTTTTAAAGTTTAAGAATAGAATAAGAAAGATACCATAAGGAGGCATGAAGTATGGCCAAGAGCAGAGCTCGAAAAATCCGGGACAAAAAAGTCAGGGAAGGGCATAGAAATCCAATAAACAGCAGAACAGACTGGTGCGGAATATCGCCCATCACAAAATGGACACCAACAAAACGTGAAAGAATAACAAAGCTGGAGAAAAAATATAAGAAAAGGAATCATTTGCCGCCGCAGAGCAGAAATGATTCCTTTTTTATTTTTTACCTCCAGGCATTTCCATTGATTATTCCCGCGTTTTAGCATAGAATATATTCATAAGCTGCTTTGTGCGATATTCATAATAAAGTTTTAACCTTTAAGCTGTAATAGGGAGTTTTATATTGAAACAGGAATGGCAGGCCTTCGTCTATACGACCGGAAGGACATACAGGATCGTTTCTGCAAACACCCACTTTGAGGAGTGGTGGTTTAGAACTTTCTTATTAGAAACGGCATATGCGGCTAAAAAACCAGTCTCCGGACTGGTTTTTATTTTTTGTAAAATTAACTGACATATTGAATAATTGCAAACTTAGCAACTATAATGAAAATAGGAAGCCTATCCCACTTTTGGTTCTTATTCGTAATTTTTTCCACCAGGCTGGTATTAAAAAATGGCTTCGATTCAATCAACATGGTAAAGGAGGGAGCGATAAGACTGCAGGATTGACAGTGCATTAAGCAAGTTACAGGAGGAAATCTAATATGATGAATTATTTACAACGGATCGGCAGGTCATTGATGCTGCCGGTTGCAGTGCTCCCTGCTGCAGCCATCCTGATGGGGATTGGCTACTGGATCGACCCAACTGGGTGGGGGGCTGAAAACTCTGTTGCCGCCTTTTTGATCAAAGCAGGATCTTCCATAATCGATAATCTGCCTATTCTTTTTGCTGTAGGTGTCGCCCTTGGAATGGCAAAGCAAAAAGACGGCTCCGCTGCGCTAGCCGGGCTCGTGGCGTTCCTGGTCATTACTACGATTTTATCAACTGATAGTGTGGCGATGTTAAAGGGCATCAAGGCTGGGGATGTAAACCCTGCATTTGAAAAGATTAAAAATCCTTTTGTGGGTATTTTATCAGGGCTCGTCGCTTCCATGATGTACAACCGCTTCAGCCATGTTAAACTGCCCGACGCACTGGCGTTTTTCAGCGGAAAGCGCCTTGTCCCAATCATGTCAGCCGTTTCCATGCTGGTTGTTTCGTTGGTTATGCTCTTTGTATGGCCGGCGATCTTCACGGCTCTGGTTTCATTCGGAGAGGCAATCAGTAAAATGGGCTTTGCAGGCGCAGGATTATATGGATTCTTCAACAGGCTTTTGATTCCAACGGGACTCCACCACGCACTGAACTCGGTATTCTGGTTTGATGTCGCTGGAATTAATGACATCGGAAACTTCTGGGCCGGGAAAGGTACAAAAGGGGTTACAGGCATGTATCAGGCAGGATACTTCCCTGTGATGATGTTCGGCCTGCCTGCTGCGGCGCTGGCCATGTATCATACCGCAAAAACCAAACAGAAAAAACAGGTGGCTTCCCTCATGCTTGCAGCAGGGTTCGCATCCTTCTTTACCGGAGTCACTGAGCCGCTTGAATTTTCATTCATGTTTGCTGCACCGGCGCTATATGTGGTCCATGCGGTCTTGACAGGAATTTCTTTAGCGATTGCATCTCTATTCCACTGGACGGCAGGATTTGGGTTCAGTGCAGGTTTCATCGACTTCGTACTCAGCTCAAGGCTCCCTCTGGCCAATAAGCCGTATATGCTGATTGTACAGGGTCTGGTATTTGCTGTGATTTATTATTTCTTGTTCAGATTCCTGATCACGAAGTTCAACTTATCCACTCCTGGACGGTCGGAGGAAGCTGAAGCTGCAGATGCTGCAGAACCGACAGCGGCGGGTAATGATAGATTTGCCATCATGGCTGCCCGCATTTATGAGGGACTTGGGGGAGACGAGAACGTTACATCTGTAGACAACTGTGTAACCCGTTTGCGGGTGGAAGTCAAAGATATGGATACAGTGGATAAAGAAAAAATTAAATCCACAGGCGTTCCAGGAATCAATGTAGTCGGGCCTCACAGCATTCAGGTTATTGTGGGAACTTCGGTTCAATTTGTAGCGGATGAAATTGATAAGATTAGAAAGTAGTATCAAAGATTCTTAGAATGAGTAGTTACCAGACTGCAGATAAGCGCGGTGAGAATCGTGTTTTCCCTGCAGTCTTTTTGCCGTTTATCGCAGTCACCCGTAATACAGAGCTTCTTTCCAAACTGGTCCTGGCAAGACTCCGTGACTTACCAGCTGCCGGAAGACGATCCCTGTAAAAAGAAAAGACAGGCTCTAAAGAGAACCTGTCCATTGTATGTTGTACAAATATTATAATTTTACAACGTTAGTTGCTTGTGGTCCGCGTTGACCTTGTTCAACGTCGAAAGAAACGTCTTGACCTTCTTCAAGAGTCTTGAAGCCGTCTCCTTGGATAGCTGAGAAGTGTACGAATACATCGTCTCCGCCTTCGCGCTCGATGAATCCAAAACCTTTTTCTGCGTTAAACCATTTTACTTTACCTTGTTCCATGTGTGTTGCCTCCCCGTATGCTTTGCATACATTGTGTTACTATCCTTGCTCTGATCCAAGACAGAAAGCTATAAAACTTATCAATCTTATGTACGAACAAAAATAATTCTATTAAAGAATAACAGAAAGCGCTCCATTTTGCAACAAATGAAATTAAAAACGAACTCGGTGCATAAAAAAATGGTAATTTTGTCCTGATTTTACAGTGGGCAACGGACCTTTTGCTTATTTCTTACTACGTCCTTTTTAATCAATAATACGTGTCCAATTCGAAAGATAGGTATATACTTTTCTATATATATATGACAAAAACATTATTAGGAGGAGAACGGCAATGGCAGGGACCATCTTTAATCCTGATATGAATTCAGTAAAAATTAATGAAAATTCCGGCTTTGACGGGTATGATATATTTTTTTCGATTGAAGGCCAGGCCTTTCATTTCATGGCAGGGAATCGAAAGGACCCTTTTCCGCTTCATGTAAAGCATCATTTTTCAAAAAAGGAACCCTGCAGGCTGTGCAATAAAACCATTTACCCGGCACCTTATGGCCATCAGCTTTGTACGTATTTTCAAGACAGCAGGGAGGAGCTGCTTCACTATTTTATGAAGCGGTTTCCAGACTCCTTCTGATACAGAGGGGGTTTTTTTATATCTATTTCAATCAATGTTGCTTTATAGAGACAGTGTTGAGGAAAGAGGGATTTCTGGCTAAAAACAATGGAAAAAGATTAAAATTTATCTGTACTTGCAAACGCTTTCAATATAAAATCTAATAAAGAGAGAAAATTTTGACAACTTAACGAAATGGTGAAGGGAGGAGATCCCAAGGCGGACACAAATAACACTCTCTGCTTCTAAATTCGTAAAAGCGGGGCAGGGGCAGCCGGGCAGCATGCATCAGGGGAATTAACGTAAGATTGCAGTGCAATTAACAGGAAAATAAAGGAGTGAGCAAATGAGCAAGTTGAATGATTTTCTGGAGTATCGTGTCATGCCTGCTGCTGGAAGGATTGCCGCACAGAGGCACCTTCAAGCTTTGCGTGATGGAATTATTCTGACTATGCCCCTGATTATTGTTGGATCGTTATTCCTGATTCTTGGCTACCTTCCGATTCCAGGATACGCAGATTTTATGGCTGGAATATTTGGGGATGCCTGGCTGACCAAGCTTACATACCCGGTGGGTGCAACGTTCGATATCATGGCGCTGATTGCCGCATTTGGCATTGCGTACAGGCTGGCCGAAAAATATAATGTGGATGCGCTGACAGCCGGAGCCATCTCTGTTGCCGCTTTTTTGCTGGCAACTCCGTACCAGGTGCCTTTCACTCCTGAGGGAGCCTCAAAAGCAGTAATGGTAGGCGGAGCGATTCCTTCAGCCCTCATGGGAAGCAAGGGGCTCTTTGTGGCCATGCTGATTGCCATGCTTTCAACGGAAATATACCGCTTTATCATCCAGAAAAATATCATCATTAAAATGCCTGATGGTGTTCCGCCGGCTGTAGCCAAATCATTTGTAGCCCTCATTCCGGGATTTGCCGTAATCGCACTTATATGGATTCTTCGATTGATCGTGGAACAGACAAGTTTTGAAAGCCTGCATAATATTGTTGGTGAATTGCTTGGAAAACCTCTTGGCATACTTGGAGGCAGTTTGATAGGAAGCCTTTTTGCCGTATTCCTGATCCAGCTGCTCTGGTCCTGCGGCCTTCATGGAGCTTCCATCGTGGGAGGAGTCATGGGCCCGATCTGGCTGTCCGCCATGGATGCCAACCGGGTTGCTTTCCAGGCTGATCAGACTCTGCCCAATATCTTTACCCAGCAGTTCTTTGATATTTTTATATACATCGGCGGAAGCGGTGCAACCCTGGCGCTGGTGATTGCCATGGTCCTGCGTTCGAGGAGCAGGCAGATGAAGCAGCTTGGCGGCCTTGCCATCGGGCCGGGGCTGTTTAATATCAATGAACCGATCACTTTTGGGATGCCTATAGTGATGAATCCCTTAATGATTGTGCCGTTCATCCTGACACCGATGGTGATGGTCATTGTAACCTATATAGCGATGAGGACCGGCCTTGTGGCAAAGCCCGCAGGAATTGCGGTGCCTTGGACAATGCCGCCTATCATCGGGGGATATCTCGCAGCAGGAGGGAAGATATCAGGAGCTGTACTTCAATTGATTAACTTTGCGCTGGCATTTGGAATTTATTATCCATTCTTTAGGATCTGGGATAATCAAAAATACGCTGAAGAACAGGGAGCATTGGACATTACTGCTGCTAAGAAGCTTCAGGCATAGGAGGAAATTATGGTAAAGGTCGTTATCAATGCAGATGATTTTGGATATTCAAAAGGAGTGAATCTGGGGATAATCGAAGCCTATCAAAATGGAATTGTGACGTCAGCCACACTTATGGCCAACATGCCGGGAGCTGCCCATGCGGCAGCGCTGGCCCTTGAAAACCCTGGTCTGGGAGTTGGGGTCCATCTTGTTCTTGACTGTGGTTCCCCTGTCTGTGACAACGTCCATTCTCTGATGGATGAAAGGGGAACTTTCTTAAAAGCTTCAGAAATTGTTTCAAGCGGTAATCCGGAAGAAATAGAAAGGGAACTCTCCGCACAAATAGAGAAAGTGATTTCCTTCGGAATAAAGCCTACCCATTTTGACAGCCACCATCATATCCATGGATATGAAAAAACCTTTGGAATCGTTTCAAGGCTTGCAGCCAAGTATGCTATTCCTTATCGTCCTGTGGCTGAGGATCTATTAGAGGGCAGCGATCCTGTCCATCCGGGAGTTCAATATTTCAGCCCTGATTTCTATGGAGACGATTTATCGTCAGACAGGCTGAAGGAAGTCCTGGAAAAAACCCGGAGCTATGAAACGGCCGAAATCATGACCCATCCAGCTTATCTTGATGAAGGAATCCTGTCTGGGAGCTCCTATAATGTTCAGCGGGTAAGGGAACTTTCCATATTGACCCGTGAAGATTGGAAACCCTATCTCGGGGCGAAGAATATAGAGCTTGTTACCTATGCCTATATCGGCGGCCAGGCTTACGCTTAAAGACTGTTTATGGATCCTGTCCCCAGCTGAACAGGGGGATTCGGAAGTATATGTATACCAAATGTTTTGGGAATTTAACGAGTGAACATAATTTGCAGCCTAGAGCCTGTTCCTGCAGCAGGCTCTTTTTAGTTTTCAGTAAGTTTGCGTACTTACTATTTTGGTAAACAGGCAGAAAGGTACGGAAGGTACGAGCAGGTCCCTCCGTTCCAATCAGCCTCTGCTTTTTTCACTGTTAAATTATTATTGGAGCATTATAATATTGGGTTGTTTCAAAAAATGCTACTTTCGAACTCAGACTAACAACCCTGAAAAAGCATAAGATAAATGCCAGATAGGGCTTAGGCGGCATAGACGGCTTAATCTATCATCATATAGTCTTGTAATAATATGTAAACGATGTCAAGTAATGTCGTTTGCTAAATTCAGACTATTTGTAGTTTAGGAGGCACTATGAAAAAAAATATCATTTTGTTCTCATCCATCAGTTCGGTCCTATTAGGCAGTTCTATAGCATCAGCAAGCGGAGAATCTCCCGTCTCGATGGAAAAAGCCGTACACAAAAGCACGGATGAGTCTCTGCCGCCTTCCCCGGTTTTTTCATGGGATTCGCAAATACTGCCGATGCCGGGTGTCCTTCATCCGGGTTCGCCAAGGAGTGCTGGAATGGTTGAAAAGCCGCTGAATGATTTGGATGGCATCCTGAATAAGGCTATTTCTGAAAAGGTCATGCCGGGAGCTGTTGCTTTAGTTGCCAGGGCAGGACATATTGTAAAGCAGGATGCTTACGGGTATGCCGCGCAATACCAGGATGATTCATTAACGCCAATGGATCAGCCGGTTAAGATGAAAGAGGATACGATTTTCGACCTTGCTTCCATCAGCAAGATTTTTACCTCAACCGCCATCATGATGCTTTATGAAAAGGGCCGGATTAACCTGGATGCTCCTGTTGCTGACTATATCCCTGAGTTTGCCCAGAGTGGAAAGAGCCAGGTGACCATAAGGCAGCTTCTGACTCACACATCCGGTTTTACAGCCTGGATTCCCCTTTACACGATGGGAGCATCACGGGAAGACAGGCTCCAGCTTGTTTTTAAACAGCCCCTCCTTAATAAGCCCGGAACTGTTTATACCTATAGTGATTTAAATATGATCACGCTTGGGGCGATTGTAGAGAGGCTGTCAGGCAAGAGACTTGATGATTTTGTAAAGGAATATATAACAGGACCGCTGAAAATGAAGGATACCATGTATAATCCGCCCGCATCCCTTAAAGCCCGGATTGCCGCAACGGAATACCAGAAAACACCGGCAAGAGGACTGGTATGGGGTCAGGTGCATGATGAGAATGCATGGTCCCTTGACGGAGTGGCTGGCCACGCAGGTGTTTTCTCAACTGCCGAAGACCTTGCAAAGTTTGCCTATATCTTTATCAATAATGGAAGGTATGGAGGAAAACAGATCCTAAAACCTGAAACGGTGAAGCTGCTTCTGGAAAACCAAAATGCTGCATTTCCAGGAAATGATCATGGATTAGGCTGGGAGCTGGGGCAGGGATGGTATATGGATGCCTTATCTGATTCTGCAAGCTTTGGCCATACCGGCTACACCGGAACCTCCATCGTGGTCAGCCCGAGCCAGAAAACGATTGCGATTCTTTTGACAAACAGAGTTCATCCCTCACGTAATACGGTCTCAACCAATCAGACACGGAGGCTGTTCGCGAGGCAGGTAGCGGATTCGATCCCGGTTTCAATACCTGGAAGGAAGGCTGCCTGGTTTTCCGGCTATGGAGATAACCTTAACAAAGCAATGGAAGCAGAGGTCCATATTAAAAAGGCTGTACAATTAACCTTCTCAACCTGGTACAGTCTCGAAAATGGGGCAGATACAGGGAAAGTGGAAATATGGAAGGACGGAAGCTGGCAGAGCCTTTATGAAGTGACGGGGACAAGCAGCAGCTGGCAGAAAAAGCAGCTCACCCTGCCCCAAGGAACAGAAAAGATCCGTTTTGTTTACAAGACGGACGGATCCGTGAATGGACGGGGATGGTATGTAATGGATGCCGAGATTGATCATAAAAAGCTGAACTTCTCATCGAATGATTGGCAGACAAGGAACTATTAAAAAATCTGTGGCGGGAGGTTTTTAAAATGATGAAAAAGAGGATAAAGATTCTTGCTGCTTCTGCAGCAGCGGCAGCCCTTATGATCGGGGTTCTGCCGGTTCAAGCAGCTGAAACAAAGGATACCGGAATCAATGACCTGGTTATTGACCTGAATATTCCCCAGGTCAGCAAGAATTTTACCAACAATAAGCTGGATTTAAATGCCCTGCATATCTACAAGGACGGGCACTTTACTGAGCAAGAGCAGCATTTATATTGGAAATCCACCAATAAGAATGTAGCTTCTGTGGATGAGAATGGAATCGTCACCCTGGAAGGCCATAACGGAAATACGTTCATTACAGTGACTGATGGAAGGAAAAGCGACAGAATCGCTATCCAATTTAATGATCATGCAGCAGAAAAGATCCAGGTAAAAAGGAAATCCTATTCCCGGTATAACGTCATTTCAAATGCCATCAGCCATATGACCATGAAGGAAAAAGTCGGCCAGATGCTCATGCCTGACTATCGGACATGGAATGGAAAGGCTGTAACAGACATGCTGCCGGAAATCGAGCAGCAGGTAAAGGATTACCATCTTGGCGGAGTCATTTTATTCAGGGAGAATGTGGTGACGACGGAACAGACAGCAAAGCTTGTGCATGCTTATCAGGAAGCCTCTGAAAAGTATGGTCTGCTGATGGCGATCGACCAGGAGGGAGGGATCGTTACCCGGCTTCAATCGGGTACAGACATGCCGGGCAATATGGCACTAGGTGCTGCGCGGAGTGAGGAACTAACTAGAAAAGCAGGATTAGTGATCGGGGAAGAGCTTAAGGCGCTTGGAATTAACATGAACCTTGCTCCAGTGCTGGATACGAACAATAATCCCGATAACCCGGTTATTGGCGTAAGATCTTTTGGTGAAAACCCGGCCCTTGTGGCTGCGATGGGGAAAGCATATGTAAAAGGAATTCAAGAAAGCGGCATTGCCGCAACCGGAAAGCATTTTCCTGGCCACGGCGATACAGCTGTGGATTCACACCTCGGGCTCCCGGAGGTTCCTTATGATTTGGAACGGCTGAAAAAGGTGGAGCTCTACCCGTTCCAGCAGGCCATGGATGCCGGAATTGATGCTATTATGACGGCGCATGTAACCTTCCCTAAGATTGACAGTACTAAAGCCATTTCTAAAAAGGATGGCACGGAGATCTCCATTCCGGCCACTCTTTCGGAAAAGGTTTTAACAGGGCTGATGAGAGAGGATATGGGCTTTAAAGGTGTTATCATCACAGATGCGATGAATATGCAGGCCATCAGTGATCATTTCGGTCCGGTAGACGCCGCCATCCGTGCAGTTAAGGCTGGAACCGATATAGTTTTGATGCCGGTCGGATTAAAAGAGGTGGCAGAAGGCCTTTATAAGGCGGTCCGTTCAGGGGAGATTCCCGAGAAAAGAATTGAGAAGTCTGTGGAGAGACTGCTTACTCTCAAAATTAACAGGGGCATTATTCAAACTGAGCAGGCAGGGAATATTTCAGAGATCGTCCAAAATGCACAGCAAGTGGTGGGATCCGCTGAACATAAGCAGGTCGAAAAAGAAGCAGCCGCAAAATCAATCACCCTTGTTAAGAACAACTCCGTGCTCCCTGTAAAAGCAGCAAAAGAGGATAAAATAGCGGTCGTGGGCAGCTCTTATCTTGCTGACCTTGAGGCACAAGTGAAAAAGCATCATGACAATGTAACCGTTATCTCAGCTTCCAAGCCGCTGACCCAGGCACAGTTGTCTTCCATTTCGGATGCTAAATATATCATCCTAGGCACGGTAACTTCAACAGTGTCCGGAAGGTCGCCGCAGAGTGACCAGATGAAACTGGCGGGCCAGCTGGTCTCAGGAACTATACCTGTCATCGCGATTGGAATCAGGAATCCTTATGATATCATGGCATATCCCGATGTGGATGCTTATATCGCCCAATATGGCTTCAGGACGGCCAGCTTTGAGGCTTCTGTCGATACTATTTTTGGAGAAAATCACCCTTCAGGAAAACTGCCTGTCACAATTTATGATGGAGCTGGAGGGATCCTGTACGGGTATGGCCATGGTTTAAGCTACTAATTTACGGGCTGGCCTTTTCTAGAGGGCCAGCTTCCCTAAACTTTATGAAGTGATTAACCGACCAAATTTAAGGAGGGCCTTATCATGAGAAAATGGCTTACGGGAATTCTCATTTTTCTGCTTGCCTGCTCTTCCATTACTGCTGCCATGGCAGATAACGACAGCTACAGCAAGAGGGGAACATTGAAGAAACATACCAAATTCAGGCTTGGAGTCGAGGTGCTGCTCCAGGATAAATTAAATCTTCTTAAAGGAAAAAGGGTAGGCCTGATTACAAATCCAACTGGAGTGGACCAAAAGCTGACAAGCATTGTGGATCTTTTTTGGAAAAATCCTAATGTCAATCTTACAGCCCTGTATGGTCCGGAACATGGAGTGAGAGGAAGTGCCCAGGCAGGAGATTATGTGGAATATTATACAGACGAAAAGACGGGTCTTCCGGTTTACAGCTTATACGGAAAAACGAAGAAGCCTACTTCCGAAATGCTGAAGAATGTGGATGTCCTTGTGTTCGATATCCAGGATGCCGGTGCAAGATATTATACCTATATCTATACCATGGCCCTTGCGATGGAGGCTGCCAAGGAAAATCACATTCCCATCATTGTTCTTGATCGGCCGAACCCTCTAGGCGGAGAAAAAGTGGAAGGCCCGGTGCTTGAAGAAAAGTATTCATCCTTTATCGGGGAATACGCGATACCGGTCCGTCATGGGATGACGGTCGGAGAGCTGGCTGATTTATTCAACAAGGAATTCGGCATAGGGGCGGATCTTACCGTTGTAAAAATGGAAGGCTGGAAGCGGGAAATGTATTATGATAATACTCCTCTTCAATGGGTGCTTCCTTCACCGAATATGCCGACTCTTGACACGGCGGAAGTATATCCTGGAGCAGCCTTGATCGAAGGAACGAATATCTCCGAGGGAAGAGGCACAACAAAGCCGTTTGAACTCATTGGCGCTCCCTTTATTGACGGAGATAAATTGGCCGATACATTGAATGCGCTGGATCTTCCTGGAGTGGAGTTCAGATCTGCTTCCTTCATCCCGACTTTTTCCAAGCATGTCAATCTCCTGACCCACGGAATCCAGATCCATGTGACCGATCGGAGATACTATAAATCGTTTGAAACTGGACTTCAGATTGTAAAGACAATCCACGATATGTATCCAGGACAGTTTGCCTTCAGAACACCGGCCGCAAATAATATATCCTATTTCGATAACCTGACTGGCAGCGGCTTGATCCGAAAAGGCATAGAGGAAGGAAAAACTGTGGCAGAAATGAAAGCAGAATGGCAGGGCGGATTGGATAATTTTATGAAAATCCGAAAAAAATATTTACTTTATAAGTAATACAGGAAATAGGGTTTCCTTACATCAGGAAATCCTTCTTTTTTTAAAAAAGATTGTATACAAGCTTCTTACATATATATTTAAGAGGCCTTATAATAACCGTAAGGGAGCAGGGAGCACATGAGGGCTTAGCTGCTCTGTCTTAGGTGAGGAACCATAAGCACTAGAAATGTGGATTTACAATCAATGTGCTATGATAGGTCTTTAGTTAGAAAAAAGGGGTGTTTTTTATGAAAATAGAAGTATGGTCTGACTTTGTATGTCCATTTTGTTATATAGGAAAACGAAGGCTTGAACAGGCGCTGGTTGATTTTCCATACAGCGATTCCGTGGAAGTGGAATTCAAGAGCTTTGAGCTGGATCCAAACGCTGAAAAATATATGGGACGTTCCATTCACGAAACCCTTGCCGCAAAATATGGCATGACCGTTGAACAGGCTAAGGAAGCGAATGCCGGGGTTGGCAGACAGGCAGAGAGTGTGGGCTTGACCTATCATTTTGAAGGAATGAAGCCGACGAACACTTTCGATGCTCACAGGCTGGCCAAGTTTGCGAAATCCAAAGGGAAGGAAGCAGAGGTCACAGAAAAACTTCTTTTTGCCTATTTCACTGAATCCAGGGATCTTGGGGATGCGGAGGTCCTTGCTGATATTGCCGAATCAGCGGGACTTGATCGGGAGGAGGCCGCGGGTGCATTGAATGATCCTGCCGCTTTCAGGAACGATGTCCGCATTGATGAAGCCCTTGCCCAGCAGTATGGAGTAACGGGCGTGCCTTTCTTTGTGATCAACCAAAAGTACGCGATTTCTGGTGCACAGCCAAAGGAAACCTTTGATAACGCACTTCTTAAAGTATGGCAGGAGGAAAATCCAGCCGTGAAGCTTCAGGATCTGTCAGGCAGTGATGCCCTTGATGCAAGCTGTACGGATGATTCTTGTTCAGTGCCGAAAGACTAAGAAGAAAGACAGGAAATGGATTGTCATTTCCTGTCTTTTTTAATTTTTAGAGTAAGATGTGCTGTGTGCATTTTAGGGTATAATGATATCATTATTTAGTAGAAGAGGGTAGTTCATGAGCAAAACAAGCTTTAATAATTACAGCCTCAGCCCAGAAATTCTAAAGGCGCTTGAGGGGCTGCGTTATACGAGTCCGACAAAAATTCAGGAAAAAGTGATTCCGCCTGCCATGGAAAAGCGGGATTTAGTAGTGAAGTCTCAGACCGGAAGCGGAAAAACGGCGTCCTTTGCCATTCCAATCTGTGAATGTCTTCGGTGGGAAGAAAATAAACCACAGGCACTGGTCCTGACTCCTACAAGGGAGCTTGCCGTCCAGGTGCAGCAGGAAATCAGCCGTATCGGCCGCTTTAAGCGTGTGAAGGCCCTCGCTTTATATGGGAAAGCATCCTTTGAAAAGCAAAAGATTGAATTAAAGCAAAAAAACCATGTAGTCGTAGGTACACCGGGAAGAATTCTGGATCATCTTCAAAAAGGAACATTAAGGATGGAGAATTTGTCTCATCTTGTCATTGATGAAGCAGATGAAATGCTTAATATGGGTTTTATTGATCAAGTGGAGGGCATTATTTCCTATCTTCCAGAAAGCAGGGTAAACATGCTTTTTTCAGCAACGATCCCGCCCGATATTGAAAGCTTAAGCCGGGATTATATGCATATGCCCTTGAAAATTGAGCTGGAGGCTTCTCTTACAGTACCATCGATCGAGCACGCCTTTATCAGGACAGAGCAGGATGAGAAGCTTTCTATTTTGAAGAATCTTACCGTCCTTGAAAATCCCGATAGCTGCATCATCTTCTGCCGCACCCAGGAAAGAGTAGGAACCTTATATGACCGTCTTGAATCTGAGGGATATCCAGTGGATATGCTGCATGGAGGCATGAGACAGGAGGACCGTTTTGCGGTCATGGATGATTTTAAACTCGGTCTTTTCCGCTATCTGGTGGCGACGGATGTAGCTGCGAGAGGGCTTGATATTGAGAATATCAGCATGGTGGTGAATTATGATATTCCTATGGAAACGGAAGGCTATGTGCATCGCACAGGCCGGACAGGCCGTGCCGGAAGGTCAGGGAAGGCCTTTACCTTTGTAAATCCCGGTGAGGAACCATTTCTTCAAGATATTGAAGCGTATATAGGCTTCTCCATCCCATTGATGGAAGCTCCAACAGAAGAACAGGCTGCTGGAAAAAGAGCTTCCTTTGAGAAAAAAATATATGCAAGGCCGGATATCAAAAAGGCCAGAGACGAGGAAATAAATAAAAATATCAGTAAATTGTATTTTAATGGCGGTAAAAAGAAAAAAATCCGTCCGGTCGATTTTGTGGGAACGATAACCAGCATTCCCGGCATTACAGCAGAGGATATTGGGATCATTTCCATCCAGGAGCAGGCATCCTTTGTGGACATTTTAAACGGGAAGGGCCAGAGAGTCCTTGAGGAAATGAAAAACAGGACCGTAAAGGGAAAAGTTCTTAAGGTTCATATCGCCAAAAAGTAATTCCACGGAACATTAAACAGGGAGTTGTGTAAATGTTAATCAAACTCCAGAGGAAAGGGGATACTAGGAGTGGAGGTGCCGCAATGAGAAAAGAAAAACGTCCGGTATCGTACCAGCAGACGCTGGGGACGAAAATTGAGAGGGCAGAGCAGCTTCCGGAAGGATATGACATCTCGGCTTTTGACCCGGGGACTGCTGAAAACCCTACGAGGAAAAATGAACCTTCCCAAGAATCATAGAAGGAAGCCAGTCTGCTCTACAAAAAGGATCCGCCCAATTACAGGGCAGATCCTTTTTTAGTTGATAATAAAAATATTTAATTGAGAATAAATTAGATGTTTTGAGTGAGAGATATGCCAAGACCTTCAGCAATTCTCTCTCCAAATTCAGGATCTGCTTTACGGAAGTGTTCCACCTGGCGGAGTTTGATTTCATCATAGGACACAGGCGTCATCGCAGTCACAATATTGTTCACTAATCGTGATTTTTCGTCCTCGCTCATGAGGCGGTAGAGATCTCCAGCCTGGGTATAATGATCATTATGGTCATAAGGAACGCTCTGTGCTGCTCCGGCCACCTCAAATGACGCTGGCTTATTTTCAGGAGTTTCGGCCGGCCCTCCAAAGGAATTCGGCTCATAATAGACAGAACCTCCGCCATTGGTATCGAAACGCATCTGTCCGTCACGCTGATAATTATTCACATCTGATTTCGGCCGGTTGATCGGCAGTGAATTATGGTTGGCCCCGACACGGTAACGATGGGCATCAGAGTAGGCAAATAAACGTCCTTGAAGCATTTTATCAGGAGATACTTCGACACCCGGAACAAGGTTTCCAGGAGAAAAGGTAGCCTGCTCGACTTCAGCAAAATAGTTTTCTGGATTGCGGTCTAGGACCATTCTGCCTGCTTCAATCAGCGGATAGTCTTTTTGGGACCAGACCTTGGTAACATCAAACGGATCAAAACGATAGGTATTTGCATCCTCAAGCGGCATGATCTGCACATACAGCTTCCATGCAGGGAAATCTCCCGCTTCGATCGCGTTGAACAGATCCTCTGTATGATAATCCGGATTCTCTCCTGCAAGCCGTGCGGCAAGATTTACATCCAGGTTTTTGATACCTTGTTCGGTTTTAAAGTGATATTTAACCCATGCGCCTTCCCCCTGCTCGTTGACCCATTTAAAGGTATGGCTCCCGAAGCCGTGCATATGTCGGAGGGTCGCAGGAATTCCCCTGTCAGACATGAGGATGGTCACCTGATGAAGGGATTCAGGTGAAAGGGACCAGAAGTCCCACACCGCGTCAGGATTTTTCAAGTGTGTTCTGGGATCTCTTTTTTGTGTATGTATAAAATCAGGAAATTTAATGGCATCCCGGATAAAGAATACCGGTGTATTGTTGCCGACGATATCATAATTTCCGTCTTCGGTATAAAACTTGACAGCAAAGCCCCTTGGGTCGCGTACTGTATCTGCAGAACCCAGTTCACCGGCAACTGTAGAAAAACGGATGAACATAGGTGTACGTTTTCCTTCAGAATGAAACAGCTTCGCTTTTGTATACTTTGACATATCATTGGTTACTTCAAAATACCCATGTGCACCCGCACCTTTTGCATGGACAACCCGCTCAGGCACACGCTCTCTGTTAAAGTGCGCAAGCTTCTCCAGGAGATGAACATCCTGAATTAATGTAGGGCCCCTCTGTCCCGCAGTCTGAGAGTTTTGATTGTCACCGACTGGTGCTCCCCAGCTGGTTGTCAGTCTATTATTTGTACTCAATTCACATTCCCCGCCTTTATCTGTTTTTTTGTGCTATGGATAAATGATAGCATTTTTCACTTAAAAATCAATATTTATTTATAATAATTATAATTAAAATGGAGATGTTTTTTTAGGGCTGGGTGTTACAAAGCGGGGGTGGAGGATCGTTCTTATGAAAGAGTACGGTCGATTAGTTCTAATATTACTTCTAGTTATCGAAGATCATTCCTGCAACTTTTAGAATTTTTGCGAAAAAGATTTTAGTCTCTGGAGGTCTGGAACTATAATAGAATGAAGATGTTTAAATGCTTTTCAGGAGATGAAGAGATGGAGTTTAGAGGAACGGAAGTATTTTTAGTAATCTTTATCACCCTGGCGGGGGTAGCTGCCTCTGTTATCGGCAAGTTTCCCCTTGCACTTGGGTTTTTGCCAGGCTTTGCGGCATTAATTTTCTTTACTTTAAAGAAAAATGCCGGGGCGGGGAAAATTCTGACCATGTGTGTGAGAGGTGCTTCCAAAACCAGGGTGGTCATTTTGATTCTGCTTTTCGTCAGTTTTCTCCTGCCTTCCTGGCAGCTGTCGGGTACCATCTCCCAGATGGTAGCGGTGACGCTGGAATCGATTACCCCCGGGCATTTTTTTGTTTTAACGTTTATAGCGGCCATGGTATTTTCGCTTTTGCTCGGTACCTCTGTCGGAACCCTGAGTGCGATAGGGGTTCCTATCATCAGTTCAGCGCTTCTTCTTCATCTGCCTGCTGCTATAACAGCTGGGGCGCTTATTTCAGGTGCCTTTGTGGGGGACCGGACTTCTCCCTTTTCAAGCGCACACCAGCTCCTGTCGCACACAGTTGAAATATCGGTCAGAGATCAGCAGAGGGCGATGTTTTTTACCACTCTCCTGGCTGTATCAGGAGGGATCCTGTTTTATGCGGGGATGGATATGAAGTGGGGCATCCAGCATACCTTGTCTATTGATCACCATACAGGGAAGCTTTCCTTCCTTCCTTTTGTGCCGCCTCTAGTTTTGATGGCTATAGTGCTATTCAGGGCTGGGATTGTCAAGGCCTTTATGGCAGGAATTGCTGCCGCTTCTGTCATTGCCTTAATAAATGGTGTTTCGTTCATTGCAATCGTTAAGGGCTGCTGGTTTGGGATCGAAGGCTTAGGCGGGGGATTGAGCCATATGTACTGGCTGCTCATCTTCATTGTCTTCGCGGGAGCCTATAATGGAATCCTCGATGAAATGAATGTGATACAGCCGTATCTTGATAAATGGCTGCAGGCCTCGAAAACATACTTTACTGATAGTTTAAAAGTTGTCGCGTTGTCCCTGCTTATATCCTGTATCGCTGCAAACCAGACCCTGCCCATCATTCTGACAGGAAGATCCTTCCTTCCCCACTGGCAGAACCGCTATGGCAAAGCCCGCCTTTCTCGGCTGATGGGGGACACTACCATGCTCTTCCCGGCCATGGTTCCCTGGAGTGTACTGGCCATCATGTGCAGCACCGTCCTGAATGTCCCCCTCCGTGCATACCTGCCTTATGCAGTCTTTCTCTGGATCCTTCCGATCTTATCGATCGTGCTCTCCTTGAAGGGGAAAAGGGAAGTGGGATCCGTCCCCATTTCCCGGGGCTGAAACGCTTTCAGTTTCAGCCTTTTTTATTTGTCCAGCACAGGGAATAATGGAGAACCGGGGACAGATTTCCAAAAAATAAAGAGGTTTGAAAATAGTGAATATAGTTAATATCTTCAAGGAGACTTATATTTTTACTATTTTGGGTAATAGTAAACAGGCAGATATTAGGAGGTTGTGAAAATGGCGTATCATAGTCCGAAGCAGATAGCTGAAATTGCAGTCCAAACTGGGACGAAGAAGGTTTCAATCCCGTTCGTGAGCATGATGGTTCTCGGGTTTTTGGCGGGTGCATTTATTTCTATAGGTTTTCTTCTTGATATTCGTGTCACGGCAGATCTTCCAAAGGAATGGGGAACTTTTGGTGCGTTCCTTGGGGCTGCGGTATTCCCGCTGGGCCTTGTGCTGATCGTTTTGGCAGGGGGTGAGCTGCTTACAGGGAATATGATGGCAGTGCCGATGGCGTTTCTTGCAAAAAAGGTTTCCTTTGGGAGCCTGGTCAAAAACTGGGTCATCATTACCATTGCTAATTTTATAGGTGCATTATTTGTCGCTTACTTTTTTGGGCATGTAGTAGGCCTTACTGAGAATGGACCGTATCTCCATAAAACCATTGCCATTGCACAGGTGAAGATTCATGATAACTTTATTCAGGCAATGGTTTCCGCTGTGGGCTGCAACTGGCTGGTCGGGCTTGCGGTCTGGCTTGCCTATGGGGCAGAGGAAATGAGCGGCAAGATCCTCGGCATCTGGTTCCCGATCATGGGCTTTGTCGCCATCGGCTTCCAGCACGTTGTCGCCAATATGTTCGTGATCCCGGCTGCCATCTTTGGCGGGGGAGCCACATGGGGGGACTTCATCATGAACTTCATTCCGGTTTTTATTGGCAATGCAATCGGAGGCGCTGTTTTTGTAGCGATGGCCTACTGGCTTTCCTATAGGCAGGAATTAAAAGACTCCCTGGATAAACCTGCTCACGGGTAACAGTGGGATTAAAGGCAGACCTGATCATCAGGGGCTGCCTTTTGTCATCCGGCAAATTTCTCAAAAAAACGTCTAAATGAAATCAGGAAGGGTATAAACAAATTGGAAATAAATTTATGCTCGAGAGGTGAAGGAAAGTGGCAATGAATCAAAAGATGGAGCTGGAAAACAAAACGGTGGGAGAATTTCTTTTTGATTGCTTAAAGAATGAAGGGGTTACGGAAATATTCGGCGTTCCCGGTGATTTTAACTTCTCCCTCCTCGATACGCTTGAAAAATATGAAGATATCCAATTTATAAATGGCAGGAATGAGCTGAATGCAGGCTATGCTGCTGATGCCTACGCAAGGCTGAGAGGGCTGTCGGCGATGATTACAACCTTTGGGGTCGGGGAAATGAGCGCCTGCAATTCTGTAGCAGGGGCCTACAGTGAAAACGTGCCTTTGATACATATTGCAGGCTCTCCGAAATCGCAGGAACAGCAGGAGAAAAAACTGCTTCATCATACATTGATGGACGGCGACTTTGACGTGTTTCACAGGATGTATGAACAGATCACCATTTATTCTGCAAAGGTGACTCCTGAAAATGCTGCACTGGAAATCCCGAAAGCTATCAACATGGCGAAGGTACACCAAAAGCCTGTCTATCTGGTGATGGCCATTGATCAGGTCACAGAGAAGGTGGTCCCTCATCTAGAGGCAGAGGAGGACGCCAAGACGACCAGCAGCGCTTCTTTACACCAGGCGGGAGAGCATGCACAGGCTCTGTTAAGTCAAGCAAAAAATGCGGTCATTTTAACAGATAATATGGCCTACCGCAAAAGGCTGGGAGGAAAGGTGAAGGAGCTTGCGGAAGGCATGAATGCCCCGGTAGCGGCCCTCATGCAGGGAAAAGGAGGGTTTGATGAAACACATCCGTTTTTTATTGGAGTATACAGCGGGGAGTTTGGCGATGAAAATGTCCGCAGGATTGTAGAAGAAGCAGATGTAATCATTTCAGTGGGGCTTATAAGATCGGATATGAATATGGCAAAGTACACTGCCAGCCTGGATTCTGCCAGGATGATCGATATCCACCCGGAATTTACAAAGATTGGCGCAGCGCAATATATGAATCTGATGGCGGAGGATATGCTGGAGGCACTTGCAGGTATCAAATTCACCCAGGAAGCACCTGAACCGGCCAGATTTCCATACGAAGAAGTTACCGAATTTCAAGAGGAACCCATCCAAGCAAAATATTACTATCCAAGAATTCAAAAAATGCTTAAAAGTCAAGACATCTTAGTGGTAGAAACGGGGACATTCACATATGGCATGTCACAGATCAGGCTTCCGAAGGGTGCGGATTATATAGCCCAGGGTGGATGGCAGAGCATTGGCTATGCTACTCCCGCGGCCTTTGGGGCTTCGGTCGCAGCAAAAGACCGCCGGGTCATCCTGTTTACAGGTGACGGCTCGCTGCAGCTCACCGTGCAGGAAATCAGCTCCATGCTGGCCAATGGCTGTAAACCCATTATTTTTGTCCTGAACAATCAAGGATATACCATTGAAAAGTACCTTAATGTTCAGGTTGAAATAGAAAAACAAGATTATAATGATATTCCATTATGGAATTATACGAAGCTCACCGAAGTGTTTGGCGGAGAGGCCTATACGGCCGCCGTCAAGACAATGGGCGAACTGGACAGCGCCATTGAAGCAGCAGAACAGCAGGATCAATTAGCGATTATCGAACTGCAGACATCCGAGTCCATGGATGCTCCTGAGTATTTAAAGAAAATGCGTGAAATGCTGGAAAAACAAAAGCAG
Source organism: Peribacillus kribbensis DSM 17871 (assembly GCF_000430765.1). Classification (GTDB taxonomy): domain Bacteria; phylum Bacillota; class Bacilli; order Bacillales; family DSM-1321; genus Paraperibacillus; species Paraperibacillus kribbensis. The sequence continues at coordinate 19,146 of NZ_AUMQ01000029.1, read as the reverse complement.
CAGAGTGAGTAAACCAGAAGAACGAATTGGCAGGAAATTTGCAGAAACAGCTTGTCTCACACCCCAAGGATTTTATAAATAGTAAATAGAAAAGTGAGTGTGCCGCCATGAACTTAAAAATAAATGCTATTAAATTGGGTGAATTATTATCATTGAATAAAAAAGAAAAAGACAAGTGGAATAAGGTGTTTGCTCATTATTTTATGTACCAGGGACACACAAAAAAACAGGATAACAGCCGGCGGTTTTAGACGGAAAAATGAATTTTGTGTTAGAAGCAATGGGGTTCCATTGCTTTTTTTCTGTTTTCCATTGCTCCCTCATCAGCCATCGCTTACCATTAAAATACAGCTAAGGGTCCATAAACTGGCATTTCTGAAGATTAATATATCTAAAGGGGTGGTAAAATGGCTTTTGATGAAATGAGGAAAAATCAAACTGCGAAGAATATTGCAATGGGCGATCAATCTATAAGCAAATTCACTTGGGATTATGAGGATCATATCACTTCCATTGTTAGGAGGGCAGAAAGGGAAGGGCAGTTTGAAACCGTGAAAGGGAAGGGAATGGCTCTCGATCCGGATCTTACCTATAATCCAGAGAGGCAGCTGAATAAAGTCCTGAAGGATAATGGTTTTTTGCCCAGATGGGTAGAGCTCGGGCGTGAAATTGACCATTTAAAGCACGAATTAACCCTGTTTGATGATACATACAATATAGAGCGCACCATCAAAAGTATTAACAAAAAAGTAATGGACCATAATATGAGCTGTCCCCGGACAGCCCAAAAATCCGGGATCAGACTTGAGGATTATCTACGAGAAAGCGGATTGTAAGAAGGAGTCCGAAAAGGATGGAAAGGGAAAGGGAGCGGAGTTCAGTTTATCCGCTCTCTTTAGCGTGTGGCCAGAATGAATAGTAAAGAAAAATTGGAATAAATTGTTTACTACCTTTTTTTGTTATTTTCATATATTTTTTCCTGTTTTTCTATTAAAATGAAGCAAAAAAATAAATATACTCTAAGAGAGGTTTTTGATGAATGGTAAGAAAAAGTTTAATAGTTATGTTTATGCTCGCTTTATGCCTGGCGGGCGTTGTTCCTGCAAGTGCCGATAGTGATACCACCCCCCTTATTCTTAAGTCAGCCTCCATCAACCAGAAGGAATTCCACACCGGGGAAACCATTAAAATGAGATTTACGATTGAGGATGATGTTGAATCCGGCCCTGCCCCGGATGCGGACATCACTTTAAGCCACAGTTCGGGCCGGACCATATACTCCATGATGCCTTATGTCGGGAATAATACCTATGAGTTTTCCTATCGTATTGATGATTTACTTCAGGGAGACTGGAATATAGGAGATATAACCTTGTATGATCAAGCTGGAAATAGCTGCTCGTATGGGAGCGGATCGTCTTTGCTCTCCGATTTGCGCTTTCGGATGATGGACGGAGGAACGGATACTTCTGCACCGGACCTAACAGCCGTAAAGCTTAGTAAATCTTCAGCAAAGCCGGGTGACAAGGTAATCGTGTCTATAGGGTATAAGGATGAAAGCGGCTTATCCCATGGTTCTATGAGTTTTAGGCATATTGAAACAGATAATTACCCTTTTTTCGGGAACTTTTACTACAATACATCAACTAAGAATTTTGAAACTGAAATAACCATACCAAAGAATGCCCGGAATGGACTGTATGATATCGGTTATATTTCTCTCACTGATAAAGCGGGAAATGAAATTAGTTATTGGGCCAAAAGCGAAACCCTGCTTGCGAAAGCTCAATTGACAGTATCAGGGGGGATTACGGATAATGCAGGCCCGGTATTCGCTTCTGCCAGTGTCGGACAGAAGGAGCTTTACCCCGGAGATTCACTAGACGTGGTTGTAAATGGAGAGGACGCCGGCTCCGGAATTAGCGATGTAACTGCATCATTCACACGCAAGGATTCACTGCTTTCAAGTGATCATTTTTGGGGCCATCTTAAAGAAGCAGGCACAAATAAGCAATGGAAAGGAAAGCTGGAGGTTCCTGCTTATGCTTCAGAGGGCCTGTATTATATGAGTCAAATTTATTTAGAAGACCACGTCAGCAATTCAACCTTCATAAACCCCAGTTCTTCTTTGCCGGTTGTAAAGATCCTGCCTTTTTATACAGGGGTACAATCGAGGCTTCTCCAGAGAGGGACTGCCTTTAATCCGATGGAGGGTGTCAGAGCCTTTTCAAATGCGGAGGGGGACAGGACAAAGGATATAGTAATGAAGGGTTCAGTAGATTCTAATGTAAATGGCATCTACTTACTCACATACTCAGTGCCGAGCCTGCGTTTTCCTGTGATGAATTCAAACACAGGGACTTACTATTATAATTCTTATAGATGGTTAACAGTAAACGACGAGCAGCCGCCAGGTCCGGTTACCGACACAGCTTATTTTAATGAAAATGTGAAGATTGGAGTACCGTCCAACAGTACAATAAGCTTATCAGACGGGAAAACAGTGAAGAATCTTTCATCTGCCGCAACCGTAACATCCGACGGCTCCTATCAGGTAAGTACAAGCGGAGTCAGAACACCCAGCGGATATAATCTTTCTCCGTTGAGGCAGCCAAGTTCTATCAGCCCGTCATCATCAAACAAATCCATCAAGTTTGTGATTGACAGAAAAAAACCTGCCGCTCCAGTGCTTGCAGCCATTTATACTGAATCTGTTTCGGTCAGTGGAAAAACGGAAGCTTACTCTGCTGTAAAAGTTTTTAAGAATGGAAAGTATCTCGCTTCAGGAAAAATAAACTCAATGGGCCAGTTTTCCATCCCGATCCCTAAACAAGCGGCAGGCAGCAGTATCTCCGTCCAGGCGACAGATCGGGCAGGGAATATGGGCAGCGCTTCTATAAAAAAAGTACTTTATGTACCGTCCTTGCAGCCCATTAGCAATGTTTCCATATATGTCTCAGGAAAATCTATCCCAAAGAGCACGCTGAAAGTCTACTCGAATGGCGTATACATTAAGAAGGGCAAGGCGGATTCAAAGGGAACATACAAAATCACCATTCCAAAGCAGACAGCAGGGAAGGAAATAAAGGTAATCGAAACTACCGCCAAAGGAGTCCGCTATACGAGCCTTGGGGTAAAGGTGCTGGACAAACAGCCGCCGTCTCCGCCTTCTATAAATAAGGTTACGGTAAGCTCTGTTTATGTGACAGGACATGCCGAGAAGGGCGCAAGTGTTTTAGTATACAAAGGTACATCAAAGATTGCTTCAGGAAAAGCAGCATCCGCAGGAAACTTTAAAATTGCCATTCCAAAGCAAAAAGCGGGTACTCTTCTAACCCTTTATGCAGTTGATGCGTCAAATAACAAAAGTAAACCCAGCAATATAAAAGTGCAGTAAAGGTAAAAGACATCCTTTTGGAACAGGTCTTAGAGCATCCTAAAAGGGTGTTTATTTTTTTTGCTCTTTTCTAAAGGATAGTTGTTTTTTAAATTTAAATGGTTTTCAATATATCCAAGTCTTTCTCTCATTTATGATACACTTAACCCTCGAGAGGTGGTTTTTAATCATGCAAACATTACAATTTGAAGCATCCTGGGACAAAGCGTTAGCTCCCCGTGACCGGGAGAATATTGAACGAATCTTCGAGGAAACAAAAGATTTGGACAACTTTGGCATTCTTTGCTCCCCGATACAGGAGGCAATCAATCATAAAGAGGCACTCCTGGTATCGGTATTAGTCCATAATTTCACAGAACATGAACTGACTTTTCAGCAGGCAAGATTAGTTTACAGCGTTCAAGGCGAAACCATTGCCGATTATATGTTCACTCTGCCTTCGCTTACAATCCCCCAAAAAGTGAGTATGCCCTGGACGTTTATTTTTCCAAAAGGAGAGTATGCGCCTCATGCTGCTTATGAAAAAGGGCAGTTAGCCTTCCTTTAATCCTGGCTGCTGTGGGCCGAAATACCTCCTTGATAGTGACTCTAAAATCTAGAATGACTAAATGGGTCAGTGATAACCTGTGGAACTTTTTGCATATGAAATGGATGAGCAAGTGTGATGATAAATGTGAACGTGCGTTAAAGGAAGGTATCGTGATCTCTTGCCTGCCTCTATTTTTCCCCTCTTTTCTCCTCAGGAGCCGCTCCTATAATCACATATGCGCTTATATTAAAAAACTGGAACGCCTCCTTCCCTGCCTTTACACTGGGAAGAAGAAGATGGTAGAGTAAGACGAGATAAAAGGCCTCAGGGTCTTATAAAGGATGGGAAATTGTGAATCAGCACTATATTTATACTTTTGTCTGCTTTGAAGAAGAACGTTCTTTATGTCATTTGGAAATGCGTTCATTCTTTGGGGAAGACAGCGAAAAGAATATGATTAAAAGCCAGGTCAAAATCGACCCGAGCAGAAGCCCTTTTATGAAAGAACGGATCGCTGTTATATTTGAGGGGGAAACGGTGGAGGATATTGTCCAGCAGGCCGCTTCTTTACATCTTGGAACAGAAACCTTCCGAATTGACTTTGCGAAAGTGTACGATGGAGAATACCGATTTAAGGAGCGGATAAAGGCAGAACGGGATATCGGCTGGGTGATAGAGGGAGAAGCAGATCTGAAAAACCCAGACAGAATCTTTGGGATCATCCCCTTCGAGGGACGGTGGTATTTTGGGGAATATGCCAAGAGTGAAGCAATATGGCTCCGCCACCTAAAAAAACCGAGGGAATATTCTACGGCGCTGAGCACCCGTGTCGCGAGGACGTGTGCCAATATTGCTGTTCCGCATCCGGAAGGGAAGAAGGCAATCGACCCTTGCTGCGGAATAGGGACTGTGCTGGTGGAAGCCCGTTCCATGGGCATCGATATGGTGGGCAGGGACATCAATCCGCTCGTGACGGATGGTTCGCGTGAAAATCTTGCTTATTTTGGTTTGGAAGGGGAAGTGACAACCGGACCGATTTCTGAGGTGGAAGAACTTTATGATGCAGCCATCATTGACCTTCCCTATAATCTCTTTACAAAGGCAACACCAGAGGACCAGTTCTCCATTCTGAAGGAGGCACGGCGTTTTTCATCGAGAACGGTCATAATTTCTACAGATCTCATTGATGAAATGATACAGAAAGCCGGGTTTGAAATTGTTGACCGGTGTGTGGCAAAAAAAAGCTCCTTTATCCGGCACATCATGGTATGTATTTAAGGAAAAGAACAGTACATTCTATTTAGTTCCTGCAAGATGCTGTGATATAATTACATGTTCAATTTGAAAAAAAGGGGATTAATAGATGAAAAGCCGTAACACCGTTTTAGTCAGTATCGTCCTTGCGATGCTGGTGGCATCGATCGATACGACAATCATGAATACGACGATGCCTGCCATTGCTAAGGAATTAGGCGGATTTGGTCTTTATGCATGGGCATTTGCCGCCTATATGATTACAACCACCATCCTCTCCCCGGTTGCCGGGAGACTGTCGGATATGTTCGGAAGGAAGCGGGTATTCGCTTCGGGTATCCTTCTATTTTTAGTCGGCTCGCTTCTTTGCGGATTATCCCAGACGATGGTGCAGCTTGTCATTTTCCGTGCCATCCAGGGAATAGGGGCCGGATTTATGATGCCGTTTCCTGCCATCATTGCAGGAGATTTATTTTCGGTAGAAAAAAGAGGGAAGATCCAGGCGCTCTTCACCGGGATGTGGGGGCTATCCGCCATATTGGCTCCTCTTCTGGGAGCGTTCTTTGTAGAATATATGACATGGAGATGGATCTTCTTCATCAATCTTCCAATCTGCCTGATCTCGTTTTTCACCCTGCTTCCTTATAAGGAAAAGTATGAACCAAAGAAGGCACGTGTGGACTATTTTGGAGCCCTATTGTTTGCAGCCGGAATCACCTTCATCCTGCTCGTAACCGTCGTGGAAAGCAATAGGGTGATCTATGGGGCAGCGGGAATCCTGCTTATCATTGTGTTTTATTTCTGGGAAAGACGGCAGGTATCACCGATTGTCCCGCTTGGCATGTTTAAAAATAAAACCATTTCCTGGATCAATATCAATGCTTTTATTGGGACATTGGCCTTGTTTGGAGCATCCAGCTTTATCCCTCTGTTCTTGCAAAAAATAGCCGGCCTGTCACTGTTCGTCAGCGGGGTTGCACTGCTGGGTTCCGCGATCGGATGGATGATCGCAGCTGTTCCGGCAGGAAAGTGGATTCTAAAATACGGCTATCGCATCTTATTAATCATTGGGAATATCCTGCTTCTGATATCGGGGATTTTCCTCCTGCTGCTGAATAAGAACGAAGGCTTTGTTTATGTGTTCTTCGTTATGATTATTCAGGGACTATCCTTCGGCCTGCTATCTACTGTCGGCATGATCGGATCGCAGCAGCTGGTGGGTGCACATGAAAAGGGAATCTCCACGTCTTTCTTTATGTTCTGCCGGAATATGGGCACCGCCATTGGTGTTACCATTATGGGTGCTTTATTGACGAGTGTCCCGCATGATTACATGACCGGAATTCACCGCCTGTTTATCTTTGGTTTTGTGGGAAGCATTGCGGCTCTGTTGAGCTCCTTCTTTATAAAAAATCACTCTGCCGAGCCAGGGGCAGTAAAAACAGCAAAACCTGCTGAACAATAGGGGTAGATGGAAGACAGTCTTGATAGGCTGTCTTTTCTTATGGCTTTTAATAGACTCTGTTTTTTTCTTAACGAAAAAAGGCTGCCTCATTGGGTCAGAGATTCCATCCTATTCAATGAATGGAATCTGATCCCTTGAGACAGCCTCTTTGAATTATGCGCTTGTTTTCATAGATTTATTAACAGCAGAAGCTGCAATATGGCCGGCTAAATAAATGCCGAGCAAAAGTAAGAGTAAAATTCCTGAGTAGCCGAATGTCGCATTATATCCAACAAAGCTTGCAAGATTTCCGAGTGTACCGGCGCCGATGGCCATTCCAAGGTCCATGAAGCTTAGGGACATGGCATTGGCGGTTCCCTTTTTATCAGGGCTTACACGGCTGACCGCCCATGCCTGGAAGGTTGGCTGCATAACGCTGTAGGCTACCCCATAAAATAGGGCAGAAGCACACAGCATAGGGAAGCTGTGAGTCAGTGTCAGCAGGATTAATCCTATGATTCCGGAAACACTGGCAGGATAGATGAGGAATTTATGTCCATGTCTGTCATAAATTCTTCCTGAGAGCGGCCGGGTAAGAATCATCATGCCGGCTATAATAAGGAAAAATAAAGAGACTTTTCCGCCAAAATGATATTCACTGCCAAGGCCGTCAATAAAGTTTACAATCCCTGAGAATGTAATGTAAAACAAACACACTAATAAGCATGGCAGAAGGGCTTGTTTCTCGAAGGCATAATCTAATACTGATTTTTTTCCCTGTACGGGGCGAACCGCAGGGTCATTCTTCCTGCTTTTGATAAAAAAGCTGCCCAGTACTGCGATAATGATCAGGATGAATGTAAACAGAAGCAGGTTTTGAAATGAAAATGAATGGACCACCGTCAGGGCAATCATAGGCCCAAAGGTAGTGCCTAGGCTCGTCGCCATACCAAAATACCCAATTCCTTCCCCTAACCGTTCAGAGGGAATTAAATTCGTTGCCAGGGTGGCGAGCAGTGTCGTAATAATCCCGAATCCCATACCCTGCAGGATTCTTAGAAGAATCAGGGCCGGAAATGACTCCATCCCAAAGCTTAGGACGATTGTAATTATTACAAACAAAAGCGTAATAATGAGAGTTTTTTTGATGTTCAGTTTATGCATCAGAATCCCGATGAATGGACGGGTGATGATGGCTGCAAGCATGAAGGCAGTTGTCATGAGGCCTCCTTTTGATGGTACATGTGTGATTCCGGTAACGAATGCCGGAAAACCGCCCATCAGTGCCTGGAGACCCAAGAAAAAGATAAAAGTGGTCAAAATAATAATGGTAAACTGCCAGGTCCATAATTTTGTTTTTTCTTGTTGTATCAACTTGTATTTCCTTCTTTCTAATTAAGTATAATGTACCGTAATCATTTACGGCTTTTCTCTTCGCGTATATGCTTGATATTTTGTTGGATCTGTTTCATGATTTTCATGAATTCATCAAGCTGTGCGGAAGAAAGTCCGTGAAGAATATCTTCATATATGGTTTCAATGAGAGGAAGCACGGTTTGGACGAGCTCTTTTCCCTGAGTGGTAATTTCCACGAGAAAAGATCTTCTATCATCAGGATTGACAATCCTCGCAGCAAGTCCGCGATGCTCCAGCAAATCCAGAATCTTTGTCAGTGTTGCCTGATCCTTATCTGTCCTCTGGGATAAGTCCTTTTGATTCAAATGCTTCTCAAACGAAAGATGCTTCAGCACTGTCCACTGCTCAGCCGTAATCCCGTAAGGCTTAAGAACAACATTCACCTGCCCCCTCATCAGCTTACTTGTCGAAGAAGCCGTAAATCCAATATCATCCTTTAACATCTGCACACTCAGCTCCTGTATCAAACTCTAATAAGTATACTCCTAATTATTATTTGTGTAAATATAATTTGTATACAAACTAAATAAGAAACAAGGGTCCCTCCCCATTTCCCCCGGTATTAAGGATAAGTTAAGAATAGGAAGGTATTCTTGGAGGCATGCTTTTTTAGTTTTTGTAATTCTGATATACTAGTTAAGCAGTTTTTGAGTGTACGTTGTAAATTTGGAGATGAGTTTTTGAGATGAGTCAATCTTTTTTACAGATGAATACGGTTTTTATTAGTATATTAATTGAAGCTATTCCATTTATATTGCTGGCGGTTTTGATTTCTGGTGTGATTCAGATTTTTGTCACAGAGGAGATGCTGGCAAAAATCATCCCGAAGAACCGTTATCTTTCGATTATTGTAACGATGTTTTTGGGGATTTTATTCCCTGCGTGTGAATGCGGAATTGTTCCGTTAACAAAGCGCTTGATTGCTAAGGGAGTTCCCATGCCTGCTGGTGTGGCTTTCATGATGACAGCCCCGGTCATTAACCCGGTCGTTGTCATAAGCACATACGCGGCATTTGGAAACAGCTGGCGGATGGTAGCGTACCGCTGCGGCCTGTCCTGTCTGGTTTCCTTCTGCACCAGTGTCGCTCTGTCTTTCCAGTTTAAGGATAATGGCTTAAAGCATGCCGCTGCCCCAAACATGAACTTGAAAAAGGTAAGTTTTAAGACGAAGTTTGATGCTATGATCGAGCATTCGATCGGCGAATTTTTTTCCGTTGGTAAGTATCTGATCATGGGCGGCTTAATTGCTGCGGCCATGCAGACTTATATTAAGACGTCTACACTGGTTTCCATCGGCCATGGCAAAGTCAGCGCTGTATTGTTAATGATGGTTCTCGCTTTCATTCTTTCTATCTGCTCATCAGCAGATGCCTTTATCGCGTCCTCTTTCAGGAGCACGTTTGGTACAGGATCCATTGTAGCTTTTTTAGTTTTCGGACCGATTTTTGATATCAAGAACCTTTTAATGCTCCTTGGCACATTTAAGAATAAGCTGGTACTTATGCTGTTGATGTACACGGTCATTGTTACCTTCGCCGGGGCTGTTCTCCTGTTCTAAATGGACTGAGGACTCTGGCCGGGGGAAAGTTTGATAACAAATAAAGAAACAGGATCCGGAAAAAGCAGTTTGGAAAGGAAGCAGATGTATGACACGAGTGTTTATATTAATAGGGTTTGCTTTTATATTTATGCACCTGCATGCTACAGGGCATATCTCTAAATATATTAATATGAGATATGCGAATATTTCTCTGTTTGCCATGTTTGTTTTATTCTTTTTAACCTTGTATCAGTGGTATCTCACTTCAAAGAAGGATAAAGATGGGGAAGAGGGATATGTACATTGTCAATGCGGCGATCCAAACCACAGCCATGGTCATCATCACGAACATGATCATCAGCATGACCACGATCATGACCACGGCCACGATCACAGCCATGGCGAAAAAACCTGGTACGGCAAGCTTTGGTCTACGGTGCTGATGGTTTTTCCTATTTTTTCAGTGTTGTTTATCCCGATTGCCACGCTGAATTCTAATGCCATCGAAGCGAAGGGATTTAATTTTCCAATCCTTCAGGACAAAGATCCGTCCAGCATCCATCAGTTCCTGGCGCCGAACACCAGTTACTACTATGGAAGCGAGGACTATGCGGCGAGGATGAATAAATCATTGAAGCATTTTGACAAGGACGATTCCGTTGTCATCAATGATAAAAATTATCTCGAGGTCATGGAGCTGATTTATAATTATCCAGGCGAATTCATGGGGAAGACCATTGAATTCCAGGGCTTTTCGTATAATAATAAAGACCTTCAGCCAGATCAGCTATTCCTGTTCCTCTTCGGAATCGTTCACTGCCTGGCTGATTCCGGGGTATATGGAATGATGGTGCAATTTCCAAAGAACATGAATATGCCGAATGATCAATGGATACAGGCAAGCGGAAAACTAAGTACGGTTTATTATCAGCCGTTCCAAAAAAATGTTCCTGTTCTGCAGGTGGATTCATGGAAGCATATCTCAAAACCAGCAGAAGAATATGTGTATAAGCAATATTGATTCTCTCTTTTTACTATTTTCGCAAACTTTGTGGCTTTGGAACAAAGAGCCTTTTGGAAACAATGAAAATGACGATCAGGCTGTCTCTTAATATGAGGCAGTCTTTTTTTATGTTTTTCACCATCGATGCCTTCAGCAATACAACAGGACAGGCAGTCCGTGAATATAAACACCTGGAACCATCAGTAAAAAATCTTTAATAAATGTCTAGACATCTATAATTATTTAATTAAAATAAAAAATGTAAGCGTTTTTATAAAACCCTTAAACTGCTAAACTGCCAAGGAGGATAATAATAATGGGGAAAATTATAATAGCCTGCAAAATAACCTGTATAAATTTAACAGCCTCTTCGATTATAATTTAGTTAGAATAATCAATCAATTTTTAAGGTGGTCCATTCATGAACAAATATGAAGCTATCTCTGCGGAAATGAGACATCGGATAAAGGAAAAACATTATAATCCCGATCAGCCGATCCCGGATGAGAAATCTTTGGCGAAGGAGTTTGAATGCAGCAGGATGACCATGAAAAGGGCGCTCGATATTCTGGTTATGGAAGGGCTTCTCTACCGCAAAAGAGGGCATGGCACCTTTATCGTCCAATCCGCCATCCGGGATAGCCGGGTCAATGTTGTGAGCAATGAGGTGCTCGGCTTATCCAGGCTGATCACTGATAAAACAATCACAAGCAAGGTTGTTACCTTTGAAGTCCAGTTTCCGACAGAAGAGGTTGCGGTACATCTGGCCATTGATACCAAAACACCCGTCTATTACTTAGTGAGGCTGAGGCTCGTGGAGGGAGAACCCTATGTTCTTGAGAAGACCTATATGCCGACAAACATGATTCCAGGATTGAATGATGAAATTCTCCACTCCTCGATTTATGAATATATTCTGAAGGAGCTTGAATTAACGATAGCGGGCTCCCACAGGAAAATCAGGGCATGCAAGTCGGATGAACTCGACCAGGAGCACTTGGAATGTAAGCATGACGATCCGATCCTTGAGGTAGAGCATGTCGGATTTTTAAATAACGGAGTTCCCTTCGAATACTCCTTTTCAAGACACCGATACGATAAGTTCGAAGTGACGACGGTCAATGTAAGAAATTAAGAGAGGGGATAGGAACATGCTTGGTGCAATAGAAGCAGGCGGAACGAAATTTGTCTGTGCTGTAGGAGATAAGGAAGGTACTATTTTGGATTCCATACAGATTCCCACGACGGTGCCTGAGGAGACCATGCCTCTGGTAATCGATTTTTTTCGAAAACATGATATAGAAGCGATCGGGATAGGCTCTTTTGGCCCGATAGATATCAATCTTGAAAGCCCTTCCTATGGATATATTACCTCTACGCCAAAACCCGGCTGGAGGCATTATGGACTTGTGCAGGCTGTGAAGGAGGCTTTTCCTGTACCTGTAGGCTTTAATACGGACGTGAATGCCGCTGCACTCGGTGAGCTGGAGCTTGGAGCGGCCAAGGGCCTTAACAGCTGCATGTACATGACGATTGGGACAGGAATCGGCGCGGGAGCCATTGTCCAGGGAAAGCTTGTCCAGGGGCTGTCCCATCCAGAGATGGGGCATATTCTGGTCCGCCGTCATCCTGATGACTCTTATAAGGGAAAATGCCCGTACCACAGCGATTGTCTTGAAGGGTTGGCTGCAGGGCCGGCGATCGAGGAAAGATGGGGAGCGAAAGGCATAGAGCTTGCAGGCCGTCCTGAAGTGTGGGATTTGGAAGCTTATTATATCGCACAGGCTTTGATGCAGTATATTTTGGTTCTTTCACCTCAAAAAGTCATCCTTGGCGGCGGAGTGATGAATCAAAAGCAGATTTTTCCTTCCGTCCATAAATATCTAACAGAAATGATGAATGAATATGTAGCCATGCCAGAGTTGTCCGAGTATATCGTCTCCCCGGGTCTTTCTGACCGTGCAGGGATAACAGGGTCCCTCATGCTCGCCCAGGAAGCATTGTCAGAGAAAGAAAAGACATTGAACTATCAAAAGCAATAATACACAGATGGAGGTCCTTGTGGTGCAGCCGTTATTTTTAAAACCCGTATTTAAAGATCGAATCTGGGGAGGGAATGCCCTGAAAGAAGAATTTGGCTATGAGATCCCTTTTGATAAAACAGGAGAGTGCTGGGCCATATCCGCCCACCCGAACGGGCCGTCCGCAGTGGAAAATGGCCCTTATGCCGGCGTGACACTTGATCAGCTGTGGAAGGAGCATCCTGAACTGTTTGGCAATCCGGACGGAGAAGCATTCCCGCTCTTGACCAAGATCCTGGACGCCAATATGGATTTATCCGTCCAGGTCCATCCAGATGACAGCTATGCAAAGGTCAATGAGAATGGAGAGCTAGGAAAAACCGAATGCTGGTATATCATCGACTGTAAAGATGACGCTTACATGATTTTTGGGCATAATGCCGGCACAAAGGAAGAGCTGATAAAGAAGGTAGATGATGGAGATTGGGACGGCCTGCTGCGCCGCGTGAAAATCAAGCCGGGCGACTTTTTCTACGTGCCGAGCGGGACGATCCACGCGCTCTGTGAAGGCACACTGGTCCTAGAAACGCAGCAGAGCTCGGATACTACGTACAGGGTTTATGATTACGACCGGAAAGACGACCAGGGGAACCTCAGGGAGCTCCATTTAGATAAAGCGATTGAAGTGACAACAATTCCACATAAGGATGCCAAAAGCAAGCCATCCGTTGTTCAAAATGATCATGCAGAGATTACTACTTTTGTAGAGTCAGAGTTCTTTTCAGTCTATAAGTGGGTAATCCAGGGGAAAGCAGCTTTCTCCGCAGAGGATCAATACCTGCTTCTAAGTGTAATTGATGGGGAAGGAACACTCGTCTATAACGGTGAAAATCATTCCCTTTATAAAGGAACTCACTTCATTCTCCCGGCAGGGCTGGGGGGATTCGAGATTGATGGAAATTGCCAGCTGATTGTATCTCATCCTTAAAAAGAAGGAGAAGATAAAACCACAACGGAATCTGCTCTTTGTATATTTCATTGATAGCTGTATAGGAACATTGGTCATCTACTCAGGTTTTGACAAATATGCAGCTGACAACCGTAGAAGTGGATATGGAGGAAATGTCAAAGACAGCCGTTACGTTTATTAGGGGAAAATTAAAGAACCCACATAAGAAATATGGCAGAACCTTTATAAAAGGGAAAAATTTCATATGGCAGTTCGGTAAGGAAACTAAAGTAGAAAAAAGCTGGGAATGACATTGTTCCCAGTCTAATTTCTACTTCAGGCACTTTCGGCAGCGTAAACCTGCCGCTGGAGGAAATGATACAGGGCTCCAAGCAGATTGGCATCATTTTTAAAGTGGCATGCTTCAATGACAGGACGGACTTTTGCGTTTCCAATTGAGCCGAGAATCTGATCAAGCCGTTCATTAATCTGATCAAGCAGATCCTCGCGGCTTGAGATGGCTCCCCCGATAATGATTTTCTCAGGATCATACACATACTGGATATTGTAGATTCCATGAGCCAGGGAGAGGTAGAACCGCTCAATAGCCCTCCTGCAGTCCTCGTCGCCAGCTTCAGAGGCCTCAAAAATCATCTGCCCGTTCCATTCTTCAACAGGGTCTCCTTTCATTTTGGCTACATTGCGGACGAGGGCCCCTGTTGCAGCCAGCTGGCTGAAGGTTTTAAAGTCCAGGCTTCCATCTTCCTCTATAACCTGAAGGATCATATAGCCGATTTCCCCTCCATGAAGGTTGGCCCCCTTATGGATTTTACGGTCCTTGATGATGGCTCCCCCGATCCCTGTCCCGATGATCGTAAAAAGGACATTTTGATTGTCTTTGGCGGCACCTTTCCAGACCTCGCCAAGCGCAGCGCAGTTTGCATCATTCTCTAATTCAACCTGGAGTCCGGTTGCAAGGCCGAAAAACTCTTTGAAATTTGGACCATGTATACATGGAAGGGCACTGGCACCTCCGATGATTCCAGTGTCGCTGTCCACTCCTCCAGGACAGCTGAAGGCTATACCCTCAACATTGTATTTCTCCTGATTTTCAAGAGTGACTGCAATGATATCGCTGCTGAACTTTTCCCAATCATGAGGGGAAGAAGGGAGGCCGCCCTTTGTTAAAAAATCTCCATGATGATTAATTACCGCATATTTCACTTTGCTTCCGCCTGCATCAAAAACCATATAATTACTCATTTTATTCCTCCTAAAGGATGATGGGCTCTTGTGAAAACCCTTTCGTAAGTAACGTTGATAAAATTGTATCAAGGAAAATCACCGCTTACAATAACTTAGTAATGTAATCGGTTAATATCTCTGAAGAGTCTTTTTATCTAAATGTCTATACTTTTATTTAAAAGTAATAGATATATTTTAAAAACATTATATAATAAGAGTTGAAAGCGTTTTACAATCTGAATTTCCGCACTAGTGGATTATTTCTCCATTGGTGCGGAAACCATCTTTTATATAAAAATTGAACAAGGAGAGACGCACATGAAGTATCGTAAGCTTGGAAGTTCAGGATTAAAAGTCAGTGAAATCGCATTAGGAAGCTGGCTGACATATGGGACGGCTGTTGAACAGGAAAAATCGGCCGCCTGTGTACATAAAGCTTATGACCTCGGAATCAATTTCTTTGATACAGCCAATGCCTATAATAAAGGTGCGGCTGAAGAGGTGCTGGGGCAGGCGTTAAAAGAATACCCGCGTTCAAGCTATGTACTGGCTACCAAGGTCTATTTTCCGATGGGGAAGGGCCCGAATGACAGGGGGCTGTCAAGAAAGCACATCATCGAGCAATGCGAAGCCAGCCTTAAACGACTGGGCACGGATTATATTGATTTATATCAATGCCACCGTTACGATCCGGAAACCCCTGTAGAGGAATCGCTGAGGGCCCTTGATGATTTGACCTCACAGGGAAAGATCTTATATGCAGGAGTCAGTGAGTGGTCAGCTGCACAGATTACCGATGCGGCGCATATCAGCAGGCAGAAGAATCTTCGTCCTCTCGTCTCGAATCAGCCGATTTATAATATGCTTGTCCGCTATATAGAAAAAGAAGTATTGCCAGTATCGGAAAAAGAGGGACTTGGCCAGGTGGTCTTCTCACCTCTTGCACAGGGGATCTTAACAGGGAAATATAAGCCGGGGCAGCCGGTGCCTGAAGGGACAAGAGCAGCAAACAAAGACACCAATACCTGGATCAACAGCTATTTGAACGACGAGGTGTTAAGCAGGGTTCAAAAGCTTGAAAACATAGCTGAAAACATGGGGGCAGAGCTTTCCCATTTGGCCCTTGCATGGGTCCTTAGACAGCCTGGGGTGAGCTCGGCCATTATTGGAGCGAGCCGCCCTGAGCAGATTGAAGAGAATGTCAAAGCAGTAGATATCCAGCTTGAAGGGTCCATTATAGAAGAAATTAACTCTGTTTTAGAAGAAATCAATGGCTTTGTTCCAATCTGGTAAAAAATTTGAATAAATCTCATAGTCGGTATGGAGGAAAATATGATATTAAAAGTAGGTTTTATCGGATTTGGTAAAAGCGCCAACAGGTATCATCTGCCATATGTTCTGCTAAGGGACCGCCTTGAGGTCAAAATGATCTATTCCAGAACAAGGAAGCGGGATTTAGAGAGCAAATATCTGGACTCTGGCATTGTATTCACGGACAAGCTGGATGAAATCCTGCATGACCCGGATATCCAGCTCGTCTCAATCTGCACCTCCCATGCCTCTCATTTTGAGCTGGCAAAGCTCTGCCTCGAGAATAAGAAGCATGTACTGGTGGAAAAACCTTTTACCACGACCCTGGAAGAAGCAAGAGAGCTTATTCATCTTGCGGATAAGAATCAATTAATTCTAATGCCGTTTCAAAATAGAAGATTTGACAGCGATTTCCTCGCATTGAAAAAGGTGATTCAGCATAAAGGAGCAGGTGAGATCGTCGAAATCGAATCTCACTTTGATTATTTCAGGCCCGATTTCCAGGAGCATAAAGGAAAATCCTATGATGGCGACTTCTTCGGGCTCGGCGTCCATACCATCGACCAGTTGGTATCTCTCTTCGGGCGTCCTGAAAAGGTATATTACGACATCCGATCGATCCGGAACCCAAATAATCCGGATGATTATTATCATGTGGAGCTTTTCTACAAAGGATTTAAAGCAATTGTGAAAACCAGTCATTTAGTGGAAACGCCTTATCCTACATTCATCCTGCACGGAACAAAGGGCAGCTTTGTGAAATATGGGATCGATAAGCAGGAAGAGTGCTTAAAAGCGGGAATGTCCCCTGATGAACCGGGCTTCGGTTTAGATCCTGAAGAAAACTTTGGAGTTTTAAGCATTGCTGAAAGTGTGGAGGAAGAAGTAATCCCTACACCAAAGGGAGACTACGGAAGAATCTATGATGAACTCTATGAAACCATCATTCACGGGAAAAACAAATTAGTAAGTAATGAGGAAATCCTTACAGTTCTTGAAATCCTTGAAAAAGGAATCCAGGGAGAAAATCCGAAAGTTGTGACTTTATAAAAGCGATGCGAGAGAGGTAGGGAAATGGAAAAAACAAATGGAAATATCATTCCGGAAGGATTTTTGTGGGGAGGAGCCGTTACCTCTTTTCAGACGGAAGGTGCCTGGAATGAAGGCGGGAAAGGACCTTCGATCGTCGATGCACGTCCTGTGAAGGAAGGGCAATCTGACTGGACAACCGCAGTCGATTTCTATCACCGCTATAAGGAAGACATTGCCCTGTTTAAGGAGATGGGCTTTAACGCATACCGGACAAGCATCTCCTGGTCCAGAATCTTCCCGGATGGCGAAGGGGAAGCCAACGAGGAAGGCCTGAAGTTCTATGATGATCTATTTGATGAAATGCTCGCAAATGGCATCCAGCCGGTCATCACTCTTTACCATTTCGACCTGCCGCTTGCACTGCAGAAAAAATATAATGGATTCGCCTCAAGGGAAGTAGTCGATTTATTCGGCCGTTATGCAAGAACCGTATTTAAACGCTACGGAGAAAAGGTGAAATACTGGCTGACTTTTAACGAACAGAACCTCGTCCTGACAAACCCGGATTTCTGGGGTGTGGACATTAAGGGTGTTGAAAATGAAGAAGCACTGAGATACCAGGTGACTCATCATGCCTTTGTCGCCCATGCGAAAGCGGTTAAATCCCTGCATGAACTCGTGCCGGGGGGCCAGATGGCAGGAATGGTCACCTATATGACGACTTACCCGAATACGTGCAAGCCGGAGGATGCAATAGCCAACTTGAAAGCGAAGGAGCTTCTGGCAGATTTCTATTTTGATGTTTTCGCGCATGGAGAATATCCTACCTATGTTACCAGCAATCTAAAGAAAAAAGGCATTATGCCAGTCTTTGAAGAGGGCGATGCAGAACTGCTGAAGGAAAACACCGTGGACTATCTAAGCATCAGCTATTATCAAAGCCAGACAGTCAGCGCAGAAAAAACAGATGAAAAGCGGCTCATTTCCGGTGTTACGCCAAATCCTAACTTGGAGACCAATGAGTGGGGCTGGGCGATTGACCCGATTGGGCTGAGAGTATGCCTGAAAGATATGTATGCAAGATACAGGCTGCCGATCTTCATTACGGAAAATGGAATCGGCGTCCGGGAAGAACTGAACGAAAACAACACGGTTGAAGATGATTACCGCATTGAGTATCTAAGTGAGCACATCAAGCAGGTGAAGCTTGCCATGGAAGAAGGAGTAGACGTCTTTGGGTATCTGACATGGGGCTCAACCGATATCATCAGCTCCGGCGGCCAGTTTGAAAAGCGGTACGGCTTCGTCTATGTAAACCGCGGCGAGATTGATTTGAGAGATTTAAAGAGATACAAAAAGCAAAGCTTTGACTGGTTTAAGCAGGTCATTGAATCAAATGGCGCAGATTTAGAAAACAAAACCAGTGTAACAGTCAAATAATCCGCTCCCGGCTAATCGCAAATACTCACGCAAGCAATGGAGATTAGCTTTCACTGCTGGTCTCCATTTTTATTTAATCCCCAAAGGATCTATGATCTCTTTTTTAACGGGGTTTTCCTGGTCCCATCCATTAAAGGAGAATACCACGAAGAGCTGTTTGAGCTGAGGAAAAGCATGACATCTCATTTTAAGCAAGTGAAGAGGAGCTTGAGGTCATCATGGCAAATACTGTGGATTATGCGGGCTTGTTGAGTTAGTCTCAAAAGTGGACACGTTAAAACGGTAATTCATATACTTGAATTAACTTTAAAGAGGACGTGTTCTTATGGGGAAACATTTTGATCATGAATATAAAGAGTATGTTGCGAAACTAATTGTTGAAGAGGGGCGGGTCGCCAAGGAGCTTGCTTTCGAGCTTGAGATCCCCTACTCAACCATTAGAAAGTGGGCGAGTGCCTACAAAGAGAAAGCAAATAGACAGGTCAACAAAGAAAACTATATGACTCCCGGCGAGCTGGAAAAGTTAAAGAAACAACATGAAAAGGAGCTTCAACAGCTGCGGGAG
>NZ_KE387244.1:237969-251315 GCF_000430765.1 Peribacillus kribbensis DSM 17871 | reverse complement strand
CTTTTTTAAGATCTCCACCTCCTCCTGCAATTCACGAATTTCTTTCAGATACCGCTCTTCCTTCTTGGCCAGCTCAGAAGGGGTCTGATAAGCTTCCTTGTCCTGTTTCCCTTTGTTTCTACATTCCATGACCCACTTATTCATGGTGCCATAAGGAATTTCAAGCTCTCGAGACAGTTCACTCATCTTCCTGCCTTCCTCCAGGACTAATTTAACGACGTATTCCTTGTATTCGGGTGAATAGGTTTTTCTCATTTATTAACACGCCCCTAAGATTGTTAGTTAAAGTATATAAAATTGTCCTAGTGACGTGTCCACTTTTTAGACTACCTTCAAGTTTTCCCTTTATCTAAGCCAAAATCGCCTATATCCGAACTTTTTGGATCAATAAGGGGAATTTCTCCCTCTATTTAAGCCTTTTTTACTGGAAATTACTAATTAAAGGGAATTCCTCCCTTTATTTATCTGTCCGGGTACATCTCCTAATCTTCGCCAACCATGATCCTTGTGGCGGGTTTTTGAAGTAAAGAAAAAAGACGTATGCCATTTCATACGTCTTCTTTGTCATTCAGCTTTTATTTTATTTCATCTTTCTCTGGTATTTCGCAATTTCATCATCAATATCCAAAAGCTTCATCTGGAATTCCAGCTCCAGCTTTTTCTTTTTTCTTTTCAAGGATTCGATTTTTTCTTCTATATCTTCAGGCTCGTAGGAATCGGGATTGACCTGGCCGAATTCTGCCGTTTTGATTTTGTTCAGGCTTTTGGTTAAAAATTCCACACCCAATCCTGCCACATCCTTTGCCTTTGCATTATTTAGAAGATTGCTGCCGACCATTTCGATCAGGTTCTGCATTTTTGACAGCGAGGTGCCCGGAACACTGGACTTCTTCTCAACAAAATCCTCAAGCTTGCTGTCGTCCACTACATAGCTTTTACCGTCCTGGGTAGCTTCAAGCTCTCCTGTACGGATCCATCTGCGGACCGTTTCTTCCGAGACATTAAGCATTTCACTGATTTCTTTTGTACTAAGCATAATAAACCCCGCTTTCCATTCTTTATTCCCCACACACAACATAACACACATGTGTGTCAGAGCGCAATAATTATTTCCTATTTTTATCAATATGCCAATTTTCCTGCAGCGATTCTCTCCGTATGACTGTCCCGCATACTATTTCACCAGTACCGCCTCACTGCATATAAAAGCAAGATAATAAAAAGGACTGCCGCAGCAGTCCATCAAGAGGAACTTCAATTTTTTAGCGGAATAAAACGGGGAACTGCGGGGAGTAATTGAGGATATCATGGAAGATGGCCTGGCGGATCAGAAGGAAAAAGCGGTGTAGGTTGCTGTTTCTTCAGCCAGGAGGGTTCTTTCTGCGGACAGCTGGTCTTTATGATGAGCTTTCTCTAGCAGGAGCAGCCGCTCCTCGATTTTCAGGCTTCTTTCGTTCAATTGGGCCTCGGCTTTGAGCAGAAGCACCTGGATGCTCCGAAGCTGCTCCTGCCCTGAAAGAGTCTTCCCATTCATTCTGCCGACAAATGTAATGAGATCCGTGAGCAGCTCCTCCACCCGTTCCAATCTTGCACAGCTTTGGCAGGCCATAGCATTCACTCCTTTCTTCTAGTGCTTATGCAGGGCGCGGGCCGAGAAATTTTACAGACTCAGCAATCACTTCTGTAACGTAAGTCTTCTTCCCTTCCTGATTATTGTAATTCCGGGTCTGGATCCTGCCTGTCACACCGACCACCGAGCCCTTTTTACAATATTGGCTGGTCGTCTCCGCCTGCCTGCTCCAGAGAATGCAATGGACAAAGTCCGCCTCGAACTCTCCACGTGCATTTTTATAATTGCGGCTCACGGCAAGTACGACCGTCGAGACGGCTTTTCCTTCCTGGGTATAGCGCAGCTCGGGATCTCTTGTCAGGCGGCCGACCAAAGTGACCTGATTGATCATGAATCTCCCTCCCTTCCTGTCTTGTATTCTCATAATATAAACTTTTTCTTCCTGCGTAAAATGAGCTTATGGGCTGTAAGGCAGAGTTTCCTCCCTCAAAATTGCTTTTTTCCCTAGCCAAAAACCCCTTTTTCCAATAAAGGGGTCCCTAAAATACGATTTTATTACTTTCGATGATTTTCTACAGTTTTATTTCGACAAAATACACTGTGATCCTGAAAGCCTTATCGTTTTTTACCGCTTCCATCCTATGCTATAATAGTAAAAATCAGTGAAGTACGTCACCAACACTGCCATTTTCCCCTTACTCTCATCCAACCACTGTTTTGCCAGTGTTATGATCTCCTTAAAATTGGATATTCTATAGAGAATGGAGGCCGACAATGAAAACATTTAGACTGATTTCTCTTCAGATTGTCTCAAGCCAGCAGGTATTGCTTCCTGTTGAATTAGAAGACGGATTGATCATCAATAAAGAAGACGAAAAAAACAGATGGCTGATTGATGCCTTTATCTCCAAAGATACGTTTAAAGATATCGAGAAAGAATTAAATCCAGGAAACCAAATCTTCGTTTTAGCTGTTATTTCAAAAAAGGAAAATGAGCCTGTCCTTTATCAAACAACCATCTGTTCAATTGTGGAAATTGACGGAAAAGTGATTTTCCTTCTTGAAGGAACCATCAAAAGATCCCGCAATAAATATGCAGAAGTCCTTCTCGCCGACCTGCTGAGTGAAGGCCTGGAGGGAGACCGGCTGCTGGGTGAATTCAAGCAGAAAATCCGTTCCAAGCCGGCGCTGTCGGCCATAAAAGATTAACTGTGAAAAAGCCCCGTCATTATATAAAGGCGGGGTCCTTTGGTCCTTACCGGCTGTGGGGAGTTCGTTTTCCATTTTCCACATTATCGTAAGGATTGTCCTTGGTCTTATCTTTATTATGCTCATTATCTGTAGGATCTGCATCGCCCGGCACCTGTCCGTCATCATCATTCCGCTTCTGGTCCCCGACATCCGTATCCTGCTTGATTTTTTTGGTATCCTTCAGGTGTACATCTTCCCGGTCATGGTCCTTGTCATCTACTACTCCGTTATGGTTATCCTCCGGCGGCGGTTTCCGGTCTTCTTGATTTGCACCGCAAGCTGATAAAAGGACAAAAGACAGCGCGGACGCTCCAAGCAGCGCCAATAGCTTTTTCATATTTCCCCCTCCTTCCATCCTTTCTGTAATGAAAGCCTGACTTTAGCGTTTCCTTTTTTTCGAAAAATATTTAGTTATTTGACTCATTCCTAGATTATCCTCCACTAGTTAAAATCCCATACACCCTACTATTATTTTTTTATATGTTTTTTTCACACAGGATTTTCCATAGATAGGGAGAATATTAATTTCTATGAAACTATTTCCATAGTTTCCCTCGTCTTATTGTAGAGTGCATGAATCAAGAAAGGAGCATGCGGTTTTTAAGGCTTTACAAAAGAAAATCCATTTTGGGGGTATTTTATGAAAAAGCTTGTGAAAAATGTGGCTTTGTTGAGTATGTGTGCCGGACTGCTTCTTCCTGGGACAGCCAGTGCAAAAAGCCTGCAGGCAGATTTAAACCGGATTAAACACAATCATTCCAACAGTCAGGGCAGCACTAGAATGATGCAGTCCCTCGATGATTTAAAGCTCTACAGCAGCGACAAAAAAGCCGAAAAGAAACCACAGTTCAGTGATGATACCATTGTCATTAAATATAAAAGTCCATTATCAAGAGCCGAGCATTCCATCCTTGGCGCCTCCATCATCAAGCAGGACAGCGTCCATAAGTACACTGTAGTCAAGGTGAAAAATAAAGCTGCGCAGCAAAAAGCGCTTAAAGCGTATCTGAAAAATTCCAATGTCATTTCTGCCCAGCCTTCCGTCCTGTTCCAGCAGCTAGGAACGCCGGATCCAAAGGCTTTTAAACAATACCAGCTCTCCATGCTGCATGCAGACGAAGCACAGGCTCTTGCAGGAAATCGCAAGGTGAAGGTCGCCGTGATTGATACTGGAATTGATGTAAAACACCCTGAGCTTAAGAATAAAGTGATCAGCAGCTACAATGCGATCAATCCGCTGAATCCAGGGCTGCCCGATTCACACGGCACGCATGTGGCAGGCATTATCGCCGGAGAAAAGAATAATGGCATCGGCGGCTATGGAATCAACCCGAATGCCGAAATCCTTTCAATTGATATATTTAATAGAGGCTTCAGTACCACTGACTTTACCATCGTCCAGGCAATCGATAAAGCGATCGAGCAGGGTGCGAAGGTCATTAATATGAGCATCGGCTCCTGGTCGTCTTCCACCATCCTTGAGGAAGCCATTCAACGAGCTGTGAGCAAAGGAATTGTAATCGTCGCAGCTGCCGGAAACGATGCCATGGATATTCCAAATTACCCGGCCTCTTATGAAGGAGTCATCTCTGTCAGCTCTGTGGACAGCTCGAAAAAGCTCTCCTATTTTTCGAACTTCGGCCCTGGCATTGACATTGCGGCTCCTGGTGAAGACATCTATTCGTCCATCTATGAACCGGAAAAGCTTTCGAGTTTCCGAACCATGAGCGGAACCTCCATGGCTACGCCGATTGTCGCAGGAGCGGCTTCCCTGCTTCTTGCGAAGCATCCGGGCCTGACTCCGCAGCAGGTAGAATATATCCTGGATGCGACCGCCACAGATCTTGGATCAAAGGGATATGATACAAAGTACGGAAGCGGCCTTGTGAACCCCGCTGCCGCACTGAAATATAATATCAAGAACCTTCCGAAGATCCTTGTGAAGAAGTGGACGGATAAGGAAATCCAGAACGAGGCTTCCCGGGTCTACGCTGCTGCCCCGATTTCGATTTCGAAGGCCTTCACAATGCCTTCTGAACAGCATTGGATTCAGTTCGGCGTGACAGAGGGCGAGTATATACAGACTTCCTTAAAAAGTGCAGGCCAATATGATCATAAGTTAATGATTAAATTCTTTGCCAGCAAACAGTCACAGTCCCTTGAGGTCGACAATGTAAAAGAAGGAAAAAATGAAGGCAAGCTTATAAAAGCTCCATTCACAGGTACGATGGCAATCGGTGTGAAGGATGTGAATGGCCATTATGATGCTTCGAAAAGGGACAGCTATACACTTAACGTAGAAAAAGCAAAAAATCTTCCTGAGGATACTTCCACTCTGGAAAAAATGAAGGCTGTTTCTTCCCTGCCCTATTCAGATGGAGATAACACTTTCGCAAGCGGCGAGAAGGTCGATAATGACTTTTTTACCTTTACCGCTGATGCGGACAAGTTATACAGCCTGAAGCTTAGCGGTGTCGCCGGTGTAAACAGCACCATCAATGTATACCGTGAGGATTCCCTGATCCCTGAGCCGGAGCCGGGCGAGCCTCCGATGACCGAACAGGAAAAGCTTGAACTGCTGAAAAGCATGCTGGAAAGCGACAAATCCATGCCTGGCGATTTCCGGGCGAACCGCAATGGCTCAGGAGATGGCGAGACCCTTGCGTTCCCTGGTGAAAAAGGAGTCAAATATATTATCAAGGTATCCAATAAACCTGAGATGAACGAAGAAGAGGACTTTTTCATGTTCTTCTTTGGCCCATCCCCTGATAGCAACATGCAGCCTGAATCGTCCATTACGCCTTACACCCTGTCCATTTCCTCCCGCGAACAAAGCATAGATGAGGATGACTTTGGCATGGAAGGAACAGGCGATGATGAAGAAGGCGGCAGCGGTGATGAAGGAGATCTAAACGGAGATGGCCAGTGGGATATCGAGGATGAAATCCTGCAGATGCAGCAGCTCCTTGATTCCTATCAGGAACACGCACGTCCCTACCAGTTAGGAGATAAGGCAGCCGGTGCTCTGCAGAGCCAGGATGACACCGATATTTTCAGCATCAGTCCAGATAAATCAGGAATTTATAAGCTTAACATCCCTAAAACCAATGGACAGGGCTTCTCTGTAACACTGGTTCAAGCCACATCAGAAAAGCTTGATGATGGAAGAACCATCCCATCTCTCAGATATATCGGGGAAAACTCCGACTATAGCGGCTGGGGAGCGCTCAAAACCTATATGTATACAGGTCTGCAAAAAGGCGGGACCTATTATATGATCATTCATCCGAACTATTATGAAAATGACTTTAACTACGAAAACTATACGATCTCTTCTTCTTTCGTTTACGGAGATGCATCGGATAAGTACGAGGATAATGATTTATTCAAGGATCATGCGAAAACTCTTCCTGCTAATGGAAAAGTGACCGGCAATTTTGCCATGCCGGGGGATTTGGATGCTTTTTATTTCGCACCATCCCAGACTGGCATCTACAGTGTGCTTGCTGAAAGAGGAACAGCCAGTGCAGCTCAAAAGAGCCAGCTGCCTGCGGAATTGTTCAGTAAAATTTACACGCTCCCTGTCATTATTGAAGATGTAAATGGGAACCGAAAATACGACAAAGCGGATTATGACAGCTATAATATCCTGGAGTCCGGGTTGGAGACAGGAAATACCTACGGGTCATTTAAAGCCGTAAAGGGCAAGAAATACTTCATTGTACTTGATCACTTTACGGAGGGAGCCGACTTCAGCCTGCTTCCTTATCACTTGACCGTTGCCCCAGCCGTGACAGCTGATGAGGACGCCAAATCTACAGTCAAAAACAATGTACCGTCCAAGCCGATTGCCTTAAAGGCTGTGAATTCAAAGGTATTCAGTGCATCCGCTTATCTGAACAGCGGCAAAAAGAATGGGGATGAAGACTGGTTCACCTTTACACTCAAGAAGGATGCTTCCGTGAAAATCGACCTGATGGGAGGCAGCGAGGCAGATCTTTCTCTATCCCTCTATCAGAAAGGCAAGCTGTTGAATTTTGCAGACTACTATCCTGAAGGCGATAACGAGTGGCTCTCCAGAACCCTGAAAAAAGGAACCTATCATATCAAGGTCCGCGATTATTTCGGCAACTCGTCCATCAAGCCATATCAAGTCAAAGTTACCTTAAAGTAAGAAAAAAGGAGAGGCTCAGGCCTCTCCTTTTGTTTATGATCCCCAAAATAAAAAGCTGACCTGTATGCCTCAATCAGGCTGCAAGTCAGCTCCTTTTTTTAGGGAGAATCTATGGCTTACCAGACCATATTTTTCATGTTGAGTAAATGAATTACTATTAAACCTACACTACTATAATATCACCAAAGACCTATTTCTAAACAGGTTTTCTGGAAAAATTTTTATAAAAAATTATGCTTGCTTTTCTCCCAATGCGAACGTAATTTCGGCTTCGCAGGCCACTTCGCCGTCAACAGTCGCTATCGCCTTACCCTTTCCAACCGGTCCGCGGAGCCTTGTGATCTCCACTTCAAGGCGCAGCTGGTCGCCCGGCTTGACCTGTTTCTTAAAGCGGCAGCCATCAATGCCGGCAAAGAACGCCAAACGGCCGCGGTTTTCTTCCTTAATCAGCATAGCCGTCGCACCCACCTGAGCCAGTGCCTCCACAATCAATACCCCGGGCATTACCGGGTAATCAGGGAAATGTCCATTGAAGAATTCTTCATTAGCCGTCACATTCTTTATGCCGACCGCACGCTTTCCTTCCTCCATCTCTACAATTTTATCTACAAGCAGAAACGGATAGCGGTGCGGAATAATTTCTTTGATTTGCGTAACATCAAGCATATGGTTCCCTCCATCATTTTAGTATCTCTATTTTATCAGATTTAAGTGCCATTTTAAAATCTAGTGTTAAGAGTAAGTCCTAAGCTCTTTTTATACCGTTTTACAGACAGGAGAAGAGGCTGATTTCCACAGGGTGTCGGTGAGCCTCCCTCGGCTTCGACTGTACCTGCGGGATGCGCCTGCGCATCCATCCATCTGCATCCACAATAAGCTTGCATACCGAACTCATTGAAATCTACAATACTTATAAAATGACTTATCATAAAAATGCATTGAAGGGGATAAGGAAAATGGCTTATAACTGGGATACATGCCCTCCTGACACAAGACGTTTTGTCAGCCGGATTTTGCATGAAGTTAAAAAAGCGGTTGAGCAGAATGTTATTGGGTTTTATATTCATGGTTCATTAGCGATGGGAGGGTTTAATCCGAAAAGCAGTGATATTGATATTCTGGTCATAACGGCTGACCCCCTCCCAATAGACACCAAAATAAAGTTAGCGGAAGTATTCCTCTTCCTATCAAACAGGCCTTATCCAGTGGAAGTCAGCTTTATGAACGAAAAGCAGGTGAGGAATTGGCTTCATCCTTCGCCATTTGATTTTCACTACAGCGAGGCCTGGAGGGAGCGTTATGAGACAGATCCGCTTCTTTATTTAAGCAGTGACTCCATGACGGATCCTGATCTAGCTGCCCACTTAACCATCACGGCCAAGCGGGGAGTATGCATGGAAGGAAAACCCATAGAAGAAGTTATACCCTCCATTCCAGCTGCGCACTATATCTCGGCTATTATGGAGGACTTCCATGATTGTCTGGAACGGATTGAAGAGGATCCCATTTACTCCGTATTAAATCTGATCCGTGTTTTTTGGTACCTGAAGGAAGGAAAGATTTCTTCCAAGCAGGAGGCGGGCTGCTGGGCCGCTGCTTTTTTTCCAGAAGCATTGAAAGATCTGATAAAGAAAGTGGTTGATAGTTATGAGAATGAAGAAGAGAAGTTTGAGAGAGAAGATCTCTTGGCGGTGAAGTCCTACATCTACAATCAGGTCCAGGAACAGCTGAAAGGAACTTGAATTCTATCGATTCCGGTTTTTGGAGCAGCAAAAAAGACATCACATACATGCAATGTCCCAAGTTCCTGCTACTCCGCCGCTTACTTCACGCCTTGATTCACTAGGTCGCTGATATGGGTCCAGGTGGATGATTTAAACACATCAAAAGGCTTTCCGTTTCCTAGGATGCTGTATCCTACTATGGCCCCCGCTGATACGGAAATAAGAATCAGCGCAGCTACGATGATGATTCTCAGCCAGATGGGAATCAATCGTACGCGGACTTTTTTCTTCGTATTCCCCTTCACTGATTCCCTTTTTTCTTTTTGATATTTTTCTCTAGACATGCTCATCGGTTCCATCCTTTATGCTGCCTCTCCTTCGGTCACCCGCTGTCCGCAAGCCTCTTTGTGAATACCGCAGTTTCTAGATCAGCGTATCCCATTCACGAGGCCGGCCATTTGATCTGCCATTGTGACGGTGCGAGCCTGAAATTGATATGATCTCTGAACATTCATTAGGTCAGTCATTTCCTTTGATAGATCTACATTGGAGGATTCCAGCGCTCCCTGCTGGAGTGAAATAGTATTTCTTAATCCGCCGTTAAGATCAGTATATACCTCATTCGCTGATACTCCAAGACTGTTGAGATTATTTGGAAGGGCCAGCATATTTTCACCCTTCTGCTCTAGAAATTGAGGCTTCTGAACGGAAACGATGCCTAGGTCAAATGTCTGGGTTCCCCTATCTTCTGTAACGGCCGTCAGCTGCCCGTCTTCCCTGATCTTCAGGGAGGTGATATCACCCTGTATGACAATAGGCTGATTCTGGCCGTCAAGTACAGACTGGCCATTCCCGGTAACAAGCATCATGGAATTCTGGCCGGAAGGAGATAGGTAAAACGCTCCATCCCGTGTGAATTGCAGGCTGTTTCCTTCTCCTCTTACTTTAAAAAACAAATCTTTTTTCGTGAGGGCCACATCCAGATCGCGTTCTGTCTGTTTGACACTGCCCTGAGTCAGCACCATGCGGGACTGCGTCAGTTTTGCCCCTGTTCCCATTCTGAGTCCAACAGGTGTCAGCCTGCCTTTTTCTTTATCGTCCCGCTCCTGATTCTTAAACTCCTGGGCAAGCAGGTCGGTAAAATAGGTTTCCCGTTTCTTATAACCATTTGTTTCTATATTGCTCATATTATTGCTGATTATATCCATCTTCTTTTGAAGCTGGCTAAGAGTGTTGGTTGAGCTGATTGTCATTCTGTCCATCGTTTTTCTCCTATGCTGCCATATTATCCGATCCGGCCGACTTCATTCACCGCTTTATCCATGCTCTTGTCATATGCCTGAAGAACCTTCTGGTCAGATTCAAAGGAACGATAGGCTGTCATCATGTCGGTCATGGATTTTGACTCGTCTACATTGGACTGCTCGACTGCTCCCTGCTGCAGCTTGAATTGGACGTCTCCCCGGTTATAGGCACTTCCTATCGCCTGGCCCTGCTCTGCACGGAAAAGGCCGTCTCCTTCTTTTACGAGCCTGAAAGGATTATCTGCAAGCACAATTCCAAGGCGTGCGATTCTCCGATTATTTTCTGAGATTGTTCCATCCTCTTCAACCTTGAAGTCTTCGCTGGTAAGCTGGATGGGCTTTCCCTGATCATCCAGCACATAATTTCCGCTGGATGAAGTCAGATAGCCTGCAGCATCCAGAGTAAAACCTCCGTTCCTTGTATACCTGACCTCCCCATTGGCATTGGATACGGTAAAGAAGGTAGCACTCTTCCGCCCATTATCCCTGCTTACAGGTACATTCATATCCTGGAGGGCCAGATCGGTATTTTGATCAGTCACAGTCACATTCCCTTGAGAGAAATCAGGGGCAGCCTCCTGCATGTACACTCCTGCACTCAAACTGCCAATATACTGATTGACGGGCAGGGACAATTTGCGCTCCACAGGCACCTGATTGCTCCCGAGACTGCTTAAAAACATTTTTGGAAAAGATCTTAATGAAGATTGGTCGGCTTTATATCCGGGGGTATTTGCATTCGATATATTATTGGACAGCATTTCGGTACGGCGCTGCTGGGAGAGCATGCCGGATGCAGCTGTATAAAATCCTTTAAACATATAGCACCTCAAGTTAGTGAAAATATCCAGTGGCATTTCGATTTATATCATTATACTTAACTTATCGGCGCTCTGGACGAGAAGTTAACGTAATTCTGCGAAATTCAAGCATATTCCTGAAAATCCCAGGAAGCCGGGAGATGTTTACTGGAAGAAAAACGGTGGAATAGAAAAAAGGGATCCGCGTTCGCACCTTTCCTTTACAAGCTTTATGAACTGCGGGTCCCTTATCCTGTTATACTACAAATCTGCGTTTTGGGAGCTTGTCCATGTTGTCAAGCATCACTCCGGTACCAATCGCTACACAATCCATTGGATTTTCTGCAACAAGTACAGGAACCTTTAATTCTTCAGCCAGCAGCTGGTCCATGCCGTGAAGCAGGGCACCGCCCCCTGTCAAAATCACTCCGCGGTCAATGATATCCGCTGACAATTCTGGAGGAGTGCGCTCCAATACGCTTTTTGCCGCCTGGACAATAACTGCCACAGACTCCTTAAGCGCTCCCGAGATTTCATCTGATTTCACCGTAATGGTTCTAGGAAGACCTGAAACCATATCGCGGCCCCTGATATCAATTTCTTCATTCCTTGAGCCAGGAAATACAGTCGCAACCTTTAATTTAATTTCCTCTGCGGTACGCTCTCCAATGAGCAGCTTATACTTACGCTTAATGAAATTCAGAATTTCAAGGTCAAACTTATCTCCGGCCATTTTAATCGATGAGGAAGTCACGATATCACCCATGGATAGAACCGCAACATCTGTGGTTCCCCCGCCTATATCGACAACCATATTTCCGCTTGGCTGGAAGATGTCCATTCCGGCACCGATGGCCGCAACCTTTGGTTCTTCCTCCAGATACACTTTTTTCCCGCCGCTTTTTTCAGCCGCTTCTTTTATAGCTTTCTGTTCAACACTCGTGATGTTGGTCGGGCAGCAGATCAAAATCCGCGGCTTGGACAAGAATCCCTTTACATTCAATTTATTTATAAAATGCTTAAGCATTGCTTCCGTGATGTCAAAGTCTGCGATGACGCCATCCTTTAGCGGACGGATCGCCACAATATTTCCTGGGGTACGCCCCACCATTCTTCTGGCTTCCTCGCCAACCGCCAGTACGCGGTTCGTATTTTTATCTATGGCAACTACTGAAGGCTCATTTAGGACAATCCCTTTTCCTTTAACGTGTATAAGTACGTTGGCTGTCCCGAGATCAATTCCTATATCTCTTGCGAACATTAAATTTAAATCCTCCTTACAAACTTCTCTTGCATAAATTTTCTAACACTGTCCTAATTTACTATTTTATCACATCACTGGGGAAAGAAGTAAGAAAACCTTAACTGAGAATATCCTTTTTTCCGGGACTAATACCCTACTGTATGAATAACCCCGATTTTCACACAATCTTGATATTTTCTCACAGATTCCTTAGTTAATCCTTAACTTTTCTTTATTATGATTATTTATTTTTTTAAAAAAGTAAAATGCCGGCGGATGCCGGCACTTCCTTTCATTATTTAACGGTTTCCTCTTCGTACTCAGGCTTCTTGTACTTCATCTTTGTTGCTTCTCCTCCGCGGAGGTGCCGGATTGATTTATGGTAATCCAAAATATCCTTCACCTCATTCGCAAGCTCCGGGCTGATTTCTGGCAGCCTTTCTGTCAAATCCTTGTGGACAGTACTTTTGGATACACCAAACTCCTTCGCGATCACGCGAACCGTTTTTCTTGTCTCCACGATATACTTTCCTATCTTGATAGTTCTTTCTTTGATGTAATCGTGCACACCCTCGTCCTCCCCAATTTGAAGTGAGAGGTGTGAAATGAGCTTCGCTTATATATATAAACTACTGCTTTTCCTTCATCCAATTATATGCAATCACAGCTAAGTTCTTAGTAGCATCAGGCGTCTCCTCACCTCAGACACTCTCTGTTTCAGAAGTTTTTGTAAGGTTTTTAACAGTTTATTAGCTTGGTTTAAGATATATTCACAATTTAGTCAATTAGGACAAGGCTGCGGCTTAATTTTCGATTTACTAAGACGGAATTCAGAATATTTCCCGAGAAATTTGTCGGTTTTAGGGAGGAGGCGTGAAAGCCGTTTTACTGACCACTCCTGCAGAAGCAGCATACGTCTTAAAATTCGTAGAATATAATGACTTATCAAGTCATTGGATTCTGAGAATCCCCTTTAACGGACAAAACCCCAGATGCCAGGCACTGGTTTGTCCTTGAGAACCCTTCTAATGGACACTTCTCATGTCACCACGCCTCCGTTTATCCTTGAGAGCCCTTCTAATGGACAAATCTCCTGACTCCGTTGTCTCTGTTTGTCCTTGAGAACCCTTCTAATGGACACTTCTCCTGACGCCACGTCTCCGTTTGTCCTTGAGAACCTTTCTAATGGACACTTCTCCAGACAACAGGTCTCGCCTTGTCCATGGGAGCCCTTCTAATGGACACTTCTCCAGACAACATGCCTCCGTTTGTCCTTGAGA
>NZ_KE387244.1:169628-237769 GCF_000430765.1 Peribacillus kribbensis DSM 17871 | reverse complement strand
TGAGAGCCCTTCTAATGGACACTTCTCCAGACAACAGGCATTAGTTTGTCCTTGAGAACTCCTCTAATGGACACTTCTCCAGACAACAGGTTTCACCTTGTCCTTGGGAATCTTTATAAGGGACAAATTTCCAGACGCCAAGCATCTTAAGAAACCTTCTAGTAGACAAGTCTCCAACTACCTAGCCTCCCTTTGTCCCTGAAGCCGACCATTCCCCCAAAACAAACTTAACCAAGTACGTCCCCGGCAGCCCACACAAAAAACCCGCCAGATGGCGGGTTCTCAGTTCAGTTGTTTAGTTCAAACGGGAAGTTTGACGTTTTTAGTTGTTTTCGTTTGTTGTATCGGTATTGTCTTTAGCTGGCTCTTCGGTATCTGCGGAAGAGCTGTCATCGGTTTTGGCTTTTTCTTTCATCTGGCTTTTCTCTGGTGTGCTTTCAGGAACCATCTTGTCATCTTCAGTTGTTGTAACTTTTTCCTCGGTTGACTTTTCCGGTGTTACCTTGGCATCCTGAAGGTCCGCAAGGGTTTTGCCGAAGTAGGATTTAGGGTTTACAGCTACGTCATCTTTGCGGATTTCGAAGTGGACGTGTGTGCCCGCTTTTTCATTCAATAGGCTTTGGCCCGCTTTGGCAATAGCTTGTCCTTTTGTAACTTTATCTCCAACTTCAACCTTGATGTCCTGAAGAGATGTATAGCGTGTCACAATGCCTTTAGAGTGTTCGATTTCAACAAGATTTCCAAGTGTGGAATCTTCCTCAACCTTAGTTACTTTACCATCCAGGGAAGCCAGGACATTGAAGCCTTTGCCATCCTTTTTGGCGAAGTCCATACCTTTATTTTGTTCGTACGTGTTGTTGTAGACTACAAGCGATGATTCCTGCTCTTCTTTAGAAGCCTTCGGATCATAGAAGTCTTTTTTAACGACTACCTGATCTGGATCTTTAACCGGCATTGAGAAATTTTCAATGCTTCGGTTGGCTTCGACTGCTGGCTGCTTTTGATTCTTGCCAAGCTCTACAGATTGTTTATTTTCCGGGCTGGCTGAATTCTTTGCTGCGTTTTGATACCATAAAGCACCTGTTAAAATAACTGCTGCACAAATGATGTAGATTGCTGGAAGTGCCCAGCGCTTCTTTATAATACGCTGGATTTTTGAATTTTGAGAAGTCCGTTTCTTTTCTTCCTCTCTCATGTTTATCACCTCATCAGCCATTGTGAACAGAAATCAGAAAATATATACACTTTGCCCAAAAATTTTTTTTGGTTTAGTGTTTGCTAAAGAAAACAGGATTATGCAGGTTTTTTTCAAGGCCTTCCCTGAATGGGATCTGAGGGTTGATGGGAACGCAGGGATGCCCGCTTTCCGCGGGGAGAGTTTCTCTATAAAAGGATTTATTAACGATCACAAAAAGCCCGGCTTTCGCAAAAGTCAGCCGGGCTTATCCTTATTTTTTCACGGTGATTTTGGAGAGATAGCTGTCGTCTGCGGCTATCTGGACTCCTTTATAATAATGGGTCACGATATCTTTATAGTTTTTCCCTTCACGGGCCATGCCATTTGCCCCATACTGGCTCATTCCGACTCCGTGGCCAAAGCCCTTTGTATAGATGACAATTTGGTCTCCTTTTCGTATCCAGGAGAAATCAGAGGACCGCAGCCCGAGCTTTTCCCGGATCTGCTTGCCAGTGAGCTCCTTACCGCCGATTTGGACCTTGGCCACCCTTTGGCCGGCCGTTTTGGCCGTAATGGTTCCAATGGCTGCTTTGGAGCTTAAGCGGACTCCCAGTTTATTTTGAAAGTCCGTCAATGACATGATTTTCTGGCTGTAGTATTTCGGTGACTGCTTATCCCAGGGACTTGATACGCTTTTTAAATAAGGAATTTTGTTTGGCCAATAATCCTCTGAGTTTTCCGTGTAGCCATTGCTGGTTGAAAAGAACGTTGCCTCAATTGGTTCTGAGTTATAGATAAGAATCTGCCCTTTGGTTGCCTCCACCGCCGTTTCAATTCTTTTGATCTTCCAGCTGTAGTCCGATCCCCAGAGTTTCTTTAACTCCTTATCATTCTTATACACCTGGTGGGACTCGGTATCTGTCACATTGGCTCCAGCAGGGGCCGCCTTTGCATTTTTGCCGAGAAGCTGTTTCACGATATAGGTCCTGGCTGTCAGAGCCTGTGCCTTTAAAGCTTCCGGCTCAAAGTCAGCTGGCATTTCAGCTGACACCACTCCTCTGACATAGTCTTCAATTGGCACATCCTCAATCTGCTGCTCAGCATGCCTGTAGACGGCAACGTCCAGGGTGGGAACGTTCGTTTTTACGGCTGCCGGCGGTTTTTTTGCAGGCTCCAGGTTCTCTGCGAGCTGCCGGTTTTCGGTTTCTTTGGAGAATGGAAGCACCAGGATGGCTGGGATCATAAGTATGATGAGTGCGGTGGCAAGGATGATGATCATCATAGGCTTTACTGCGTTCAAGGTTTGCGCCCCCTATACAATTATGTGCGCAGGCATCGTTACATGCTGCTTACTAAATGGTATGGGCAAAAGCTAGCTTATATGACATTTACTTGCCTCAAATGCTAGAATCATTTGCTAGAAAAAATAAGGACCTGATTTCCGTTTCTCCTATTACCATGCTGACACAGCAATGTGAGAAAACGGACCAGGTCCTTATCCGAAAGGAACCGTCCTTAAAAGTCCGGCTTTATTATTTAAGCATTTTCTGCTTTCATTGTTTCATTCTCAAGCACTTCTTCTTCATTCACACGCTCAATGTCAGCTCCCAGTGCAGAAAGCTTGCCATGGAAGTTCACATATCCGCGATCCAAATGCTTCAGCTCCGTTACTCTTGTAACACCATCTGCAACTAGTCCTGTCAGGATTAATGAAGCAGCAGCACGCAGGTCTGTTGCCATGACTTCAGCACCCTGCAGATCAGATGGACCATTGGTGATGACAGAACGACCATCAATTTTGATATCCGCATTCATGCGGCGGAATTCTTCCACATGCATAAAGCGGTTTTCAAATACGGTTTCTGTAATCATTCCTGTTCCAGTTGAACGCAGAAGCAATGCCATCATTTGGGACTGCATATCTGTAGGGAAGCCAGGGTGCGGCATTGTTTTAATATCGACCGCTTTAAGCTGGTCAGGACCAATGACACGCAAGCCATCCTCTTCTTCCATGATTTTAACTCCCATTTCTTCCATCTTGGCAATCAGGGAAGATAAGTGTTCAGGTACTGCGCCCTTTACTAGAACATTTCCACCTGTAATCGCTGCAGCGGCCATGAATGTTCCTGCTTCAATACGGTCAGGAATAATCGTGTGCTCTGTTCCATACAGCTTTTCTACGCCCTCAATTTTAATAGTTGCTGTTCCAGCACCTTTTACTTTACCGCCCATTTTGTTGATAAAGTTGGCAAGGTCAACTATTTCAGGTTCTTTTGCTGCGTTTTCAAGGATGGTTGTACCTTCAGCCAAAGCTGCCGCCATCATAATGTTCTCTGTCGCACCTACACTAGGGAAATCGAGATAGATTTTTGCCCCTTTTAATTTACCATTGACTTCGGCATCGATGAATCCATTTCCGACCTTGACCTTGGCTCCCATTGCTTCAAAGCCTTTTAAATGCTGGTCGATCGGACGGGAACCGATTGCGCAGCCTCCAGGAAGCGCGACACGGGCACGGCTGTTTCTTGCAAGAAGTGATCCCATGACTAAAACAGACGCACGCATTTTGCGTACATATTCGAACGGTGCTTCTTCAAATAACTCTCTTGATGCATCTACAGTAACGGTATTATTGTCAAACGCGACATCCGCGTTCAATTTTCTTAATACTTCATTGATGGTGTATACATCGGAGAGAGTAGGTACATCTTTTAAAATACTTTTTCCATCACTTGCTAATAATGTTGCAGCGATTACAGGTAAAACGGAATTTTTTGCTCCTTCAACTTTTACAGTTCCGCTAAGCCTTTTCCCGCCGCGGACGATGATTTTTTCCAAAAGTCTTCCCCTCCGCGTCCAATTTCTCTATATTAATATTCAAACGTGATTATGGGTGTGCCAACTACAAAGGTAGTCTTTCCGCCCAATCCTTCTCTTCTCGTGGCAAGTTGCAAATTCATGTCTTCATTCGGTAAAGTTTGACTGAATAATTTTGTGTGCGCTGAAATCGATAGGAAATCTTTCTCTTTGATGCTCTCTATTTCATCCGCATTAAAAGCTGTTATCATCTTCTTTACATAAAAAGATAAAACCTCATCAATATTACCATTGATTTCCCCTTTAATACAAGTGAAAATTGATGGATTTCCGCGAAAAATGTCATTAATTCTAAGCTGAAAGTCTTTACTCAAATATCCAGAATACTGACCGCTCCATTTTTCTCCTTTAACTTCATACAGCATGTACGACACCGGGTCTTTTTTAGAAAGAGGCATCATGACTTTTATTGTCTCTTTAAGGCCCGATTCTCTGTTGTTTTTCACTCCCGCAGCAGTGAGGGCACGTTCTTCCGGATCAAATGACCAGCTGAAATCAGGG
Source organism: Peribacillus kribbensis DSM 17871 (assembly GCF_000430765.1). Lineage (GTDB taxonomy): Bacteria > Bacillota > Bacilli > Bacillales > DSM-1321 > Paraperibacillus > Paraperibacillus kribbensis. The sequence continues at coordinate 233,214 of NZ_KE387244.1, read as the reverse complement.
TACTTTGCTTTGAGTTCTGCAGTTTTTTTATAAAACTTACTCTTGCTGTCTATGGAAAGGTCTGACTCGCGTGCAAAAACGGACCATTCTTTAATCTTCATTTCCTTCTCATGCTTCAACACTTCTACCATCCGGGCCAAGTCGCTGTCGTTTTTTGCTATAATCGTTGTTTTCCCAATCATCAAGGATATAAAACCAATTAACAAAGTATATATGAAAATATGAATATATTTTTTAGTCACCGTTATGCCCCCTCCTATTACTACCATTCTTGCCTTATAGGAGATTGTCATACCAGGCGTTTATCGCCAATTTATGACAGGGCTGCAGGATGTGTTACTCTGTGAGGATATTCACATGTTTCAAAACTTTATATAGCCTATAGATACGGAAGCTGATTGGACCAGAATAAATAGTTGAGCAGGAATCCTGCAACTGCTGAACCAATGGCAATCGTTAAGAGTATGTATAGGACCCTTGCCTGCATGACTCTGCCGGCTCTCAGCATCTTATCGAAATTCAAGGATTGCAGCGCCCACCATGTTAAGGCAAAGCATATCAAATGAATGACGATTCCCAATAGTGCCTGCTGGCCTATATTTGTAATCATATCCCATACTCCTTTCTATCTAGTGGTATTGCCATTTTTACATTCTAACATAGACTGCTGAGAAGTTCTTCATGAAGATAATACTATTTTTAGAAAGTTCCATAAAATGTTAAATATTAGACACAATTAAAAAGCCGGCCATAAAAATCCTGATTCGTAACAGGACTTCCATTGGACCAGCTTCTTTCTGATTTGAATCAGCTTCTTTTTGGGTGGTTGTTATTTCAAAAAATCATTAAAGCTTCCAAAATTATGATGAAGGAAGGTGAAGGCTGAATTAGGCGCAAGCCCCAAAATCAGTGTTCCGGCAAGAGCGATCATAACTACAGCACCGATCCCCGCCGGCAGGACGACCCTGCCCTCTGCCGCCTGCGGCCTGAAGAACATCTGAACCATGATGCCAAAATAATAAAAATAGGAGATCACTGTCCCGGCGATCATCAGGGAGGCGAGCAGGAAATGCCCGGGCTCCGTCATCAGGGTATTCATAAAAATGGTCAATTTCCCTATAAACCCTGCAGTGCCAGGAATTCCCGCAAGCGAGAGGAGGAAGATGGAAAAGCTCAGGGCTGCCACAGGAGATCTCCGGTAAAGGCCGGCAAATTCAGAAATATCCCCTGAATTGGATTGATCGGTCATCAGCTGAATGACAGCAAAGGCTCCGAGATTCATGAATACATAGGCCAAAAGATAAAACCAGACCGCATCGAAGGTAAAGTAGCCAAGCGCCGTAATGCCCGCCAGGATATATCCCGCTTGAGCAATACTTGAGTAAGCGAACATCCTTTTAATATTCCTCTGTCTCAGGGCTGCCACATTTCCGGCGATGATCGTGATGCCCGCAAGGCAGCCAATATAGGTGCTGTTCTGTTCCAGGAAGGACAGATCTGCTTTATCCCCCGGGATAGTCAAAAATAAGGTTAAAATCAAGCGCAGCAGGAGGATGAAACCAGCTGTCTTGGAGATAACGCTCAGATAGGATGCAACCGGCGTGGGCGATCCCTGATACACGTCGGGCGCCCACATATGGAACGGGGCAGCAGCAATTTTAAATGAAAGTCCAATCAGCACCATAAAAAATGCGAGTCCATATAAGTATAGATACTGATGCTCAGCAGCCTGGCCGCTCATGATTTTAGCCATCTCGCTGATATTGGTTGTGCCGGACAGGCCGTATAAATAACTCATCCCGAAAAGGGTTATAGCTGTAGCGATTCCTCCATTGATTACATATTTCATCGCAGCTTCATTCGATTCCTGGGAGGTCTTTCTCATTCCCGCCAGTATATAAGAGGAAACGGACAAAAGCTCTAGTCCGACAAACAAAGTGATTAGATCACCGCTTGACGCCATGAACATGGCCCCCAGAAGCCCGGTTAAGAACAGATAGTAAAATTCCCCTCTGAATGCCCTGAATCCTTCTTTTGGCTGATAGCTGTGAGCAATCAGGATCACCAGGGCAGAGCCTAGCAGTAAAATAAACTTAAAGGCGATGCTGAATGAATCAAGCCGGAAGGTATTGTTCAATATACTTACCGTTCCGCCCGAGATGAGGGTGCCCAGAGAAATGAGGGCGAGTATGACACCTGCAAGGGCAAACCATGCAAGCGAGTTTCTTTTATACGTCTTCGGCAGAAATAAGTCGAGCAGGGAAAGAAGCACAGAAGCTCCTAAAATGATAAATTCCGGTGCCATCGCTCCCCACTTGTATGATAGAAGTGTATCCAGATCCATGCCTCTTACCCCCCTGACCCTGACAGTATATTTTGAATGGTATCTGCTAAAGGATTACTTAAAACCGCCGGATAAACCCCAATCAATATAATGAACGCCAGCAAAATGAAAACCGGGACCATTTCCGCTGTTTCCATATCCCGGACTGCTTCTGAATTCACCTGCAGCTTTGGTTTTCCAAAGATCATTCCCATCGCGGCCCTCAGGAGATAAACCGCTGTCAGGATAATACCCAGAGTGCCGATAGCCGCAAGTATAGGATCCGCTTTGAATAGACCGAGGAAGGCCATGAATTCACTGATAAATCCAGACATGCCTGGAAGTCCAAGGGATGCCATGGCGCTTGCAAGAAGAAAACCCGCCGTAATCGGCATAACACTGGATAGTCCCCCCAGATCCTTGATCGAGGTGGTTTTTACCCGTTCATAGAAGATCCCCACGAGACAGAACAACAGGGCAGCAATCAGGCCGTGGGACACAACCTGGAAAATGGCTCCCTGCAGGCCGGCTTCATTCAGCGATCCCAGCCCCATTAAAACAATTCCCATATGCGAAATGGAGGAATAGGCGAGCACCATTTTAAAATCCTGCTGTATAAACGCAAGGAAGGCACCGTACAGCAGGTTTATGACTCCCAAGACTATGATCAGGACAGATAGATCCTTAAACTGATCCGGGAATATTCCCAGTCCAAACCGGATGATGCCAAAAGCCCCAATCTTAAGCAGCACCCCAGCGTGGAGCATAACAATTGAGGGCGGCGCCTGCACATGGACTCTCAGCATCCAGGTATGCAGCGGGAATATGGGCAGCTTGACGCCAAAGGCAATCAGAAGGGCGATCAGCATTCCATATTTCATGGATGACGGAATCGGAGAGACCAGGGGAACTCCTTCTGTATTGATCAGGTATTTCAAGGCCTCAATATTGGTCGTTCCGGCCCGGGCAAGAAGAGTGATGATAACCAGCAGAAGCACCGCCGAGCCAAAACCGTTATAAATAAGGAAGCTGAACGCCGCCCTCTCCTTTTGGGCATATCCCCATTTTCCAATTAAGAAAAAGGCCGGTATAAGGGTGATTTCAAAAAAGATGAAGAACAGCACCAGGTTCTGGGCAAGAAACACTCCGAGCATGCCAATTTCCAGCAGCAAAAATAGGAGATAATAGCCTTTCCATTCCTTCTTGATATGAATAGAAGCCACGGCAGCCAGTGTGGAAAGAACAGTAGTCAAAAGGACCATCAGCAGGGAAAATCCATCCACTGACAGCTCATAATCCACCGTAAAGAGTTTAGGATCAATCTGTTGAAAATCACCGAATCGGATCCAGCCTGCCTTTTCAGAAAACACATTCAGGCTGTGGCCGGCCAGGTAATGGCCGTACAGGTAAAGCGAAATGGAAAGGGCCGGAAGAGTTCCCAGAATTCCCACCCACTTTATCCTTCTTTCTTGTGTCCCATGAACCAGAAGCAGCGCCGCCATGCCAAGGAGAGGGGAAAAGACCAAGATTGTCAGCAGTACTTCTTTCATCCGAACATCCCCCCTGTTAAGGCAAAAATGATCACTAGTACAGCAAGCCCCAGGAAGGCAATGGCCCCATAATGCTGGGTCTGTCCTGTCTGAAAACGGGAAAGCAGCCTGCCAAGCTTATGAATGGAAGCAGCGATTCCATTTACAAGACCTTCGACAATAAATCGGTCAATATAGCTCAAAAAGATGCTGACAAATCCTGTAAGCCAGACGATGGTACCCTGGTAAAATTCATCTACATAATACTTGTTGTATAAAACGGTATGGAGGAAGCTCCCCTCGCCTCCCAGCCATTCCCTGGATATGGAATTCCTTCTGTAGATCAGATAGGCCAGGGCAATGCCCGCAAGCGATACAAGAGTCGCAGCTCCCATGATCCAAACAGGGCCGCTTCGGTGCTCCGGTTCTAAGTACGGATTTCCCTCGGTCAGCCAGCTGCCGAGGAAGGTTCCGAACCAGGGGGTGTTTATGTATCCGCTGATGACCGCGAGAACCGCAAGAATGATCATAGGGAAGGTCATAGACCGTGGCGATTCATGTACAAGGACTCCCTGTTTTTTCAGCCTGCCCGAGAAGACCAGGAAGAAGAGCCGGAACATATAGAATGCTGTAAAGAATGCTGCGATGACCGCAAGGCCGAATAAAACATAATTTCCGTTTTCCCAGGCTGAGGAAAGAATCTCATCCTTGCTGAAAAATCCAGAAAATAATGGAACTCCCGAGATAGCCAGTGTTCCAATCAAGAAAACCGGTCCGGTTATCCTCAGCTTCTTCCACAAGCCGCCCATTTCTTCGACATCCTGTGTGTGGACCGCATGAATCACGCTTCCTGCCGCTAAAAATAACAGAGCCTTAAAGAAGGCGTGAGTCATAAGATGGAATACTCCTGCTGTATAGCCTCCGGTTCCAAGGGCCAGCATCATATATCCGAGCTGGCTGACGGTGGAGTAGGCGAGAATCCGCTTGATGTCCCTTTGCACCAGTCCGATGCTTGCTGCAAATATGGCGGTAAGGCCTCCGATAGACGCCACAATGAGCATTGCCGATGTACTGGCCAGAAATAAGGGATACATCGCAGCAACCAGGTATACACCGGCAGCAACCATTGTAGCCGCATGAATGAGCGCGGATACAGGGGTCGGGCCTTCCATTGCATCCGGAAGCCAGGTATGCAGCGGGAATTGGCCTGATTTTCCCATCGCCCCGATAAAAATTAAAATCGCAGTCAGGGTGATCATGCTCTGGGTGATTCCCCCTCCCTCCACTTCCTGGAATATAACCTGGAAATCAAAGCTTCCAGTTTTCCAAAATAAGAGGATCATTCCGATAAAAAGTCCCACATCCCCAATCCGGGTCATAATAAAGGCCTTTTTTGCCGCTGCTTTTGCCTCTTCCTTGTAGAAATAAAAACCGATTAAAAGGAAGGATCCAAGCCCCACCAGCTCCCAGAATATATACAGCTGAAGGAGATTGGGGGATATCACAAGCCCCAGCATGGCAAAGGTAAATAACCCTAGATATGCATAAAAGACAGGCAATCGATCCTCGCGCTGCATGTATCCTTTTGAATATAAATGGACAAGAAAACTTACCAATGACACAATTACGAGCATCAGGGCGTTCAATTGATTCACTTCAAAGCCCGCTTTTATGTGTGCCTCCCCAATATTCAGCCAGTCTGCTTCGGCTTTATAAGTGTCTCCGCGTATCCGGCCCCACAGCACCAGCACCGAAAACAGAAAAGAACATAATGTGAGGAGGATTCCTATGTACGCACTCTTTTCCTTCAGTACTCTCCCTGCCGCAAGCAGCAGTAAAAAGGACAGGAGCGGAAAAAGCGGTATTATCCATGCAATCTCCATCATGGCATCTTCGTCCCCTTTATCAAGCAATTAAAGCAGTCTCCTGCTTTCCTGTTTCAATCTTCCCGGCTTATCTTGATCAATGCTTTAAAGAATTCATCTCATCAATATTCACGGTCTTTTTACGGTTGTAGAGACTCATTAGGACAGCCAGCCCGACAGCAGCCTCTGCCGCAGCCACCGCAATCGTGAACAGAGAAAAGATCTGGCCGGTAATGGACGGCGAAGGTCCAAGCCTGCTGAAGGCCACTAGATTTATATTCACAGCATTAAGCATTAATTCAATGGAAATCAGGACGATGACGGTATTTTTTTTGGTCAGGGCCCCATACAGGCCGATGCAGAACAGCACCAAAGCCAGTACGAGATAGGCCGAAAGCGGTATGGAAGTCATCCTTCCTCCTCCTCCCCTTTTTCACTGTCTTTTTTGGCAAGGATAATGGCGCCGACCAGAGCAGCGAGCAGCAGGACCGAGGTTAATTCAAACGGTATAATATGCCTGGAGTACAGAGCAGTCCCTATTTTTCTGGTATTGTCAATATGAAGGCTCGTTTCCTCTGGTGGTATATCCAGCTGATAAATCCCCGCATATACCGCAATCCCAAATCCTGCAATCCCTAAAAGAAGCAGCAGCTTGCGGAAGATTCCCGCTGTCTGCTGATTCGTATCATTATGCCTTGTCAGCATGATCCCAAAAAGCATAATAATGGTGATTGCTCCCGAGTAGATCAGCACCTGGACTGCGGCTACGAACTCGGCGGACAGCATCACATAGATTCCGGCAATGCTGATAAAGGTGAAGACAAGGGCAATGACCATATGCACGACCCTATCCAGGGTGATCAGCAGAATCCCTCCCATAATGGCCGCCAGTGATAATAAGGTAAATGCCAGCATTTCTCCTGAGAGGGTCATGGTTTATTCACCCTCCGTATATGTTCATCATTCTCATCCAGCCACACGAGATCCTTAAACAGCTGATCCCGGCTGTATTCAGCCAGCTCAAAATTATTGGTCATGATAATCGCCTCTGTCGGGCATACTTCTGTGCACAAATCGCATAGAATACAAATTTCAAAATTGATGTCATAGGTATCGATAATTTTCCCTTTTTTACTGGGATCAGGATGCTTCTTCCCTGTCAGCTGAATGCAATCCGTCGGGCAGATATTCGAGCATTGGTTGCAGACAATGCATTTTTCCGGATAAAATTTTTGAATGCCGCGGAAACGGTCTGGAAGCGGAAGAGGCTCATTGGGGTAATCATAGGTTACTTTCTTCCGCGTTAAATTTTTCAGGGTATACGAAAAGCCTTTTGCCAACCCTATCATCTCTGTCACCCCTTCTTTTGCCGGCAGGCGGCCAGCCAGAATATTTTGCAAGTATGCCCCGGCAGGAACTGATGGCTGAGGGCAGCTTTTTTGAGAGTTATAGCTTAGAAGAAGTTTAAACGAATGGATGTGCCGTCCAGATTCAGAAAAGCTCCTTTAAGATCGCTGTCAAAAAAATATTGGCCAATGCTGCCGGCAGGAGCACCTTCCAGCCGAATTCCATGAGCTGGTCGGCACGGAGCCTTGGAAGAGTCACACGCACCCAGATCAAAATAAAGACGATCAAGCTGAACTTAAGGCTGAACCAGACTGCGCCAGGAATGAATCCTAAAAAAGGCAGTGCCCCCCACCCTCCAAGGAATAGGACAGTAGTCAAGGCCGCCATGGCAAACAGATACACATATTCCGAAAGCATAAAGAAAGCCCAGCGGAATCCTGAGTATTCCACATGAAAACCGGCAACGAGTTCTGATTCCGCTTCCGGCAGATCGAATGGGGTCCGGTTAAGCTCTGCAATGGAGGCGATGATAAAGATGATAAAAGCGATCGGCTGCTTGATGATAAACCAGCCGTGACTCTGGGCTGACACAATGTCATTCAAATTCAGGCTTCCTGACAGCAGGATGACCCCAAGGAGGGACATGACAAGCGGGATTTCATAGGAGATCATCTGTGCCGCAGCACGCATCCCCCCAAGGAGGGCATATTTATTATTGGAGGCCCATCCCCCCGTTACAACCCCTACAGTGGAAATCCCTGAAATGGCGATATAATAAAGCAGACCTACTCCGATATCCGCAAATTGAAGCTTATCTGTAAAAGGGATCACGGCAAGGACCAAAAATGCCGGCGCAAACGCAATGACAGGCGCCAGGATGAACAAGGGCCTATCAGCAAGCTTCGGAATGGTATCCTCCTTGATCAAAAGCTTCAATACATCGGCGACTGTCTGAAGCAGGCCCCATCTGCCTCCTACCTGATTCGGTCCATGGCGGAGCTGCATAAAGCCCATCACTTTCCGTTCAGCCAGGATGGCATAGGTCACGAATCCAAGAATCACCATCAGCAGGATGGCCGCAAGCAAAAAGAATATCGCAAAATTCATCAGTCCCGGCGGTGAAGCTAGCAGTTCCTGGACCATTATCCATCCACCTCCCCCAGTACAATATCAATAGCTCCCAAGATGGTAATCAGATTAGCCATGTTTTCACCCTTCAGGAGTTTAGGAAGAATTTGCAGATTATAAAAGGACGGCCTGCGGAATTTTAACCGGTAAGGCTCCTTTTTTCCTTCACTGGCAATATAGCAGCCTATTTCGCCCCGCGGCGATTCAATTCGCACGTAAGCCTCCCCCTTAGGCGCCTTAATGATCTTTGGCACCTTGGCCATAATGCTTCCTTCGGCCGGAAACTGCGCTGCTGCCTGCTCAATGATTTTCAGGGACTCAACTATTTCCTGCATCCGGCATTCATACCGCGCCCATGCATCGCCGCCGGTGCGTACCACTGTATCAAAGCTGAAGCGGTCATAAATGGAGTATGGCTCATCCTTCCGCAGATCCCAGTTCACTCCTGTGCAGCGGAGATTCGCACCGCTCAGGGAATAATTGATCGCTTCCTCCTTCGTATAAGTCCCGATTCCCTTCACCCGCTTCATGAATATTTCATTTCCGGTGACAAGCCTATGATAGCCCTCCAGCTGTTGTCTCATATACGGGACGAATTCCCGGACTTTATCAATCCAGCCTTCCGGGGCATCCCATTTGACTCCCCCGACTCTCATATAATTGAAGGTCAGCCGGGCACCCGATAGTTCATTCAATAGATTGATAATCATCTCCCGCTCGCGGAAGGCATATAGAAAAGGGCTGACTGCCCCGATATCCAAGAGGTACGTCCCCCACCAAACAAGGTGGCTGGCAACCCTGCCGAGCTCCATCGCAAGCACTCTGAGATATTCCGCCCGCTCAGGGATCTCCAGTCCCATCATCGTTTCAACTGCATGGCAGATCACATAGTTGTTGGTCATGGCTGATAAATAATCCATTCTGTCGGTATAAGGGATAATCTGGGTATATTGCAGATCTTCCGCCAGCTTTTCCGTCCCTCGATGAAGATAGCCAATTACCGGCGTCGCCTCTTTAATGATTTCTCCATCAATTTTCACGACCAGCCGGAAGACTCCGTGTGTGCTCGGATGCTGGGGCCCGACATTTAAAAGCATCTCTTCCGTTCGAATCATCCTTAAACCTCCACATCGTAAGGCTCATAATCTTTGCGAAGCGGATGGCCGATCCATCCCTCTCCCAGCATGATCCGTTTTAAATCAGGGTGATTGGAGAATTGGATTCCCAGGAGATCATACGCCTCGCTTTCCGGCCAATTGGCTCCTTGCCATAAAGGCACAAGGGATGGAAGGACCGGATTCTCACGGTCCACTCTCACTTTTACCGCAGCGGACTGTGAATTTCGATAGGAATATAGATGTACATACACCTCAAAATGTGACCCGAAATCCGTTCCGTGCAGCTCTGACAGATAATCAAAGGCCAGCTGCTCGTTATATTTCAAAAACTCAGCAGTCCGGTAATAAGCTGACACCTTCACTTCCAGGGTAGGAACATCCTTTGAAAGAGGATTAATATAGGCGGCTGCCAAAATATCCGTTCCCAGATTCTCTTCAATGACCTTTATGTACTTATCCAGGAATTTCTGATTCGGCGAAGGCTTGCTGTCAGCCGGAGGCTCTACAGCCGGACGGGCTTTTCCTGCTCCAGCCGCCTTGGCCTTCGCTGCTGCAGCTGCCTTCGCTTTGGCTGCCGCAATAGCTTTGGCTTTTTCATCTCCTTCTGGAGCTTCTCCATCCTGCTTTACCAGGGCGGCTGCTTTTGCCTTTGCTGCCGCCGCTGCTTTTGCTTTGGCGGCTGCGATGGCTTTGGCCTTTTCATCTCCTTCTGGTGCTTCTCCACCCTGCTTTGCCAGGGCGGCCGCTTTTGCCTTGGCTGCTGCCGCCGCTTTTGCTTTGGCGGCTGCGATGGCTTTGGCTTTTTCGTCTCCTTCTGGTGCTTCTCCACCCTGCTTTGCCAGGGCGGCCGCTTTTGCCTTGGCTGCTGCCGCCGCTTTTGCTTTGGCGGCTGCGATGGCTTTGGCTTTTTCGTCTCCTTCTGGTGCTTCTCCACCCTGCTTTGCCAGGGCGGCCGCTTTTGCCTTGGCTGCTGCCGCTGCTTTTGCCTTGGCAACTGCAATTGCTTTTGCCTTTTCATCTCCCTCTGGAGCTTCTCCACCCTGCTTTGCCAGGGCGGCCGCCTTTGCCTTTTCATCTTCTTCGGAAAGCTGTGAAAATTCTTCAGCTGCCTTCTTAGACATAATCGGCTCGCTTTTTTGCTCGGGATGCTCAGCTGCACTGCTGGCCATTGCGGCCCTTTTGGACTTTAATTCAGCAGATGCTGTTTCCTTTTCTGTGGCCAATGCCTTCGTATTATCATCCTCTAAATAAAAAGTGGAGCTCTTCGCGGCCAGTTCGGCGGCTTTAGCTTTTATGGCTTTTCTTGCTTCTAGGTCAAATTCTGTATGGGCTGATGTTGTAGGTAATGAGGCTGGATTCTTGTTGGTGTCCTGCTGAGATTCTCGGCTGAGGCTGACGGTTTGGGCTGCAGCCATTTCTTGGGCCATGGCGGCAGCCTTTGCCCTGGCTGCGGCGGATGCTTTTTGCTTTGCCAGCTCCATATCCGCAAAGGACTGATTAGGAAGGGGTTTTGAGAATTCATTAAATCGTTCTATTTCTAATAGCGGCTCGGAAGCAGTCCTGCCACCTTGGTTATCTGCAAGGGGTTCTGCTTTGGCTCTCGCCGCAGCTGCAGCTTTCTGCTTCGCAAGCTCCAGCTCCAGATGAGCTGGGTTCGGAAGGGGCAGATCATTTCCTGTTTCTTCTTTTCCTGCCTCCGGCTCGAAACCCTGCGGGGCATTCTTCGCTTCGGCAAGAGCCTCGGCTTTTTGCTGGGCGAGTTCCACTTCTATTTCAATGGGGTCCGTACTGCGTTCTGAAGGAGGCTGTGAATCCTTCTTTCCGGCTTTCATTTTAGCGAGGGCCGCCGCTTTTGCCTTTGCGGCTGCTGCCGCCTTTTTCTTTGCCAGTTCTAAATCTTTTTCTCCGCTCACCGTTAAATCACCCTCTTCCCGGTTTTAGCCTCAAAGCGGATCTTTTCCTTCAGCTTATTAATGCCATATATGAGGGCCGCTGGATTCGGTGGACATCCGGGAATATACACATCGACAGGCACGATTTGATCCACTCCCTTTACGACCGAATAGGATTTCACATAAGGTCCTCCCGCAGTAGCGCAGGAACCCATAGCAATCACCCACTTCGGCTCAGGCATTTGATCATAAAGCCTTCTTAGGATCGGCGCCATCTTCTTTGTGACAGTACCGGAAACAATCATGACATCTGACTGCCTCGGCGAGGTTCTGAAAAAAGATCCAAAACGGTCCAGATCATAATGAGAGGAGCCTACCCCCATCATTTCAATTGCACAGCAGGCAAGACCGAATGTCATCGGCCAGAGCGAATTGCTCCGTGCCCAGGCTTTGAGCTGTTCCAGAGTAGACAGGAAGACATTTCTTCTGAGCTCTGCCATTTCTTCAGGAGTTATACCCTCTAACGTTAAGTCCACTTTAACACCTTCTTTTTCCATGCATATATGAGACCAATGACAAGCAGGAGTACAAAGATGAGCATTTCGATTAAAGCAAAGATGCCGAGTTTATCATAGGCAACTGCCCATGGATATAGAAATACCGTTTCCACATCAAAAATGACAAAGAGAAGCGCGAAAATATAATACCGCACATTAAACTGGATCCTAGAATCGTGAAAGGGCTCTACACCGCTTTCGTAGGTGGTATACTTTGCTTCTTCAGGTTTATACGGCCTCAGCAGTCTGCCGAGGAACAGAGCTATGACAGGCAGCAGGATACCGAGACATAAAAACACAAAAACTATCAAATAATTATTCTGATAGCTGTTTACTAGATCCATGTCTGACCCCCTTGTTATAAAATTATTTTTGAATAATCAAACCATTAAATGTAAGCGTATTCATTATACCATTGTTCTTTAAGGGTGTCGACACGCCTTCAGAACTGTTTAGGACTGTTTTAAAACCCCTAATGTCCATGCTCTATAGTTTATTTAACGGATAAGAAAAAAAGCACTATTTTTCAATAGAACTTTCGGATCTTTCTTAAAGGCTGTTTTGTAAACTTTGTTGCTTTGAAACAAGGCAGGTGATAACGGAATCGTGTCTCATAATTGTAAAAACAACAATCCTTTAGAAAAGAGCCTTCTTGTGAACCTGCCTCAAGACCGCCACAACAAAAAAACCACCCTTCCGATTGATCGGAAGGGTGGTGAAACGATTATTTTCGTTCCGCAAGTGAAATGCGGTTGATGGCACGTCTTAAGGATAATTCCGCACGTCTTGCGTCTACGTGGTCGGCACTATCCTGCAGGCGTTTCTCGGCGCGGGCAGCTGCTGCCTTTGCGCGAGCAAGGTCGATATCTTCAGCTCTTTCTGCAGATTGAGCCAGGATGGTTACCTTGTCAGGACGGACTTCCAAGAGTCCGCCGCTGACAGCGATAAATTCAGTCTTTCCATCTTTTTTCAAGCGGACAGAACCGATTTCAAGAGGAGCAACCATAGGAATATGTCCTGGAAGGACTCCTAAGTCGCCGCTCTTTGCTTTAGTGCTTACCATTTCTGCGTCTGCATCAAACACTGGGCCATCGGGAGTAACAACACTGACTTGTAACGTCTTCATTTCATACCCTCCTAGGTCCCTTAATTACGCCATTTGTTTTGCTTTTTCAATTACTTCTTCCATTCTTCCTACAAGACGGAATGCATCCTCTGGCAGGTCGTCATACTTGCCGGCAAGAAGATCCTTGAAGCCTTGAACTGTTTCTTTAACAGGTACATAAGAACCTTTTTGACCTGTGAACTGTTCAGCAACGTGGAAGTTTTGAGATAGGAAGAATTGAATACGGCGTGCACGGTGTACAATCAATTTATCCTCATCAGATAACTCGTCCATACCAAGGATGGCGATGATATCCTGAAGTTCTTTATAACGCTGTAGTGTCTGCTGTACCTGGCGCGCAATCGTGTAGTGCTCTTCGCCGACAACTTCAGGAGTCAAAGCGCGTGAAGTTGAAGCCAAAGGGTCTACCGCTGGGTAAATACCCATTTCTGTAAGCTTACGCTCAAGGTTTGTTGTCGCATCCAAGTGGGCAAACGTTGTAGCTGGAGCCGGATCTGTATAGTCATCCGCAGGTACATAGATCGCCTGGATGGATGTTACAGAACCAACATTTGTAGATGTGATACGCTCTTGAAGCTGACCCATCTCTGTAGCAAGTGTCGGCTGGTAACCAACCGCAGATGGCATACGGCCAAGAAGCGCTGATACCTCAGAACCTGCCTGAGTGAATCGGAAAATGTTATCGATGAAGAATAGAACGTCCTGTCCTTGCTCATCACGGAAGTATTCCGCCATTGTCAAACCAGTCAGGGCAACACGCATACGCGCACCTGGAGGCTCGTTCATCTGTCCGAATACCATTGCCGTTTTGCTGATAACTCCGGAATCGCTCATTTCGTGGTATAAGTCATTTCCTTCACGAGTACGCTCACCAACACCTGCGAATACGGAGATACCGCCGTGTTCTTGTGCGATGTTGTTGATAAGCTCCTGGATTAATACGGTTTTACCAACACCGGCACCACCGAATAGACCGATCTTTCCACCTTTGATATATGGAGCAAGAAGGTCTACTACCTTAATTCCAGTTTCAAGGATTTCAACAGATGTAGAAAGCTGCTCGAAAGAAGGAGCTTGTCTGTGAATTGGGTCTCTGCGCTCTTCTGCAGGGATTGGAGCGTCAAGGTCGATATTTTCACCCAGTACGTTGAAAACACGCCCTAAAGTAATGTCTCCTACTGGTACAGAAATCGGTGCACCAGTGTCTTGTGCTTCCACTCCGCGTGTTAAACCGTCAGTAGAAGCCATTGCTACGGTACGAACAGTGTCATCACCTAAATGAAGGGCAACTTCAAGAGTTAAATCGATTGCCACGCCATTTTCAGTGGCCGCTTGCTGGATTCTTAGTGCGTTGTAAAGTTCGGGAAGCTGTCCGCTCTCGAATTTTACGTCAACAACCGGACCCATGACTTGTGTAACGTATCCTTTGTTCATCGTTTTCCCTCCTATCTAAACTTAAGCCGAACATATATGATGGCAGGGGGAAGCCGGAAGGCCCGCCCCCTTGCCTAAAAATTTCTATTCCAGTGCAGCTACACCGCCGACGATCTCTGTGATCTCCTGGGTGATGGCTGCTTGACGAGCACGGTTATACTGCAGGGAAAGTGAATTGATAAGCTCTTTGGCATTATCCGTTGCACTCTTCATTGCAGACATACGGGCTGCGTGTTCACTTGCTTTTCCGTCCAGAATTGCACCAAATATTAAGCTTTCCGCATATTGAGGCAGCAATACTTCCAAAATGTCTTCAGCTGATGGTTCAAATTCATATGAAACCATTTTGCCTGAAGGAGAAATATCCGTTAACGGAAGAAGCTTTCTCTCTGTAACATCCTGCTGGATGGCACTGACATAGTGGTTGTAATACATATACAATTCATCAAAGGTTCCATCAGAGAACATGCCTACAGAAGGGCTTGTAATGTCTTTAATCTCAGCAAATGATGGCTGATCAGAAAGGCCGACAATTTCAAGCGCTACTTTCACTCCGCGCTTCACGAAGAAGTCGCGGCCGACACGGCCGATGGCGATGATGGCGTACTCATCTTGAGACTTATGGCGGCTCTGAATAGTCTGAAGGACATGGCGCAGCACGCTGCTGTTATATGCACCTGCCAGACCGCGGTCAGAAGTGATCACGATGTAACCAGTCTTTTTAACAGGACGGGAAACCAGCATAGGATGGCTGACCCCTTTGCTGCCTGCAGCTACACTCGCTGCAACCTCCTGGATTTTATCCATGTACGGCTGAAACGAATGTGTATTTTGGACAGCGCGGTTCCACTTTGCAGCAGATACCATCTCCATTGCCTTTGTAATCTGGCTCGTCTTTTTGGTTGAGTTTATACGAGTCTTTATATCGCGTAATGATGCCATTAGTTCTCACCACCTATAAAAAGAGTTTGTTAGACCGATTATTCAGAAACAACGAATGTCTTTTTGAATTCGTTAATTGCAGAAACCATATCTTCGTCCTTAGGCAGTTCGCCAGTTGTACGAATTTGATCTAATAAGCTCTTGCGGTTTTGATCCAGCCAGCTGTGGAATTCGCCCTCGAAACGGCGGACATCTCCTACAGGGATTTCATCTAAGTGACCGCGGGTAAGTGCATAAAGAATGGCAACCTGCTTTTCAACTTTAAGCGGCTTGTTTAGGTCCTGCTTCAATACTTCAACAGTACGTGCACCACGGGCAAGCTTCGCCTGTGTCGCTTTGTCAAGGTCAGAACCGAATTGTGCAAAGGCCTCCAGCTCACGGAATGACGCAAGGTCAAGACGAAGAGTACCGGCAACCTTTCTCATGGCTTTAATCTGTGCAGATCCCCCAACACGGGATACTGACAGACCAGCGTTGATCGCTGGGCGTACACCAGAGAAGAACAAGTCAGACTGAAGGAAGATTTGTCCGTCTGTGATTGAAATAACGTTTGTTGGGATATAAGCCGAAATATCACCAGCTTGTGTTTCAACGAACGGAAGGGCTGTAATAGATCCAGCACCAAGTGTATCATTCAGCTTCGCTGCACGCTCAAGAAGGCGTGAGTGCAAGTAGAATACGTCACCAGGGAATGCTTCACGGCCTGGAGGACGGCGTAGTAATAGAGAAAGCTCACGGTAAGCAGCCGCTTGTTTAGAAAGATCATCATAAACGATAAGAACGTGCTTGCCGTTGAACATGAATTCCTCACCCATTGTAACACCTGCATAAGGAGCCAGGAACAGCAAAGGAGCCGGCTGGGATGCAGAAGCAGTCACAACGATTGTGTAATCAAGCGCACCATGGCGGCGAAGTGTTTCAACTGCGTTACGCACCGTTGATTCCTTCTGGCCGATAGCTACATAGATACAGATCATGTTCTGGTCGCCCTGGTTAAGAATGGTATCGATCGCTACAGATGTTTTACCAGTCTGGCGGTCACCGATGATAAGCTCACGCTGTCCGCGTCCGATTGGAACAAGGGCATCGATCGCTTTGATTCCTGTTTGAAGAGGTTCATGAACAGATTTACGGTCCATAACACCTGTTGCAGGACTTTCAATTGGTCTAGTTTTCGTAGCGTTGATTGGGCCAAGTCCGTCAACAGGCTGTCCAAGAGGATTTACTACACGTCCGATCAGCTCTTCACCAACCGGTACCTCCATGATGCGTCCTGTACGGCGTACTTCACTGCCTTCACGAATATCAGCGAAAGGACCAAGGATTACGATACCTACGTTGCTTTGCTCAAGGTTCTGTGCTAAACCCATAACACCGTTAGAGAACTCTACTAGTTCTCCAGACATTACATTGTCAAGACCATGAACACGTGCGATACCGTCACCAACCTGGATTACTGTACCAACATCGTTTACTTCTATTTCAGACTGATAGTTTTCAATTTGCTGTTTGATCAGCGCACTGATTTCTTCAGCTTTAATGCTCATGAATTTCACCCCTAACTGTGAATGTTATCCTAATAATTTCCGTTCCAGGCGCTGGAGCTTTCCAGAAACGCTTCCGTCAAAAATGCGGTTTCCGATTCTGATTTTCACTCCGCCCAGTAAACTGCGGTCAATTATATTTTCGATATTTAATGAATTCTTGCCTACTCTTTTAGCAAACGATGCATTGATAGCCGCACGTTCGTCATCTGTAAGCGGACGAACGGAGTAGACTTTCGCTTCTGCTTCACCGCGCTCTTCGTTGGCAAGATTGATAAAATGATCTGCCACTTCAGAAATAATTCCTTCACGATGGCGCTCCACAAGAAGCATCAAAGTGTTTTGGACGGCTGCTGTAAGGCTGCCGAATGCAGTCTGGATCAACTGCTTTTTTTGGACACCATTTATCTTTGGATGGCTTAAAAAGCCAGTAAGTTCATGATTTTGAGAGAACACAGCTTTTACTGTACGCAGTTCCTCTTCAAATTGAGCTAAAAGATTCTTTTCCTTAGCGATCTGGAAAAGGGCAACTGCGTAGCGGTTTGCTACGGTTGGATTGCTCATAGCTGATCTCCTGCCCCGTCAATATATTCATTGATCAGTTTCTGCTGATCCGCTTCAGTCAATTCTTTTTCAATGACCTTAGAAGCAATCATTACAGATAGAGATGCAACCTGCTCACGCAAGGCAGCAATCGCCTGTTCTTTCTGATGTTCGATTTCAATCTTAGCGCCTTCTTTGATACGCTCAGATTCCGCGCGGGCTGCAGCAATGATTTCTTCACGCTGTGCATCCCCCTGTTTTCTGGCGTTTTCAATTAAAGCAGAAGCTTCACTGCGGGACTGCTTAAGCAGTTCACGCTGTTCTTCAAGAGCCTTATGCGCATCCGCACGGCTTCTTTCAGCAGCTTCGATTTCGTTTGCGATATGTGATTCACGTTCTTTCATGATTCCCATAAGAGGACCAAACGCGAACTTCTTAATCAATGCCAGCAATATGATAAACATTACTAATTGGAAGATAATGTCGCCGCCATTAAAGTGCATAGCTTCACCAAGTACTAAGCTTTCTGATAACACCCTGGGTTCACTCCCTTCAAGAGTCGTTCACTAATATCATTTACAGCAATATTTGAACTTTTTCAGACAAATTGCCTGTTTTTTTACGCTTTTAGGGCATAAAGGAATGGCGAAGGTTCTCAAGGAATGATCTTCGCCATCTGCCCGAACGTTTTTTAAAGTTAAATTATCTACCGATAACCATGAACGCGATAACTACGGCTATGATAGGAAGTGCCTCAACTAGGGCGATACCGATGAACATTGTAGTTTGAAGTAATCCACGAGCTTCTGGCTGACGAGCGATCCCTTCAACTGTACGACCTACGATAAGACCATTACCAATACCAGCACCTACTGCTGCTAGACCAACTGCAATTGCAGCTGCTATAAGACCTGCTGAACCTGTCATGAAAAATTTCCTCCTCAGAAAATAAATTAGTTTTTTATTTTTTGTTCATTTACATGAACGTGTTTATAATTAATGGTCATCAGCTACTTTGTGAGCTAAGTAAACCATTGTTAACATAGTGAAGATAAATGCCTGGATTGCACCGACAAAGATACTGAATCCTTGCCATGCGATCATTGGAACGATTGCGCCTAACGTTCCGCCGATTCCGTTTGTTGCCATACCAGCAAGCAATCCTAATAGGATTTCACCTGCATAGATATTACCGTAAAGCCGCAGACCCATTGTCAGGGTATTTGCAAACTCCTCGATAATCTTGATTGGGAAAAGCAATTTAAAAGGCTCGAAATAGCTTTTTAAATAAGGTTTCGGCCCTTTCATCTTAATGCCATAGTAATGTGAAAGTCCCACTACCATTGAGGCTAATGCCAATGTGACCGCAGGGTCTGCCGTTGGTGATTTCCACCAGAGCTCGTGACCGATAACCACTGAGAATGGCAGCCCTAACATATTTGAAACAAATATGTACATAAGCAGGGTCATCCCCAGAAGCAGGAAGCGTCCGCCAGTCTGCCAGTCCATCGTGCTGTTTATCAGCCCTTTAACAAAATCCATAACCCATTCCATAAAGTTCTGGGCGCCGGTTGGCTTCATGGCAAGCTTTCGGGTTGAAGCAACAGCTATGATGAAGACTATCAGACTTGCAATTGTAATCATCAGCATGTTTGCAAGATTGAAATCCAGTCCCGCAAATTCCCAGATAGGAGCTTCATGATTCAACAGTATTCACCTCTCTTCTCTACTTTTTGAGTAAGTGTTGGATAAAAAAATCTATAGGAATGACAAAGTAGATCGTCATTAATCCCACTAATGTGCTGATAAGGTGCAGGTCATACGGAAATCGGAGTGCCACCGTTACAGCCAATGCTGCTGCCGCCATTCTTGAAAGGGTGCCGACAGACTTCATCTTCTTCCCTTCCAGTGCTGCTTTTGTCAGCTTTCTGTTCTTGCTTACCATCGTCCATAAAAGATACAGACTTAAGGTTGTCCCAAAGATCAATCCCAGGAAAACAGACTTATAGGGCGTAAAGCCCCACCCCAATACATAAATCGCTATCAGGTATATCATGTATTTAAGTGTTCTGTAGAAAAATTGATCAAGATTGAACATTTTTGTATTTAGTCTCCCGAGAAATAATGCCGGACTGTTCGGAGCATGGAATATGTCCCTGCTGCTAGCCCTGTGAGAAGGCCAATGATTAGAAAAAGCGGTTCGGTGCCAGCCGTGCGGTCAAGCCATCTTCCACCGAAGACTCCGATCACGACGGAACCTACTATTTGAGAAAGGATGGCAGACATTAGAGCCATCGCTTTTAACGGGTGGCGTTCTTTCTGACTCATCGTTACATCCTCGCGGTTTTTTTCGGGTGGACAACCCCGGTTTTGACATATCGGTATTGCATGCGAAATCTAGTAAAAACCCCGCTGTTCATACCCTTTGTAAGCATACAATAGGTCCCTTTTAATGTCAATGAATCCTATAAAGAAATTCCCACGTGTGTGTCTATTTTCTTGATTTGTTCACATTTTTTTCATTTTTGTTTATATGTGTTTTCAAGTATTTTTATTTCAGTCTCCAAACGATCCTCTTTTTTCCCTTTTCTGGCAAAAATTACAGCTTTGTAACTGCCTGGCGGAGGAACATTTTCTTCTTTTATCTGCTTCCTTACAAGACCTCTGTGTGCATTTTGTGCCCAATCGAGAAAGCCGGCAAATCGCAGACTCTGTTTTTCATAAAGTGCGATGCCCATTTCATCTGCTCCCCCTGGCAGATACAGCTCATATCGATAGGCGCCTTCTGAATCAGCAGGCACAAATTGGAATCCCGCAAGCCTTGGATAATCAGGTTCCTTTACTGCATACAAGTAGGGAAGAGATAAGATGTTTGCATTTTCATGGATGGTCAGATATCCGTCATGAACACCAGGCTTCATCTTGTTCCTATCCAGTGACAGCTCAATCGGCAGTCTTTTCTTCTCTCCTTCTTTAAGGGTAAAGGCAAGCGGCAGCTTCCAATAGACTCCTTCCTCTCGCTTAGGAAGTGAAAATCGGTAATGCTTCTCGGTCTTGCTTGTGTTTTCAGCTTCTATCCAGACCCTTGATCTCCTTGCGGCTTTCTTGATCTCGAGTGAAATGGAACTCGGATAAAGGAAGGTATCAGCTTTCAAGGCCTGCTCCAGCTGGATTCTCCCTGCTCCCTGTTCGTACGTATGGTAGGTGCGGCGTCCGTCGCCCAGAATTCTGGCTGTGGACATCAATGCAGATTTGATAGTGTCCGGCCCCCAGTCCGGGTGTGCCTGCTTGAGAATCGCACAGGCTCCGGTAACATGAGGCGCCGCCATACTCGTTCCATTCAAAGAAAGATATCCTCCCGGGACCGTGCTATGAATATCCACACCCGGAGCCACTATATCGGGCTTTATCTGCCAATTCACTGTCACAGGTCCCCTCGAACTGAACTCGGCTACCCTGTCCTTTTCCGTTTTCATTATGGTTTTGATATACGAAGACCGCAAAACCGCATCAGCTGCTTCTCTGGATATCGATGCAGCGGGAATACCAGCAGCTTTTTCAAGTTTTCCTAGAAACTGGCCTCTTGTATTATTGTAAATTAAGACAGCTGCCGCTCCTGCCTTCTCTGCATTCCGGACCTTTTCGGTAAAGGAAAGTCCGCCTCTTTTTATGATTGCCGCCTTGCCCCGCACATGCCTGAGTTCGCCAGGACGCCCGATTCCGCCGTAGGCAGCGGATGCCGATAAAGCAGGCCAGCTCTTGGATCCCATAAGCGCTGCAACCGGATACTCCTTTTTGCTTTGCCCCAGTCCAGCTAGTAGATAGGGAACCTTCAAAGGCGGCGTGGATGCTCCGGTAGAAATAGCCCGCGATGACGTGCCCGGCGAACCTACCGTCCACATCCCCGGACCTGAATTGCCGCTAGAGGCCACAGCCGTTATTCCCAGCTCCACCGCCCTGTCCAATGCCATATTGATGGGAAGGTCAGGTCCATTCACACTGTTGCCAAGCGACAAATTCAGAATATCCATTTTGTCCTCAATCGCTTTATCAATCGCTTTCAGCACGAGTTCCGTATTACCTGATCCTCCGGGTCCAAGCACACGGTAGACATATATTTCGGCCTCAGGGGCCATCCCCTTCATTCTTCCATCCGCCGCTATGATTCCGGCAACATGCGTGCCATGGATCGTCGGCTGCCTTCCTCCCGCTTCCTTAGGATCCGCATCCTTGTCCACAAAATCATAGCCTCCTTTAAAGGAAGCTTTCAATGCAAGATGGTGATAATCGATTCCTGTATCAATGATTCCAACACGGACTCCCCTGCCTGTCAGCCTCTCATTCTTACTGCTAAAATAGCCGCGGGCTTTTCCGCCGCCTATAAAGGGGACGCTTTCGTTTATTTCAGCTTCATAGACATTACATTCACTCACCTGCTCTATATCTGCTTCCATTCTTAAAGCTTCCATTTCTTTTCTGGGACCTTCCAAAGAATATCCATTAATAGCGTGAGTATAAACCTCCCTGATTCTTAGTGCGGGATGTTTATTCACTATAGTTTTTCCATCTCGATTTTTCTTAAACACAGCTATGGCAATTACACGTTCATCCCCATAACGGGCAGGCCTGTCAGGAATCTTAACTTCTGCTGAAGCAGCCGAAAAAGAAATCACTGTAAGAATGGCCATAGCCGAAATCATAAACAGCTTCATTAAGACATCCCCTTTTTTTAATAGAGTGTCTTTATTCGGCAGATTCATTCAGATGAGGAGGGATGGATGTTTATTATGGGTGAGAAAAGCAATGAAAGTAAAGAAAGCGGGAATGTAAGCAAAATGAGAGCACTTTTATAAGTAAAGATTTGGCCCGGATTCTTAAAAACCGGAACTCCTACGATACACTTTAAGAAGTTCTTCCGACCATAATGAAGTAGTTTTTTAAACTTTCGTTGAAGGTGCAGATTTTTCTATTGGAATCCTGGCGAAGGACATATTCCCACCCATTTTGCCCCTGATGAAGGAAATATCTCCACCCATTTGCCATTCCAGTGTCCTTCACACCTCTGATGAAGGACATATCGCCATCAATTCGCAATCCCAGTGTCCTTCATACCCCTGATGAAGGACATATCGCCACCCATTTGCAATCCCAATGTCCTTCACACCCTTGATGAAGGACATATCGCCCCCCAATATGCCGATCCTGTGTCTTTCATAAGCTGCAGAGTCATCATGCCATTAGACTTATCTTCGGAACCTTAAAGAATACCTATTCGCACAGGATCCAGAGGCCCTGCATCAGCGGGTTCGAAACCTGCTCTTAAGCAAAATAAAGGGCCTGACAATGTCAGGCCCTTTATTTCTATTAGATCTGCAGGTCTTTCGGCCGTGCAGAGATTTGATTGAAATGATATCGGATGGCTTCGCAGATCCTTTCGGAGGCTCTGCCGTCTCCATAAGGATTTGAGGCTTGCGCCATTTGTTGATAGGCTTCTTCGTTCACAAGCAGCTCGTGCGCCATTTCAAAAATAGTATCCTCATCGGTTCCGGCAAGCTTCAGGGTGCCTGCCTCAATCCCTTCCGGCCGCTCCGTTGTATCTCTCAGAACAAGAACCGGAACCCCAAGTGAAGGAGCTTCCTCCTGGACACCGCCGGAATCGGTCAGGATCAGGCGGGCACGCGAGGCAAAATTGTGAAAATCAAACACATCCAGCGGATCAATTAAATGGATTCTTGGATTCCCTCCAAGAATCCGGTCCGCTATTTCCCGGACCGCAGGATTCAAGTGGACAGGATAGATCACCTGCACATCCTCATGCTCTTCCAAAATGCGATTAACTGCCCTGAAGATATTCTCCATCGGTTCACCCACGTTTTCCCGGCGATGGGCTGTCAGCAGGATCATGGAGTTACTTCCGACCGAATCAAGCACCGGATGCTGATATTCTGTTTTAACCGTCGTCTGCAGAGCATCTATGGCCGTGTTTCCTGTTATAAAAATATTCTCTGCGTTTTTATTTTCAGCAAGGAGATTTCCTGCCGATATAGAGGTTGGTGCAAAGTGAAGATCTGACAGGACACCTGTCAGCTGTCTGTTCATTTCTTCAGGGAACGGGGAATATTTATTCCACGTCCGTAACCCTGCCTCCACATGGCCGACTGTGATTTGATTATAATATGCCGCCAGGCCGGCGATGAAAGTAGTGGTTGTATCTCCATGGACAAGGACGATATCGGGTTTCGCTTCTTTCATCACTCGGTCCAGTCCCTCAAGCCCTCTTGTTGTAATATCCACCAATGTCTGCCTGTCCTTCATGATATTCAAATCATAATGGGGCTTGATTGAGAACAGCTCCAAAACCTGGTCGAGCATTTCCCTGTGCTGGGCCGTAACCGTTACTATAGAAGTAAACTGTTCTGGATGCTTTTGAATCTCAAGGACAAGCGGCGCCATTTTCACGGCTTCCGGCCTTGTCCCAAATATGGTCATTACTTTAATAGGCTGCTTCATGTCTATACCGCCAATCTTATTTCGTTCCGAATAAACGGTCCCCTGCATCGCCAAGTCCAGGAACGATATATCCTTTTTCGTTCAGCTTTTCATCCAGGGCTGCAATGTAGATGTCGACATCAGGATGAGCTTCCTTCAGCGCTTCTACTCCTTCTGGTGCAGCAATCAGGCACATAAAGCGGATACTGGTCGCCCCTCTCTTCTTGAGGGAGTGGATGGCTTCCACAGCAGAACCGCCAGTGGCAAGCATTGGATCGACCACGATAAAATCTCTATCCTCCAAGTCGCTAGGAAGCTTGACATAATATTCAACAGGCTGAAGGGTTTCCGGGTCGCGGTACAGCCCGATATGACCTACCTTCGCTGCTGGAATCAATTTCAGCATTCCATCAACCATTCCGATTCCTGCACGGAGAATCGGCACAAGGCCAAGCTTCTTCCCTGCAAGCACCTTAGAAGTGGCTTTTTGTACAGGTGTTTCGATTTCTACTTCCTCCAATGGAAGATCACGGGTAATCTCAAAAGCCATTAAAGAACCCACTTCATCTACCAGCTCACGGAACTCCTTGGTACCCGTATTCTTATCACGAATGTATGTAAGCTTATGCTGTATTAACGGATGATCAAAAACAAATACTTTTCCCATGTACAATCGCCCCTTTTCTTAAATGTCCCGCGGATTGCGCCAAAAAACTACTTTATGGACGCCTATTTACACTTCGATTCATTTTACAGAAAAAAAATAGAATCTTCAATAATAAGTCTAATTAAAGACAGACATTTTGTATCTTGCCCTATCTCCCTGAAATTTTTTCAGGCCTCTTACAAAATAAGGGCAGATTCCCTAATAAAAACCGGCCTTTTATGGGCCGGTTTTTCTCTATTTTATAGTTCTTTATATAACGTAAATTTACTAGTCAAGCTCTCCACCCGCTGTTTAGCCTCATCAAGCTTGGCAGCATCTGCCGGGTTTTTAAGGGCTGTACCGATGATAGAAGCTATTTCGTCCATATCTTCTTCCTTAAATCCACGGGATGTCACGGCAGCTGTTCCAATTCGGATCCCGCTTGTTACAAATGGACTTTCCGGATCGAATGGAATCGTGTTTTTATTGACGGTGATTCCGATTTCATCCAGGATGTGCTCGGCCTGCTTTCCTGTAAGACTCACAGAACGGACATCAACCAAAATCAGGTGATTATCGGTTCCTCCCGAAACAAGGGTAAAGCCTTCCTTTTTGAGACCTTCGGCCAGACGCTTAGAGTTGTCAATAATATGCTTAGAGTATTCTTTAAACGAATCCTGCAATGCTTCGCCAAAAGCTACAGCCTTAGCTGCAATGACATGCATCAGCGGTCCTCCCTGGATGCCGGGGAAAATGGACTTGTCTATTTTTTTCGCAAATTCTTCTTTGCAAAGAATCATGCCGCCGCGAGGACCGCGCAATGTTTTATGTGTGGTGGTGGTGACAAAATGGGCATGAGGCACCGGGCTTGGGTGAAGCCCTGTCGCAACAAGGCCGGCAATATGGGCCATATCTACCATTAAGTAGGCACCGACCTCATCGGCGATTTCCCTGAACCGTTTGAAGTCAATTTCCCTGGGATATGCACTGGCTCCAGCCACAATAAGCTTCGGCTTGCTTTCGCGGGCCTTTTGAAGTACATCCTCATAATTGATAAGATGGGTTTCCTGATCCACACCATATTCTACAAAGTTGTATTGAACACCGCTGAAATTCACCGGGCTGCCATGTGTAAGATGGCCGCCGTGAGAGAGATTCATGCCAAGCACCGTATCGCCTGGCTCCAAAATTGTAAAGTAAACCGCCATATTAGCCTGTGCACCTGAATGGGGCTGCACATTCGCATGCTCTGCGCCGAATATTTCCTTCGCGCGGTCACGGGCAATATCCTCCACAACGTCTACGTGTTCGCAGCCGCCATAGTACCGCTTGCCCGGATATCCTTCCGCATACTTATTGGTCAATACAGACCCTTGCGCTTCCATTACGGCTTCACTCACAAAATTTTCAGAGGCAATTAACTCAATCTTAGTTCTTTGCCGCTTAAGTTCATCCTGAATCGAGCTAAAAACCTTTTCATCCTGCTGAGCTAAATGTTTCATTAAAATCCCCCTCACCTTCGCTGCTTATTATGCAGAGCCGCACATTTCCCGCCTATTAGGGCTTAAACGTGCGTTTTTTTAAATCCTCTATCATTCTAACATTAAGTCCGCGGGGGAGACAATGGGTCTAGGGGAATTGTATGCGGGGAGCGGGGCTGGATTTAATGGATACATACAGTCCTAGAGGTATCCGGTTGGGGAGCAGATTAATTAGCAGGGTTGAAAATGTTATTATATGGAGCTGAGACCCTCGAGTCATAAGCCAATCCGTCTATGGGAAGAAAACCGCTTCCCACAGCCGGCTCGTCTTATGCTTTTCGGATCTCTGCTTTTCAATGATTGTGGTTTTTATATGATTTTCATCATCATTGAGCTTAAAATTATTTTATCAGTGAAAAGCACCGCTCTGCGCATTAGTCTCATCCAGCTCCGAGCTGACATCCTCGAGTCATAAGCCAGGCTGTCTACGGGAAGAAAACCGCTTCCCATAGCCATCCCGTCTTATGCTTGTCGGATGTCTGCCTTCCAACTAGGCTAATCTTTTAAAATTTTTTAGCTTTACATCGCTAAAAAACTAGTCTTATCTGGAAGGCACCGCTCTGCGCTTTAGGTTCTTCCAGCTTCGAGCTGAGACCCTCGAGTCATAAGCCAATCCGTCTATGGGAAGAAAACCGCTTCCCACAGCCGGCTCGTCTTATGCTTTTCGGGTCTCTGCTTTTCAATGATTGTAGTTTTTATATGATTTTCATCATCATTGGGCTTAAAATTATTTTATCAGTGAAAGCACCGCTCTGCGCTTTAGTCTCATCCAGCTCCGAGCTGACATCCTCGAGTCATAAGCCAGGCTGTCTACGGGAAGAAAACCGCTTCCCATAGCCATCCCGTCATATGCTTGTCGGATGTCTGCCTTCCAAATAGGCTAATCTTTTAAAATTTTTTTGCTTTACATCGTAAAAAAACTAGTTTTATGTGGAAGGCACCGCTCTCCGCATTAGGTGTAACAGGCCCTTTCTCCTCCGATTAGTTTTGGTCGGGTTTTGGCGGTGGTGAGGTGGGCGTGGCCTATCTGTTTTTGGATGGTTCTGATTGGGACGGCTACGTGTTTTAGGTGCATGCCGATGAAGGTGTCTCCTATGTCGATGCCGGCGTCGGCCTTGATGTGCTCAACGACTACTGGATCTTCCAGGCTGTTGAAGGCGAAGGTTGCCAGGGCACCGCCTGCCTGTCTGATCGGGATGACCGTGACTTCCTCATATCCTCTGGCTGCAGCCGTTTCGTTTGTCAGAACCAGGGCCCTGTTGAGATGTTCACAGCACTGGAATGCCAGTTCTACCCCTGTATCTTCGTGGAATTGCCGGAGAACTCCGAATAGCATTTCGGCTACCTCGTGAGTGCCTGCCGTTCCGATTCTTCTCCCGACGACTTCACTCGTGCTGCATCCTACAACCATCAGCTTCCCAGCAGTCAGTGAAGCCTGTTTTTGAAAGTCTTCCAAAGCTTCTTTCAGCTGGGACTGCCATAATTCGAGATCCTGCTTGGTAATTGACCTTTCTTCCATCCGCGTTTCCCCTCTCCGAAAATTCTGACTTTCAGTTCATGTATCTGTATTTTCCCACACCGCCTGAAAAATATAAAGAAAGCCGCTTTCAATCTTTGGATATAAAAAAAGACCGGAGAGATTCCCCGGTTTTTCCTTACATTGTAAACTTCGCTATGGTTTCCTTCAACTGCTCTGCCTGTACCTTCAGCTCTCCGGAAAGCGTTTCAACACGAACCATAACCCCTGCTTGATCCTCGGTCGCTGAAGCCACCTCAATTGCTCCTGCGGAGGTTTGTTCGGCAATGGCCGCCACTTCCTGTGACTGCGCCGAGGTTTCCCGGATGCTTTCCATCTGCTTGTCCACAAGGGACGTAATGGCCCGGACAGCTTCTGCCACGTTGTTGACTGACAGGGTCATTTCCTCAATAACCTCTGTGGTTTGTGAACCTTTTTTCGCTTCGGATTCCGCTGATTGAACTTGTTCGGTAATCTTTTTTACAACACACTGCACATCCTGCTGGATATTTTTGATCAAAGCCGAAATGCCCTGGACGGCTTTCGCGCTTTCATCCGCTAATTTACGGACCTCTTCCGCCACCACTGCAAATCCTTTTCCATGCTCTCCTGCACGTGCAGCTTCAATAGAAGCATTCAGGGCCAATAAGTTGGTCTGGCCGGCAATGTCTCCAACCAGCTGAATAATCTGCTCTACTTTTTTTGCGTTCTCTTCAAGTCTCCGGACTGCTTCCAGGGATTCAATGCTGTCGTCAGCCAGCTGCTGGATGCCGGTAATAAGAGAACCGATGACCTCTTTGCTGCCCATAAGCTCCTGTACCATTTCCTGCGCTTTTACAGAGGACGAATTCGCATTGTCCTGTACATCCCTTGCAAGCCGGATCACTTCCTCCACAGACTCAACTGTTGTCTGGATGGAAACCGCCGAATTGTCTGCCCCGGCAGATATTTCACGGATCGCCCTGGAGATTGTCTCCGCCTGATTGGCCGCCTTTGAAGACTCCCGGGAAATATAGATGACTTTGTCGTTCGTTTCATTAAAGTTTGTATCAATTTTTTGAACCATTTCACGCAGATTGAAAAGCATAAGGCTGAATGCCTCTCCAAGTGACCGGATTTCATCGTCAGATTTAGAAACCGCCGGATCAACCCCAAGGTCTCCCTGTGCTGCCCGCAATGCCGCAGCTTCCAGCTTTTGAAGCGGTTTAGTGAGAAATCCGGCAGCTGAAAAAGCAAGGATGCCGGACCAAATGATTCCAAGAGCCAATACAATCAGATTAAATAGGCCCTCAGATAGATAGGATGTTACAAATGGATAGATCTCATAAATAAATAGTGCACTTGTTGAATACGTGATCAGTGCCAATAGCGTAGTGAAAACCACCAGCTTCTTCCGTAATCCAAACTTATACCGTTTTTTCTTCCTGCCAGCCACAACATCTTCCCCCAAATTATTTCTGGAGCCTGTGGACAATCCCCTTGATGATACTCTGCAGCTCCGAAAAGGTTTCTCTATATATATCGGCAGAACCGCCAAAAGGATCAACTATATCTGAATTATTTTTATCTTCTCCGGCAAACTCCTTGAGGGTGAAGGTCTTGCCTGCTGCATTAGGGTAATTGATGAGCAGGGTAGCTTTATGGCCTTCCGTCATGGTCAAAACATAATCCGCCCATTTTAGGTCATGCTCGTCGATCTGTTTGGAGGTATGATGATGCTCAATTGAATTCTCATCCAATACCAGCCTGGTATGTTTGGATGCTTCCTGTCCATCCATTGCAAAAACACCGGCCGATCTAACCTCTACCTCCGGCAGGTTCATATTTTTTAAGATCGCTTCCGCCATGGGGCTCCTGCAGGTATTCCCCGTGCATACAAATAAAATATTCAAAATCTGCTCCCTCCTTTTTATCCATTATACGTCATTATTTTTTTATTCTATAGGTTTTAAACAGGAGGCTGATTTCCGTCTGGAACGCAAATCCTGGATCATCATAGGCCAAACCTGCAATTTATCAAGAGGAACCACACTAGAAGACCATAAAAAAAGACAGCTCACAATAAGCTGCCTGCTGTCATTTCTCTTAGAAAAAAAAACTCCCCAGCCCCAGGATTTTGAATCCGAAGGCAAAAAGAATGGCTCCTCCGAGTACGACGCTGTATTTCCCAAGCATCCCCTGGACTTTCCTGCCGAGCAGGAGTCCTGCCCAGGTTAGGATGGCAGCTGCTGTGCCGAAGCAAAGAAGCACCAGCCATGTTTTAGCCCCGTAGATTCCAAGAGTCAATCCGACCGAAAAACTGTCCAGACTTACACTAAGCGCAAAAAGAAATAATCCAAATCCTACAGGGGCTATGATGGAGTCCGAGGTTCCCCTTAATCCGGACAGCAGCATTTGGATTCCAAGGACCATGAGGAGGATGCCTCCCGCATAGCTGGCAAAGGTTCCAAAGGTGGTTGATAGAAATTTCCCTCCCGCCATTCCAAGCAGAGGCATTAATGTATGAAAAAAACCAACCGTTATGCCAATCATTACAATTCTTCTTATTCTTAATTTGTACATGCCCATTCCAAGGCCTATAGAAAATGCATCCATTCCCAATGCAAACGCCATAGACATTAAGGCCACCAGCTCTCCCAACATCGACACGAGACTTCTACCTCCCCGGACTAGCCTACTTCAGCTTATGCTCGTCCGTATGGAAATAGAATCTGTGATTTGGGACTACTGTTCATTCTTGGATCAAACGGCCGCCAGCTGCTTTTGACAGCCGGTTCATGATGGCCTGGCCAATGCCTTCCACAGGGAAAACTTCACTGAATATAAGTTCCACGTCCAGGTCATCAAACTGTCTTAATGTAAAATAAAGGCCCGATGCCACGCTCTCCAGCTGTTCCCTTCTCCCTGCCGAAAGGACATAATCAGCATCATAATACCTTTGATTCTCCTCGGTGGTTAAAACACCCACCCTAAAGCCCTCAGCCTTTTTGGCATTGACAAGGCTTTGGATAAATTCCCTGCTGCCACTGACCAGTGACAGTTCAGCACGCGGAGCATAATGAGTATACTTCATCCCCGGCGATCTTGGCGCCTGCTTTTCATCGGAAAGGGCCGTATCAAGTGATACAGGGCCGATGACTTCCTCAATTTGCTCCTTCGTGACGCCGCCCGGCCTTAAAATGACAGGAATCGGGCCGGTACAATCCAGGACTGTAGATTCAACGCCGACTCCTGTTGGACCGCCATCCACAATCCCGGCGATTTTTCCATTCAGGTCTTTATAAACATGGCCTGCCGTAGTCGGACTCGGCTTCCCTGATGTATTGGCACTTGGGGCTGCTATCGGAAGCCCGCTTTTTTCAATCAGCTTAAGTGCGAGGGGATGACTCGGCATCCGGACGGCGACGGTTTCTAAGCCGGCTGTCACGGCATCGGACAAGGCGCCTTCTTTCTTTTTAAAGATCAGGGTAAGGGGGCCAGGCCAGAATTGATCCATGAGGGTATGGGTCATGCCGGGAATCTCATCTATTATAGAGGCCAGCTGCTCTTTCGAAGCAATATGGACAATCAGCGGATTGTCGCTCGGCCTTCCTTTCGCTTCAAATATTTTTTTTACCGCTTCGTTGTCCCGGGCATTTGCTCCAAGCCCGTAAACGGTTTCCGTTGGAAAAGCTACTACCTGGTTTTGCTGCAGTAAATGTGCAGCTTCTTCAAGCTGTGGGTAACTATTCGCATTATCCACATAATTATCCACTGTCCATAACTTTGTTTGCATGTGCAGCACCTTCATTCTAAAAATAAAATTAATGAGTTAATATGTAAGGAATTCAGCCCTTTTTAGCCGTTTATCACGCTAAAGGTACCATGAAAGTATAGAAGATAAGAGATGGAAATACAAGTTTTATCCACAAAATGTGGATAAAAACAACGAAACAGTGGATAACTTTGTGGATAGTTGTGGATTACAGCCTTATCTGCATAAATTCACAGATAGTTATCCCCATCAAATACTTTCCATGGGTGGATAACTGCAAAGTTTGTGAAATCTCCTCAAGCTGCACCTTTTGGAAGCCCATGCAGTGAAATAGATCGGCGGAGGCTTTTTTATCTGTTCCCAATAGTAATCTCGAATACTTTTTTAACCTTCCGAGACCGACAGCCTTCTCTATGAATAATGGAAGATTGGCCGGATGAAAGACGGGAGTAAAAACCAATGAGCGGATCAATCCTGCTTCCTTCAAATTCTCGATCCCTACGACTGCAGCAGGATTGCCGCTCTGGTCCTCCCAAACCAGGAAGTCCACATCCGCCTTGTCCAAGTCCTCTGTGTTCAGTGCCGCCTGTTCAATCAGCCCTTTAATGAAGTCCATATCATCTTTACCCGCCAGCCTCATCAATGCAACAGCCCCTCTATCATTTTTTCTATTAAAATATGCACGGGACTTCCTTCATAGAACAGCCAAAAAGCCGCCCAGATCGGGAGCGGCCATTTATTAAAATAAATCCTTAAAGAATTCTACCATAAAAAACTTAACCTTCACTTGCTCCTCATCCTGCGGAGTATAGACGGGCTGTTTTTCTGTCTGCTGTACATCATCCGGCTCATCAGCCTGTTTTACTGCAGGATCTCTGTCCTCTTGTACAGCCGGGGCAGCTTCTGGATGCCCGGATTCTGTTGGATCCTGAACAGTCCCTTGTTTCTTGTTTTCTATTTTATCCTGCTGAGATTCAGTCTTTTCTGCAGCCGCTGCATATTGGCCGCTGTTCTCCTCCTCATTCATCGGGCTCTGGCTGACTGCTGTCCCGTTTGAGAAGTCCAGGAAGCAGAGCGGCGGATAAAGGACACACCACCAATTGGCTCCCTCTCCGTCTCCTAAGGTAACGACGATCGCCTCGTAGCTGCCTGCTGGATATAAATATTGTCCATACAGCTTTGCAGGAAATTTGGCCTTGCCGAACTTGACCTTAACAGTTTGGGTTGATCCCTGTTCCTTGACTACTTTCTCCGCGATCTGTCGGATTTCTTTCCGATGTCCCGAAATGACCTTTCTTGCTTCCTTCTTTGAGGTAAGATCCTTCACCCATTTGGTGATTTCCTGATTTACCGCATCACGGACCTTATGCTTCAGCTCCTGATCACTTTCTGTATCACTATTCGCCAAAATCCTGAGCCTGATTGCATCACCCGGAATGACAACCGCTTCATCCGCCCGGACAGACTCCGTCTTTGGCATATATAAACTAAGGATCGTTCCCGATACCAGCATCATCAAATAAATAACCGCCATATGTTTCTTTAGCATCTTCATTCCCCATTCCTCCCTTACACCCTCCATTCTGGCCAAAATGTGAATATGATAAACTATTAAAATAAAAAATATGCGTCAGAGTCCCGGCCAATAATCATCATCAATACATGAGGGTTTTATATAAGGGGTGTATTCAAATAGAAAAACCCGCCAGACGACGGGTTTTACTTTTTCTATACGAATCATGATGCCAATACGACTGGCAGCCTTTATGAAAAGCACTCGGCATCGGCGGGTAAGGCTGGGAAATATGCAAAGAACAGGGTCAGCCCCTATTTCCCAAGCAGGCAAAGACCATTCTGTCCTTGCCGTTGATATCATATTGGATTTCGGTGCTGCTGTGGGGGAAGGTTTGCTCCAGGAGCAGCCGTACTGCCGTTCCCTGGCCTGCACCGACTTCAAAGCCAATCAGGGCGCGTTCTTTTAGGACGAGGGGCAGCTGTTCCATGAACGCCCGGTAAAAGTCAAGTCCGTCTTCTCCTGCAAATAATGCCCTGTCAGGCTCGTGTTCTGTAACAACTTCCGACATCTCCGCCCTGTCTCCCTCGGGAATATACGGCGGATTGGACAGGACAATATCCAGCCTTTTAGAAGCCTGGATAAACGGCATCAGGAGATCTCCCTTTAAAAACGATACCTCAGCCCCTAGCCTTACTGCATTATGGCGGGCAACCTCAAGTGATCCTTCCGCAATATCGGATGCCAGTACCTGGATAGCTGGATTCTCAAGCTTCATGGAAATGGCGATGGCGCCGCTTCCTGTCCCTATATCAGCAAGCTGAAGATCCGCTCCCCCCGGAAAGTGCTCCGCAATTTTATTCAAGGCATGATACACAAGCTCCTCTGTTTCAGGCCTTGGAATCAAGACTTCCTCATTCACAAGAAAGGTTCTTCCGTAAAACTCCTCCGAGCCGATTATATACTGGACTGGCATGCCTTCAGCATGTGCTTCACATGCAGAGATAAACTCTTCCTTCACCTCTGACGGCAGCTCCATTTGAAGGCTGGCAAGCAGGGTACTGCGTTCCATCCTAAGCAGCCACTTCAGCAGCAGTTCGCCGGCATTGGCATCACGCCCGCTGGACACTAAAAAAGAAGAAGCCCAGCTAAGGGCTTCATAGACCTTTGAAAACTTATAAGGCTTCTTCATTTTGCATCCTTTTAGACTGATCCTCCATGATGAGTGCATCGATAACCTCATCCAGCTTGCCTTCAATGATCTGGTCCAGCTTCTGGATGGTTAAGCCGATACGGTGGTCAGTCACACGGTTTTGCGGGAAGTTATATGTCCGGATCCGCTCTGAACGGTCCCCTGTCCCTACTGCTGCCTTACGGTTCTGGTCATATTCAGCCTGTGCCTCCTGCTGGAACTTGTCATAGACACGGGCACGAAGCACCTTCATTGCTTTTTCCTTGTTTTTAATCTGCGATTTCTCGTCCTGGCAGGATACTACGATCCCGGTCGGCATATGTGTAAGCCGCACAGCAGACATGGTGGTGTTAACGCTCTGGCCTCCAGGTCCGCTTGAAGCAAATGTATCCACACGGATATCTTTTTCATGAATATCGACTTCTACTTCTTCCGCTTCAGGAAGAACAGCAACCGTCGCTGTGGACGTATGGATCCG
The DNA here is from genome assembly GCF_000430765.1 of Peribacillus kribbensis DSM 17871. Taxonomy (GTDB): domain Bacteria; phylum Bacillota; class Bacilli; order Bacillales; family DSM-1321; genus Paraperibacillus; species Paraperibacillus kribbensis. The sequence goes on along the minus strand of NZ_KE387244.1, from coordinate 198,737 downwards.
TCCGCCGGACTCTGTCTCAGGCACACGCTGTACACGGTGGGCGCCGTTTTCAAATTTCAGCTTCGAAAATGCTCCATTTCCGTTAATCATGAAAATAATTTCTTTGTACCCGCCCAGACCAGTCGGATTTGATTCAATGACTTCAATTTTCCATCCCTGCGTCTCTGCATAGCGGCTGTACATACGGTAAAGCGTTCCTGCAAACAGGGCTGCTTCATCTCCTCCTGCAGCACCGCGGACCTCCATGATGACGTTTTTATCATCGTTCGGATCTTTGGGTATCAACAGGATCTTCAATTTCCCTTCGAGCTCTTCCAGTTGTTCCTCAAGCTCGTTCATTTCCTCTTTAACCATCTCACGCATATCAGCATCAAGCTTTTCTTCAAGCATCTGTTTTGCGTCCTGATACTGCTCCTGGACCGTTTTATATTCGCGGTATACCGTCACCGTATCCTGTATCCCTGATTGTTCTTTAGAATATTCTCTTAATTTTTTTGCATCATTGATGATAGCCGGGTCGCTAAGCAATTCATTTAACTTTTCATATCGGTCTTCCACTGCCTGTAATCGATCAAACACGAAACTCACCTCAAAATGTATTAATAAAGCCTGTATTCGAATCCTTTTCTCCCTTCACGTTAAGGGACCAAGACCTGAAACAGCCTATGTTTTTCTAAAAATATAATCGGGCAGCTCCTTATAAAAAAGGCCCGGCCTGAAGCCGGGAAGCCCATTGTTCGCTGCTCGTCAAACGAAATCTACTTCAGCCTTATTATAGTATAGGGAAAAAATGCCGTCAAAACCTATTGAAAAACATACCCTTCCTCTTCCAGCCTGACGCAGATCTTAAAGTTTGCCAGCTTCCTCTCCAAGAGAAAGGCGATTCTTTCTGTTTCTTCTTCAAGCTGCTCCCTGTTCATCCATTCAATGCTTCCATAACAAATAACCCAGATCCGATTCCCTTTTATAAATATTGGCCCTATCTTATAATCTGAAGCCTGCCGGAGAATGTTTTTAATTTTATCAAATTGGGATGGCCTATTTCGAAAGGGCAGGATTTTGCATGGTGATGACTGATCCTCTTTCTTAGGATCAACAAAAGCTACTTCACTATATGCAGAGTGGGCTGGGGATGATAAGTCCCTGTTTCTTTTCATTACGGTCGCCTCCTCTTATTATTGTTTCCAAAAATAGGGAGGGTTACTAACTAAACTTTTTGTACTTTTGAAGTGAATGTTTTGCTGGAGATAACCCTGTAAGAAAAAAGCAGGCCCTATCATGTGATATATCAGGCCTGCTTTGCTACGCTGTCTATGATGGGCTGTTTTCTTAACCGCTGCCGGAATGTCGTGACATTCATAACACTGCTGCTTTTTTTGTGCCAGTTAAATCCGGTGGTTACATTCAGAGCGGAAACATCCATTCATAAATGATATAAAACAGCCTGGAGCCTAAAAAGACACGTTGTACGAAAAACGACAAGTATGCGAGAAACAGCCTTACTATGATGAGGGAACTTTTTATCCACTACTTATATACCTAAAAAGGGGAACGAACAAACCAATTCCTTGAAATGCTGCTAAAAATAGCAGGAAAAAACGCTGTCCTGTAACAAGGATCCATCCGGAAAACCTTTATTTAATAGGATTTACTGCGGCATCTTCCGGCATTTTCAGCCGATCTTCACGGCCTGGCACTTCATGATGATGCCTGCACCTTGGCTCATATGCTTCAGAAGCGCCGACCAGGATGACGGGATCATGGTAGGAAGCAGGTCTTCCGTTGATCAGACGCTGTGTCCTGCTGGAGGGTGATCCGCATACGGCACAAACTGCCTGGAGCTTCGTTACGGATTCCGATAGCGACATAAGCGCAGGAACCGGGCCAAAAGGCTCTCCCCTGAAATCCTGGTCAAGGCCGGCTAGGATTACCCGATATCCGCTGTCTGCCAGGTGCTCCGCAACCTGGACGATTTCAGGATCAAAGAACTGGACTTCATCTATCGCGATTACATCTGTATCTGGATCAATCACTTTAAAAATATCGGTTGACTTTGCTATTGGCAAAGCTGTGAAAGAGGAGCCATTATGAGAGACTACTGCTTCTTCACTATATCGATTATCAATAGCAGGCTTGAACACCACAATCTTTTGTTTGGCAAATTGTGCGCGGCGGACTCTTCTGATCAGCTCTTCTGATTTCCCCGAGAACATGCTGCCGCAGATTAATTCCATCCAGCCTGTTTGTTTCATTACATACATGAATTGGGCTCTCCCTTCCACACGTTTGGATCTTTATTACAAGAATACTTACACTACTATCGTACAAAATAACATTATAATTGGTTAGTATAACCTATAGGTTTTACACTCTATGCGCATGCCTTAAAAAGGAAAGGTGCCCCATGCCGATGTTAAAAAAGATCCAGCCTGGAGCGCACTTTTTACAGAAAAAACCTAAAATATGTAAAAATAAGCCTTAAAAAAACAGGCAAGGAAGTACTTGCCTGCTTGTCTTATTTTCTAAATTACTTAATGCCGTATTTTTTGTTGAAACGGTCAACACGTCCGCCAGCTTCAGCGAATTTTTGACGTCCAGTATAGAATGGATGGCACTCGGAACAAGTTTCCACGCGCAATTCACCTTTTACAGAACCAGTTTCAAAAGTATTACCACAAGCACAAGTCACGGTAATTTTATTATAGTTTGGATGAATTCCTGATTTCATTCTTTTCATCTCCTTCCGCCCTGAGTCATACCGAAACAGAGTTTATACCTTAAATGCGGCTGTGTTATTCCGCATAAAACATTCAAACACATTAACTTTATTATAGCAACAATCTTACATTTTTGCAATACCCTAGAGAAATTTCTATGAACGTTTTGTGCTGCCGCTTTGATTCCTTTTCATTTCCTCATCAAGGAGGCTGAAGAAGTCTTCATTGCTCTTGGTCGATTTCAGCTTGCGAAGGAAACGTTCCGCAAAGTCAGGCGAATCGGACATGGATTTGCGGATGGCCCACAGCTTGTCCAGATGATTTTTCGGGATAAGCAGCTCTTCCTTCCGCGTTCCTGAACGGCGGATGTCGATAGCCGGGAAGATCCGCTTTTCAGCAAGCGAGCGGTCAAGATGCAGTTCCAGGTTTCCTGTTCCTTTAAATTCCTCGTAAATCACATCATCCATGCGGGATCCTGTATCAATGAGGGCTGTTGCCAGAATGGTCAAGCTTCCTCCCTCTTCAATGTTCCTCGCAGCACCGAAGAATCGTTTCGGTCTATGGAAGGCTGCCGGATCAATACCGCCTGACAGGGTCCTTCCGCTTGGAGGAATGACCAGGTTATAGGCACGGGCAAGCCTTGTGATGCTGTCCATGAGAATAATGACGTCGCGCTTATGCTCAACAAGGCGCATCGCACGCTCTAAGACAAGCTCCGCCACTTTGATGTGGTTTTCCGGAACCTGGTCAAAGGTTGAACTGACAACATCCCCGGCTACAGAGCGCTCGATATCGGTCACTTCTTCAGGGCGCTCATCGATCAAAAGAACGATCAGTTCCGCTTCTGGGTGGTTTACGGTTATGGCGTTGGCTATTTCCTTCAGAAGAATGGTTTTACCAGCCTTTGGCGGGGCAACAATCAAGCCGCGCTGGCCAAATCCTACTGGTGCGATTAAATCCATGATCCGTGTTGAAAGATTTTTCTGTGTGGTTTCAAGCATCATCTGACGGTCAGGATACAGGGCGGTCAATGCTGGGAAGTGGACACGCTCTTTCGCTGATTCAGGATCATCGCCATTTACTGCCTCGACATGGAGCAGGCCGTAGTATCTCTCATTTTCCTTCGGAGGACGGACCTTTCCTGAAACCTTGTCTCCGTTTCTTAAATCAAATCTCCGGATTTGGGAAGCGGAAATATAAATATCTTCAGAGCTGGATGAATAATTGATCGGCCGCAGGAATCCAAAGCCTTCGGACGGAATGATTTCCAATACGCCTTCCATGAACAAAAGGCCGTCCTGTTCTGCCCTTGCCTTTAAGATGGCAAAGATCAATTCTTTTTTGGTCAGCTTGCTATAATAGGAAACCTTAAATTCACGAGCCAATTCATAAAGCTCTTTCAGTTTCATTGTTTCTAATTTTGAAATTGTTAAATTCATTATGACACCACTCTTTTTAAATTAGCTACACCCATATTGAAAATTCATTCATCAAAGGGATATGGATGATGGAAAGAAATGAAGGAAGGTTCTTTAACTTGGAGTAAGTTTGAAGAATTTTGGATTTGAAAACAAGATTTATTTTACTTTTTTTATGGCAATTATTCAACTATTAAGAGAGACTGCCCATTATTTCCCACCAGTCATGAGCCCGGAATCAGGTTGGATAAACGTCCAGGCAGTCCTTGTCCAAAAGGGAAGCGAGCTCGAGAGGCGCCCGCTTGTATGGTAATCTATTCAACTTGCGGATTATTATTTGATCAAAAGGCTGGGTTTCCTGCAAAACTGTGGCTGCCATCAATAAAGCGGACAGACCCTGTTTTCTCACGCATAAACAGTAAGGCGCCCTTATACGGAACGCCTCTTTAGGAGCTCTCCATCGGTCACCCCTTTGGCAGCAAAGATGGCATCCTCGCCCCTTACCAAAACTTCCATCCTTACTACTTTATTGACATCAAGCCTCATTTTCAAACACTGTGTCATCTCTTCCTCATTCTGCGGTACTAATTTACCCAGAATTTCCACGCCTAAACATTTAAAGCTGCAGCTGCCAAAACTCCTTTTATCAGGAGCTTTTCAGCTGCTCCACTTCTTCTTCTGTCATTTTTTCACGCCAGATGGTAGCACCCAGCCCGGTAAGCTTTTCTTCCAGATTGCTGTATCCGCGGTCAATATGCTCAAGCCCAGTCACCTCGGTGATTCCTTCTGCCATTAATCCGGCAATGACCAGGGCGGCACCTGCACGAAGATCACTCGCCTTCACTTTCGCTCCTTGCAGCTGCACGGCCCCGGAGATGATTGCAGACCTTCCTTCTACCTTAATATTGGCATTCATGCGTCTCAATTCATCTATATGTTTGAAGCGCGCCCCATAAATGGTATCGGTTACGACAGCAGACCCCTCCGCCTTCGTCAGGAGGGACGTGAATGGCTGCTGGAGATCCGTTGGGAAGCCCGGATAGACAAGAGTTTTAATATCCACTGCTTTCAGTCTGCTGCCCGGAGACACGAAGATCTGGTCGTCGCCAGCTTCTACATGGACTCCCATCTCTCTTAATTTTGCCGTAAGAGATTCTAAATGCTGAGGAATGACATTGTCAATCACAATGCCCTTGCCTGCAGCTGCCGCAAGAATCATGAACGTGCCGGCCTCGATCCTGTCTGGAATGATGGTATGGCGGCACCCATGCAGGCTCTCCACTCCATCGATGCGGATAATATCCGTTCCGGCTCCTTTGATTTTAGCGCCCATATTGGTCAGCAGGGTAGCTACATCAATGATTTCTGGCTCTTTTGCCGCGTTTTCAATGATGGTGCGCCCCTTTGCCCTTACAGCGGCAAGCATGATATTGATGGTCGCTCCGACACTGACGACATCCAGATAGATTTTGGCTCCCCTCAGCTCATCTGCTCTCAGATAAATGGCTCCCTGTTCATTGGTAATCTGGGCACCGAGAGCCTCAAACCCTTTAATATGCTGGTCAATCGGACGGGGACCAAGATGGCATCCCCCTGGAAGCCCGATCGCAGCCCTTTTAAAGCGGCCAAGCATCGCCCCCATTAAATAGTAAGAAGCGCGAAGCTTTTTCACACGCCCGTTTGGAAGCGGCATGGAAATCATTCCTGATGGATCTACCATCATTTCATTATTCGAAAAGGATACTTTGCCCCCGATTTCCTCGAGAAGACCCTTTAGTATTTCCACATCCGAAATTTCCGGCAGTCCTTCTATCGTAACCGGAGAGTCAGCCAGGATCGTGGCCGGAATTAATGCAACCGCACTGTTTTTAGCACCGCTGACTCTAATCGATCCTTTTAATGGATACCCTCCCGCAATTTTAAGCTTTTCCATGATATAGCTCCCTTCTATGCCCAAGCATACATCCCGCAAAGGCTCATTAGGTATTATCTTCCAACAGTAATCTGCATAAAACGACAGTCTTTATTCTCTAGTTTACACAATTATTTATAAATCATGTAATAAAATAAATATTTTCCCATGAACCATTTCCAAAATTTTCAATTTGACTAGGATCAATAAAACCATGAGTGAATGTTCACGAAGAATCCCCGGGGAGAAAGGAAAGTACTAGAGTGTTCCAGTATGAGAGGCATAGTAAGGGCTGTATCCAAGATATCAGGCTGATTTCCGTTCCAGGATGTCCGCACATGGAACGCAGATCAACCTGTTATAAATAGTAATCCATACAATCCTATAGGAAATACAGGCTGAAAAATAAAAAGGGGCCTCCCCCACCATCCAATATTTAGCCCCTATTTACATTAGTCTAAATACCGATTCATGTGGGAGCAGGACCCATATGGGGTGCCCCGGTTTTCTGCGTGCAGATTACGCTTTATTATTGGAACCAAACTCACGGATTTTTCCGATGACCGTTTCTTTAATAGCTTCACGGCCAGGGCCGAAATATTTACGCGGATCGTAAACTTCCTTATCGCTGTTAAGCACTTCACGGACAGCGTTCGTAAAGGAGATTTGGTTTTCAGTGTTTACGTTGATCTTGGATGTACCTAAAGAAATGGACCTTTGGATATCATGTGTCGGGATTCCCGTGCCTCCATGAAGAACGAGAGGAATGCCAGTAGAGTCGCGGACTTCTTCCATTTCTTTAAAGCCAAGGTTTGGCTCCCCTTTGTAAGGACCGTGGACAGAGCCTAATGCTGGTGCGATACAGTCGACGCCTGTACGTTTTACAAGCTCGGCGCATTCCTTAGGGTCCGCGTAGATCACTCCGGATGCTACCACATCGTCTTCCTGACCGCCTACTACTCCAAGTTCAGCTTCTACTGAAACATTTTTAGAGTGTGCATACTCTACCACTTTGGAAGTAATTTCAATGTTTTCCTCAAACGCGTGGTGAGAAGCATCAATCATGACAGAGGTAAAGCCAGCATCGATGGCTTCTTTGCATTTATCAAAGCTTGAGCCGTGGTCAAGATGAATCGCCGCAGGAACGGTAATCTTCATATCTTCCATCAGGCCCTTAACCATCATGACTGTGGTATAAAAGCCGCCCATATGGCGTGCAGCACCTTCAGAGACTCCCAGGATGACCGGCGACTTCTCTTGTTCAGCGGCTGCCAGGATTGCCTGTGTCCATTCAAGATTGTTAATATTGAATTGACCAACCGCGTACTTACCTTCCAGTGCTTTGTTCAGCATTTCTTTCATAGAAACTAAAGGCATTATCTTTCCTCCTCAAAAGTAAACAGACTTCATTCTCTTAACGCCCCTCCTAAAATTCTTCCTTCTACGAAAGGGCGCTATACGCTAAGAACAGTAAGAGGTCTACTAAAAACCATTTTTAGCATATCAATTGAAGCTGGAATGAGCAACCAATTACCGCTCCCTCCAGCTGAAAAAATCTCATATTTCATATAATTATGAAAAAGGAGGAAAAGGCATTGACTCGGATCTACACGAGAATATTTTCCCTGACGGCCTTGCGGATATCGTCTATATCAAAAGGCTTGGCAAAATGCGTCAAGGCTCCCAGGTCTCTCGCCTCCTGGATCATATCCAGTTCACCATATGCTGTCATAATGATGATTTTAATATCTTTATCAATTTGCTTCATTCTCTTTAAAATCTCAATTCCATCCATACCGGGAATCTTCATATCTAACAGAACGAGATCCGGCGGATGCTTCTTCACGATATCCAGTGCCTGCGGTCCATTCGCTGCCTGGAAGGTTTCATACCCTTCCCTTTGCAGAACCTCATTGAGCAGGATTCTGATTCCAAATTGGTCGTCCACTATCAATACTCGTCTTCCCATCATTATTTACCCCTTTTCTATCTATATAAATCAACTATGCGTTCTATTTCATCTTACTTATTTCTTCCCCCTGATGGCAAAATCCTGCTTTTCCTGTCAGCTATTTTTTATAAAATATAGCGGCAAGTAATGCGCGCAGTGCATGGATATGATATAAAAATAGAGAATTCATTTTAAAGGAGCAGCCATATGCTAAAAATTTTTTCCACACAGCTTTCCGGTGTATACAATCGAATCATGGATCAGGAAGAGTTCTCCCTTGAGGATGGGGCCCGCCTATTATGCCAGGCGGCAGTGAGTGCAGGCACCCTCTATTTAAAAGGGTTTAACGAAATGCAGGGAGTTGAGACCGAAGCACTCTGCGGGGCAGAAACTCTTTCGTTCATTAAACCTCTTCAGGATGATGTAAGCAGGCTTGCCCATGAAGACCGGGTCCTTCTTTTCACAAGATTTGCCGATGACGAAGAAGCTGTCGCACTCGCCCGTGAACTGCAAAAAAACGACATAGGCTTTGTTGCGGTCTCTTCTATACAGAAGGATCATAAAAATGAACTGGCTGAGTTAGCTGACATCCATATCGACACAAAGCTGACCAGAGCCCTGGTCCCGAACGAAACCGGCTCCCGTGTCGGTTTTCCTTCCCTTATGGCTGCTCTTTTCGCCTACTATGGACTGAAGTTTAATATGGAAGAGATTATCCGGGAATATAATGAGGGATAATGAACAGCAAAAGAGCAATCCCCAAGCGGTGATTGCTCTTTTTTAAAATCATCTTTACAATTTTTCGCTATATTTTAATGACGCTTCAATGAAGTCGCGGAAGAGCGGCTGCGGGCGGGTCGGTCTTGATGTGAATTCCGGATGGAACTGGGATGCCAGGAACCAAGGGTGGTCAGCCAGTTCAATGATTTCGATGAGTCTTCCATCAGGGCTTGTGCCCGAGAAGATAAATCCAGCTTTTTCCATCTCCTGACGGTACTGGTTGTTGAATTCATAACGATGGCGGTGGCGCTCGTAAATGACTTCATCCTGGTAGGCTTCAAAGGCTTTTGTTCCTTCAGTCAATTTCGCAGGATACAGTCCCAGACGCAGAGTTCCTCCGAGGTCCTCGACATCCTTTTGTTCAGGAAGAAGGTCGATGATCGGATAAGAAGTTTCTGGATCCAGCTCGGATGAGTGGGCTCCATCAAGCTTCAGAACATTGCGCGCGTATTCAATGGAAGCCAGCTGCATCCCTAGGCAGATGCCGAAGAATGGCACTTTATTCACACGGGCATATTCGATGGCAAGGATCTTCCCTTCAACACCTCTGTCTCCGAAACCTCCCGGTACAAGGATGCCATCCGCATCATCTAGAAGCTCGGCTGCATTTTCCTTGGTTACATGCTCCGCATTTATCCATTTGATTTCAATGTCTGCATCAAACTGATAGCCTGCATGCTTGAGAGCCTCTACGACTGAAATGTAGGCATCCTGCAGTTCTACATACTTTCCGACAAGGGCAATTTTGGCTGTTTTTGAAAGGTGCTGCACTTTTTCAACCAGTACCTTCCAATCTGTCATTTCTGCTTCTCCGCACTTCAATTTCAAGTGGTCGCAGACAATCTGATCCATGTTCTGTTCTTGTAGAGTCAATGGAATCGAATATAAAGTCTCTGCATCGCGGCATTCGATTACTGCTTTAGTATCGATGTCACAGAATAAAGCAATTTTATCCTTCATATCCTGAGAAATCTCCATTTCCGTACGAAGGACAATGATGTTTGGCTGGATACCGATGCTGCGCAGCTCTTTTACACTGTGCTGGGTCGGCTTTGTCTTCATTTCTCCCGCCGCTTTAATGAAAGGCACCAGTGTACAGTGGATGTACATGACATTATCCCGGCCGATATCACTCTTAATTTGGCGGATGGCCTCAAGGAATGGAAGTGATTCGATATCCCCGACTGTTCCGCCAATTTCTGTGATGACTACATCTGCGTTCGTTTCGCGGCCTGAACGGAATACGCGCTCTTTAATTTCATTGGTAATGTGGGGAATAACCTGTACCGTTCCGCCCAAATAATCACCGCGGCGCTCTTTTTTCAGCACAGTGGAATAGATCTTCCCTGTCGTTACGTTGCTGTGCTTGCCAAGGTTAATGTCAATAAAGCGCTCATAGTGACCTAAATCAAGATCTGTCTCCGCACCGTCATCTGTAACGAATACTTCCCCATGCTGATAAGGGCTCATGGTTCCCGGGTCTACGTTGATATACGGGTCGAATTTCTGGATGGTTACATTCAGGCCTCTATTTTTCAGGAGCCTTCCTAGAGAAGCTGCTGTAATTCCTTTTCCCAGAGACGAAACCACTCCGCCTGTTACGAATATATATTTTGTCATGTGCTGCTTCCCCCTTCAAATTTTAACAACCTTCTGCCCTTTTCATTTGCAATATAAATAATAGAATAATGCCAGTTTCATTTTGCCTGTCTTTTTGTGCAGGGAGCATAAATGAAACATTCTCTGAAAAGTTTGCCACAATAAAGAAAACTTATGAATCGATCGGCCTTTTTCCCCAAAGGTTTTTCATGCTTTCAGCTTTAGCGAATCTCTTCATAAGTCTGCTGTATGGACTTGGCTTCACTACTCTCACCATTCGGTTTAGAAAAAAGCCAATAAAAAAACGCTCCGCCTACGAATGTAAGGGGAGCGGTAATATATGGATTAAATCATGCCCTTTTTTAAGGAGCCCAAAAATGATTCTACAAATATCGCTATAAAAAGTCAAGCATTAACTGAAAGAGTTACAGTTTATCGTCGTCCTCTTTCTCTTCTTCCAGATCTTCATCTTCGTCTTCCTCATCAAGATCTGCTTCATCTTCATCGATCATGAAGCCGCTGTCCTCGAGAGCTTCCTCCAGGTTTTCCTCTTCTTCATCATCATCTTCGTCATCATCAATCAAATCGTCATCGTCTTCTACAAGATCCTCTTCGTCTTCCTCTTCAAAGTCCTCATCGAAGTCCAGATCCTCATCAATCTCATCGAAATCTTCCAGCTCATCCTCATCGGCGGCTTTAGCTTTCTTCTTCTTAGGCTTGGCTGCCGGCAGCACTTCATCCTCGATCTGATCGACAGGATACCAGGCTTTCAGGCCCCATCTATTCTCTCCTAGAGAAGTAAACCTTCCATCGATATTCAAATCTGTATAAAATTGAGCCAGTCTGGATTTAAGGTCCTCATCGGAAAGATCCTGGAGACGTTTGATTTCATCTATGATTTCACTGAATGGTATAGCTTGCTTCTGGCCTGCAAGGTAATCGTATGCAAGCTCTATCAAAGACATTTCCTGTATTTCTTCTTTAGAGTATTGGCTTAAACTCAACCCTCTGCACTTCCTTTCTATAATACGCACCAATCGGACGTTCCGGCACATTTCAGGCCAAAACCGTATATGTATGCTGAAATTTGCTTGGTTCTTCGCTCGTCAGCATAAAAGACATTGCTGGACATATATAACATTATAAACAATAGTTCAGAGTTTATGCTAGTTCAATCTTATAGATTCTCCTGTTTTTCCAGATTCTATACATTTTGGCTCCGGGCCGCCTCTCCAGCAGCCTCCGAAAAGAACTTAGGTTTCATCTACCATCATACCCCAAAACTGCTTTAAACAGACATATAAAGGCCGGCTTATACAGGAGGCAGCTGACCCAGAGGGACTGCCCCAGCATAAGCCGGCCTATTCAACCTATTATTTACATATTCCGCCGGTATTGCCCGCCCACTTCATATAAGGCTTTTGTTATCTGGCCGAGACTCGCATATTTTACAGTTTCCATCAGTTCTGCAAAGATATTCCCGCCTTCATAGGCCGTCTTTTGAAGCCGGCTGAGCCTTGAAGTGCTTTCATCCTTGTGAGAGTCCTGGAACGTTCTTAGATTGGCAATCTGCTGTTCTTTTTCTTCTCTGGATGCCCGGGCAAGCTCCATGCTGTTCATTTCCTCCTCTGATGGTGGATTCGGATTCAGATAGGTGTTGACCCCGATGATCGGCAGCTCCCCGGAATGCTTTTTCATTTCATAAAACATGGATTCGTCCTGGATTTTCCCCCGCTGATACTGGGTTTCCATGGCCCCGAGGACTCCTCCGCGGTCATTCAGCCGGTCGAATTCCTGGAGGACCGCCTCTTCTACCAGGTCGGTCAGCTCTTCTACGATAAAGGCACCCTGGAGAGGATTTTCATTCTTACTCAAGCCATGCTCCTTGGTGATGATCATCTGAATAGCCATCGCCCTGCGGACGGATTCCTCCGTTGGAGTGGTGATCGCTTCATCATACGCATTCGTGTGCAGCGAGTTGCAGTTATCCTGCAGGGCCATCAGCGCCTGAAGTGTCGTCCTGATATCATTAAAATCAATTTCCTGGGCATGAAGCGAACGCCCTGAGGTCTGGATATGATACTTAAGCTTCTGGCTGCGTTCATCCGCCCCATATTTATTCCGCATGACCGTCGCCCAAATCCTTCTTGCCACCCTGCCCAGAACCGTATATTCAGGATCAAGGCCATTGGAGAAGAAAAAGGACAGATTAGGAGCAAAATCATTGATGTTCATGCCGCGGCTTAAATAGTATTCTACATACGTAAAGCCGTTTGCCAGCGTAAAGGCAAGCTGCGAAATCGGGTTGGCCCCCGCTTCGGCGATATGATAGCCGGAGATGGAGACCGAGTAATAGTTCCTAACCTTTTTCTCTATGAAATACTGCTGGATATCTCCCATCAGGCGCAGGGCAAACTCGGTAGAGAAGATGCAGGTATTCTGGCCCTGGTCCTCCTTCAAAATATCCGCCTGGACCGTTCCCCTGACAGATTGGAAGGTGAAGGCCTTCACTTCTTCATATTCTTCCTGAGTCAGCTCTCTTCCTAATTCCTCCCTTTTCCTTTCAGCCTGCTGCGCGACTGCCGTATTCAGGTACATGGCCAGGATAATCGGAGCTGGACCGTTGATGGTCATAGAAACAGAGGTCGATGGATGACAGAGATCAAAGCCGGCATACAGCTTTTTCATATCCTCGAGGGTACAGATGCTTACCCCGCTTTCCCCGACCTTGCCATAAATGTCCGGCCGGTAGTCCGGGTCTTCTCCGTACAGCGTAACAGAATCAAACGCAGTGCTCAGGCGCTTGGCGTTATCATCTTTCGAGAGGTAGTGGAACCGGCGGTTGGTTCGTTCAGGAGAGCCTTCGCCGGCAAACTGGCGCTTGGGATCCTCCCCTTCTCTCTTAAATGGAAAGACACCTGCTGTGTACGGGAAGAAACCAGGGGCATTTTCCCTGTACACCCACTTCAGGATTTCACCATAATCCACGTATTTGGGCAGGGATACCTTAGGGATGTTCAATCCTGAAAGGGATTTAACCGTCAAATCAGTCACAATTTCCTTATCCCTTATTTTTGTAACGAACTTTTCTCCTGAGTATCTGCCTTTGAATTCTTCCCAGCCGAAGATAATCTTTTTGGATTCCTCTGTCAGCTTTTCAAGAGTTTCGGTGCGGAGCGCTTCAAGGGAGGCCAGAACTTCACCGTTCTGCTCTTTTTCGCGGACCGCCTGGATGGCCCCTTCAAGCTGGAACAGGCGCCTTGCTGTCTGTACCTGTTCTTCCGCCTTGCTGTGGTAGCCCCTGACCGTATCAGAAATTTCCCTTAAGTAATAACGGCGGTTATTAGGAATAATCACATTTTGTTTTTTTACGTCTGCTTCTTTGCTAAAGCTTGTGGTCCATCCCAGTCCGGATTTTTCATTGATCTTTTCCACAAGGGCTGCAAATAAGGCATTCGTTCCAGGATCATTGAATTGGCTGGCAATCGTGCCATAGACCGGCATGTGATCCGGCTCCTGCTCAAATAACATCCTGCTTCTCTGGAATTGCTTCTGGACCTGGCGCTTTGCGTCTTCTGATCCTTTACGCTCAAATTTGTTAATGACTACGAGATCCGCATAATCGATCATATCGATTTTTTCAAGCTGGGATGGCGCACCGAATTCGCTGGTCATGACATACATGGAAAGATCCGTAAAATCCGTAATGCTGGCATCTCCCTGCCCGATTCCGCTTGTTTCCACAATAATCAAATCAAAACCGGCAGCGCTTACAATCGATAGAGCATCCTTAAGGGCAAGCGATACTTCACTACCGGAATCCCTTGTAGCCATGCTTCTCATAAACACTCTTGGGTTGAAGATGGAGTTCATCCGGATCCGGTCTCCCAGCAGGGCTCCTCCGGTTTTTCTCTTGGTAGGATCGATGGAGAGGATGGCGATTTTTTTCTCCGGAATTTCATTTAAAAACCGTCTGATTAATTCATCCGTCAGCGAGCTCTTTCCCGCTCCTCCTGTACCTGTGATTCCAAGGATAGGGACCCTGTTATCCTGCTGCTTGACTTCCTCCAGGATCTCAAGGGAAGCAGCTGTCTGATCCTGCAGGGAAATCTGATTTTCCGCAAGTGTGATAGCCTGGGCAACCGTCTGATGGTCCCCCGCTTTTAACAGATCCAGCTTTTCTCCCAGATTGGAAGCGACCGTAGAAAAATCGCACTCCTTGATCATGATGTCAATCATTCCCTGAAGTCCGTATTTCCTTCCGTCATCAGGAGAAAATATCCAGGCAATGCCGTAATCGTGCAGTTCTTTGATTTCTCTTGGGATGATGACGCCGCCCCCGCCTCCATATATCCGGATGTGGGAAGCATTTCTTTCCTGGAGCAGATCGTACATATATTTGAAATATTCCACATGGCCTCCCTGATAGGAGGAAATCGCGATGCCCTGCACATCCTCCTGGATGGCGGCATTCACGACTTCCTCCACCGAACGGTTATGGCCCAGGTGGATGACCTCCGCGCCGCTTGACTGCAGGATCCTCCTCATGATATTGATGGAGGCATCATGCCCGTCAAACAGGCTGGAAGCTGTAACAAAACGTATATGGTGCTTAGGCTGGTAGCCCGCCATGTTTCTGCACTCCCCTCTAACTATTGGTTTTGATGTTCAGTCCCCGGAATAAAAGCCGTGTCTGAAGATCCACATATTCCGGAAGAGTATACATCTTTCTTAGTGCCCATCTTCTAAAGCTCCACATCTGGCCCTGGACAAAAATATTGTGGGCAATCATTTTTATTTCCGGCCCTGATGCCTCGAGCTCCCCGTTATTTGCACAGGATTGGATGATCTGCTCAAACAGGGCAACCATTTCGATCTCTTTTTCCAGTACATAGGACAGGGCGTCCTTTGTAAGGGACTTCACTTCCTGGTACATGACCAATACCTCGTCCTGCATATCATCCATCACCTTGAAGAAGTTCAGGATCCCGGCTCTTAAGGAATCCAGGGTACCCTGACTGGTATCCAGATCCTGCTGAAGGCGTGCCCGCACTTCCTCATAGATATGGTCGCAGACTAAATACAGCACATCTTCTTTGGTTCTAATATATTCATAGAGAGTGCCGATGCTGAATCCGGCGGCTTTCGCAATTTCTCTAGTAGTGGTGCGGTGAAAGCCTTTTTCTTTAAAGAGGGTCACAGCACCTTTGATCATCTCATTTCTTCTTTTAAGGATGAGTCTTTCATCCTTGACCGTGGCGTGAACATCCCTTTTCATTGCCTCCCACCGCCTTTCATTGAAAACTTGAGGGTTAATCCTTCGTAATCATCCGGGAAATAACCAGCTTCTGGATTTCCTGGGTTCCCTCATAAATCTGGGTGATTTTTGCATCCCTCATATATCTCTCTACCGGGTAATCCTTGGTATAGCCGTATCCGCCAAAAACCTGAACGGCTTCTGTCGTTACCTTCATAGCCGTGTCACCGGCAAAGAGCTTGCTCATGGCAGATTCCTTTCCATACGGAAGACCTTCAGATTCAAGCCATGCTGCCTGGTAGGTTAATAGTCTGGAAGCTTCCACCTGGGTCGCCATATCGGCCAGCTTAAAACCTATTCCCTGCTGGGCCGCGATCGGTTTGCCAAACTGCTGCCTTTCTTTTGCATAAGCGACGGAAGCATCGAGCGCTCCCTGGGCAATCCCGACTGCCTGGGCCGCAATTCCGTTTCTTCCGCCGTCAAGCGTCATCATGGCAATCTTGAAGCCTTCTCCCTCTTGACCAAGAAGGTTTTCCTTCGGCACCCGGCATTCTTCAAAGATAATCTCGGTTGTCGGTGATGAACGAATGCCGAGCTTCTTTTCTTTCTTCCCGACACTGAATCCCGGAAAGTCCTTTTCCACGATAAACGCGCTGGTTCCCTTTTGACGGGAGGAAGGATCTGTCAGAGCAAAGACCACATACGTATCAGCAATCCCGCCATTCGTGATAAAGATCTTGGATCCATTCAGGATGTAATGGTCTCCTTCAAGCCGTGCAGCCGTCCTCATCCCTCCTGCATCCGAGCCCGATCCAGGTTCAGTCAGTCCATAGGCCCCGATTTTTTCCCCCTGTGCCATCGGCCGCAGATACTTTTGCTTCTGCTCCTCTGATCCAAATTTATAAATCGGCCAGCCCGCTAGCGAGGTATGTGCGGACAAGGTCACTCCTGTGGAGGCGCAGACTCTGGAAAGCTCCTCCACGGCGATGCAGTATGCAAGATAATCGCTGCCGATCCCGCCATATTCCTCCGGCCATGGAATACCTGTCAGCCCAAGCTCAGCCATTTTGTCAAATATCTCCCGGTCAAACCGTTCTTCCTCATCCCGCTCAGCGGCTGTAGGGGCCACTTCATTCCTGGCAAAATCGCGGACCATCTTCCTGATCATTTCATGTTCTTCTGTCAGTTTAAATTGCATGATTACAACCTCCATGGTGATCTATGTTTGGTATTGCAGAGCATTCCTTGAATTTGATTGATAGTATGAACACGATTAAAGCTCCTTGCTGATGACGATTCTCTGGATCTCGCTCGTTCCTTCATAAATTTCTGTAATCTTCGCATCCCGGAAATATCTTTCCACGGGGTAATCTTCGGTATAGCCATAGCCGCCGAAGATCTGGACCGCCTCTATAGCGGTTTCCATCGCGGTTTTGGATGCCATGAGCTTGGCCATGGAGGCTTCCTTCTTGCATGGTATACCCTCTGATCTCATGTTTGCCGCACGATAAAGAAGCATCTTAGCTGCTTCAATATTTGTGGCCATTTCAGCAAGCTTGAAGGAAATTCCCTGCTGGGCTGCGATCGGCTTTCCGAACTGCTGTCTCTCCTTGGCATATCGGACCGCGTGCTCAAAAGCGCCTTCAGCAATTCCCAGCGCCTGGGCCGCAATTCCGATTCTCCCTGCTTCCAGGTTCGCGAGTGCCACCTTCATTCCTTCGTTCTCAGCTCCCAGGATATTTTCAGCTGGTATCCTCATATCTTCAAACATCAGCTGAACAGTCATGGAACCATGAAGCCCCATTTTATGTTCATTTTTTCCGATGACAAGGCCCGGGGTGTCCTTCTCCAGAATGAAAGCCGTGATCCCTTTTGATCCTTTCTCCGGGGCGGTGGATGCAAAGGTGATATAGACATCCGCCTCTCCCCCGTTGGTGATAAAAATCTTAGAGCCGTTCAGGATATAGGAATCCCCGTCCTTTACCGCTCTCGTCTTCAGGCTTCCTGCATCCGAGCCCGCAGAAGGCTCAGTGAGCGCAAAGGCACCCAGATACTCACCTGATGCAAGCTTTGGCACATACTTGTTTTTTTGTTCTTCTGTCCCAAAATATAAAATGGGATTGGTGCCCACGGACGTATGCACGGATAGGATGACCCCTACAGCCGCGCTTACCTTGGAGATTTCCTGGATGGCAATGATATAAGACAAATAATCCATTTCCGAGCCGCCATATTTTTCAGGTACAGGAATGCCCATTAAGCCCAAAGCCCCCATCTTTTTAATGATTTCTTTTGGAAAATGGCCCTGCTCCATTTTTTCAATAAAAGGTGTGATTTCTGTCCGTGCGAAATCCTGCACCATCTTTTTCATCATTTCCTGCTCATCGTTCAACCGAAAGTTCATGATGGCCCTCCTGGGGAGTTTCTATTTTGCAAAAAAGGCTTTGAGTTCCGCTTCCTCGCTACTCATAGATATAAAAGCCACGCTTGGATTTCTTTCCCAGCCAGCCTGCTTTTACATATTTACGCAGAAGCGGGCACGGGCGGTACTTATCATCACCGAAGCCTTCGTGGAGAGTCTCCATAATGTACAAGCAGGTATCCAGGCCGATAAAATCAGCCAGAGTCAGCGGACCCATCGGGTGATTCATGCCGAGCTTCATGACTTCATCAATCGCTTCCTTTGAGGCGACTCCCTCATAAAGGGTGTAAATGGCCTCGTTGATCATTGGCATAAGAATGCGGTTCGAAACAAATCCTGGAAAGTCATTCACTTCAACCGGTACTTTATTTAATGCCTTTGCCATATCCTCCACAGCCTGATAGACCTCTGGTGCTGTCGCCAGCCCTTTGATGATTTCGACCAGCTTCATGACCGGAACCGGATTCATGAAATGCATGCCGATCACCTTTTCAGGCCTTTTGGTAGCTGCCGCTATTTCCGTGATCGGAAGAGAGGAGGTATTTGAGGCAAGAATGGCCTCTTCCTTGCAAATCTCGTCCAGCTGCGCAAACAACTGGGTTTTAATCTCCATGTTTTCTACGGCGGCCTCAATGATAATATCCGCATCACCGGCATTTACCAGATCCGTAGATTCCTTGATTCTGCTTAACGTACGATTCATTTCTTCCTGAGGCAGCCTGCCCTTTTCCACCTGCCGCATCAGGTTTTTCCGGATCGTTCCCTGGCCGCGTTCAACAAATTCAGCCTTTAGATCATGCAGGATCACTTCATAGCCATTCATGGCACATACCTGGGCAATGCCAGAGCCCATCTGTCCAGCGCCGATCACCATTACTTTTTGAATCCCCATCATGCTTCCTCCCTTTGTGGTCTTCTTACCGTTTACGCTTCCTTTGGGACCTCAACCATTACAGCATCTCCCTGCCCGCTTCCAGAGCAGATGGCCGCAATGCCGATTCCGCCTCCGCGTCGTTTTAGCTCGTTTACCAGGGTAATGATGACCCTGCCTCCGCTCGCCCCGATTGGATGTCCAAGGGCCACCGCCCCGCCATTCACATTTACCTTCTCGTGATCCAGTCCGGCAATTTTGCTGCTTGCAAGCGAGACAGCTGCAAATGCTTCATTAATTTCAAATAAATCTATTTCACTGACATCCCTGCCGGTCTTTTTTAGAATTTCATTGATGACAAGACCTGGTGTTTTAGGGAAATCCTTAGCTTCGACAGCCACTTCCGCATGCCCGACTATATAGGCTAAAGGCTTGATCCCTTCCCTTTCTGCGCGTTCTTCGCTCATCAGGACAAGGGCAGCTGCTCCGTCATTCACCCCTGGGGCATTCCCTGCAGTAATGGTTCCATCTTTACCGAATGCAGGCTTCAGCTTGGCAAGGACCTCAGCCGTTGTATCCTTCCTTGGCGCTTCATCATGATAGACAACAACAGGCTCGCCTTTTTTCTGCGGAACCTCGACAGGAACGATTTCCTCGGCAAAAACCCCGCTTTCAATCGCCTGTATGGCTCTTTGATGGCTTCTTAATGCCCATCTGTCCTGATCTTCCCTTGGTATTTCCAAATCTTCCGCTGTACTGTTTCCGTACGTCCCCATGTGTACGCCTGTGAAGCTGCAGCTTAATCCATCATGGATCATCATATCCGTCAGGGAGCTATCCCCCATCCTAAGGCCCCACCTTGCCTTTGGAAGGATATAAGGGGCACTGCTCATGGATTCCATTCCCCCTGCCACAATCACTTCCTCATCTCCAGAGCGGATGATCTGATCCGCAAGAGTTACGCTCCGCATCCCTGACGCACATACTTTATTGACCGTTTCTGTCTTAATCTCCCACGGTAGACCGGCATGCCTTGCAGCCTGGCGGGATGGGATCTGGCCCTGGCCTCCCTGAAGCACAGTCCCCATGATGACTTCATCAATGGATTCAGGAGAGATACCTGCCCTGTGGATTGCTTCCTTAATGACCTTCCCGCCCAGTTCTGAAGCGGTGAAGCTGCTGAGCGCTCCCCCAAACTTTCCAAATGGTGTCCTGACTCCGCTGATAATGACCGTTTTTCCCATATGTGATTCCTCCTGTTAATTAAGGGTTATATGTTGATGATCATCCTGTTGACCGAACGCTCGCTCAGAATACAGCCTATAAAAACAAACCGCCTGATATGTAAGCGCTTTATATCCTAATATTACCTGACTGGTCAGTATATTCAAAATATTTTTTATCGTATTTTTGATTGAAGATCTATTAGTCTTGGTCCTGACAGAACTCACAATCATAAAAAAGCTGCCTGGTTGATCTCCGATTTTCGGTTTTCAAGGGAGGCAGCTTTTTATGACGGGTCTTTTACTAAAAAATTTTTAAAGAATGGCAATCAAGCAGGGACTGCTTCCCCTACCACGGACTTTTCAAGCAATTCGGCTACATCGTAGGTTTTCACATCTTCTTCTACTTCTTTGGCTTTTGTTCCGTCTGTAATCATGGTCAGGCAGTAAGGACAGCCTGAGCTGATGACGGATGGATTTACAGCCAGTGCCTGTTCGGTACGGGAAACATTGATGCGGTGTCCAGTTTCCTCTTCCATCCACATCAGCCCTCCGCCTGCTCCGCAGCACATTCCGTTTTCCCTGTTCCGTTCCATTTCCACTAGCTTTACTCCAGGGATGGACTTCAGAATATCCCGCGGTGCATCATAGACTTCATTGTATCTTCCCAGGTAACAGGAATCGTGGAAGGTGATCGTTTCTTTAACTTCATGCTTCGGAACCAGCCTGCCTTCCTTCACAAGCTTCGCAAGCAGTTCCGTATGATGATAGACCTCCGCCTGCAGCCCGAAGTCAGGATATTCATTTTTAAAGATATTGTAAGCATGAGGATCAATCGTAACGATCTTCGCAACCTCATTCTTTTCGAATTCCTCGATGTTTTTCGCAGCCAGCTCCTGGAATAGGAACTCATTCCCCAGCCTTCTCGGTGTGTCTCCCGAGTTCTTTTCCTTGTTGCCGAGGATAGCAAATTTCACTCCGGCTTCATTCAGAAGCTTCGCAAAGGAAAGGGCAATTTTCTGGCTTCGGTTGTCATAGGAACCCATAGATCCGACCCAGAACAGATATTCAAATTCCTCTCCTGCCTTTTTCAATTCTTTCACGGTTGGAATCTCCACATCTTCGCGGGCCTCGCGCCAGTCCTCGCGCTCCTTGCGGTTCAGCCCCCAAGGATTGCCCTGGCGTTCGATATTGGTCATGGCCCGCTGTGCATCCGGGTCCATTTTTCCTTCGGTGAGGACCAGATAGCGGCGCATATCGATAATTTTATCAACATGCTCGTTCATAACCGGACATTGATCCTCACAGTTCCGGCAGGTCGTACAGGCCCACAGTTCTTCTTCCGTAATGACCTCCCCTACCAGGGAAGGGTTATATTCCAGTGCGGCAGCTGCTTCCTTTGCACCCTGCGCAGCGCCGGCAAGTGCCAGCTGGTTGCCCTGTGTATGGGAAAAGGCAAGAGCCGGAACCCATGGCTGGCGGGATGTAATGGCTGCCCCTTTGTTTGTCAGGTGATCACGCATTTTTAGGATGATGTCCATAGGAGACAGCATCTTTCCTGTTCCTGTTGCCGGACACATATTGGTGCATCGCCCGCATTCCACACATGCATATAAATCAATGAGCTGGATTTGGGTAAAGTCTTCAATTTTTCCAGCCCCAAAGCTTTCCTGTGTTTCATCTTCGAAATTAACCGCTCTCAGCTTTCCAGGCTTTGTGGTCCTGCCAAGATAGGTATTGGCCGGCCCCGCTATTAAGTGGGCATGCTTGGATTGAGGCACATAAACCAGGAAGGTCAGCAGGAACAATAGATGAATCCACCAGGCAGCATAAAAGACTGCAACAGCTCCCGTTTTTCCGGCCCATGAAAAGGCGGAAGCAATCAAGGAAGCGACAGGTTCAGTCCATGTGCCGGGCTCGCTGTGCCAAATCTGTGCCATTCCGTTTCCTAAAAGGACGGAAAGCATCAGTCCGCCGATAAACAGGAGCACAAGCCCTGACTTAAAGCCCCGCTTAAGACGGACAAGCTTTTCAATATATCGTCTGTAGAACGCCCATACCACTGCCACTAAAATGACAAGAGTCACAATCTCCTGGAAAAAAGTAAAACCAGGATAAAGCGGGCCGAGCGGCAGATGGGAGCCGGGATGCAGCCCTTTTATAATAAAATCGATCGCCCCGAACTGAACAAGAATAAAACCATAGAAGAACATAACGTGTATGGCTCCACTTTTTTTATCCTTTAACAGTTTCTTTTGGCCAAATACATTGACCCACACTCTTTGTAAGCGCTCTCTTGTGTCTGCATCAAATTCCTCTTTTTTTCCAAGCTTTATATACGCAACTCTTGTTTTTATCAAATAGACAAAGAGGGAGACTGCGTAAGCAGTGACAGCAAGAAAAGCGATGAGGTTGATCCATAGAAAAATATTCACAGATGATTCTCCTTTCTCTCTTTACGACTGAAGAGTATAACTTTTCTGAATATAACTTATCTCCATTATATAATGAATGAGCATTCAGTCAATGTTTTTCTTTCCGAAGAAAATGACATTTTTATTTTCTCTAAACTCCCCGCCTCCCTTCATACTTTCCTGCCTTTTGAGCCACACTAATTGTTATCATGGCAGGAAAAGGAGGGAAAACCGCTGAGTCCGATGCTTGCTGTCTTATACGCTATTCTCCTTATTGTTCTTTGGTTTTGGATAGATTTTAAGCTTGGAAGGAAATCGCATCTAAAAAAGGCACACCACCGCGATTTTCCTTATCGATACAGCGATATATCCCTCTTTACTGACGGTATCCCATTGTTCGAGGATATGTTTGCGGAGATTGAGCGTGCTGAGCTCCATATCCATATTTTGTTTTACATCGTAAAGGAGGATCACTTCAGCAGAGAGTTTCTGGGCTTATTAAAGAAAAAGGCAGACGAGGGAGTGCAGGTCCGCCTTCTTCTTGACTGGATGGGAAGCTTTAAGCTGAAGAAAACCACCATCAGGGAAATCAGAAAGCACAACATCCATCTTTCATTCTGCCAGGTTCCAAAACTGCCTTATCTTTTTTATTCCTCCCAGGAGCGGAATCACAGAAAGATTGCGGTCATTGATGGCAAAACCGGCTATCTTGGCGGCTTTAATATCGGCAAGGAATATATCAACGAAGACAAAAAACTCTCCCCTTGGAGGGATTATCATTTAAAAATCATCGGCGAGGGTGTCCAGGATCTTCAAGAGGAGTTCCTTGAGGACTGGTTTGAAGCAACAGGCAGGGATTTCCGCAAGTCCGGGACCTTTCATTCAAAGCCCAAAAAGGGAAAATGCAGGCACCGGATCATCCCATGTGAAGGGATCTCGCTCGAGGAAAAGTTTACACAGCTGATCAGGATTGCGAAAGAACAGATTATCATCGGCACCCCCTACTTCATCCCAAGCCGGCTGCTGCTTGATGAGCTGATCAAGGCTCTAAGAAAAGGAGTCAAGCTTACCGTCATTGTTCCGGGGAAAGCCGATCATCCTTTTGTAAAAGAAGCCTCCTACACCTATTTCCGAAAACTGATCCCAGAAGGAGCGGGCATCTATCACTATCAAAATGGCTTTTACCATCCGAAGGTCATCTTAATTGATCATGAAATGTGTGATGTGGGAACCAGCAACTTTGATAAGCGGAGCTTATTTCTAAACCATGAACTAAACTGCTATATCTATGACCAAGATTGTATTTCAGAAATCGAGGCTGCCCTCATAGAAGATATTTCTTCCTCCGAAAAGGTCGAGCTGAAAAGCCTCACCGGTTTTCATCCTAAAAGAATCTTCCTGGAGCTGGCAGCAGCGGCCATTTCTCATTTTCTGTGACTCCTTCTTAAAAGTGGTTTATCTTCATAGATAGCGGGTTATGTAGAAGTATCCAGGGCCTCTTTTCATGGCATTCAGCCGGTTCCGAATCGCCTTTGAATCCTTTTCGCAAGCAATTGTTAAAAGCGGAGAGAATCCAGCAAATGCCTTAAAGCAAAGGAGCAGCTTATGAAAATCAGATTCGGCTATGTGTCCACCGCCTTAAACCTATGGGAAGCATCCCCTTCCAGGACAATGACTTTTAAAAGATATGGAGAAATAGGCAGTGAAGCTGCAAGAGACAAGCTATTGGATATTACCCGGGAAAACCTTCGGAACACCTTACGAATCCTTTATTATAATATCGCCCATGAAATCGAAGTCTACCGGTTCTCAAGCTCACTGGTCCCGCTCGCAACCCATCCCGAGGTGATGTGGGACTTCATCACCCCCTTCAGGGAGGAATGGAGGGAAATCGGGGAGCTTGTAAAAAAATATAAGCTCAGAGTGAGTTTCCACCCAAGCCAGTATACGCTCTTTACCGGAAAAAAAGCAGAGCTGACGGCGAATTCCGTGAAAGACATGGTGTATCATTATGCCATGCTTGAAGCGATGGGAGTAGAAGACAGGTCCAACATCAATATCCATGTAGGCGGAGCCTATGGGGACAAGGAATCCAGCATCAAGCGCTTCCACGAGAACATCCGGAAGCTTCCTGTCCATATTAAACGGGCCATGACCCTGGAGAATGATGATAAAACTTATACAACCGAAGAAACACTGGCCGTCTGTGAAAAGGAGGATATTCCGCTTGCCTTCGATTATCATCATCATATGGCCAATCCATCCGATCTCCCTCTTCCAGACCTGCTGGCGAGGGTTTATAAAACCTGGGAAAGAATTGATTGGGTGCCAAAAATCCATATATCCTCACCAAAAAGCGAAAAAGCCTTCAGGCATCATGCAGATTATGTGGATGTGGATTTCATTATGCCCCTGCTTCACCTATTGAAGGAAATGAACCTAGATGCCGACTTTATGATTGAAGCCAAAACAAAGGATAAAGCCCTTCTGCAGCTTGTTGGGGATATTTCTAAAGTACGGGGCATAAAAAGGACCAGCGGGGCGAGTATACAGTGGCCGTAAAGAAAAAGCTGTCTCCTAAAGCGGAGACAGCTTTTCTTATGGATATTACATCTGATCCGGCGCATGGACTCCGATCAGGGAAAGTGCATTTTTAATCGTGATCTGCACAGATCTGATCAAGGCAAGGCGTGCTTTAGAGCGTTCCTTCTGATCAGCATCGAGTACCTTCTCTGCATTATAGAAGCTGTGGAACACGGAAGCCAGCTCATTGATGTAATTGGTAATTCGGTGCGGAATTCTCTTTTGGGCTGCTTCTGCCACGATTTGCGGGAAGTCTGCCACTTTTTTCAGAAGATCGAATTCCTTCTCGGAAGAAATCTGCCCGTAAGAAATCTGCCCGTCTTCATAGCTTAGATTCATTTCTCTTCCCTGGCGCAGGATGCTCTCAATACGAGCGTGAGCATACTGTGCATAGTAAACCGGGTTTTCATTGGATTGAGAGACAGCGAGATCCAGGTCGAAATCCAGATGCGTATCAGAGCTTCTCATCGCAAAGAAATAACGGACTGCATCTAGGCCCACTTCATCAATCAAGTCCCTCATAGTCACAGCCTTGCCTGTACGCTTGCTCATCTTCATCTTTTCACCGTTCTTAAACAGGTGGACAAGCTGGATAATTTCCACTTCCAGCTGATTGCGTTCATAGCCCAGTGCCTCAATGGCCGCTTTCATGCGAGGGATATAGCCATGGTGATCGGCTCCCCAGATATTGATGATCGTTTCAAAGCCGCGTTCAAGCTTATCACGGTGATACGCAAGGTCTGGCGTCAGATACGTATAGGAGCCATCCTGTTTGATTAATACCCGGTCCTTATCGTCTCCGAGATCTGTTGAGCGGAACCAGGTAGCCCCATCCTGCTCATAAATATAGCCTCTTTCACGAAGCACACTTAGAGCCTCATCGATTTTCCCATTATGGTAAAGAGAGGTTTCAGAGTACCATACATCAAATTTCACGCGGAAGTTCTCAAGATCCTGCTTAAGCTTTTCCATTTCTACCTGAAGGCCATAGCTTCTAAAGAAATCAAACCGTTCTTTTTCTCCTGCCTCAGCGAATTTTTCTCCATATTCCTCAGCGATCTTCTTTCCGATCCCAATGATATCCTCGCCATGATAGCCGTCCTCAGGCATCGGAAAATCCTTGCCAAGAGCCTGGAAATAGCGGGCTTCTACGGATTTCGCAAGATTGTTGATCTGATTTCCGGCATCATTTATATAATATTCACGGGAAACGTCATACCCGGCCTTAGCCAGGACATTGCACAGGGAATCCCCTACTGCCGCACCGCGGGCATGTCCAAGGTGAAGGTCTCCGGTCGGGTTGGCCGAAACAAACTCAACCTGAACTTTTTTATTGCCGCCTACCTTACTTTCACCGTATCGGTCCCCCTGCTCTAAAACGGCCGGGATGATATCCGTAAGATAGGAATTATTCATGTAAAAATTAATAAAGCCTGGTCCTGCGATCTCGATTTTATCAATGTTTGCTTTAGAAGAATCAAAATGCTCCACCAGTGTTTCAGCAATCATCCGAGGTGCTTTCTTAGCGACCCTAGCCAGCTGCATGGCCATATTGGTAGAAAAATCGCCATGGGCCTTTTCTTTTGGTACTTCTAAAACTACATTCGGTATTTGTTCCTCCGAAGCCAGACCGCCTTTTATTACGGCGTCCTTAATCTCCTGTTTAAGTTTTTCCTGCACTTGTTCTGCAACATTCATGCTTTTACGCTTCCTCCCTATATGTAATCTCCATTAAATAGGTCCCTAACGAATTTCCCTGCATATTTAAACGGTATAGCAGCCTGATCAGACCTTCCCTTTGAACGCTGTCCCATTCCCTCACGATCTTCTGGGTATTGGTTTCCATCAGAAGTCTGCCATACATACTTTCGTAGTAGCCATTTGTTGTTTCTGCTTCATGGAAGTTCTGCTTCATCTTGACAGATCCGCTTCTTTTCAGCATGACATCCGTATCATTGAATTTAACAAGCGTTTGGATTTTTCCATTTTCATCGTGTTCCTCATACTGCAGATAATCCGCAGATGCTTTACTATGCAAAACCCCAGAGGTCTTTAATTCAAATGTCTCTGAATCCCCATCATTGGTAATGGTCGTTTTCACCGTAATCTTAACATTTTTCTTTTCGGAGTCTGTTCGATTCAAAAAACACACCTCCAGCTTTATTGTACGGCTGATCTTAGGATTCCTATAGAAAAGCCAATAACTATATAAGTATAAGGATTTGCACGCTAATATTCAAGAGCCCTTTATCAGTGTGAACAAAAGATAAAAAGCCCAAACCAAACCATGGATAAATAAAATCTTTTTGGTTCCCCCTTCAAGGGCTGTTGGTTTAACATTCCAGGCGCTTCGCTTTCCGCGGGGCGGCCGGTGAGCCTCCTCGGCTTCGCCTGTGGGGTCTCACCTGTCCCGCTGCTCCCGCAGGAGTCTTCGCGCCTTCCACTCCAACCAACAAGATTCTTCAATTTTGTATGGAACCTCCTGAACGGTCGACATCTTATCTATTGATCAAGGCAAAATCTTAGTCTTGCTGAATCATCTTGTGAGACTTTTAATCTTCAATGCAAGGATGCTTACATATTTCCAGAAGGTTGAGCTCGAACAACTTTCTCATCAACAGACCCTGTTTGTCCGATTTCTGATACCGCTTCGCACACCTTCCTATCAGCAAGCCCTACCCGCCCGAAATTTAAAAAGGGATTCAGCATGAAACCATACTGAACCCCTTTTTAAAAAAGCTGCGTCTATTATTTTTTATTCACCCATCCGAGAAGCATTTCGCGAATCAGTTTGCTCGCTGTGTTCGCTGTTTGTTCAGATACATCATAGACAGGCGCCACCTCAACAAGGTCGCATCCGATCACATTAATGTCTGATTTGGCAATGGCATGTATGGAGGCCAGCAATTCTTTGGAAGTAATTCCTCCAGCATCAACGGTTCCTGTGCCAGGTGCATGGGCCGGATCCAATACATCGATATCGATGGTGACATAGACCGGACGTCCTGCAAGAGTCGGAAGGATTTCTTTTAATGGCTCCAGCACCTCAAATTTTGAGATGAGCATGCCGTTTTCCTTCGCCCATTGGAACTCTTCCTTCATGCCTGAGCGGATTCCGAATGAATAGACATTCTTTGGTCCGATATGCTCGGCAATTTTACGGATCGGTGTGGAGTGAGAGAGCGGCTCTCCTTCATATTCCTCACGAAGATCTGTATGTGCGTCCATATGAATGATGGCCAGGTTGGGATACTTCTTTGCAGCAGCCTTCATAACAGGCCATGAGACAAGGTGTTCCCCGCCCATACCCAGCGGAAATTTTCCTTCTGCAAAGATCTTATCTGCAAAATTCTCGATTAAATCAAGGCTCCGCTGCGCATTCCCGAAAGGAAGCGGAATATCACCGGCATCAAAGTATTTTACATCGTCAAGATCACGGTCTAAATACGGGCTGTATTCCTCAAGTCCGATTGATACCTCACGGATTCTTGAAGGGCCGAAACGTGAACCGGGACGATAGCTGACCGTCCAGTCCATTGGCATTCCATAAATAACGGCTTCTGACTCCTCAAAATCCGGATGGCTCTTTATAAATACATTACCTGAATATGCTTCATCAAAGCGCAAGGGGATCCCCCATTTCTGTAGTAGTGATCGGGGAAGCTGCATCCCCTGTTTGTTTAAGCGTTGCCTTTAGCAGCTTTTAAAAAAAGCTGGTACATCATTGCTTATTAAAATAGCTTGCTTTAGCAGGCACCGTTCTCCGCTTTTCTATCTGTCCAGCTTCAAGCTGCTGCCTTCGAGTCATAAGCCAATCCGTCCATGGGAAGAAAAACCGCTTCCCACGGCCTGCTCGTCTTATGCTTGTCAGGCAGCTCCTCCGCTGTCGCTCCGGACCGCTTTCCGCTTTTCTTCCTGTCCAGCTCCGAACTGAGACCCTCGAGTCATAAGCCAGGCCGCCC
>NZ_KE387244.1:65855-169245 GCF_000430765.1 Peribacillus kribbensis DSM 17871 | reverse complement strand
ATGCTTGTCGGGTCTCTGCCTGCTTATTAGAACCAGCCTTTTACTTAATCTTGTATATCATTGATTCTATAAAACAGCTTGCTTTAGCAGGCACCTTCTCCGCTTTTCTTATTTAATCAAATCCTGCACAAACTTAGGCAGGGCGAAGGCTGCTTTGTGCAGTTCTTTTGTGTAGTATTTGGTGTCGATGTTATGGAATCTTTCTTCGTTTACGTCAAGCGGGTTGTGTACTTTGGATCCGATGGTGAATGTCCATAGTCCGCTTGGGTATGTTGGGATATTTGCCACGTAAAGGTTTGTGATCGGGAAGATTTCTTTAACATCCCTTTGCACCTCAGTGATCAGGTCCGCCTTGAACCAAGGGTTGTCCGTCTGGGCCACGAAGATGCCGTCTTCTTTAAGTGCTTTAGAGATTCCTGCGTAGAATCCTTTTGTGAATAGGTTTACAGCTGGTCCGACTGGTTCTGTTGAATCGACCATGATGACATCATACTCATTTTCACTTTGTGCGATATGCATAAAGCCATCATCGACTTTTACTTCTACACGTGGATCTTCAAGCATGCCTGCAATTTCCGGAAGGAATTTTTTAGAGTACTCAATTACTTTTCCATCGATTTCAACAAGAGTCGCTTTTTTAACGCTTGGGTGCTTAAGGACTTCACGGATGACCCCTCCGTCTCCGCCGCCTACAACCAATACGTTTTCTGGATTTGGATGAGTGAATAACGGTACATGGGCAACCATTTCATGATAGACGAACTCGTCCTTGACTGAAGTCATGACCATGTCATCCAAAAGGAGCATATTGCCCCACTCTTCTGTTTCTACCATATCAAGCTTTTGAAAATCTGTTTGTTCTGTATGTAAAGTTTTATTCACTTTCATTGTGATACCGAAGTTTTCTGTTTGTTTCTCTGTAAACCAAATGCTCATTGTATATATCCTTCCTTTCTCGATCTATATTATTTTGATTTTATTTCTATCTGTTTAATATACCCAATTTACGGCAATCGACTGGTATTTTTCCTATATTTCTAAAAAAACTTGCCGATTTAAGCACATCAGAAAAAGTATAGAACAATCTAGCAAAAAAGCAATAATAATTTTTTCACTGTCATGCCGGACAATCTTTTTATTCGTCAATTTTATATTTTCGATGTTTAAAAATGACTCTATTTTTTCATACTAAAGAATAAAAAACCCCTTCGTTTGCTTTTACATGCAGCGGTGCTAGCAATAGATCCAGATAGAATATGAGTTTTCAGAAATTACTTGGAAACAGGGCGGTGAAAAAAATGGAAGCAATAACAGGCCAGCGATTCAAAAAGTCCTTAAAATATTTTAGAGCAATCCTGATATTATCAGCACTGGGCCTATTGGCTCTCTTTATTGTTTATATGTCGGTGCTTGGCTATGCGAAGGTGCTTGGCGCTCCTCCGCTTGCTGTACCGAAGTCATCGATTTTTTATGCCGCAGACAACTCTATCATCGGTGAAACCAGCACCGGTCATAAGAGGTACTGGGTGAAGCTGAAGGATATCTCCCCCAATCTGATTGCAGCTACCGTTTCCGTAGAGGATCAGCATTTTTTCACCCATAAGGGATTTGACACGAAGCGCATAGCCGGGGCCATTCTGGCAGACCTTCACGCCATGTCAAAGGTCCAGGGGGCGAGCACCATTACCCAGCAGTATGCAAGAAACCTTTTTCTTCAGCATGATAAAACGTGGAAAAGGAAATTGGATGAAGCCTTTTACACCATCCGGATTGAGATGAATTATTCAAAGGATGAGATTCTGGAGGGCTATTTAAATACTATCTATTACGGGCATGGAGCTTACGGTGTACAGGCGGCTAGCCGATATTATTTCGGCAAGGATGCCAAGGATCTGACTCTTGCAGAGGCCTCTATGCTTGCCGGGATTCCAAAGGGGCCTTCCCGCTATTCGCCCTATGTATCCATGGAAAATGCCAAACAGCGGCAGGCGGTTGTATTGTCCTCCATGCAGCGTTCGGGATTGATCCAGCGTGCAGAAGTTCAAAAAGCCGAAGCTTCCCCGCTCGACTTCAGGAGTCAGCAGGATGAGCCAAGAAAGGCTGCCGCGCCTTACTTCCAGGACGCAGTCAAACAGGCTTTAAGAAATCAGCTCCATCTGGATGAACGGACCATCGAGCTTGGCGGCCTCAGCGTTTATACAACGCTTGATCCTGATGCCCAGAACAAGGCGCAAAGAGCCTTTGACCGGATTATCTCAAAGGAATCAGACATTCAGGGCTCCCTTGTATCAATGGATCCAAAAACAGGGGAAGTAAAAGCCATGATCGGCGGGAGGGACTACAGCAAGAGCCCGTTTAACCGTGCCGTACAGGCCTTGAGACAGCCGGGCTCTACGATGAAGCCGATTCTTTATTACGCAGCACTTGAGCAGGGCTTCACTCCTTCTACTCTTTTAAGGAGCGAGCTGACCGCATTCAAGTATGACCATGACAGAGCCACCTATACACCGCATAATTTCAACAATCAATATGCGGATAAAGACATCACGCTCGCCCAGGCCATTGCCTTATCGGATAATGTATACGCCGTTAAAACCAATCTGTTTTTAAAAGAAGGATCGCTGATCCAGACAGCCCGCCGGTTCGGCATTCACTCTCCTCTTTCTGATGTGCCTTCCCTTGCATTGGGCACTTCCGGTGTGAGGATGACTGAAATGACTGGGGCTTATTCCATGCTTGCCAATGGAGGAAAAGACGTAAAGCCCATTTTCATAAAAAAAGTGGTCAATCATAAAGGGGAGGTCATTTATGAATATGACCGCGAAACCAGGCAGGAATTGAATCCTGATTTAACGTATGTGATGACATCCATGCTGACCGGTATTTTTGATAAAAAGCTGAATGGCTATTCGTCTGTTACAGGCAGCACCATTGCCTTGGAGCTGACAAGACCCTATGCGGGAAAATCCGGCTCGACCGAAACGGACAGCTGGATGATCGGCTATACGCCGCAGCTCGTGACAGGAGTCTGGACTGGCTATGATGATTCCAGGAGGCTCGAGTCCTCCGTGGAAAAGAAATATTCTAAATTGATCTGGGCCGACTTTATGGAAAGCGACTTATCTCAAGTGAAGGCCAAAAAATTCAAGCCTACTTCAAACGTAATCGGAGTGTATGTAAATCCAGAGAGCGGTAAGCTTGCCTCCTCTTCATGTCCAGTAAAACGGTATACCTATTTCGTTAAGGGCACAGAGCCGACGGAATATTGTACAGAGCACTTAAAGGATGGAGCCTCACCGAAGGTTAAAAAGAGCGGCGAAAAGAAGATCCCATGGTACAAGAGGATCTTGGGCAGTTGATTTTTATAAGAGGTAATTAATGAAGGACATGATCCTGTGAAATGCCCTGGTTTTTGTCCTTCATACCGGCTATGAAGGACATTACTCGGTGAAAATGCCCCGGTTTTGTCCTTCATATCGACTGTGAAGGACATTACTCGGTGGAAACATCCTGGTTTTGTCCTTCATACCGACTATGAAGGACATTACTCGGTGGAAACGTCCTGGATTTGGCTCTCATAACATCTGCAAAGGCAGCAACCGATAGAAGACAAGACAAAAAACCCCGGGATGCCCCGGGGTTTTTCGCGTCCTAGCTTTATAGTATTCCTGCTGTAAATAATAGTACTTTTCTTGCTATTCTACAAGCATTTATTTCCCATTTTTAACAGAGAATTTCCGGTTTTTTACCCGCCTGCCCCTTAGACAAGGGTACTGCTCCTTTATTCTCCGCTTTCCAGCAGTCCTTCTTTAAGCTTGGATGTGGAGTTATTCCACATTTCGATGCTGTGATTTTTTAAGAAATCCTTTAAGATCAGCTTTGATTTCTCATCCATATGATCCACGATGATATTCCTTTTAAGGGACTTATCCATACGGTTCACATGCTCAGGAAGGGATTTATAGCCTCTTCTGATGGAACGGTCAACCGTCAGTTCACAGGCTGTCACCCCTGCATAATACGATCCCTCAGGCTTTCTTTCAATGGACACCCAGATCAGCCAGTACGGCTTTCCGTTTGGGACCTCTTCTTTATTCTTCAGGAATTTGATTCCCTTTTCCACCGCACTTCGGGCATGCATGGCCCCGATATCCACAAAGGCTTCTCCCTCTTCGATATCAATAAAAACAGGAGACACATTTTCCAGGCTTAAAGCGCCTGTTCCGTACCCGCCATGTCCGTCTGTCGGATCATTTTTTATAATATTAAATCCCAGCTTTTTCTTCGGCTTTTCTTCCATAACTTACACCTTCTAACATTAATTTTCCGTCAGCATACTGTTGCTCTACTTAAAAAAATATACTGGAGAAGAAGCTCCCTAACCCATTGGCAATTGCAGGAATCACCGTATAAAAGATTGGATTGATGATATAGTCGCCTATCGGTGTGATGACAATCACAAGGAAAATCAGCGAACCATACATTTCAAGCTTCATCATACTGTGGCGGATATGATCCGGCGCCAGGTCCTCGAGTACCCGGTAGCCATCAAGCGGCGGGAATGGCAGTAGATTAAAGACAAACAAAACAAGATTAATCTCAATAAGAGTCTGCAGGAATTTTATCACATATTCATTATCCTGAAGGACTCCTGCTGCGGCGAGACCATAGAAAACCGCAAATCCCACTACAGCAATAAGCAGATTGCTTATCGGCCCGGCAATCGATACCAAAATGCCTGCCAGCCTTGGCCTTTTAAAATACATCCTGTTGACAGGGACCGGGCGCGCCCAGCCGAATCCGGCAATCAAAAGCAGAATGGTCCCGAGCGGATCCAGATGGACCGCAGGATTCAGGGTAAGCCGCCCCTGCTTTTTGGCCGTAGGGTCGCCAAACTTATAAGCAACAATTGCATGTGCATACTCATGCAGAGTGAAAGCGATCATCAACGTAATAACCACATAAGGAATTTCCTCTAATGGGTATTTTAAAAAGCTTTGAATGGTATCCAATTATTCTCCCCCAATTTGTCTTCTGCTTACCAAATTATACTTAGATATATTCCATAGTATAACGGAAACCCGGCCCCATGTTCAAAGAGGATGCCAAAAAACGGCTCTCCCGCTGCTTGCAATTATGAAAAAATTGTGAAAAACTACTCTCAAGGCTTATATAAGGGAGGAAAATCACATGCCATATGTAACAGTAAAAATGCTTGAAGGCCGTTCAGAGGAACAAAAAAAGGCTCTTGTGGAGAAAGTGACAGAGGCTGTAACAGAAACAACAGGCGCTTCTAAGGACAAAGTAGTCGTTTTCATTGAGGAAATGAGCAAGAACCATTATGCGGTTGCAGGCAAGCGTCTGAGCGACGAATAATAAAGGACTGGCATTTTATCTGGAACTTAGAATTAGACGGGAGGCTAACCTATATAAAAAACTGAATTGTGTGCCGCATCATTTATTTTTATGGACAAAGGTATATTCAGTATATAGGGATTATTATTCTGTATTTAGGGACAAGTAACTTATACCATAGTCGGGAGAGATTAAAGGAATTTTTGTACGCCTTAATCAATTTTTAATTCCTGCCCGAGTGGAGTGGAAGGCGCGAAGACTCCTTAATCCAGCTGCGGAACTGAGACCCTCGAGTCATAAGTCAATCAGTCCATGGGAAGAAAAACGCTTCCCACGCCCTGACCGCCTTATGCTGATCGGGTCTCTGCCTGCTAATATTTCGAGTTTTTCAATTGAAAAGGATTTACATTGAACAAAAAAAAGATTACTTAGCAGGCACCGTTCTCCGCTTTTCTGAGTGGGAGCAGCGGGACAGGTGAGACCCCACAGGCGAAGCCGAGGAGGCTCACCGCCCGCCCCACGGAAAGCGAAGCGCCTGGAACGGAACTCGGGCAGCCCCATTTTAACATTAGACTAAATAAATCGACTTTCATCCTAAAAAAGAAAAGAATGCTCTTTCGTATATAAATTTCTAATTCTGATGATTCCACATTTCTACCCTTCATCAAAAAATAAAGCTAAGCATCCTACTGGAGCTTAGCTTTTTCCTGTAATTTCGCAATGTATTGGTAGGCTTCTTCGATTTCTTCGAGTGTATATTTCTGCTTGCTCTTCAAGGTAAAGACCTTCTCACAGACTTCTTCTTTCGGCAGGCTGTCAAAGTATAACACAGTGGAAACCAGTTCAAGGAATCTTGCATTCTGTACATTCATATCCTGAAGGCATGGTTCCAATGCAGGCATTTCCATCTGGTATAGATCCAGGAACTCTTTTCCGGAGTCTGTCAATGTATAGCAATATTGATAGTATCCGCTCTTTTTTTCCCTGGCTTCATTCAAGTATCCAAGATTGCATAGCTCCTCCACCCTCAGCGTAAGCTCCTCTGAGTATGGTCCATAAAAATGAAACTGAAATTTTTCCTGAAATGGGAAGGAAATCTTTTTTGCGATATAAATCATTTTCTGTAGCTTTTTTCGTCCAGATATCTCACCGGCTAGTGCAATGGCATGGATAATTTTAGCATGATCATTAAACAAGGTCTTTCACTCCTTGGATTCCTTTAATATCCCTGAGGCGGAGCCGTTTTTCATCTTCGTATATCCACAGAGTCTGGCTCTTAACAATTCTATTAGTCGAGATCAAGCAGCTGCCTGATCTGCTTCTTTATTTTACGTTTGCCGCTTTCATCCTCCAGCAGATCTGCAGGGAAATACAGCTTATGGTCCGTTCTTCTCTTGCCTGAGATCGCATCCACTATCTCGGACTCCCTCGACAGCTCCCGGATTTCCCCATTATTCTTCAATAGATGGATCGGCAGCCTTTCCTCCTCTTCACCCGGCCTGTAAAAGTCGTACGGCAGGTCTGAGGAAGAATCCACAACCAGGTAATATTCAGGATCAATTCCAGCTTTGATAAAAAGCTTATTCAGCTCCAATAATTTGCTCATCTGGCTGTTAGAAGGATGGAACTCCACATATTTAAAGAGCTTCCGGTTTACAAATCGGTCGCACAGGTCCTTTAAAATGGGATCATTCTCTTCCTGCCAGAGCTGGAAATAATACAGCATTACGGATTCATCGAGCTTTAAGTAGTCCTCAAGCGAGGTCTCTCCTTTAAACAGGGAGTAGAAATGGATCGGCTCGAGTTTAAATGTATAATTCTTTTCAAATAAATGCTTGGCCCTGTGAAGGATTTTGGTCAAAATGACTTCAGCGCTCCGGGTTACAGGATGGAAATATACCTGCCAGTACATCTGATACCGGCTCATGATGTAATCCTCTACAGCATGCATTCCGCTCTGCTTGATGACCACCTGGTCTTCCCTCGGCCTCATCACCCTGAGGATCCTTTCCATATCGAAGTGGCCGTAGCTTACACCTGTGAAATACGCATCCCGCTGGAGGTAGTCCATGCGGTCTGCATCGATCTGGCTTGAAATCAAGCTGACTACTAATTTATTTTTATAGGTTTTGGCAATGACATCAGAGACTTTTTGAGGAAAATCTGAAGCCACCCTGCTTAAGACTTCATTTATTTCCGTATTTCCCAGTATAATCTGCTGGGTAAAGTGCTCATGATCCAGATCAAAGACCTTTTCAAAAGAGTGAGAAAATGGGCCATGCCCTAAATCATGAAGAAGAGCGGCACACAGCGACAGAAGCCGCTCGCTCTGGTCCCATTCCGGACGGCCGTTAAATACATCATCCACGATGCGCCTGATAATCTCGTATACTCCAAGAGAATGATTCAGGCGGCTGTGCTCAGCGCCGTGGAAAACAAGAAAGGTTGTCCCAAGCTGGCGGACCCGCCTTAACCGCTGAAATTCCTTCGTTCCGATTAAATCCCAGATAACCTTGTCCTTTACATGTATGTACCGATGAACAGGATCCTTAAAGACCTTCTCTTCATGCAATTTTTCCTCGGAATATCCCATAGGCGACCCTCTTTTTCTTTAAGGCTCTTTAAAACAGCGATCTTTACATAACTGTTTTAATTATACCCCGTATTGCTCATGAATCCCACTGCCCATTAGCTGGAAATATAAATTTTTTGGCGAAATTTTGCAGATGCTGTCTTATTCCGTCCATATTTCCGCATCGGGCCTAGCTTGTGAGCTTGATTAGAATATACCACTCCTGAAAAAAAACTAACAAATACTAAAAGCATCTCATACTATTTTCCATTTCTTATTATGAACATTTTTGCTTAAGGCATTCCTCCTTTTCAACTATCTGCTTTTCTATCTAACTCGTTTGTATAAAAACTTGTAAAAGTGTACAGACTGATTTCTAAGAAGAGGTCAAAGATGAGCGGCCAAGCTTGTCTCCCTCTAAGGTTATTTTCCCCTGAGAAAGGAAGGAATCATATGAAAGTCAGGCAAGACGCTTGGACAGAAGAAAATGATTTATTGTTGGCAGAAACCGTATTGCGCCATGTGAGAGAAGGAAGCACCCAGCTGAATGCATTTGAAGAAATAGGAGACAAGCTCAATCGTACATCAGCAGCATGCGGATTCCGCTGGAATGCGGTCGTCCGGCATAATTATGAAAAAGCTCTGCAGCTTGCGAAGAAACAGCGGAAACAAAGAAACAGAATTCTCGGCAAAGATCAGGGAGGAAAGAAAAAGCTTCTTTATAATCCGCCTGCCCCAGCCATGGAGGACATTATGGTTTCTGCTCCGATAGAAGAAATGCAGTCTCATAATCCACAAGAATTAGAAGCAGCAGAAATGGTAGACATGACAAACATGGCAGAAATGGCAGATATGAAGCAGCCTCCGCAAAGCACACCACAAGAACCCGTCTATACAGCACAGGCAAGGGCTTATCTGGCACCTTCACGCCCGCAGATCAATCTGGATACCGTTATTACTTACCTTCAAACTCTCAGCACCAGTGAGCTGCAAAACCAGGTATTAAAAACAGAAAACGAGAGACTCAGTCTCGAAATCAAGGACTTAAAACAGCAGAACGCCGAACTGCAAAAGAGGATTCAGGATCTGGAGCAAAATACCGGCATGATGCAGGAAGACTATGAAACATTAATGAAAATCATGAATCGCGCTAGAAAACATGTCCTATTGGATGAGGAAGAACGCCCTGCCACCAAGTTCAAAATGGACCGAAACGGCAATCTTGAAAAGGTAGCCGAATAATAGAAGCGGCACGGGGAGAAACCCGGATTTTATATGCAGAAAAAAACGAGCATTCCAAGATGCTCGTTTTCTATTTATTTGTCCTGACTAAATTGCCCTCAATCATAGAATGCCAAACTTGCTGTTGCGCTCCACCATCCGTGACAGATGCCCTTCATAGAGAATTGCTTCCCCGCCCTCCAGCTGACTGTTATAGATATAGCCGCTGAAATGTTGAAGGACTTTCAAAAAGCGCAGC
Organism: Peribacillus kribbensis DSM 17871; assembly: GCF_000430765.1. Classification (GTDB taxonomy): domain Bacteria; phylum Bacillota; class Bacilli; order Bacillales; family DSM-1321; genus Paraperibacillus; species Paraperibacillus kribbensis. The sequence continues at coordinate 159,838 of NZ_KE387244.1, read as the reverse complement.
ATTACATCCTGGACCGTGAAATCCCTTTCTAGCAGTTCGGAAAGCGAGGCCATGACTTCCGGTTGGATTTCCGGAACATCAAATTTAGTCTGAACATCCCTCTTTGCCCTTTGGTAGAATTCCCTGATCAATTCTGCTCTTTTGCTGCCGCTTCCTTCAACAGAAAGATAGATCTGGACGGCTGCTCCATTACGGATTCTTCTCTGTGAAATCCCGGCAAACTTTTTGCCATTTATACTGAGATCGTAGCTCCCTGGACAATAAGATCCTTTGATTTCCCTGGCTTCAATTTTTGCAGGGAAATCCTTGAACATCGCCTTGATCAGTTCATACATGGTTTCATAGCCTCGGTTAATCTCTATTTTATTACGTTCAGATTCAGGGAAAATCAGCGAAAGATTAAGGACCCCTTCATCCAATACAACCGCAAGTCCGCCTGAATTGCGCACTACATAGGAATAGCCTTCCTGCGAAAGGTATGAAAGTCCCTCTTCAAGATAGGGAAGCCTTGTATCCTGGATCCCAAGCACAATCGTCGAATGATGGACCCATGCACGCGCGGCAGCGGGAGAGTGTCCTGCCCCAACTGTCTGGCATAGTGTGTCGTCCAAAGCAAAGGATGACATAGCTTTAAATGAAGGACCCAATGAAGATTGATCGATGATTCTCCATTTATCCTGATTAAGAAGCGAAATTTCCTCAGTCACAATAAAACTCCTTCGAATTCTAATGGCTCTAGTATATCACATGGTGAAGGAGTCCACCCTGCCCGTAAGCCAAAAAAGAGCTGCCCGCGCTGATAGTTTTCCTCCGTTCTATTAACGATTTAAGCCCTGTGCGGCCGTAATCAACGCAAGCTTAAATACATCCTCTTCGCTGCAGCCCCTGGAAAGATCATTCACAGGACGGTTCAGACCCTGCAGGATAGGCCCCAGCGCTTCAAACCCTCCCAATCTTTGGGTTATTTTATAGCTGATATTCCCAGCCTCAAGGCTAGGGAAAATGAATACATTGGCATTTCCCTGGATAGGGGAATCCGGTGCTTTTCTCCCTGCTACCGACGGAACAAAGGCAGCATCAAATTGGAGTTCCCCATCAATCACGAGGAACGGATCGACCCGTCTTGCCTCTTCAACTGCTGCAGCAGTCTTTTCTGTTTCCGGAGACATGGCAGAGCCCTTAGTAGAAAAACTAAGCATGGCCACACGGGGCTCCATATCAAACATCCTGGCTGTCCTTGCGCTTTCTATAGCGATTTCCGCCAGATCCCGGCTGTCAGGGGAAATATTAATGGCACAATCCGCAAAGACATATTTTTCATCTTCCCGGACCATAATGAATACGCCTGATGTTTTATTCACTCCTTCTTTTGTTTTGATAATCTGGAGTGCCGGCCTGACGGTTTCTGCTGTAGAATGAGCCGCTCCGCTCACAAGGCCATCCGCCCTATTGGTGTAGACCAGCATGGTCCCGAAGTAATTCTCATCCAGAAGCAGGGTCCTGGCCTGTTCTGGTGTCACCTTCCCATTCCGGCGTTCCACAAAGGACGCGACGAGTTCATCCATCATAATGAAATTTGCAGGATCATAGATTTCAATGGCTTCAAGCGATACCTTCATTTCCCTGGCTTTTGCCTGGATCTGCTCAATATTCCCGATGAGGATGGGCATAAGGATTTTCTCGGCAGCCAGCCTGCCCGCTGCCGCAATGATTCGTTCATCCATTCCCTCTGGAAAAACAATGCGTATGTTATGACCATGAATCCTCTCTTGCAGTGCCTCAAATAAATCGCTCATGCTTCCACCTTCTTTCCGCATTATCCGCTTAGAATTTCTGGTTTTTCATGATTCGTCTTGTGGTGCTTTCCTTTTAATCTCTTTAAAATGAATACCCGGTTTTAGGGGTAAAAATTCCTTTCATTTGGAATATTACAAGTAGAACATAAGCTTGATGCAAACGCCTATCTCTGTTCACCAAAACGCAACATTTCCGGACGGCAGAAAGCTGGAAATGGCAGGTCCGTATGTTATAGTAAAATGGTAAGTATAAACGCTTGATACGTAAAAAAGATTGATATGGAGTGATATAAATGAGTGAAGCAGCAGAAACTCTCGATGGCTGGTATTGTTTACACGATTTCCGTTCCGTAGATTGGACAACCTGGAAAATGCTTCCCGAGGATGAGCGCCAGGAAGCTATAGAGGAATTCCTGGCCCTCGTGAATAAATGGAACGAAACACAGGAAGCCAAACAGGGCAGCCACGCCATTTACACAATCACAGGACAAAAAGCGGATTTCATGATGATGATTCTTCGTCCGACCATGGAAGAGCTCAACATCATCGAAACTGAATTCAACAAAACCAAGTTTGCTGAATTCCTGGTTCCTGCCCATTCCTATGTATCTGTAGTCGAGCTGAGCAACTACCTGGCTTCAGGAGAGGACCCTTACCAGAACCCGCATGTCATCGCCCGTCTATACCCTGAGCTTCCAAAAGCCAAATATGTCTGTTTCTATCCAATGGACAAGCGCCGTCAGGGAAATGACAACTGGTACATGCTTCCCATGGATGAACGCAAATCCCTCATGCGCTCTCACGGCATGATCGGCCGCAAATATGCAGGCAAAGTCAAGCAGATCATTACAGGCTCTGTCGGATTTGACGACTACGAATGGGGCGTAACTCTATTCGCAGAAGATGTACTCCAATTCAAAAAGCTCGTCTATGAAATGCGCTTCGACGAAGTCAGCGCCCGCTACGGCGAATTCGGCTCGTTCTTCGTCGGAAACATCCTGACTGAAGAGGATGTTCCTAAGTTTTTGCAGGTTTAACATAATGTGTGTGCATGGGGACTGTCTGCTAAGTCCCTAAACATAGAGCAGGCGGAGAAAAACGAAAAGTTTTCTCCACCTGCTTTTGTTTTTGTTCTTCGGCCGGCTTCCCCATTTAGGATGGATCGGCTGGAGGTCGGCTTTATGCACCCAGCCTGACAAATAGAGGGAGGAATTCCCCTTAATTTGAAATAAGGGGAAAAAAGAACTTGAATAGCGGGAGAAATTCCCTCTATTGACCCAAAAATATTAAAAATGAGGGGATTTTCTTTGCATAAGGGAAAATCTTCCCCTTATATTCCCCCAAAACGAGCTCCATTTTGAATTAACAGGAAAATCTCCCCTTATTTTACCTAAGGTTTTTCATCAATCTCTGAAAAAGCACCGTTCTCCGCTTTAGGCCCTGCCAGTTTCCATGCTGAGACCCTCGGAGTCATAAGCCAGGCTGTCTATGGAGCGAAAGACCGCTCCCCATAGCCCCCCTGTCTTATGCTTGCACTAAAGTATAAGTGCGACTACGCTTCTGTCTTCGCTGACACTCGCCAATCAGCAAGTCTTCTTAATCGGGTCTCTGCCTCCCAATATTTTTTTTCCAAAAAAGACTGCTCTACATGGCAATAAAAAACAGGCCCTGCTGGAAGGCACCGCATTCCGCTTTAGGTCCTGCCAGCTCCGAACTGACATCCTCGAGTCATAAGCCAGGCTGTCTACGGGGAGGAAAACCGCTCCCCATAGCCACCCCGTCTTATGATTGTCGGATGTCTGCTTTTTCGCTGAGTCTAGTATTTTCACGAAAAATCTTCATCCATTTTCTTCGGGACAAGTACCATTTGAAAAAGCACCGTTCTCTGCTTTAGAAGGAATATCTCCCTTTTTAAATCATACATATGAAATAGTGAGAATTTGCTTATTAGACATTTATCCTTTGGGCTTGTGTTTTGGGGGTCCGGGCTGGTTTTGGCAGCGGGATGGATGTTCATCTACAGGATCTTCTGTCACTGTATTATATGTTTTATAGGAGGGATTTTGTAATGAGGCAATCTGAAACAAATCCATACTCTAGCTATGGATATACTCCCCCGCATAGCCCATATCAGGGTCAGCAGCAGGGATATCAGGGTCCCGGGGGATCCCAAGGATACCAGCCGCAGCAGCTTCCTGGTTCTCAGCCTATTATGACTTATAAGCCGCCTTCTGCTGGTGGTATGGGCGGCGGAGGCATGGGGGCTGGAGGACCTGGAGCGGGGATGCTGCCAACGGAACAGTCTTATATTGAAAACATCCTGAGGCTGAACCGGGGCAAGCTGGCCACTGTTTATGCAACCTTTGAAAATAACCGGGAATGGAATGCAAAAATATTTAAGGGGATCGTTGAAGCTGCCGGCCGGGATCATATCATCCTCAGCGACCCGCAGAGCGGTACGAGGTATATAATTCTAATGGTGTATGTAGATTATATTACTTTCGACGAAGAAATAGAGTATGAATATCCTTATGGAGCGGGCCAGGCTGGTTTAGCTACATATCCGCCGCGCTGACAAAAAAAGGAAACCGCCATGGCAATTAGGCGGTTTCCTCTTTTTCCTTATAAATGTTTATATACGGCAACCATGATCAGGACCCAGGCCGCTAAGAAGGAAATGCCCCCCAGCGGAGTAATGGCGCCAAGAACCTTGATTCCAGTCACACTGAGGACGTACAGGCTTCCCGAGAACAGGATGATTCCTGCCAGCATAAGCCAGCCTGCAGTTCCAAGCAGACTCCCTTGGATTTTCCCCATGAGAAGGCCGATGATAAGGAGACCTGCCGCATGAAACATTTGATATTGAACTCCTGTTTTCCAGACTTCTAGATATTTATCAGAAATTTTCCCTTCCAGGCCATGAGCTCCAAATGCACCAAGTGCCACAGCAAGGAAGGCATTGATGGCTCCTGCCAATAAAAATACTTTCAATTCATTCCACCCCTTATTGTAAGAGGCCCTGATCGGCCTCTTTTTTTATGAACGATATCACTATGTAATCCGGCACCTAAAAATCAAGTAAGGAAGAGCCATTTGCCCCTTCGATTCTTTTAGGCTCCGCCTGCGGTATAGAAGGCTGCACCGCCGTTTTTACCTCAGGAGTCCGGAATGACCGGACTGCCGGAGCAGGAACCTCTGCACCTTTTTCAAGCATGAGCTCGCACAACGAATGAATGGCTATTATGTATTTTTCAGCCCCGTCTTCCGGAGAATTCCTCGCTTTTCGGAGAAGGTCCTCCATCTTGGCCAAAATTACTTCAGACGCAATTTGCATATTATCACCTCTTACCTGTTCCTCGTGCCCCTGAAAAAGTCATTCTCTTCTATGCTGTATTTTACTCTCCATTGGCCGCTTTCTCAAATTCTTTTAATTGTTTTTCTGAACCGAAGATCACGATTATATCATCAGGAAGCAGCTTTTCATCTCCCTCTGGATTGCTGTTTGTCTCTTCCTCCCTGACAATCGCCATGATCATGACACCGTATGTGCCATGCACATCCAGCCCCCCGATTGTCTTATGGGCAAACGGAGAGTCTTTCTTGAGTTGAATTTCCTCAATTCCATAACTCCTTTTGCCTTTTGTAAGCATTTCACTTACATAATCCACACTGACGGGTTTGAGAATGGAAAGAACCATATGCCTTCCTCCCATGGAGGAAGGATTGACCACTCTCTGTGCACCTGCCCGTATCAGCTTGTCCTCCGTTTGCCGTTTCTCCGCCCTGGCAATGACCTTTATCCGTTCGTTTACCCCTTTTGCAGTCAGAGTCACAAACACATTGTCCGCATCTCCCGGGAGAGTGGTGACCAGGCTTGCCGCGTTTTCAATTCCCGCTTTTTTCAGCACCTCATCATTTGTCGCATCCCCGATGATATATTGAACGAACGGAGGCAGTTTTTCTGAAAAGACCTCTTCATTGGTATCTATGATAACGGTAGGTGTTTCCGACTGGATCAACTCCTGGAGCACCTGCTCCCCGACACGTCCGTAACCGCAAAGAATGACATGATCCTTTAGCTTAGCAATCAATTTACCCCTTCTCCTTTCTGCAAACGTTTTAGAGAGATGCCCTTCAATCATGATGGTAGCAAGGGCACCTGTTGCATACGTGACAATCCCGATTCCAAGAGGAATAATCAATAAAGCAAACAGTTTTCCATATAACGTTTCAGGGACCGTATCTCCGTATCCAACCGTCAGCACAGTAATGATGGTCAGCCAGAAGGACTTGAAAACGGAGATATGTTCTGAATAATAAAAACCGACTGTTCCAAAAAAAACCACGATGATCATCGCATAAATCGCATTATAAATATGCTTGAATTTTTGATATTCCATCAGAACATCTCCTTCATTGACAAGACTGGGTGCCGGCGACCTTTATGATTCAGAGTTAAAAATGTTCCATGTGAAACATCCCTTACAGCTGCGGAAGCGACCAGTCTACCTGCTTTATCCCTGCCTGCAGCAAATAGGAATTCGTTTTAGAAAATGGCCTGCTTCCAAAAAATCCTTTATTTGCAGAAAGTGGGCTTGGATGCGGCGAAGTGATGATGAAATGCTTTTTTGTATCGATCAGGTTCATCTTTGCCTGTGCAGGTTTTCCCCAAAGGATAAATACAACCGGATCCTCTCTGTCATTCAATGTGCGGATGATTTGATCCGTAAGAATCTCCCATCCCTTTCCCCGATGTGAATTTGCCTGCCCTTTTCTAACGGTTAGAACTGTATTTAAAAGGAGCACTCCTTGCTTCGCCCATGAAGTCAGATGGCCATGGCCGGGTATTTCACAGCCAAGGTCCTCGTGAAGCTCCTTATATATATTTTTTAGTGAAGGAGGTATCCGGACGTCCGGTTTAACGGAAAAGCTCAAACCATGCGCCTGCCCAGGCCCATGATAAGGATCCTGGCCCAGGATAACTGCCTTTACAGCTTTGCAGGGAGTATAACGGAGAGCATTGAAGATCTCTTCCTTCTGAGGATAGATGATCTGCTCTTCATATTCTTTCTGAAGGAAGGCTTCTAATTCAGCAAAATAAGATTTTTCGAATTCCTCCTTCAGGAGATTCCGCCAGTCTGTATCTATCACTTTTTCAATCATGTTTTACCTCCCTAAGTTTTTGGCCTGCCGCTTAAGGCCAGGATTCAACATTCTTTTCCCTTTTTTAAAATCGCTGTAAACCTTGGAAAATCCAATGTTTAACTTACCCGCAAACGGATATATAAGTGATGAAGCTATTAAAGCTGATTCAATTTTACTATAAGAAGCTTATATAAGGAGGAATTCAGTTATGTATCAAGTACATGTGGTAGAAAACGGCCTACAGGCTAAAGAAAAAATTGATAGCCTTGGATTCAGCAAGGAAAATGTATATTTGTTCGCACATGATAAGGACCGTTCTGAGCATCTTACTGAAGCAACTCATACTGAAGAAGTCGGAATGGGTGAACAGGGACTTCTAAGTTCTCTTGGAAATGTCTTTAAATCCCGTGGAGACGAGCTGCGCAGCAAAATGGAATCCCTTGGGTTAACCAAGCAGGAAGCCGCTCAATATGAAACCGAGCTTGATAAAGGCAGGGTCGTACTCGTCGCGACAGACGATGTTACACATTAAAACCCGAAAATAAGACCGGCTGCCTGGGCTTCTCTGGCAGCCGGTCTTATTTATTCTTTTTGGGCTAACATGTCATCAAACTCTTTCATTTTACCGATAGGAACCAGGATAAATAAAGCATCCCCCTTTTTGATTTCCGTATCTCCTTGGGGAATCACAAAGCTTTCCCCTCTTATAATGGCTGTAATAAGTGCATCATCCGGCAAATTCAAATCCATGATTTCCTTGCCGACAAACCAGGAAAACTCCTCCACCTTTACCTCTATCATATCGATCTGCGTGCGCCCCAGCGTCAAAAGCTCCAGGCTTCGCGGCGGAGTGCTCTTGTTTTTTTCTATAAGTCCCAGACGTTCGGCCAGAGGATTCATGGTTGTCCCTTGAATTAGGGCTGAGGCCAGAACAACAAAGAACACCAGATTGAATATATAGCCCGCATGAGAAAGGTCCGCAAAAAGAGGGTAAATAGCCAGTACAACCGGCACGGCCCCTTTCAGTCCTCCCCAGCTGAGGAAGATCCGCTCTTTAAATGTAAACTTAGAAAACAGCGTACTCAGAAATACCCCGATCGGCCGTCCAACGAAAATAACCAAAAGAGAGATGATAATTCCCTTTTCCACGATAGACAACAGATTATCAGGAAAAACAAATAACCCCAGTGTAATGAACATCAGCATCTGCATCAGCCAGGCAAATCCGCTGTTGAACCGGGTAATCGTAAAGTGATACCGCAGCTCTTGATTTCCAATATAAACAGCCAGTACATAAACAGCAAGAAGACCGCTTCCATGCAGAACCGTGGTAAGGCTGTATCCGAAAATGGCAAAGCCTATGGCCAGAACTGGATACAAGCCGGATTCATCAAGTTTGATCTTATTGATGATATACACAGACACTTTTCCAATAACCAGACCCATTACAAGCCCGAAGCCCATCTCCCATATAAATTTCAGGATCAGGGAGATAACATTATATTTCCCGCCATCACTGATAATTTCAATAAAACTGATGGTTAAGAAGAATGCCATTGGATCATTGGTCCCTGATTCCGCTTCAAGTGCAGCGGTCAGATTCCCTTTTATATTCTTGCTTCCAAGGACAGAAAAAATGGCCGCAGCATCTGTAGAGCCCACAATCGATCCAAACAAAAAGCTTTCTAGCCAGTTCAGGTCTAATATATACCTTGCAAACACCCCAACAAGAACGGTGCTCAACAGGACGCCCAATGTGGAGAGTGAGAGGGAGGTTTTTATCACAGGGCGAATATGCTTCCAGTTTGTCTGCATTCCTCCGTCAAAAAGGATGATGATCAGAGCTATAATCCCGACAAGCTGAGTGATGGAGGCATCCTGAAAGTGAATGAAGTGATTTAATACCAGCCCCACTGCAACGAACAGGACGAGCGATGGCAGTCCCAGACGCGAAGAAAACTTTGCCGACCCTACCCCGATAATCAATAAAATGGAGCATATTAATATGATATTATCTGTTGAAAAATTCACTGCTGCCTCCTCTTTTTATTTTTTATTTCTCTATACCCCTAATGTCCTAAGAAACATTCACCTTTTTGATTAATTTTCATATTTACCCGGCCGGTTGTTCAATAAAGCCAGAAACCTATCAATTTATTTCTTCTCTTTAACGTTCTATGATAGAATATTTAGATAATAGAAATATCTTTTAGGGGGAAATCAAATGAGTAAGACTCAGGAATTGCTTGAAAAATATGCGGATGTCGCCTTGAAAATCGGCGTTAATTTACAGGAAGGACAGCCTCTAGTCATTCAGGCTCCTGTTTCAGCAGCAGAATTTGCCCGCGTTATTGCAAAGAGAGCGTTTGCAGCAGGAGCTGGCAATGTATTTGTGGAATATGGCGATGAAGCCTTCGGCCGGATTAAAACCGAAAATGCTCCTAAAGAAGCCTTAACATATGTTTCAGAGAATTATATTAAGATGATGGAAGAATATCAACAGATGGGCGCTTCCTTCCTGCAGATTTATTCCCCAAATCCAGATGCACTTGCGGGAGTCGATCCTGAGCGTGTGGCCATACGCACTAAGGCCAACGCAGCAGCTATGGAGAACTTCAAAAATGAAATGATGAAAGGCGGAGTCAGCTGGAATATCATCTCTACTCCGACTCAAGAATGGGCCCAGAAGGTATTCCCTAATTCAACCGTTGAGGAAGCAGTCGAAAAACTGTGGGATGCCATCTTCTCGACTACCCGCATCTATGAGGAAGATCCGGTCGAGGCTTGGAGAGTCCATGGAGAAACCCTGCATCAAAAGCTTGAATACTTAAACACAAAAAAATACAAAAAGCTTCATTACCGTGCACCAGGAACCGACCTCTCCATCGAGCTTCCATCCGGCCATAAATGGGTGGGCGGTGCTGTGAAGAATACAAAAGGACTGGATTATACACCGAACATCCCAACAGAGGAAGTCTTCACACTGGCCAAGAAGGACGGAGTAAACGGAACAGTTACCAGCACGATGCCGCTTAACTATAATGGCACTACCATTGAGAACTTCTCCCTGACCTTCAAGGACGGAAAAGCAGTGGAATTCACAGCGGGTACAGGAGAGGAAACTCTGAAGAAAATGCTTGAAATTGATGAAGGAGCAGCCTACTTAGGAGAAGTTGCCCTTGTACCGCATGATTCACCCATTTCTAATAAAAACATTATCTTCTACAATACCTTATTTGATGAAAATGCTTCCTGCCACCTTGCCGTGGGAGCTGCCTACCCGATCTGTCTTGAAGAAGGAACAACCATGAGCAAAGACGAACTGGCAGCAGCCGGAGTCAACTACAGCCTGTCCCATGTCGACTTCATGGTCGGCTCAAACGAACTTGATATTGACGGTGAAACTGAAGACGGACAGCTGGAGCCGGTATTCCGAAAAGGGAATTGGGCGTTTTAAGAAAATAAGCAAAGAGGCTGCGGCCTCTTTTTTTTTCAGGGTGGGATGGGAAATTTAATGGGTTTTTAGATCATTTTGGGGCTGCCTGGATCATTGGGTGGATTTCCAGATCATTGCGGGGCCGCCCGGATCATTCGCAGAATATCTGGATCATTTAAAAAAATTTTATATCAATCCTCTCAGTTGATCCTCCCCTAAAAAAGGGTTTAGATCATTGATCACGAAAACTGGATCATTAACCATAAAAAGCCGATCATTAAATCCTTAAATCGGATCATTTATCTTAGAAAGCGGATCATAAATGGCCCATCTCAACCTGCTTTCTGTCTTAGAAGCATTAAGTAACCACAAAGAACTGACTGTCGGTAAGATCAGTCAGTTTTTTGTTTTTTCAGCCAAGAAGCTTTTGATATAAGGATTTAGCATACACCACATCTTTGGTTCCGTGGATCAGGGCCCTTCCATCTTTGAAAACTACAATTCTTTCGCCGTCATTTTCTGCAGAAACTAAATAGGGATTTGCTTTCACATCATAGCCCTGGGCGTTCAAGCTTCCTGCGAGCTGTTTTAATTCAAGCTGGACAAGAGCAGGCGGACGCACCTGGACCGTTTCCCTGCCGCATAGGACGGCTGTTTTGGTTGTATTTTCAGCCTGCAGGTAAGGATATACCGCATCACTTCCGCACGTCAGACAGTCATCCCTTTTAGCCCTACCCGCTTTAATGCTCTGATACTGGGAATTCCATAAATCAAAGCTGACAAATGTGGTGCGCACAGCATCCCAGTCACCCACAAGGATTTTTAATGCCTCAGCGGTCTGATGGGCCACTGTCATCTGGACTGCTGGCCCGATAATCCCCGCGGTATCACAGTTAATTCCCTGCATGGGGATGGTCCTAAGCAGGCAATTAAGACACGGAGTCTTTCCCGGCAGGATGGTAAAACTCATCCCGAAGCTTCCGACACACGCACCATAGATCCAGGGAATCTTATGTTTATGGGCCAGGTCATTCACCATCAGCCTTGTCTCAAAATTATCTGCTGCATCAATGATTAAGTCCACATCCTGTAGAATCAGCTCAAGGCTCTGTGGTACAGCGTCCATGACGAAGGCATGTATCTCGGCTTCCGAGTTAATCTCCTCCAAATGCCTTTTTGCTGCCGCTGCCTTTGGGTATTTTTTATGTACATCCTGTTCTGTATATAATTGCTGTCTTTGAAGATTGCTTTCTTCTACATAATCACGGTCAACAATGGTCAATTTTCCGATTCCGGCCCTGACAAGGACCTCTGAATTGGCTGCTCCTAAAGCACCCGCTCCAATAATAAGAACATGGCTTGCCTTTAATTTTTCCTGACCATGGGGACCAATGCCTGAAAAAAGCACCTGTCTGGAATATCTCTCTGACATGTTTCACCTCCTGGATCTGCCTTCGTAACCATTGACTCAGCCGCCGCTTACAGGCGGAATAAAGGCAACCGTATCTCCTTCTTCCAGAACCGTATCATCCGGCGCAAATTCCTCATTGACCGCCGCCATGACCGTTTCCAGGTTCTCTATCCTATATTCCTGTGACAGCTTCTTTTTTAAATCAGCAAGAGTTTCTCCGCTCATTTCGACTTCCATGGATTCCCTTCCTGCTGCTTCTTTTAAAAATGCAAAGAAAAGTACCTTAATCATTCAGCTCATTCTCCTCCGGTCTGCCATCTGGATAAGCAACGGTTTCTTTTTGGTTGCCAATCCATTCCTCTCCGTCATCCCAATATTCTTTTTTCCAAATCGGGACAATCTCTTTAATTCTCTCAATTGCATATCTGTTCGCTTTATACGCATCATCTCTATGCGGCGTTGAAACAGCAATCACCACCGCAGTATCTGTTATCTCAAGCTTTCCGATCCTATGTGTGATGGCTGTTTTTGCATCGGGCCACCGCTCACTGATTTCGCGTCCGATTTCCTCCAGCTTTTTTACCGCCATCGCTTCATAAGATTCGTAAAACAGATGCAGCGTCTTTTTACCATGAGTAAGCTCACGGACTGTTCCTATGAATGTGGTGATGGCTCCGGCATTCCGCGAGATTACTTTATCTATTACATCCTGAATATCTATTTTATCTCTTGTAATTTCATAGTTCATAGTCGATTCCTCTTAACATCTAGTTTAGTCGAGCGGTTGAAGCCATCATGGCCATTGCCTGCTGCATTTCCGCCTGCTATCCTGAGGGCCTTTTCGTATTCCCAGGGATGGTTCATATTAAAAAACATCAGCTCGAGTTCTTCAATCGAATAGGAGGAAAAGCTGTAATCCTCTATCTGAACCCACTTCACCTTCAGCCTGTCTAAAAAATCTCTCATTCGAAGCTGGCCGCTTTCAAGACAGTCCTCTAAAACCGATAGCGACTCTTTCCTATATCCTGCTGCGAGCGGCTGAGGCCGTCCATCCATCTTGGGTACAGCGGCCTCAAAGCCTTTGAGGAATCCAGCTGTATCACTCAGGATTTCTGCCTTAATAAACGGCATATCACAGGCTGCCGCTAAAACGGCTCCTGTCTCAGCAGCCTTGAGCCCTGCATGAAGCCCTGCCAGCGGTCCAAGCCCCGGATATTCATCCGAAACCATATCCAGGCCGAGAAATTCATATTCCTGCCTGTCATTCGTCACGATGATTACCTTCTCGGATACCTGGCTCAGCTCTGCAATAGTCCTCTCAATATTGAGCCTGCCATTCATATCGAGCAAAGCTTTGTTCGTTCCCATCCGGCTGGATTTCCCGCCTGCTATAATAATCCCGGTAATATTCATGTTATTACCCTTTCCCGCCTCAATGACAATTATTTCCCCGGCGATAACGGTTTGTATAAGCCCATCTTAATTATCGCAATTTTTCAACGGCAATAGAAATATAACGCTCATGGCCGGGTCACTGCCTGCTAAAGAGATATTTTTTCTATCATAAATTCTACATCATGTGTTTTCGTCCCAGTTGTTTCTTTGCAGGCACCGTTCTCCGCTTTTCCCTGATCCAGCTCCGAACTGAGCCCCTCGAGTCATAAGCCAAGCCATCTATGGGATGCAAACCCGCCTTCCCACAGCCGTCTCGTCTTATGCTTGTCGGGTCTCTGCCTGCTAAAGAGTTACTTTTTCTACCAGAAAGTCTACATCATATATTTTTTCCCTGGATTTCTTTGCAGGCACCGTTCTCCGCTTTTCCCTGATCCAGCTCCGAGACTTTAGACCCTCGAGTCATAAGCCAAGCCATCTATGGGATGCAAACCCGCCTTCCCACAGCCGTCTCGTCTTATGCTTGCACTAAAGCATAAGTGCGACTAAGCTTCTGTCTTCGCTTGCGCTCGCCAATCAGCAAGTCTTCTTTATCGGGTCTCTGCCTGCTAAAGAGGTATTCTTTCTATCATAAATTCTACATCATGTGTTTTTTCGTCCCAATTGTTTCTTTGCAGGCACCGTTCTCCGCTTTTTAGTCATTTTATGATATATTCTTCCTATGAGTTTTTTTGTTTTGGTGTAGAGGTTTTTTTGGGTGAGGCAGCACAGCTTTGGAAGTACTACGTCCATTAATTTCCCTATTTTTTGATATTTAATCTTAAAAATAGGCAATCTACTCTACAGATACCTTTTTGAGGAGGTTTTTGATAATGACTATGAAGAAGGCTTTAACTTTAGCAGGTTCTGATTCAAGCGGCGGTGCCGGGCTTCAGGCGGATTTGAAGACGATGCAGGAGCTTGGTGTTTATGGTATGTCGGCAATTACCACTATTGTGACTATGGATCCTAAAAATAACTGGCATCACAATGTATTCCCTATTGATCTGGATGTGATTAAAGCTCAGCTGGAGACGATTCTTTCTACCGGCATTGATGCCATGAAAACAGGAATGCTGGGTTCAGTAGAAATCATTGAGCTTGCAGCTAGCATTATTGATGAATATAAGCTTGAGAATGTGGTCATTGATCCTGTCATGGTTTGTAAGGGCGAGGATGAGGTCCTTCATCCTGAAACAGCAGTGGCGCTTAGGGACGTACTGGTACCGCGTGCGACCGTCGTTACTCCGAATCTTTTTGAGGCTTCTCAGCTTGCCCGGACAAAACCGCTTAAAACACTTGAGGATATGAAGGAAGCAGCCGTTAAAATTCATGAACTCGGAGCCAAGTATGTGCTGATCAAAGGCGGAAGCAAGCTTGAGCATGAAAAGGCGATCGATCTTCTGTATGACGGCAAGGAGTTTACCGTGCTTGAATCCGAGCGTATCGGCACCTCTTATACACACGGAGCAGGCTGTACTTCTTCAGCAGCCATTACGGCTGAGCTGGCAAAAGGCAAGTCTGTGCGCGAAGCAATTGATACAGCTAAAGACTTTATCACTTGCGCCATCAGTCATTCTTGGAAACTGAATGAATATGTCGGTCCTACCATGCATGGTGCCTACCGCCGCTTTGGCGCTGGCCGCGAAACAGAAGCTTCAACTAAATAATCAGCTTTAGAAGAGGCTGCCTCAGGGGAATAACGGAGCCGGACACCAGGTGCTGTATTTTGGGGAATACGATCCTAAATACAAGCTCGCAGCGTCCATACCCATACCCGAGGCTCCTCTTTTTTTGGCTCTTTTCTAAAATGTTTTTTAAAGAGTCTGAAAGCCGATCCCATTATTAAAAAGGTTGATTGGAGTGTAAGGTGCGAGACTCCTCGATCCGGCTCCAAGCTGAGACACTCGAGTCATAAGCCAATCCGCTATGGGAAGAAAAGCACTCCCCACAGCCGGCTCGTCTTATGCTTGTCGTGTCTCTGCCTGCAAATTTTGTTAGGTATTTTATCTTTATTAAATCAACATTGAGCTTTAAAATATCAAATGTTTGGCAGGCACCGCTTTCCGCCTTTCTGCGCGGAATTAGCGGGACAGGTGAGACCCCGCAGGCGAAGCTGAGGAGGCTCACCGCCCGCCCCGCGGAAAGCGAGCATCCTGGAGTGGAAATCAACCACCACGTTCCAAAGCAGCAAACTTTGCGAAAACAGCTTTTTTCAGCCATGGTCAGCTGACAAATTTTACTTCCTATTTTCGGTTTGGACTTTCGCATTCTCTTAGTATTTTTAGTAAGATAATTAGATAGAGCTTATAGAAGATAACTTGAACCAATAGGCTGAAACAGCTGAAATAAATATAAATATAATATTGAATCGGCGGACTATGGGAGGTATGTATATGGAACCAATTCTTTTGGCAGAGGCTCAATCCATTATTGATTCTTTTGCGGGACAGGATGTGTATCTCCATCTGGAAACAACAAATGGAGCTTACGCTTCTCATTTTGATGAAACATTTTTTTCAGCCGGGGCTTATATCAGGAATGCTCTGATCCAATATGAGCATGGCAAAATCACCGGTGCCGGGCCGTATCGTGCCGGCCTAAAGCTTTCGATCGGCTGGGTGTATGCTGAAGGGCTGACTCATTTCGAGGTCGATGGACAGGGCCGATTATTGATGGCTGGATTAGATCCAGCGGGAAAGCTTGCCGTCGCTCTTGAAATCAGCAAAACACCATTTGAATAAAGGAGAGGAATTTCAGTGGCATTTGAAAAAGAAAGACAAGTATTAGTCATTTTTCCTCATCCCGATGATGAGGCATTTGGTGTATCTGGAACCATTGCATCACATGTACAAAACGGCACTCCCGTCACATACGCATGCCTGACTCTTGGTCAGATGGGGCGGAATTTAGGAAACCCTCCTTTCGCTACAAGAGAGTCCCTGCCATTGATAAGAAAGCAGGAGCTGAAGGATGCTGCCGAAGCGCTGGGCATTCAGGATCTCAGGATGCTCGGCCTCCGGGATAAGACCGTTGAATTCGAATCGGAGGAAAAGCTCGATGGGATGATTTCATCCATGGTCGAAGAGCTTAAGCCTTCCCTTGTCATCACCTTCTATCCAGGCTACAGCGTTCACCCCGATCACGAAGCAACGGGCCGTTCCGTTGTCAGGGTACTGAGCAGGATAAAAGAGGAAGACAGACCCAAGCTGCATTGTGTGGCTTTTTCCAATAATTGTGTCGAAGATCTCGGCGAAGCAGACATACGCTACAATGTTAAATCAGTGGAAAAGCAGAAGGTCGCTGCCATTATGGCCCACCGCTCCCAAACCCAGTATATGGTCGCATCATGGGGCGATAAGCTGGTAACCCAGGATCCTGAGCTTTTGGCCTGGATCCATAACGAACGGTTCTGGACCTATCAATGGCCAGATAAAGAGTAAGCCTGCGGCTTGCTCTTTTTTTTGTGGTTATTGCAGCTTACTGCTGATTTTAGAAAGATTTACGAAAGCGATTGCCTGGAACGGAAATCAACCACTACTTTTAAAAACAAAACACTTTTCCAGGAATCCTTACCATCCTTTAACAAAACGAGTAGGCAGGAGCCGCCTCAATATGGAACCGTTTTATTATTTCAAGCCATACTAATCCGAACTTTCTTCCTATTCCCACTAATTTAGTCCGATATCCTTCCAAAATGGTCCTTTCTTGTGCTAAAGTAAGGAGGAAAACAGGGTTATTAAGGTCCCCGTTTATGTTTTTATGACACTGTATGAAAGAGGTCCTTGCATTGGAAAAAGAATCATGGTTATTTATTGATACAGGAGAAAACACACCCGCTTATAATATGGCTATGGACGAGGCCCTCCTTAACTGGCACAGCCAGGGGCTGATCCCGCCGGTCGTACGGTTTTACACCTGGAACCCTCCTGGGATGTCTGTGGGATACTTTCAGAAGGTGCATGGCAGGATCGATGTGGAGGAAGTACATAGAAAAGGATTTAAATTAGTGCGAAGGCTGACAGGCGGCCGCGCCGTCCTGCATGATAAGGAACTGACATACAGCGTGGTTGTGAGTGAAGGCCATCCTAAAATGCCTAAGGGTGTCACAGAGGCTTATAGAATCATATCCCAGGGCCTTCTCCAAGGCTTTAGGAACCTGGGAATCGACGCCGACCTCGCCATACCTGAGGAAGGAAAAAAAATCGGGAAAACCAATTCGGCTGTCTGCTTTGATGAATCCTCCTGGTATGAGCTGGTCGTCAATGGAAGGAAGTCTGCCGGAAGTGCACAATGCCGCCAAAAAGGCGTCATCCTCCAGCACGGCTCCATCCCGCTTGAGATCGATGAAGAGACCCTTTTTGACTGTTTTATTTATCCGAATGAGCGAGTCAAAGAACGGGCCATGAAGAGCTTCTCAGGGAAAGCGGCCTCTGTTTCTGAGGCGGCAGGACGCAGCATAAGCCTGGAGGAAATAAAGGAAGCCTTTTATAAGGGATTTGCCGAAGGCCTTGATGTCCAATTACAGAAATTTGAGTTAACCCAGGAACAAGTGGAGGAAGTTAATCAGCTTGCTGAAAAATATGAAACGGATGAGTGGAATTATTCCCGCTAAAAGGAGCGTATAAAATGGCAAACCAGCAGGAACATCTTAGGAAGCCAGATTGGCTGAAAATCAAATTGAATACCAATAAGGAGTATACAGGCCTGAAGAAGATGATGAGGGAACAGAATCTTCATACAGTATGTGAAGAAGCCCGATGCCCGAATATCCATGAATGCTGGGCAGTAAGGAAAACGGCTACCTTTATGATTCTCGGCGACATCTGTACAAGGGCCTGCCGTTTCTGTGCCGTAAAGACGGGCCTGCCAACGGAGCTTGACTGGCAGGAGCCGGAAAGAGTAGCCGATTCTGTGGCTGTTATGGGTCTCCGTCATGCTGTCATTACTGCAGTTGCCCGCGATGACCTGAAGGATGGCGGAGCAGCGGTATTTGCCGAAACGGTCCGTGCCGTTCGCAGGAAGTCACCATTCTGCACCATCGAGGTTCTTCCTTCCGATATGAAAGGAGACGACGAAAGCATCATGACCCTCATGGAGGCAAAGCCGGACATTTTCAACCATAATATCGAGACCGTCCGCCGCCTGACCAAACGTGTCCGTGCCGTCGCTACCTATGACCGTTCTCTCCAATTATTGAAAAGAGTCAAGGAGCTAAGCCCTGCCACTCCTACTAAATCAAGCATCATGGTGGGCCTTGGCGAAACGAAGGAAGAAATCATTGAAGCCATGGATGACCTTCGGGCACATGATGTGGACATCATGACCATCGGCCAGTATCTGCAGCCTACGAAAAAGCACTTGAAGGTAGAGCGCTACTATCATCCGGATGAATTTGCCGAGCTCAAGGAAATCGCTTTATCAAAAGGCTTCAGCCATTGTGAAGCCGGTCCGCTTGTAAGATCTTCCTACCATGCGGACGAGCAGGTAAATGCAGCAGCCAAAGAGCGTCAGCTGCAGCCATAAACCGCACCTGGATACAGGTAAAGGGTCCCGTTTTGGGAGCCTTATCATTGAGCTGGACGTTATTGATATATAAAAAAAGTAAACTCGCCTTTGGCGAGTTTCTTTATTAGGAGCTCAGTAGGTCCAAAAAAAACCACCCCTCAAGCATCAAGCTTAAGGAAGGTGGAATGAAAAGGGGATATTATGGAAAAACAATCATGTTTATAGTATGTCCCCAAAGTTTAGGCTTTATACATATTCAATCGATTTATTCTCCGATAGCCTCCAAGATAGCTTTTGCCACTCCGTTTTCATTATTGGAGGCGGTGACAAAGTCACAGATTCTTTGGATGTCAGCAGGAGCATTGCCCATTGCGACAGACCTTCCTACCCGTTCAAACATGGAAACATCATTATAATTATCTCCAATCGCCATGGTATCTTCCAAAGGAATGCCGAGTTTGTTCAGGTACTTTTCGAGGGCCACCCCTTTTTGTGCATCAAGAGCATTGATCTCGAGGTTGTCCCGGCCGGATGCCGTAACGGCAAGACTGCCCACCTGCTTTAGTTCGGATGCTGCCTCTCCAAGCTTTTTGAAATCGACGGAGAAAACAAGAAATTTATAGTAGACAATTTCAGGATTTTCGAAAAGCCTTTCATAGCTGTCGACGATTTTGATTTGAGAGACCTCAAAACGCTTCCGGGCTTCTTCTGTTACTACGACAGGATCTGCTCCCGGATTGGAGGTGAGGAAAATATCAACGAGAAGGGCAAGCGATTTATCTTTATCCTGTGAATATGTACCCTGATTCGTATAAATCTCATAATATAGATCCAGTTTTTTAAGTATGTCTGCGGCTTTTCGGACAGATTCAAAATCCAAGGCATTGGCTTCCACAATATGCCCGTCGGGATCAAGGACGACTGCCCCGTTTATACCGATGATAGAGGATTTAATGCCGGCCTCTGACAGCGCATGGCTCGCTTCCTGGAAGGACCTTCCCGTAGCGATGACGACCTCTATTCCTTTTGCCTTCGCTTTTTCAATGGCTTCAATGTTTTCTTTGCTGATGGACTGTTTTTTATTGATCAATGTTCCATCCATATCAATAGCAATACTTTTAATCAAGGATGCACCAACTTTCTATCGCTAACTCTTACATACCACGTTCTTATTCTAACAAAACCGGGATGAAAATCAGCTTTTATTCAGATATTTGCTTCCTTCCCGGATACTTAATTTCGGAAGCTCATGTGTTTGAATGAAGCCGGCTACAGAATCCGGGCTGGTCTTGGAGTATTCCCTGAGTGCCCAGCCTATGGCTTTCTGAATAAAAAATTCTTTGCTGTCCGCATTTCTTTCGATATACCGGTATAGACGGGCTGCATCTGTTTGCTGCTTATATTTCAGCTGAAATAAAATCGCTGTCCGCCTAAGCCACATATGATCATCCAGGGACCAGCATTCAATATGCTCATCGGCCAGCTCCGGATAAAGAGAGGCAATGGTCCCCACCAGTCCGGCAGCAATGGAATCCACTGTGTCCCACCAGGATTTAGTGACGATAAGCTCCTTAAATAATAATACATCTTCCCTGGAATATTTCTTCACATATTTTGCACAATAATCCAAAGCTGCATACTGCATTTCTCTTTCCTCATAGCTCCATAGCTTTCGGACCAGCTCCGGCGAGAAATTCTGTTTAAAAACTTCCTTCTCCTTAAAAAAATCTGAAACAAGCTTTTTCCTTACCGGAGACTTTATGCCGAAGAAAGAAAAATGATTCTTCATATATGCCTCCATCGGCCCCTTGTCCTCTTTTTTGCCATTCTCACTAAATAACCGATAAAGCTCCTCCGCTATTTCCATTGCTTCCGCTCCATTCCGCTTTCCTGCCTTCTATTCTACACCATTATTTTCCTTTCTGAGAAATGAAGACGCCCCCCCATTCCCAAGCTCTTAATTCCCGTGCAAAAAGGAGCAGGCTATAGGCGTCTGCTCCTTATTATCTGCTGTGGTTTGTATGAGTTCACGTTTTCGAAAATATTCTTCCAGGGCAAAACAGGTTTATTTAATGATATCTGCAAAGACAGCTTGTGTGACGGTCTGCAGGACGCCGGGCTTAAGCTCGATCTGCATGCCGATTCTGCCTCCGCTGACGATGATCCTGTCAAGGCTCTCCGCACTTTCATGGATAAAGGTGGGGTACTGTTTTTTCATTCCAACAGGAGAACAGCCTCCCCTGATGTATCCTGTCCACTTTTGGATATCCTTGACTGGAATCATCTCTATATTCTTTTCATCAGCAGCCCTGGCTGCCTTCTTCAGGTCCAGCTCTTCTGCAACCGGAACGACAAAAACATAGAGCGCACCCGACTTCCCTGCTGTGACAAGGGTCTTGAACACACTTTCAAGCGGACGGCCGATTTTTTCAGCCGCCGAAACCCCATCTATTTTGCCGTCTTTATTTTCATACGTATACATGGAATAATCCAGCTTCTCCTTATCAAGGATCCGCATGGCATTCGTCTTTGCCTGCGCCATCTTTCCTCAGCCCTTTACTTATCTAATTTAAGCTTTGCCAGTGCGTCGGCCAGTGCAGTGTTAATCGGCTCATCCTTCTGCTGGTTTTTCAGGTATTTGTTTACATCCTGCTTTGTAGCTTTCCCGCCTTTTTGCTTATTCCTCTTGTTCTGGAAGACCGAGAGCTTCTCGCGGTGGCCGCAGGAGCAGACAAAAATCTGGCCCTCGCCTTCTCCTCTCAGCTCAAGCTTCTTATGGCAGACTGGGCAGCGTGCATTGGTGGTCCTGGAAACATTTTTCCGGTGGCCGCATTCACGATCCTGGCAGACCAGCATTTTCCCTCTTTTTCCATTCACTTCAAGCATCGGTTTCCCGCAATCCGGGCACATTTTCCCTGTTACATTATCATGCTTAAAGGTTTTGCTGCTGAATTTAATTTCCTGCACGACCGCTTTCGCATAATTTTTCATTTCCCCAATAAACGCATTCTTATTAAGAGAACCTTTCGCTATGCGGTCGAGCTTTTGCTCCCATTCGGCTGTCAATGCAGGTGACTTTAGGTCCTCCGGCACCAGATCAAGAAGCTGGCGTCCTTTCGAGGTGATGAAGATGTCCTTCCCCTTCTTTTCAAGAAGGAAGCTGTTGAACAGTTTATCAATGATATCGGCCCTTGTAGCCACTGTTCCAAGCCCGCCTGTTTTTCCAATCGTCTGAATCAGTTCTTTATCCTCTCCTGCCATGAACTGGACTGGATTCTCCATCGCGGATAAGAGAGTCGCTTCATTAAAATGTGCAGGCGGCTTTGTGCTTCCTTTTGTAAGAACAGCCGAGGACTGCTTCAGGGTATCCCCCGCTTTAATTGGAGGCAGCTGCTGGTCGTCCATGGAATCTGCATCTTCCTCATCAAAGCTGCCATACACTTCCTTCCATCCTGCTGACTGAATGATTTTGCCCTTGGCAGTGAAGAATTCATTCCCGATTTTTGCCTGGATGGTTGTCTGCTCATATTCAAATGGCGGAAGCAATACAGCCAGGAAGCGCTTGACCACAAGATCATAAATTTTGTATTCTTTGTCGCTCAAAGATCCGATATAAAAATCCTGCTCCGTCGGAATGATCGCATGGTGGTCTGATACCTTGCTGTCATCCACAAAGGATTTATTGGCCTTGATGCCAGTGCGGAGAATTTTCGCGCCGATCGAAGCGTATTCCCTCGCCCCAATGGCCTTGATCCGGTCTTTTAAGGTGTCGACGATATCAGAAGTAATATATCTGGAATCGGTCCTAGGATAGGTCAGGACCTTATGCTGCTCATACAGCTTCTGCATAATGGACAGTGTCTCTTTGACAGAATAGCCAAACTTTTTATTCGCATCCCTCTGCAGCTCTGTTAAATCATACAGGGCTGGTGCGTAGGTTTTCTTTAACGACTTTTTGACGTCCGTTACCTGAATAGAATTTCCTTTGACAGCTGCCAGGATTCTCTCCGCCTTATCCTGGTCGAAGGTTTTGATATCCTTTGTCTTTCCATCCTGCCAGGTCAGCCTTAAATCGCCCTCAGCCGCAGCGCTGATGCCATAGTAGGGTTTAGACTTGAAATTTTTGATATCTTCTTCTCTTTTCGCAATGATGGCCAGGGTCGGGGTCTGCACCCTGCCGCAGGAAAGCTGGGCATTATATTTTGTAGTCAGCGCACGCGTAGCATTCAGGCCAACCACCCAGTCAGCTTCGGCACGTGCTACTGCGGATGCATAAAGATTTTCATATTCCTTCCCGCTCTTAAGGCGGCGGAACCCTTCGTTAATCGCTTTATCTGTTACGGAAGAAATCCACAGCCTTTTGACCGGCTTCTTTACATTGGATTTTTCCAGAATCCATCGGGCAACAAGCTCGCCTTCCCGTCCTGCGTCCGTCGCGATGACGATCTCATGGACATCGTTCCGGTTCAGCTGGGCTTTTACCGCCTGGTACTGCTTCCCTGTCTGCTTGATGACCACAAGCTTTAGCGAGTTAGGAAGCATCGGAAGGTCTTCCAGCCTCCAGGCCTTATATTTTTCATCATAGTTTTCAGGGTCTGCCAGGGTCACAAGATGTCCAAGGGCCCAGGTTACAATATATTTATCGCCTTCCAGGTATCCGTTTCCTTTTTTTGTACATTTAAGAACTCTTGCTATATCTCTAGCCACTGATGGCTTCTCTGCTAATACAAGTTGTTTGGGCATTTCATAAACATCCTTTCAATCATCCCATTCGGCTTTAGACACGTGCCTACTGTTAAGTCTAACTGAAATCTGGAAAAATTACACCTATTCGAAGCCTGGACATATCCTGACTGGGAAAAATATGGGGGATGGTATTAACGTCCAAAATTTAGTATGATGGAAGATAGGATTTTTTAAGATTAGCAGCGGAGGTTAATAAACAAATGAGTGTACTCACTGTAGATAAATTAGGACACAGCTTTGGCGACCGCACATTATTTAAAGATGTAACATTCCGGCTTCTTCCCGGCGAGCATGTCGGCCTTGTAGGCGCAAACGGCGTTGGGAAGTCGACGATGATGAATATAATTACCAAACAGCTTATCCATGATACAGGCAGGGTTGAGTGGACCCCAGGCACCCAATACGGCTATCTGGATCAGCATACCGTCCTGTCAAAGGGCAAAACGATCCGCGATGTATTAAACGATGCGTTCCTTCCTCTTTTTGAGCAGGAAAAAGAGCTTAATGAAGTAGCAGAAAAGATGGGAACCGCTACACCTGAAGAACTGGAAGAGCTCCTTGCAAGGATGGGCGAAATTCAGGATAACCTGGATGCGGGCGGATTTTATTCCCTTGATTTAAAGGTTGAAGATGCCGCACGTGGTCTGGGTCTCGATGCCATCGGCCTTGACCGTGATGTATCTGCCCTGAGCGGCGGTCAGCGTACGAAGGTCTTACTGGCGAAGCTTCTTTTGGAGCAGCCAAAGGTCCTTCTTCTCGATGAGCCGACCAACTACCTGGATGTTGAGCATATTAACTGGCTCAGCCGCTATCTCAAAGATTATCCATATGCGTTCCTATTAATTTCGCATGATACCGAATTTATGAACGGCGTTGTGGATATTATTTTCCATCTGGAGTTTTCCAAGCTTACCCGCTATACGGCAACTTATGAAAAGTTCCTTGAGCTGGCTGAAATTAATAAAAACCAGCATATTAATGCTTATGAGAAACAGCAGGAATTCATTAAGAAGCAGGAAGATTTCATTGCAAAAAATAAAGCCCGTTATTCCACTACAGGAAGGGCAAAGAGCCGGCAGAAGCAGCTGGAGCGCCTGGAACGGATTGACCGTCCTGAAACAGCTGCTAAGCCAACCTTTGAATTCAAGGAATCCCGCAGCAGCGGCCGCTATGTATTCGAAGGAGAGGATTTTGAGATCGGATATTCAGCCCCATTGCTTCCTAAACTGAATGTAACGATTGAACGCGGTGAAAAAATTGCGATCGTCGGCTGTAATGGTGTGGGTAAATCCACACTCCTGAAAACCATTTTAGGCAAAATCCAGCCGCTGAGCGGTAAAACGGTTCAGGGTGATTTCCTCCATCCTTCTTATTTCGAACAGGAAGTAAAAGCAGGAAACACAACACCTATTGATGAACTCTGGGCAGCCTTCCCATCCCTCGACCAGGGACAGGTGCGCGGAATTCTTGCGCGCTCCGGTTTGAAAAATGAGCATATTGCCCGCCCGATGAGCCAGCTGAGCGGCGGTGAGCAGGCCAAAGTGCGCCTGACCAAGCTCATGCTGAATGAAAGCAACTGGCTTCTCCTTGATGAGCCGACCAACCACCTTGACGTTACAGCCAAGGACGAGCTCAAACGTGCACTCAAAGACTATAAAGGTACCGTCGTTCTTGTATGCCACGAGCCTGACTTCTACGAAGACTGGGTTACAAAGGTATGGAATGTCGAAGAGTGGGCCGGCCAGGCCTGATCCTTTTGCACCCGCTGATATTGCGGGTGCTTTTTATTTTACAGAAGGATATGAAGCTGCGCGGACTGATCAGGCTAAGCTTTTGATGGATTATGCTCGGAGGCTGTTCGGAGGGGGGCTTCAGAGATGGCTGTGAGCCTGCGTGCGTTCAGCTCGGAAGGTGTAAGAGAAACGTTCTCAGAAGGAGTTATGAATCTGTGTATTCAGGCATAAAAAAACTCGCCACTGTTCCATGGCGAGATGTATTTTTTTTCATCAGTATAGATGCCGATCCCACTGCGATTTCAGCACAAAACTAAAACGGAGCATCTCCTGCAGAAACCGCAAAAACCGGCTCTTTATTTCACAAGATGATGTTTGAAGGCATAGATGACAGCCTGGGTGCGGTCCTGCACGTCCAGTTTGCTGAGGATGTTGCTTACGTGGACTTTTACGGTTTTGAGGGCGATAAATAGTTCGTCCGCCATTTCCTGATTGGTCTTCCCCTGGGCCATGAGCAGGAGAATTTCACTTTCCCGGCTGGTCAGCTGTTCATGGGGCTGCGCTTTCTGCCGCATTTTAACCATCATTTTGCCCGTTACTTCAGGCTCAAGGACGGACTGGCCGTGATATGTATTCCTGACGGCGTCTGCGATTTCGCTGGCCTTCGAGGTTTTGAGCATATAGCTCGTTGCACCCGCCTCCAATGCCGGATAAACCTTTTCGTCATCCAGGAAGCTTGTGACAATGATGATTTTTGCCGCGGGCCATTCTGAGATGATATTTTCGGTTGCTTCAATTCCGTCCATTTCCTTCATGACTAAGTCCATTAGGATAATGTCAGGCTTTAGTTCAAGGGCAAGCTTCACAGCCTGAAAGCCGTTTTCCGCCTCGCCGCATACTTCAATATCAGACTGAGCTGATAAATAGGACCCAACACCGAGCCTGACCATTTCGTGGTCGTCTACAAGCAATACTCGTATCATTTCCTCACTCCTCCATTTTGATGACAGGCACCTTAACCTCAAGGCGCGACCCCTGGTTCTTCACACTGATCAGTTTGAGAGTCCCGCCTATTTCAAGGGCTCTTTCCTGCATATTCTGCATTCCATAGGAGCCTGATTTGGCCTCCTCCACTTCGAAACCGACCCCATCATCCATCACGCGCATGATAATGAAATCGTCCCTTTTGATCAATACTACTTCCAGCGTTGTAGCCTTTGAATGGCGCAGAGTATTGGAGACAGACTCCTGCAGGATCCTGAATAGATGGTCTTCGATTCCCTTATCCGCCATAACAGGCTCCAGCTTGCGCTGAATTTCAAGAGGCACCTTATGCTCCAGCTCGTTCAGCAGCTCTTCAATCCCTTCATGAAGGGATTTTCCCTTCAGGGGTGCCGGGCGCAGATGCAGCAGCAGGGCCCGCATCTCCAGCTGAGACTGATGGATCATTCCTTCTACAAGCTTTAGCTGGGAGCTTTCCAAGGAATTTTCTTCTTTTGATTCATTGATAGCCGACATCAGCATCGAGGCGGCGAACAGCTGCTGGCTGACTGAATCATGGAGCTCACGGGCCAGCCGGTTTCTTTCCTGAGAAACGATTTCCTGGATGCGGGCTTCCTGGACCTCCGCTTTTTCATTGGCCAGCTTTTGTGACTGTTTGATCTGTTCCTTCATATGAGCCTGTATGGTGCTGATTTTCTTTCGGATGACCTTCATTTCTGCTGCCGCATCTCTTGCATCAGAAATTTCGCTTCCTTCTTCAAGATCATAAAGGGCATCATTAATGGAAGCGATCTGTCTTTTCCAGTAGACGCCGTACCAAAGTCCGACCACAAGTCCCAATAGCAGGCTCACTCCCACCAGAAAAACCGCAACCGGATAGCCGCCGACCTGTTTATACCAGAGAAGATCCAGGCTCTGCAGCGGGAAAATAATAAAGTAAACAATGGAAATAAACAATAAAAATACAAGGGAAAGGATGATCCCAAAACTGATTTGGCGCAGAACGATATTCATATTCTTTTCACCTCTAGGTCGCCAGAGATGAGGGAGGTCATGATTTTCACTTTTTGAGGTGCATCCTCATAGCCCCCAGTCTGATAGATGATGTTTTGGTTGAACATTTTCGGTTCCTGCTCCTGTAGAATCCGTGCTGAACCAATCAAGGCGGAATGATTTACAGAGATCTCCATATCGTATGGAATCAGGATCCTGACATTTCCTATTAAATGGCGGATGGAGATAATGGACTCTCCCTTTGGCAGGACTGTATAGCTCAGGTCGATGACCGTGTCCCCAAAGGCTCCCTGGATGTTCACATCTCTCCACTCATAGGCGTATTCTTGGGTATTCAAAAGTCCATAGAGGCGGTTCTTGAACAGGGGGGCTTTCTTATAGATGGTCTCTGCCTTTTTATCACCCGCTTTTTCCAGGATGATTGGCTTCACTTTTTTGGGGTTTTGCCTGGATTGATTATACTGGACGAAGAAATAGACCACTAACGCCAGTACAAAAAACTTGGCTGCATACATATTGAATACCGTAACGACCAAAGAGAAAATCCCCAGCCAGAATACAATCATCCCAATCGTTTTATGATATTTCTTCCTTCCCCAATAGATAAATAAGGCAGAGGCTAAAAGAGAGAATATGGAACCCGTATGAAAAAATAAGAGCTCAAGAGTAATCAGAAAAAATGAGAGCCATATCAGCCGGTTTATATGTTCAATCTTCAATTTATTCAGCACGGAGATCCGCCCCCTTCAAGATTTATATCCGCTTTAAAAGGCGCAGGATGCCTGCGCCTTGGTTCCGTCTTCCAACTTGGACAGTTACTTATAGAATATCATGTTTCATCCCGGAATTTGACTGGCTTTCATTATTTCTTAATTCTTTTTCAAGCTTTTCAATTTTCCCGTCGATCGTGCTGTGAAGATAGGAGGTGGACACCTTCTGCTCCAGGCGGTCCAGATATCCTTCAAGATCCTTGAACCGGGGCTCGGCTTTCCCTTCATACTCCGATTGCTGCAGGACCGAATTCATTTTCTGGTTCGCACGGGCTATGTTCTCACGTCCCATCAGCTCCAGGCGCTTGATCTGCATATCTTTTAGCTTATGCTTCATTTCTTCGTACTTTCTTTCCAGCTCATCCAGCTGGCTGATTGCCTCTTCATATACCTTTTTAAGATAAGATGCACGCTCACCATAATGTGCCGCTTCTCGCACAGCAAATTCGTATAGTTCATTTTCCCCTGCCTGCTGTGCCACTTCAGCCTGATGCTTTCTTTTTTCAGCCATTTCCTTTGCGCTGTCCAATTCACGATTGAATTCTTCCTTCAACAGATACTGGCGTTCTACCAATTTACGAACACGCTCAACCTCATTTTCGCAGTCCCTAAGATATTGATTCAAAAGCGATAATGGATTTTTCTGCTCCTTTTCGTCGAGCAGAGAGTGAAAGTCCGCAACAACCGTTTCCTTGATTCTAGTAAATAAGTTTCCCATTTAAAATCTCTCCTTTTTTAGGTTTCATTTTTTCTTTTATTTCAATTTGGACCATTCTCTTTCAAAGTTTGTAAATGGATCGCTCTCTTTTTGCGGTTCTTCTGTTTTGTTCCAATTTCTAAAAACCATGTACAACACAAATGCTGCTGCCAGGCCAAGGACCGCCGGGATATTGGAGATAGCTGAGACTACTACGATCAAACCTAAGCCGCCCCACAGAATTCTTTTCCACACCGTCTTCGCCTTCACAAACCTCTTAGCCACCAGGTAAAGAATAGCAACGCTTATCACAAGCCCGATTATATGTCCCAGGTTCGCCATGAGAATAACGGCTGCTATTACACCTGCTGCAATCAATCCAAATTTTTTCATTTCGTTGTTCCTCCTTTCTATAGCTCTATCTTATCTACATTGCTGATTTCTCATAACGTCCTCCAGCTATATTTTCAATTAGGACTTGAGGCGTAGCGGGCCTACGTCTCCTTAATATAATGGTGTTGTTTATACATCAAATTTTGGCTTATCCTTATTGAGAGCAGTTAATCGGATGTCTCCCCTTATATCTGTTCTTATGCTTCCTCAGTGTACATTAGCCTGAAATTCACCACCTTTGAATTCTCCTTAGTCTATGGATTCTAAAGCCTAGAAAAAAAGAAAAAAAGGATGAAGGCGGCTTCATCCTTTTATCTGTTTATTTCCGTTCGTCTCCATATAGATGCATAGCCTTCTGGAGGAAGGCGGAAAGTCCCTGCCTGTATTTGTCGATGTTAGCCGTGAAACGGGCGTCCTCCACATATAGATCTCCAAGACCGCTGAAGATCTCGACGGTGCAATCATAATAATGGGCGCTGATGAATGAGCGGTATTCATCCAGGGTCTTTTGAACCTCCGGATCGTCCGGGCCATTTTCCATCAGTCCCGCAAGTTTATAAAAAATACGGTCTGTGCTCTCCTGGATCTTTTTCCAATCATCAGGGGTATAGGCAGCAGTCCTTTTTTCGCTTTCCCCGGCTTTCTTGCCGTACTTCTGCCTGACTTCCTCCCGGTATCGGTCTTTATATTTTTCAATCTCGCTTACATCGAAGCCATGAAATTGGTCCTTACTGTCCATTGTGTTTCCTCCTTCTAGATTTTCTATTGAGAGATTAATGGTCTGAATGATCTGTTCCAGCCTATTTTGTTTCGCTAGGAGCATCTTCTTTTGAGCCAGGAGAGCCTCCCTTCTGTCAAAATCCGGGTTATCCAGAATGTCTTTGACTTCTGCCAAAGGAAATTCTAATTCCTTTAAAAATAAAATCTGCTGAAGACGAGTCAAGTTTTCGTCAGAATAAGTCCGATGTCCGGCGCTGTTCACCCACTGCGGCTTTAGAAGTCCAATTTCATCATAGTGATGGAGCGTCCTTACACTTATCCCGGTCATTTCTGACACTTCCTTTACCTTATAAGCCACCAATACCACCTCCGGTTTCAAGGATACCTCCTCACGCAGCGTGAGGTTCAATCCTTTTTTTCAACTATTTTTCTTACTCTCTAAAAATTATAGAAAATGGGTCATTCGTGAATATTAAGGAGATGAAGGGGTAAATTTTGTAAGAATATGTTCGGTGTATTCCCCCATTAACGATTCAGGAGGTACTTATGAATGAAAACCAGCAAAGCCAGATGCCTGTAAAACCGGAGCCTTATTGGCGTGTATCCTCTCAGATTCAGTCTTTTCCGCCATTGAACGAAAACATCGAGACGGATATTGCCATTGTAGGCGGCGGCATTACCGGAATTACAGCTGCCTATCTGCTTTTAAAAGAAGGACGCAGAGTGACCCTTATTGACGCAGACAATATCCTGAATGGAATTACAGCCCATACAACTGCAAAAATTTCTGCCCAGCACAGTTTAATTTACGCAACGCTGATCGAACAGCATGGAGAAGAAAATGCAAAGCTTTATTACGAGGCAAATCAGGCTGCTTTGGAGTTTATCCGGAATCTTGTTTCGGAGCAGGATATTTCCTGCGATTTTTCGAACGAGGATGCGTATGTTTTTACAGAATCGAGCGAGTATCTCCCAAAGCTTCAGGATGAGATCAGAGCCTATGAAAAACTTGGGATTGATGGGACATTTGCGGATAAAACACCGCTTTCCTTCCCGGTAAAAGGTGCGGTTGTCATGAAAAATCAGGCTCAGTTTCATCCGTTGAAATATCTTTCACATCTGGTGGATGAGATCGTCCAGATGGGTGGAAACATCTATGAAAATACGACGGCCGGAGATATCAAAAAAGGACCTCCGCTAAAAATCGCTCTTAAAAATGAAAATAAAAATGAAATTACCTGCAATCACGTGCTGATCTGTTCCCATTATCCATTCTATAGCAAGGAGGGGAAGTATTTCACCCGGCTTTCACAGGAAAGATCTTATGTGATTGCGGTTAAAACAGAGAAGGAATTTCCAGGCGGCATGTATATTAATGCAGAGAAGCCCACGCGTTCCCTTCGCTATACCATGATTGACGGAGAAAAAGCCGTTCTTTTTGGCGGTGACGGCCATAAAACCGGACAGGACCTGGATACAAAGGATTATTATGAGGAGCTTGTCCCGTATGCCGAGAAGACCTATGGCATTAAGGACATACCTTACCGGTGGTCCGCACAGGATATCCATACCCTCGATGGGGTCCCTTATATAGGGAAGCTTACAGAGGATTATGACAATGTCTTCGTGGCGACCGGATATGCCAAATGGGGGATGACAAACGGAACGAACGCCGCACTCTTGATGCGTGACATGGTTATGGGCCGGGACAATCCCTATGAGCAGGTGTTTACGCCCCAGCGTTTCAAGGCTAATCCATCCATTAAGAACTTTATTAAAGATAACGCTGATGTCGCGAAGCATTTTGTCGAAGGCAAGCTGGATAAGCCCAACCATACCTTAGAGGATGTCGGAGTTGATGAAGCGAAGGTTGTAGAGGTGAATGGACAGAGGGCCGGGGCCTACCGAGATCAGAACGGCAGGCTTCATCTCGTGGATACCACCTGCACCCATATGTATTGTGAGCTGAATTGGAATAGCGGCGACCGTTCATGGGACTGCCCTTGTCATGGTTCACGTTTCGGAGTGGACGGCGAAGTTCTTGAAGGACCGGCCAAAACCCCACTTAAAAAAGTTGACCTGCCTGAATAAGAAAGAAAAAAGCCAGACGGCAGGGATTATTCCTGCCAGGCCTGGCTTTTTATTTTTCGGTGCCGAATACAATGGAATTCTGTTTCCGGGCGGTTTCTGTAATATGAAGGACCGTTCTGCTGAGTTCTTTCAGTCTTTGATACTCTTCTTGGTCATTGGTTTCAATGACCTTTACCAGATTCTCAATTTCATACACCATGTCTTCTTCCTTCTGCTGGACACCGAATGTTTCCTTCTCTCCGGTTTTATGGGTAATAAGCTCTATGGTCTTAATCGGCGTCACCTTATCCAGCACAATCGAGCCTTTCTCTCCATGAATTTCACTTGGAATATAAGAATGGGTAATCTTAGAGAAAAGGATGGTGCAGACAAAGGAACCGTAATTCAATACGAGTGTACCGCTCCCGTCTATCCCATTCCGCAGAAGAACAGGGCTAAAGAAAACAGAATCAGGCTTCCCAAATAATCCGACCGCCGCATAAATGGGGTAGACCCCAAGATCCGTAAGCGCTCCTCCAGAAAACGCTGGAGAAAAGACGTTCGGTTCTTCTCCTCTTAAAAAAGCATCATACCTGGAGGAATACTGCAGGTAACTAAATAAAACACTGCGAATTTCACCCGCTCTATGAAGTTGATCCTTTAATATTGTGAAGTTGGGAAGATGAATATTACGGATTGCTTCTAATACAAATACCCCGTGCTTCTCCGCAAGGCTGTAAATCTCTTCCCATTCCTTCAGGTTGGAGAAGATCGGCTTCTCGCAGATTACATGCTTATTATGCTCGATAAAAATTTTGGCATGCTCAAAGTGATGCGAGTTAGGAGACGCGATATACACCACTTCCACTTCATCGCTTCCAGCCATCTCCTCCAGAGAATCAAATGCATGAGGAGCATGGTTCTTGTCTGCAAATTCCCTTGCAGCCTCCATGGTCCGTGAATATACAGATGTTAAGGTTAATTTTCCTGATAAACCCGCAGCCTGGATAAAGGATTCGGTAATCCAGCTTGTGCCGATCGTTCCGAGCTTCATGAGCAGCAGCCCCTTTTTTCAATGATTGTTTTAGTATAAACCAGCCCGGCTGTTTTCGAAAGAAAGAAGCGAAATTGCCTCTCATAACTTCTTGAAAAAGCAACAATCCTTTAGAAAAGATCTCAAATTAAAAAATAGACCTCCCACAATCTGCGGAAGGTTTGATATGTCGTCATTTTTCCTGAAGTTCACTATTTTTCGTTTCTTTTCCGAAGAAAAAGACAGCCGCTGCCCCAATGAGGACGGCTACGCAGAAAATCGTGAAGATGGAAGTAATGCTGGTTTTCTGTGCAACGAGATATCCTACAAGCAGGGGTCCCAGCACTCCGCCCACACGGCCGATGGCCGCCGCCATACCGGCCCCAGCTCCTCGGATGATGGTTGGATACTGTTCCGGTGTATACGCATAAAGTGCTCCCCAGGCTCCCAAATTAAAGAAGGAAAGGAAGATTCCCGATGTGATCAGGAGTCCCAGCGAATCAGCCTGTCCAAAGAAATAAGCGCTGACTGCGGTACCGATCAAATACGTTACAAGTACAAACTTCCTGCCGATTTTTTCAATGAACCAAGCAGCCGTAAAATAGCCCGGCAGCTGGGCAAGCGTCATGATGAGCACATATTCAAAGCTTTTGATCAGCGTAAAGCCTTTTATGACCATCACACTTGGAAGCCAGAGAAACATTCCATAATAGGAAAATACCACACAGAACCATAAGACCCAGAGAGTCATCGTCTGGCCGCGGTATTTCTTCGCCCACACCCCTGAGAGGTTTTCCCAAACGGAAGGTTTAGGAGCTGCCTTCATTTTTTCATAACGGGGGGAGTCCGGCAGACCCAGCCTCAGATATAAGGCATATAAGGCAGGGATGACAGAAATCAACAGCGCCGCCTGCCACCCGTAATGAGGGATGACGAAGTACGAAATCAGGGCTGCCAGCAGCCAGCCTCCTGCCCAGAAGCTCTCCAATAATACAACCACACGGCCCCTTTTCTCAGCCGGGACGCTCTCAGAAACCAGTGTGGAGGCAACCGGAAGCTCTCCTCCAAGGCCCATGCCGATTATAAAGCGCAAAATAAGAAACAGCGCCAAGCTTCCTGTAAAAGCGGACAGTCCGCTTCCAATTGAAAACAGTAAAAGGGTGATGATAAATACATTTTTCCTGCCGATCCGGTCTGCCAAAAGACCGAAAATAAGAGCACCCGCTGCCATGCCGATGGAGTTCACACTGCCGATCCAGCCAACCTCCTTGGATGACAGCCCCCATTCTGAAGAAAGGGCTACCAGAATGAAAGAAAGCATCCCCACATCCATCGCATCAAACAGCCAGCCCAGACCCGCTACGCCCAAAAGCTTTCTATTGCCTTTATGTATTGCCTGTTGGTTTGTTTCCATAGATCCTCCTGTTTTTAAAGCCCCTATATACAGCATGTCCATATCAGAGCTAAAAGAAAAATAATAAAGCCTGTTTTCTGAAAGACGTCGTTATAACGGCATTCTCATGAAAAATCTTTGGTAAACTATTGTTGATTTACGTTCCAGCTGCGAACTGAAATCAACCTGCTGCTTTAATACATAGCATACTTTAATAAAAAGTAATGACACCAGAAATATATCAGGTGTCATTACACTTGTAAAGAATTATTTTTCCTGAAGGAGACTTTTATGAATCCAGATGGCAGCCTGGAGACCATCTCCCATGGCGATGGCCGTCTGTTCAGAGTGAACCGTCACATCCCCCGCCGCCCATACACCCTTTACATTTGTCTCCTGGGTACGCCTGTTGACTTTGATATGATTATTTTCCAGCACCTCGACACCCAGCTGCTTTGCAATCCCTGATCGTACTTCATTTCCTCCAAAGGCTAAAAAGCATTTCCCTGCTGAAAGGAGCCGGCCATCCGCCAATTGGAACCCTGTAAAGTCCCCCTTCTCAACGATAGCCTCTTTAATGGGAATATGGATATACTGGATATTCTTTTCCTTCAGTTTTTTCATGATCCTGGAGTCGACTTTCTTTTGCTCATGATTGATATAGATTAGCCGGTCCGTCCAATAAGACAGCGTCAGCGCCATATTGGCTCCCGGATTTCCAGACCCCGCTACAAGGGTGAGCTGATCCTTGATTTCATAGCCGTCACAATCCGGGCAGATATAAACACTGCTACCAAGGCACTGATAAATTTCAGGCATATCCGGGATCCGGTCCAGGATACCTGTGGCAATCAGAATCCTTTTCGCCTCAAGTGCAGAACCCTGCTTTGTTTTAACACGAAAGATATGATCTCCTTTTTCTGCCGAAATCACGGTATCCTCCATGAATTGAATTCCCACACTTTCAGCCTGCTGCCGGCCCAGCTTTCTTAACTGCTCCCCGCTGACCCCGTCCGGCCAGCCAAGGATATTATGATATGTCCGGCAGAGGTTGGACCTCCCCTGATTAGAATCAATGACAAGAGCGCTGCGCTGCGCCCTCCCAAGCTGAATGGCGGCCTGAAGCCCTGCTATCCCGCCTCCGATTATGATTACTTCATATTCCATAAGTATGCTCCTTCTCCGCTAAAGCCTGGATAATCCTCCAGACTTAGTATTTTATAAATGTATATGCTGTATGCGAAAACCAGGCTGAATGCAGTCCTGCCATAGAAAATTATCCCTATAAGAAAAGCCTGAATTAAAAGGAAATATATGTTGCCTTTATCCAGCCCGGACAGATATTAAACAAAAAAAAGTAAACAAAAAAAGCCCTATACAAAGGGCTTGGCTTTACGCAGCTTTTCTGGAAACTAGGGATGAGTTCCTTTTTTTAAAGAAATTCAGGGAGAGCTGAAAAATGGGGCTTTGGATGAGTGTATAAATAAATGACATAATAAACACGGGACCGCCAAGAATAAGGCCAATCACAAGGACTGCGCTTTCTACGGCGATTCTGGCAGTGCTGACAGAAATACCTGTCCTTTCGGCAAGCGAAAGCATAAAGCCATCTCTTGGTCCAGCCCCTATACCGGCCGCTACATATAAGCCTCCTCCGATTCCGGTAAGTGCGATGGCACACACTATAATTACATAATCCAGCCAGGTATGTGTGGCATGCGGCAATATATCAAGCCATAGAAAGAAATCGATCATGGGTCCGATCAGGAGCGCATTTAAAAAGGTTCCGATGCTGATGTATTTTCTAGCCGTAAAGGCCGAAATGCAGATAAGGAAAAGACCTGCTGCCACTCCCCAGAATCCTATGGAGATGCCAAAACGGCCGTATAATGCTACACTAAGCACATCCCATGGATGAAGGCCCAAATGCTGCACCTTTACAGCAGCTGAAGTGCCCAGGGCAAATAAGGCAAGGCCGCAGAAAAACATGAGATACCGAATCAGCAAAGACATGTATATCTTCAGCTCCTCTTGTGAAATATGTTATTTATTGTAAAGGTTTTGACTGTACATGTATAGCGGACAATTCTCCATAGGGAATAGCCGCCTCTCAGATTCTGGACTCAAAACTATGAGAAAACCGCCGTAAATAATAAAAACCCTGTATTTATCCTATATATTCAAGTAAAATTATTAATATTAATTTTCAGCCTTCGCAGCTAATTTTTTAAAAGAAAGTGGGCATTGACCGTGGAGAATACAAATTCTAATTTTATTAGAGATATCATCAAAGAAGACCTCGAAACAGGCAGACGCGACCATGTGATCACCCGGTTCCCTCCGGAGCCGAATGGATATCTTCATATTGGGCATGCGAAATCTATTATCCTAAACTTCGGAGTTGCCGATGAATTTAATGGCAAAACCAATTTGCGGTTCGATGATACAAATCCCCTGAAGGAGGATATTGAATACGTAAACGCCATTAAAGAGGATGTAAAATGGCTGGGCTATGAATGGGACGGACTCTTTTTTGCTTCCGATTATTTTAATCAAATGTACGACCGTGCTGTCCTTTTGATTCAAAAAGGACTTGCCTATGTGGACGACCTTTCAGCGGATGAAATCCGGGAATACCGCGGAACTCTGACAGAGCCGGGTAAGGACAGCCCGCACCGCGGCCGCTCCATCGAAGAAAATCTGGATCTATTCGAACGGATGAAAAATGGTGAATTCGGTAATGGAGAGAAGGTGCTCCGCGCTAAAATAGACATGTCATCTCCAAACATCAATCTGCGCGACCCTGTCATTTACCGAATCGCTCATGCCACTCATCATAATACCGGTGATAAATGGTGCATCTATCCTATGTATGCTTTTGCTCATCCCCTGGAAGATGCCATTGAAGGCGTCACTCATTCCATCTGTACGGTTGAATTCGAGGATCAGCGCCCCCTTTATGACTGGATCGTTGAGAAATGTGAAATGGAAAGCACTCCGCGCCAGTATGAATTCGGCCGCCTGAATCTGACCAACACCGTGATGAGTAAAAGAAAGCTTAAACAATTGGTGGATGAAGAGTATGTGGATGGCTGGGATGACCCAAGGATGCCTACCATTTCAGGGCTGAGAAGAAGAGGATACACTCCTGAAGCCATCCGGGCATTCTGCCACGAAATCGGGGTATCCAAAAGTGCAGGAACTGTCGATACAGGAATGCTTGAGCATTTTGTGAGAGAAGACCTGAAGCTGAAAACTCCCCGGACTATGGGCATCATTAACCCATTAAAGGTCGTAATCACCAACTACCCGGATGGTCAGGCAGAAATGCTGGAGGCAGAAATTAACCCTGAGAATCCCGAAATGGGCACCAGGGAAATTCCGTTTTCCCGTGAAATCTATATCGAGCGCGATGATTTCATGGAAAATCCTCCAAAGAAATATTTCCGTCTATTCCCTGGAAATGAAGTGCGTCTAAAGCATGCTTATTTCATCAAATGTGAAGAGGTCGTGAAGGATGAAAATGGCGAAGTGATTGAAATCAGGGCCACTTACGATCCGGAAACTAAGAGCGGAACCGGATTTACTGGAAGAAAAGTAAAAGGAACCATCCACTGGGTGGAAGCCTCGCAGGCCATCCCTGCTGAATTCAGGCTTTATCAGCCGCTGATTTTAGATGCGGACAGCGAGGATGCGAATGAAGAGGATGCAAAAACATTCCTTGACTACGTAAATCCTGATTCCCTGCAGGTCCTGCAAGGCTTCGTAGAACCAAATATGAAGGATGTAAAACCGCAGGATAAATTCCAGTTCTTCCGTCATGGCTATTTCAATGTGGATCCTAAGGATACAACGGAAAGCCATCTAGTTTTCAATCTGATTGTTTCACTTAAAAGCTCATTTAAGCTTTAAGAAAATCCGCTATGTAGATATATAGCAGTGTATTAAATAAGGGTGGACGTATGATTTTGATCATACGTCCTTTTCTTTTGGTTCTTTTTGTTATTTTTTTAAAGAGTTCTGCAGGGGATCTCATTGTTAAATCAGGTTGATTGGAGCGGAAATCAACCACCTTGTTCCAAAGTAACAAGTCCTGCGAAAACAGCTTTTCTTAGTTATCAGGCGTCTAAAAATTCCAATCGCGTTAGGCCCCGAGACTGATGCATAGAAGAAACTTCATTCAACAAACGTATAACATTTCTTAATTAATATATTTTATAAGAATAATATCTGAGGGTGGATAAATATCCAGATCAGCGCCCGCCAAGCTTCTTGATGGTTTGGTTCAATACCTCGGAGAGAATGATTCCGACCGCAATTGCCCCTGAAAGCATGAAGGCTTTGGCGGCCAGCTGCAGGGCTTCATTGTAGTTGTTTTCTACAAATCTTCTCATCGCATAATAGGCGATGCCGCCGGGAACAAGGGGAATCATGCCGCCCACACTGAAAATGATCACCGGCACCTTGTACCGTTTTGCAAAGTACTGGCTGATAATCGCAATGAAAAAGGCGGAAACCAGGGTGGCCAGCACAGCATCGAAGTCATTCTCATATAAAACAACATAGACAAACCAGCCAGCCATCCCTACGATGCCGCTGGAGATGAGTGATCTTCTTGGAATGTTAAAAATAAGACCGATTCCTGCCGTTGCAAAAAAGCTCGTAATCAGCTGCCCTATCATACATCTGCCCCTTTCTGTTAATAGATCGCAAAAACAACCGCAATTCCCGTGCCTATTGCCGAGGCGGTCAAGAAGGCATCCGCTCCCTTGGAAAGACCAGAAACAAGATGCCCCGACATCAGATCCCTTACCGCATTGGTAATCAAAAGCCCAGGAACAAGAGGCATTACCGAACCAATGATAATTTTGTCAGCCTGATGGCCGATCCCGAGCTCCGTCAGGGAAAAGGCCAAAAGGCCGATTACAAATGCTGCTAAAAATTCTGCAAAAAACTTAACCTCTATAAGTTCATGAATAAAATAAAAGCAGATAAAACCCGCTCCCCCTGATATAAAGGCCGGCAGCAGGTCATTCCAATTCCCCTGGAACATAATCACAAAGCATGCGCTTGAAATGGCTGCAGCCAATAACTGCTGATACAGAGGATACGAAAGATCTTTCTTTTCCAGTTCCTTCAGCTGCTTAATGGCCTCCCTTGCTGTAAGGGCACCGCTTGTGATCTGGCGGGAAATACTGTTGGCAGCCGTTACCTTCGCAAGATCTGTATTCCGCTTAAGGATGCGGATTAACTTAGTAGGCTCGACCCCATCCAGGGAAAAAATAATGCCTGTAGGAGTTACATAACTGTGAGCCTGGCCTACATCATAAAAAGCGGCGATACGGTCCATGGTATCCTCAACTCTATACGTTTCTGCCCCATTCTGCAGCATGATTTTACCTGCTAGGAGGCACAGCTCCACAATTTCATACGGTTCATTTTTTTTATTTTCCATTCTGTGTCCTCCATAAAAATTTTCCGCCTGATTTATTATCCAGGAAATAATAGAAGGAAATCCCCGTATCCCTCCTGCTGAAGTCTCGACTTTGGAATAAAACGGAGGGCGGCGGAATTAATACAGTAGCGAAGCCCTTTTGGACCCGGGCCGTCTTCAAACACATGCCCCAGATGGGAATCTCCTTCCCTGCTCCTGACCTCGACGCGGGTCTTATGATGACTGACGTCCATCGATTCTTTCACACTCGCAGACATCACCGGTTTTGTAAAGCTCGGCCAGCCGCATCCGCTATCATACTTATCCTTGGAACTGAACAGGGGCTCCCCTGTTACCACGTCCACATAAATGCCCGGCTCGAAATGATCCCAATACTCATTCTTGAAAGGAGGCTCCGTGCCGTCCTCCTGGGTAACGAAATACTGCATGTCTGTGAGCTTTCCCTTTAATTTTGTCCGATCCTTCGGCCAGTACTTCCGCTGAAATTCCTGGCGCTTAGATCCTTGTTTATACAACGCATAACGGAATGGATTCTTTTTGTGAAAATCCTGATGATATTCTTCTGCTGGGTAAAAAGCAGCCGCCGGAAGGACCTCTGTGACGATGGGTCTCTGGAATCTGCCGCTTTCCTCCAGGTCTTTTTTGGATTGTTCAGCGAGCCTTTTTTGACGCTCATCCTGATAGAAGATGGCTGATTTATAGGCACTTCCTCTATCCGTAAACTGTCCTCCTGGATCAGTAGGGTCTATCTGCTGCCAAAAAATGTCCAGGAGTTCTTCATAAGGCATGATTTCTGGATTGAATTCTATTTTGACAGCTTCTGAATGTCCCGTTTCCCCTGATTTGACCTGCTTATAGGACGGATGCTCCGCACTTCCCCCTGTGTACCCTGATAAAAGGCTGTAAATCCCCTGCTGTTCTTCAAATGGAGCAATCATACACCAAAAGCAGCCTCCTGCGAATATGGCCGTTTCCCTCGGCTCGGTACTCATAGGCTCCACTCCGTTTCATTTGATTTCTTGAATGGTTGAAGATATTTCAAAGCTATATTAAATCCTGTAATTGTACATATTAAGACCATACTGATGTATACCCACCTATGCATCATAGATTACATAGAAAGCGGGATCAAGATGAGATATATCATTTCACTAATAGGACTCATAGTTGTGTTTCTGCTCGCCCTTCTTGCCAGCCGTAACCGAAAAGATATCCGATATAAAAACCTGTTCTACATGCTGATCATTCAGCTTATCTTAGCGTATATTCTCTTAAATACCAAGTTTGGCTTAATCATAATCAGGGGAATTGCCCGTTTATTTGAAAAGCTGCTTGAATATGCGGCTGAGGGAATCAATTTTGTTTTCGGAGGTTTGATGAATGAAGGGGCCTACACCTTCTTCCTCAATGTCCTGCTGCCGATCGTCTTTATCTCTGTTTTAATAGGCATTCTTCAATATACCAAAATCCTGCCGTTTATTATGCGCTGGGTCGGGTTTATCTTAAGCAAAGTCAATGGCATGGGAAAATTGGAATCATATAACGGAGTAGCTTCTGCCATTGTCGGGCAATCAGAAGTTTTTATAACGGTCAAAAAGCAGCTCGGAAGGCTCGCTCCGCAACGGCTGTATACCCTGTGTGCATCCGCGATGTCAACCGTCTCCATGAGTATCGTAGGTGCTTATATGACAATGCTCGAGCCCAGATTTGTGGTCGCTGCCCTGGTTCTTAACTTATTTGGAGGGTTTATGATCTCTTCCATCATC
The DNA here is from genome assembly GCF_000430765.1 of Peribacillus kribbensis DSM 17871. Classification (GTDB taxonomy): domain Bacteria; phylum Bacillota; class Bacilli; order Bacillales; family DSM-1321; genus Paraperibacillus; species Paraperibacillus kribbensis. The sequence continues at coordinate 118,319 of NZ_KE387244.1, read as the reverse complement.
AATCCTTATCGAGTGGATGACACTGAAGATCTTCTCCAGATTGAAGAAGGGGAAAAGCAATCCTTTTTTGAAATGCTTGGCGAATATATTATGGATGGCTTTAAGGTCGCTATTGTGGTTGGAGCCATGCTGATAGGGTTCGTTGCCCTTATTGCCTTAATCAACAATGTTTTTGATCTGATTTTCCACCTGACCTTTCAGCAGGTCCTGGGCTATGTATTTTCGCCGGTAGCCTTCTTGATGAGCATTCCGCTGAGTGAAACGATCGGCGCAGGAGGCATCATGGCAACCAAGCTGGTTACGAATGAATTCGTGGCCATGCAGCAGCTGGCAAAGGAAGCGAATTTTTCACCGAGAACGCTCGGCATCATCTCTGTATTCCTTGTCTCTTTTGCTAATTTTTCTTCTATAGGGATCATAGCAGGTGCTGTCAAAGGATTGAACGAACAGCAGGGCAATACCGTGGCCCGATTTGGACTGAGATTGCTCTACGGCGCTACTTTAGTAAGTATTCTCTCAGGTATCATCGTCAGCTTCGTCCTATAGAATGATAAGCGGACTTGCCTCTACTCCAGGAGGGAGTCCTTTTTCCTATTTACGATTAGTACTAGTTTCCTGTTTTTAGGAATTTCAGTTTTTTAAAAGGTATCGGCTTCTTTTAAAAAGAATTCCCTTCTATATGACTTTTTTAGGGAGGGTTTTCTTTGAAAAGAAAAGGAATGCGGGCAGCGAAACTTGCCCTTTTTTGTGTTTTGGCAGGCTCATGCTTTTTTCTGTCACCTAACAGCCAATCAGTCGGCGGCATTGCTTATGCGGCAGCGGAAACAACAGCCGGGGACAACCATACCATACAGGAATCTTTCAAAAAAGCAGCTCTGGAATTCAGCGTACCCGAAAATATCCTGCTGGCGGTTTCTTATAACCTGACCCGGTGGGATCAGCACAAGGGACTGCCAAGCACTTCTGGGGGATATGGGATTATGCATTTAACCCAATTTACACCTGAAGCCTCCTCCAAGGGAGATAACGAGAATCCTGAACCTATATCTTATGCAAGCTCTCATACGCTTGACGAAGCTGCTTCTATACTGAAGCTCAGCCCAGAGGTACTTAAGACAGACCCCGCTCAAAATATCCGCGGAGCCGCTGCCCTGCTCGCCTCATATGCAAAGGAAACAACAGGCCGGCTTTCTGCAGATGAAGCAGATTGGTATGGTGCTGCTGCAAGGTACAGCGGATCAGATATTGAAGAGATAGCGACGGATTTTGCCGATCAGGTTTATGCTTCTATTCAAAAAGGGGAGGAACGGCAGACTGCAGAGGGACAGGATGTAGTCCTGGCACCAACGGCCAGTATTCCTAATAAAAACACGGTTAAAAAGATCCATCTTAAGAAACAGAAAAAGTCAGACACCGAGGTTCCTAAAAATGTCCCGAGCCAATTCATCCCCGCCTTTTATCAGCAGCTCAGTTCGAACCCGGGCAATTATACCAATTACGATGTAGCCGACCGCCCAAAGTTCGGTCCCGATATCCGGTATATCGTCATCCATGATACAGAGGTGGGCTATGATGATACTCTGAAGCTCTTTTCACGTTCTTATACAGCTTCTGCTCATTATGTCGTCCGTTCATCCGACGGGTTCGTCACACAAATGATTAAAAACAAAGACGTTGCCTGGCATGCAGGAAACTGGTACTTTAATATGCACTCCATCGGCATTGAGCATGAAGGTTTTGCCCTTCAAGGCGGCTCCTGGTTTACAGAGCAGATGTACAGGAACTCAGCCAGTCTCGTAAGATACCTGGCAAGAATTTATCAGATCCCGCTTGATCGAGCACATATTATTGGTCATGAGGAGGTACCAGGGCTCACACCGGCCAATCAAAGTGCCATGCATTCTGATCCTGCCACCTTCTGGGACTGGGAGCATTATATGGAGCTTCTCGGTGCTCCTATCACCGATTCCCATGGATCCAAAAAACTTGTGACGATTAAGCCTCACTTCAAAAACAATGAACAATACGTAGATGTTGAAGATGGAAACCTTAAGAAGCATCCTTCAAATTTTGTTTACCTGCATACAGGGCCAAGTGAAGACTCTCCTATCATTAAGGATAAGGCATTGCCAAAAGCCGGGGATTACGAAGCCCTGAATTGGGGAGATAAGGCGAAGGCCGGCCAAACCTTTGCACTGGCAGAAAGCAAAGGAGACTGGGATGCAATCTGGTATGGCGGCCAGAAAGCCTGGTTCTATAATCAAAATGGCAGGATGGCTGTCCGCGGAAAGGCAGAGTCCATCATAACACCCAAAAAAGGAAAAGGGTCCATTCCGGTCTATGGAAGTGCCTATCCAGAAGCTGCAGCCTATCCTTCTGACATTACACCTAAAGCGATTACTCCGCTTCAATATTCCATCCCGGAAGGACAGTTCTATCCTGCCGAGAAAAAGGTCAAAGCGGATTATTACAACGCTAAGGTGTTCACATTAACTCCATACGGTGTTCATAAAATGGTCTATGGAAATGACGAGTATTATCCTATTCATTTCAATCACCGCCTTGCTTTTGTAAAAGCTTCTGATGTGGATGCAGCTGCACCTTGACACCATGATGTATAATTATTCATCTTATGATTTTTAAAAAATATATTAATATTATGTTTGTTCGTTAAAAAGAAACCCTATCCTTTTGGACAGGGTTTCTTTTCTTAACGTTATTTATTCATTTGAGACAAGAAATCACCGAGCAGATCCTCCAGAGTTTCCTCTTCAGAGGATTCTTCTTCCGGGATTTCTTTCTTTGCCGCTGACCAGTCAAAATCGTCCAGATCGGCATCATCGAAAGATGGAGTGAACGGCTCCTCCTCAGATTCAGGCGCTGCCGTTTCTTCTGCCTGCGGCAGAGAAGGAGGGTTCTGCCTTAAAGGAGGAGTTTCCTCCTGAAGGTATAGTGCTTCGTCTATATCAAGCGAACTGCTGTTAAGGGCAGCCAGCAGAGCACTAGAACGAATCGGGTCAGAGATCAGCTGATACAATATACTCCCCAGCATCGCTTCTGAATGCTCATGCTTCAGCCAATCCCTCTGCGCCTTGCTTAACTGCTTTGGAATGGGGATGCTGATTGCCTCCCGATCCCTTTGCATGGTCTGGCTGACACCATCCATTACATATTCCGCAATCTTGCTTGAAAAGTTCCTTTTCTCTGACTCTTTCAGCCGCTGCAGCTGTTTTATGACATGATCAGGAGCATCGGACGGGATCCGAAAGGACAGGGCCTGCCCCCTCTTTATCCCGCTTGAAGAATTCGTACTCATAATTTCACCCTATCTTCAAGCTTTTACAGGCTTTTTTACCTCTTCTTTTCTATCTTTCTGTTCTTCCTTCTGCGTTCTGCGAAGGTTGTCAGAAATCAGCTTATAATAGGCATTTGCCATCATCCAGATGCTCTCTTTCTCATCTTCAAAGAAGTCGATATTATAGCCATCCAGATTATTATTCAATGTTTTCAGATAGTCCTTAAGAATATTGGACCCGCCGCCTACAAAGTAGCAGATTTCAGTCTGTGAGTTTTTTGCCCACATATTACGGAGAAGGCGGTACTGCTTCTTGGCAAGCTCCACAAGGATCCGGTCTACAATATCATGGACGCTTGTACGGCTTCCTTTTACCATGATGTGATTCCGGTCATTCTTTTTAGTAAGGATTTCTACTACATCACGTCTGCTGTCGAGCTCAACGCCATGCTTTGAACGAATTTCCTCCCGGATCTGCTCAAGTGCCCCAGATACCCCAAGGTTAAATCCCTGAGCCTTATCATCATCCACACTGCGGTTTTTGATAACAGCAATATCCGTTGATAAGCCACCGATATCCTGGATAAGGATACGCTTATTGATCAAGTCCTTATTGATGATATTCAGATTATTATCCATCACAAGGTTTATGAACGCTGCGAACCCTTCAGGGTATACCTTTACTTCTTCAAACTTCAAATTCACCTTGATACCTTGGTATTTAGGAGTCACAAGGAATTCTACCTGGTGCACAGAACCAAGAAGGCGGGAACGGTAGCCTGCATCCTTTCCTTCTTTTACTTCCCTTAATGGAAGTCCTGTTCCAAGAATATAGCTGGCATCCACCACATTATTAGAACGGCTGAAATTCTGGGGATTATCCTCTCTCACTGCATCCAATGCGAGGGAAGCAAATAATAGCACTAATGTCTGATCTTCCTCAGATTTGCTGCTTCCTGGATCAAGTTCAGAAGTATTATCACTTTTGGCCGCCAGCGTACCCACACGGTAAATGGCATTGTTTTCACTTAGGGCTGGAGAGTGGACTCTAATATGTATCCCTTCTAAAGGGTCTTTGCTGTTCAGCTCTTCAATCCCGATAATTGGACGGTCTTCAATATCTCTAGCAATGGCATTTGGAATATTTAGTTCATAATCAAGCTCCCCGAAGATTGCCTTTAAAGAATCATTTCCTACATCTACGGCTGCGATTCTGTTTTTTTTCATTTCATCCGATCCTTCCTGCTATTATTAGGCAGTTTTCTGAAATACACCTTGAAGCTGCCCCTTTTTTTCAACCGGGTCTTTTTCAGTATTTTCACGAAACCTGCCGGTATTAAAGAGATAGAGATAGTACTCTACTCATTTATCCTAAAACATATCTAGTATTTTTACAACGGACTTTGGAAGGAATCTTTTATTTGTTTACATTTTTGTAAACTTGTAAACAAATTTGTATACTTGTCATACAAAAGTGTATACATCCTTATATATCAACATGTGTACGCTTTTGTATACATGTATACGCTTTTCGTAAACAATTGTATACATTTTTGTAAACAAGTATACGGAATGTGTATACAAAAAATATTAGGCGTTTTTTTATCTTTATCTAATCAAAAGGCTAGTATTTTTTTCTATAAAAAAAGGAATCTATGAAGAGATCCCTTTTTTTTAGTGTTACGTATTCATTATTTTTTCGGCTATTTTTTCAATCATTACATCCAATTCATGTGCACAAGATGAGTTAGTTTCTGCAAGGAAGTGATCATAGTATTTCTTGGCTTCAGAAAGGAAAGAGGTAGCCTCTGAGACTTTTTGTTTATAACATAAGGCAATATCCTCAAGTTCATTTTGATACCGTTCATCAGTCCCTGGAGTGATGACAGACGAATACATATCGATGATTTGGTCGTTTGTCCGTGAAGGGAAATATTCATGTGGTGCAGTACTGTCGAAGACAGCAATGCCCAATTCTCTTAGGATGACCATATCAAGACTTTCTGGGTCGAAACCGCAGTGATAGACTTCCACATCGAACCCCTGGAGTTCAGCCTGCTTTGCCAACTTTTTGAGCATGGTTGATTTACCGGATCCAGGACGGCCTTTAATAAAATACCGCTGATTAATATCATCTGTAAGCAGAGGAACAAAATCAACTGAGCCTGAAGGAGTTGCAGCTCCCAGGAAGCGGTGCTTAATCACTGAATTTTTTCCGGAACTTCGATTTCCTAACCATTCAATAATCAGGGTATCGGTCAATTCGTCTGCCTTTGTGAAATCCATATTGTGAATATAATATTTTTCCCATTCATCATGAATGGCAAGTGCCTCAGCAAATGCTTCATAAGCAAGACCTCTTTGTTCTTCCACAGAATCTGTAACGAGAGAGGATGCTGCCTGCTCTTCGAGGTTGATCCTAGTTGTGCGGCAATCCAGAGCAGAAGCCCCGCCGGCTATCGGCTCCCTAACCAGCCCTGCCTTCCGGGAAGGAATCAAAACACCATCCACTTCATGTGCGTCCAAGGGATTATGAAGGAATTCAATATCCAGCCCGTTCCTGACAAGCTCCTCCCCCACTGCCTTTATAAGAGCAGAATCAGAGGATGGCGATGCAGAGTCCAATACAAATAAGTGCTCCATACCAGCCAAAGCCTGATCACTAAGATTCCTAAAACCCCTTGCCGTATGCCCGCAGACAAAATAACGAATCACCTTACCCGTCATACTTTCTCACACCCTCATTCCATAATATCGGTATCCATTCACCTTCCAGATCAGAATATGTAAGAAAAGCTGACTAGGTGAATACCTATTATCCTTATTTTTACCGTGTTAGAGAGGGAGCGATTGCAGCAGATTACAGTTTTTAGTCAAATAAAAAGGAAAGATAATCTTCCCTTTTTATTTGGATGCTTTTAGGATCTTATTTATTGAAATACCAGGAAAGAAAATGTCCAGTTTTTAGGGATTTAAATTCTGCCCCCCAACCGATAAGATCGGATCCTTTTTATCAACCTAGGAGTAACCAGCGCTCGTAAAATAAGAGGAAATTTTACCGTTATATACAGAATAGAGCTCGTTCCCGGGGTATATAAAGGGAGATTTTACCGTTATGCAAAGGAAAAGTACTTGGTTTTCCTACTTTTCGGGTCAATAAAGGGAATCTCTCCCTCTATTTAAGCTAATTTTAGCCCTATTTTTAAAATTAGGGGAAGTTCTCCCTCTATTTGCCAATTTGATTCTTCATTGCTTTTAAAACACTTTTCAGTGTCTGCAAGGTACTTATATTAGTACATGCACCATGCTCCTCATTCTGGCTACCACTAAGCGGGATTAGCGGGACAGGTGAGACCCCCGGGGGACCCCCGGCCGCCCCGTGGAAAGCCCAAACTTCTTGAATCGAGCTGAGGCAGCCACATTTCTTGTTTACAATCTATGAATCATCTCTTGTTATAGCTTCCTAATAAATGCTACCTTCAAATAATCTCCCTCAGGAAATTCTTTTATGGTTCGAAAATCTTCAGGCAAGGAATGCTGTTCCAGTATTTTGTAGCCGCCGCCAGTCTCTTTGAATGCGTCTTCTATAAAGCCTTTGAATTTTTCCATGCCAAAAGAGCTGGCATTTGTTGAAGCAACGATAATACCGCCTTTTTCAGTGATGGCGATGGCTTCTTTCAGAAGGTTTTTATAATCTTTTTCGGCACTGAAAACAAACTTCTTGGATCTTGCAAAGCTCGGCGGATCAAGGATTACCATATCAAATTTCAGATTCTTTCTTCCGGCGTACTTAAAATAGTTAAATACGTCTTCCACAATGATGTCCTGGGCTTCATAGTCAATATGGTTAATGCTGAATTGCTCTATCGTTTTGGAGAGGCTTCTGTTAGCAAGATCGACCGATGTGGTTTTTTCAGCTCCTCCTAGAGCGGCAAAGACGGAGAATGCTCCTGTATAAGAAAAGGTATTCAGAACCTTGAGTCCCTTCGCATAGGTATCACGGATGGCTTTTCTGACCTCCCTCTGATCGAGAAACACCCCCACCATGGCACTTTCATTTAAATACACGGCAAAGCTGACCCCGTTTTCTTTAACAATAAGAGGGAATTCCCCCCGTTCTCCAGTTACAAAATCATCATCATCCAAATATTTCCCCTGGGTATCAAATCTTTTTTTCTGGTAGATCCCCTTGTAATCAACCGTTGTTTTTAAGGCAGCCAGGATGTAATCCCGAAACTGATAGATGCCTTTGCTATACCACTGGATTAAGTAATATCCGTTAAAATACTCAATAACCAGTCCGCCAATTCCATCTCCCTCTCCATTAAAAATACGGAAGGCATTTGTCTCCGTGCTTTGATAAAAGGAATCTCTTTTTTTCACAGCTTCCCACATTTTTTTATTGAAGAACTCCTGGTCAATCCGTTCCTTTTCATTTCTCGTAAGAATCCATCCCAGGCCCTTATTCTGCCTGCCATAATACCCTTTTCCAATAAACTGATTTTTTTCATCCGAAAGAGATAGAAGTGTCCCTTCCTCCTTCAGCGCCTGGACATTTAACAGTGCTTCCTTTTGAATCAGCGGATATCCGCTTTTATATTTCGACACAAACTTTGATTTTATCTTTAATTGAATCGTTTCCATGGTTTCATCCTATCTATTTTTCTTATCCTTCTATTCTACACATAATAAGGACAAATGAACCACTATTCCATTACACTAGAAAATTCTGATAAAATGTGAACTAGTATTTGAATTTACCATAAAGGAGCAACAATTGATGCTGCACTGCAGGGATGAAGTCCTTACTTTTACGAAACAGCTTGTAAATATTGAAAGTATTGTAAATACAGACGGTGAGAAGGTCATGGCTCACTCTCTTTATACCTTGATATCAACCTTTCCGTATTTTTCTGACAACCCTTCTCAGCTGATTTTATCGCCTACGGATGAAGAAGACCGTGAAAGATATAATGTGCTTGCCTATGTGAAAGGCAAAAAGGGAAACAGCCGGCGCACTGTGATATTAATGGGCCATATGGATACCGTGGGCACGGATGATTTTAATGCCTTACAGGATGTGGCCTGCTCTCCTGATGAGCTGATGGAGGCACTGAAAAATGAAGAGCTTCCAGAAGGCACAGCGAAAGTACTGGAGTCAGGCGGCTGGATGTTTGGCCGTGGAGTCCTTGATATGAAAAGCGGGGTAGCGAGCCATCTTTACCTCTTAAAATATTATTCCGAGCATCCAGAGGAATTGGAAGGCAATCTTGTTTTTTTATCCGAATGTGACGAGGAAGACGGCTCAAATGGGATGCTTTCTGCAATTAAGATTCTTAACGCCTGGAAAGAAGAGCATTCCTTCGACTATGTGGCGGCAATCAATGCTGATTTTGTTTCCCCAAGATTTGAAGGAGATGAAAACCGCTATATATATAAGGGTACTGTAGGCAAGCTTCTTCCCTCCTTTTTTATAACAGGTTCTGAGACTCACGTCGGCTCATGCTTTGAAGGTCTTGACCCCAATTTTATTGCCGCTGAGCTGACCCGGCAGATCAACTATAACCCGGAGCTCTGCAATGAGGCATACGGCGAGACCACTGTGCCCCCAGTATCTCTGAAGCAGACCGATCTCAAGCCTACCTATACGGTCCAGACGGCGCTTTCAGCCTATGTTTACTACAACTTCTTTATTCACTCCTGGTCACCGAAGGATGTACTGGATAAATTGAAGGTGCAGGCTCACACCGCGTTTCAAAATGCCTTGTCATCCTATGATGAAAGGCACCGGCAGTATTGCGCAATAAGCAAGGAGCCTTATGCAGGCCATAACTGGAAGCCCAGAGTCCTTACCTACGAAGAAATGGAGCAGGGCCTCATTTCTAACTGGGGTGAATCCTTCACTTCACATATGAGTGATTTTAAACATACTCTCAAGCTGGATTCCTCTCTGGATACGCGGATGTTTGCCGCACGGGTGGTGGAGGAAGCCTGGAAATGGATGGAGGATAAGAGTCCGGCCATCATCCTTTTTTATTCGTCCCTTTATTCACCAAGAATTGAACTTTCCGGGGGAAAACCGGAGGAAAAAGCGCTGATAGAAGGGCTGGAAAAAGCCGTGAATGATCTTCAGCCGCATTATCCTCATCCGATTGTGACCCGCAGCTTTTTTCCTTATATCTCAGACATGAGCTTTACAGCACTGAGCGATGATGAAGAAGGAGTCCATGCAGTATCCAAAAATAATCCTGGATGGGGCACCAAGCATTTTGTAAATTATGAGGATATCCGAAAATTAAATGTGCCTGTCATCAATATCGGTCCGTATGGCGAGGATGCCCATAAAAGGCTGGAACGGATGGAAATGCAGTATTCCCTTGAAATGGTCCCGAATATAACCAATCGAGTGATCCAGCATGTGCTGACCACAGAATATTAATTAAAAAAAGTCATACCCCTCCTGGCAGCAGGAAGCGGTATGACTTTTTTTTACCTGTTCAGTGCTTCTGAAAATTCATGAAACCATAAAGCACATTGATACGTCTTCTCCCATTCCCCGTCACTGTCCTCTATGCCCCAGCAGGCATACAAGGTCGACATGGCTATGGCTGCCTTTAGAAATCTATTGCGGTCGAGGTCCAATTCTCCGCAGAGGAGATCCACTCTCCTTTTTAATAATTCTTTAGGATTCTCCTTATTGTGGAGATGATTTATGAGAAAAGAGGTTACATCAAAGTAAGGATCGCCTGACAATCCTTTTGGATCAATCGCCGTCCACCCTCTGTCTTCAGAAAACAGGATATTTTCGTGATGAAGATCGCCATGAAGCAATCCCGGGCCGGCGGAGGTCTCATTCACCTCCCGAAAGCAGGCGGCGGCCAGCTCAATCGATTCAAGCGGAATCAGCCCCTTCTGGCCTGCCGAACTATTTTTAAAGTGCTCCAGTCCCTTTTCCCAGTCCGAAATAACTGGGAAAATTCCGCCTGATGGTACAGGACGGCGCAGCTCCTTCCATACCTTGGCATAGATTTTGACAGCTGTGTCCTCGTCTTTTTCTTCACACAGCATATGCCCTGGTTTAAGCTGCTCCAAAAGCATGGCTCCTCGTCCGGAATCCATTTTTAATAGCTTCGCGCATCCCTTTCCGTTATATTCTCTAAGAGTCCTGGCTTCATTATCAAAATCAAAACCCGGAAGCCCCATTTTTACAATCACTTCTGTCCCTTTCTTATCCCTGGTTTTGACTACATAATTGTAAGAGAGGTTGTGCACCGTCCCTGCCAGAGTCAGCTCCCAATCCCCCAGCTGTGTTTCCACCCGCCCTGGCAGTTTTTCCAGCCACGATTCCCCTTCACAGCCAAAGCAGGCCGTAATTTTCCTCTTAAATTCATCAGGTATAAGCATGATTTCATCCCCCAGAAAATCCCCATTTTTCTTTATCATACATTAAGCTGGAGTGGTCCTGGGCAGAAAAATCGGTGATGGACGAATCTTCTTGATTGGGCAGCTTTTTTGTCTGCCATATCGGTGATGAAGGACAGTTCTCCTTGGTCTGGATCCTATTTTGGCTTTCATACTGCTGATGAAGGACACTTCTTCTCGGACTGGCCCCTGTTTTGGCTTTCATACCGCTGGTGAAGGACACTTCTCCTCGGACTGGCCCCTGTTTTGTCTTTCATACCCCTGATGAAGGACACTTCTCCTCGGACTGGCTCCTGTTTTTGTCTTTCATACCCTTGATGAAGGACAATTCTTTTTGGCCAGGCTGCTATTCTGTCTTTCATACCTGCTATGACCCCGTTGAAGCCCCACTGCCTCAAAAAACTGTAAAGCGACCATTAGATACCTTCTCACACAAAAAGCCGTCCGTTCCAGCTGAACGGACGGTTTCCTGTCATTCGATTAAAGATTTTTCGCGTTGAACGTGTCTCCACCCTCGATCGTACCGTTTTCAAATCCTTTATAAAACCAGCGCTTCCTCTGTTCTGAAGTTCCGTGGGTAAAGGTTTCCGGAACTGCGTACCCCTGTGCTTTCTTTTGCAGAGTATCGTCCCCTACTGCTGTTGCTGCGTTCAGGGCTTCCTCAAGGTCTCCTTTTTCCAGAAGGTTCTCCCCCTGCACATGATTGGCCCAGACGCCTGCTAGATAGTCGGCCTGCAGCTCAAGCCTTACTTGATATTTATTATATTCTTCCTCGCTTAGCTTCTGCCTGAGCGGAGCCACCTTGTCCATTGTTCCCAGCAGTGTCTGCACATGGTGACCGACTTCATGTGCAATGACATAGGCCATGGCAAAATCCCCGGGTGCCTGGAATTTTTGCTGAAGTTCATCATAGAAACTTAGATCGATATAGAGCTTGTGATCTCCCGGACAGTAAAATGGGCCGACAGCGGAACCCGCTGTTCCGCAGGCTGACTGGACGCTGTTTGTATATAATACAAGCTTGGGATTTTCATAGGTCATCCCTTTTTCTTTAAATACATCAGACCAAACATCCTCGGTATCGGCAAGAACGACCGAGACAAACTGCTTCATTTCCTTTTCCTTTGCCGTTTCTTCATACGGGGCGGAGGACTGCTGGTCCGAGGTTCCGGAATTCAGGCTGTTCAGCAGATCGCCTGGATCGCCTCCAAGCAAGGTAACAATAAGGACAATGATAATTCCTCCAATGCCGCCTCCAACCAGTGTTTTGCCCCCCATCCCTCTTCTATCCTCCACATTGGAACTTGCTCTTCTTCCCTTCCATTGCATACTTGTTCCTCCCTGTATAATAGTTACTTAATTACTTCTTCGCTGATAGTGTTATACCCGGGATTAGCAAGTTTAAAAGATATGTTTATAACTTGGGATACATTTCTATCCTTCTTTAAAGCAAGGATTTTCAAAAAATAAAACAGCATGGAACAAGCTCCATGCTGTTTATGCGGCAATAGCCTGCGGTCAGATCATTACCTTACAGATATCATTTGTAAATTCAACCGGGTCGCTGATTGGCAGGCCTTCAATTAACAGCGCCTGATTGAATAAGAGATTTGTGTACAAGCTGACTTTTTCTTTGTCGGTTTCAAACGCATTCTTCAGTGATTGAAACACTTCATGGTTCGTGTTGATTTCCAGGATTTTTTCCGCCTGGACTCCCTGGCTGTTCGGCATGGCCTTTAAGATCTTTTCCATCTCAATCGTCACCTGTCCGTCCGTTGAAAGACATACAGGGTGTGATTTTAGGCGTTTGGACACTCTGACATCCTTTACCCGTCCGGATAAGGCATTTTTCATGTAATCAAACAGCTCTTTGTTTTCTTTTTCTTCTTCGGCTGTGTTCTGCGCCTCTTCCTCAAAGCCCAGGTCACCGCTTGATACGGATTTAAATTCCTTGTCCTTATAGGTCATCAGCATATTGATGGCAAACTCATCAATGTCTTCGGTGAAGTATAAGATTTCATATCCTTTTTCGGAAACCATCTCGGTCTGCGGCAGCTTGCCGATTCGTTCATACGATTCACCAGAAGCGTAGTAAATATATTTCTGATCTTCAGGCATTCTGGCTGTATATTCGTCGAGTGAAACCAACTTTTCTTCTTTTGAAGAATAAAACAGCAATAAGTCCTGAAGCGATTCTTTATTTGCTCCATAGTCACTGTATACGCCGTATTTCAGCTGTCTGCCGAAGGCTTTATAGAACTTCTCATAGCTCTCTCTATCATTTTTCAATAAGCTTTGAAGCTCGCTCTTAATCTTTTTGCTGATGTTTTTGGCGATCAGCTTTAACTGGCGGTCATGCTGCAGCATTTCCCGCGAAATATTCAAGGATAAATCATCGGAATCGACCATCCCTTTAACAAAGCTGAAATAGTCAGGAAGTAGATCCGCACATTTATTCATGATTAAAACACCATTGGAATACAGCTCGAGTCCTTTCTCATATTCCGCACTGTAATAATCAAAAGGAATATTTTCAGGAATAAACAAGATCGCGTTGTAGCGGATCGCACCGTCAACTGAGATATGGATATGCTTTAGAGGCTGATCAAAGCCATAGTGCTTCTCTGAATAGAATTGATTGTAATCCTCATCGGTCAACTCGCTCTTATTCTTTCTCCAGATCGGGACCATGCTGTTAATGACTTTTTCCTCCACATGTTCCTCATATTCGTTTTCGGCGCCTTCCTTCAGCTTTCTTTCTGTGACAGCCATTTTGATAGGATAGCGGATGAAATCCGAATATTTCTTAATAATGGATTGGAGACGGTACTCCTCCAAATATTCATCATATTGATCTTCTTCTGTGTTCTCCTTGATGTGCAGGAAGATTTCTGTACCGGCTGCGTCCTTTTCAGCAGGAACAATCGTATACCCCTCAGCACCTGTGGATTCCCACTTATAAGCTGTATCGCTTCCAAGGGCTTTTGAAATCACCATTACCGAATCAGCGACCATAAAGGCAGAATAGAAACCAACACCGAACTGGCCGATGATTTCATGGCCATCGCTTGTTTCGTTTTCCTTTTTAAAGGCAAGAGATCCGCTTTTCGCGATGGTTCCCAGGTTACTCTCGAGCTCTTCCTTTGTCATGCCGATCCCAGTATCCGTAATTTTAAGGATCCTGTTTTCTTTGTCTGCTTCCACCTTTATGTAGTAGCTGTCTTTATCAAAATTCAGGGATTCATCGGTTAGAGCTTTATAATACAGCTTATCGATGGCGTCACTGCTGTTTGAGATCAGCTCACGCAAAAAAATCTCTCGCTGGGAGTAAATAGAATTAATCATCATTTCCAATAAACGTTTGGATTCAGCTTTAAATTGAGTCTTTTCCATGTCTATTTCTCCTCTCATATGTATTGAGTCTACGTTTTAGCACTCGCTCCAAAAGAGTGCTAATCAATAATTAAATATCATACTGGGAATTCCCTGTCAATATAATATTTACCAAACGGCCTCTGAAAAGGCAAAGTCTGTCCACAACCTTTCTTTCCCTCACATGCGATAAAAATAGGAGCTCCACTTATATAGGAATCACCATTAAGGGATGAAGAAAAACTGAAGAAAGCCAATACAGTCTTCCAAACCATACATTTTGACTCATACAGCGCTTCGCGGCTGGATGAGGTAAGCCGTCAAAAACATGTTATGGGGCTCACTATGGTTATGGGATTTCTGGGTCTGACCTTCCTGGTCACATCAGGGTGCATCCTCTACTTCAAGCAGATGGATGAAAGCGAGGAGGAAAAACCAAGCTACACCATTCTCCGCAAGCTTGGCTTTACATGGAGCGGCCTTCTGGGAGGCATCTGGATAAAAGAAGCCTATACATTTGGCATCCCCTTATTGATCGGGCTGCTCCACAGTTATTTCGCAGTCAAATCCGGATGGCTCTTCTTCGGGGAATTGGCTTAATCGCATACCTGCTAAGACTACTCTCTTTCTAATTTATTTGCCTGCTCATGCTGAAGCAGCCACTTTTTCCGCCAAAGTCCTCCGGCATATCCTGTTAACTGGCCGTTGGATCCGATAATCCGGTGGCAGGGAATCACGATGCTGAGCCTATTTCGTCCATTGGCCGTCCCCACCGCCCTGATTGCTTTACCGTTATCAATGGCTGCTGCCAACTCCTTATATGTGGAGGTTTGAGCAAACTTCACGCGGTTTAGTGCTTTCCAGACAGACTGCTGGAAGGGAGTGCCTTCCAGCACATAGGGAAATGAAAATTCATGGCGGATTCCCATAAAATATTCATGAAGCTGAACATGGCACTCCTTCATTACGTCAGGCTGGCCTTCGTTCAGGCCTTGCTCTGCCACTTCACGTTCCGTAAATAAAATGGAATGGATGGCCGAGCTCGTTCCTATAATTTCAAGAATTCCTATTGGAGAATGGTAATATGCCTTAAATACATCATTCATAACAGTGACCTCCATAAATAAAATACTGCATAAGCCTGAAACGGAGCCCATTCCTGCTGCAGCTGCTGCAATTCCTCCGGTTTTGGTTTGCGGTCCATCTCAAGCTCCCTTTTTAAGGCCTGATGCAGACCGGCATCTGCTGCTGGAAATGCCGTTGTATCCCTCAGGCATTTCATCGCTGTGTAATCGGCTGTCCAGGCTCCTACTCCCTTAAGCTCCAGCAATTGTGCTCTTGCCTTCTCTTGAGGAAGTGCCTGTAAGCCGTGCTTGCTTATTTTTCTCTCCACGACAGCTTTGGCGATTCCTATCACGTATTCAGCCTTCCGCCAGGTAAACTGCAGCGGCCTTAACTCCTCTGGCTGTAAAGCTTCAATCCTTCCGGGCTCCGGAAACAGCCGGAAACTTCCTTCTTCTGTTTCTATAGATTCACCAAAGAACTCTACAAAGCGTTTTTTCAGTGTATATGCAAATTTGAGATTGATCTGCTGGCCGATCACAGCCCATGTTAATGCCTCGAACAAGTCTGGGATCCCGATGAGTCTTAGACCATAATACCTTGGAACGATCCGCTCCAGTAATGAATCCTTTGAGGCTGCTTCATAAAAGACAGATAAATCCCGGTCCAAGTCAAGCCATTCCCGGACGAAGAGAGCGGCCTTTCTTCTCCATTCAGCAGAAGGAGGATCAGGCAAAAAGCCGATTCTGATCCGGTTGTCTTCTAATCGAATTTTAAGCGCAAGCTTCTCGCCCGAAAGCTTTATCCCTTTATAAATTTCGCTGCCTATTACGTGATGAGTGGATTCCAGATCTGAACGCCGGAGAAAGACCAGGCATTCCTCTGCATTAAACTCGTTTGGCGGATCAATTTCCACGTATGCCCCAAAATCGCGCCCGCCAATCATTCCGTTTTTACGCTCCGGAATTGGGTTGGAGAACAATCATTAAAACGGCGGAACACTTTATAAAAATTGGATGGACTTTGAAAGCCTGCTTCATAACAGATTTCAAGATTGCTTTTTTCCGTGCTTCTCAAAAGTCCTTTTGCCTTATCGATCCTGAACCTTTCTAGATAGGAACGAGGAGTTTCCAGCGTTTTCTGTTTGAACAGCCGCTCAAAATAATAGGTGCTCATTCCTGTATGCTCCGCGATATCCTGTAATGTGATCCTCTTCTGGTAATGCCCTGCCATATAAGAAATGGCCTTCCGGACCATTTCATCCTGGGGAGATAGCTCGAGCTCCGGCTGGCACCTTTTACAAGGCCGGTAGCCCGCTGCCTCTGCTTCCTTTATCTCATTATAAAACTCTACATTGACTTTCTTTGGTTTCCTGGATTTGCAGCTTGGACGGCAGTAGATCCTGGTTGTTTTTACTGCTGTATAAAAAAGCCCGTCGTACATCTCATCGCAAGCAAGAATCTTTTGCCACTTCTCTTCAAATGAAAGATTTATCTCTGACATAACGTTCTCCTTTCTTGTCAAAGTTCAGTAATCTGACTCTATTTTAACAAGAAGTGTTTCTTCATGGCGTCCATAATCTTGCGGTTATGGTCTGCCCAAACAAAAAAGGGACTGTCCAATGAGTCCCGAAAAGAAAAAGATGAAGAATAACAATAAATATTCTCCACCTTGTTTTTATTGATTGGAGGAGCTGTTATACCAACCCAGTCTAGTAATGTAGAAGGGAAAATTCCGGGTAAACAGCTCATATAGGATAAGACACTTATGTCACACAAATCGGTTTACTCGATTTTCTGGAGAGGCCCATTCATTTTTGGTATAAAGCACATATCCTTAATCCCTTTTCACCGTCTGTGGAGGCTCCTCCAGCAAGCCATGCTTGATCATGATTTTTGCACCCTCGTGGGCATATTCAAATATGTCCTTCATAAAGATCCCTAGTTTAGCTGGAAGGTCATTCCGAAGGCTGAAGGATGTTCCGACCGAGTTGCCTCCAAGGGAGAAGCTGCAGAAGAGGCTGACACAATAAAGCATGATTTTTTCTGAAAATGGAGCGATTTTTGAATTTGTCAGGTTGCCTCCTGCCGTAGAAGGTACCTGAATATCATTTTTCAGGAAGACCTCGCTCATTTCTTTAATAAGGCTTTTAGCAAGCTCCCCGCCTTTTATGAAATACTTTTGGACATCTTCATGCTTTGAGCATTGTGCAAATCCATAAATCAGCTGCATCCCAGCCACATTTGATTCTACCGCATGATAGAGGTGGGCCACTTCAACTGTGCTCAAGGACCTCTTGCCGCTCAAAGGATTAAAACCTCCCAGGTAATTCGAATCCTGTGCAAACTCCACGGATTTCTCCACCGAAACATAGGGAGACCTTGGAATAAGCCCCTTGCGAAGGAGGTAACTTGTACAAATTATATAGTACTTTTGCGTAATCGACGTAAGATCTATAAAAAATTGCATGATGTCTTTCCTGTAAGACATGGTTAAGTTCAAGGTATGCATGGCCATGCTGATTGCTTTAATCATCCGTACAAACATAATATCAAAGCCATTGTCATACAGCTTTGGTGCATTGGTATGTACATCATCCGAAACAAATCCTACCGGCAAAGGCACCCCTTCCTGTTTAAAGATGTCCTCGATCTTTTGAACATATGGATGGATGGCGGAGGAAAGATCCGTCATAATTTTCTTGGCTTCCTCGTCATCCGCTTTACTGATAAAGTATTCCATCATCCTTAGAATCATGGTTTTCTGCTGATAAGTCATCCACAGTGTGCCGATCTCAGATGAGGTAATTTGAGGTGATTCGGGCATAGTTCCTTCCTCCAGCTAAAAGTTTCGCATAGCAGTAAATAAATGTACTGCTTCCGCTTTTTTATTTAGCTTGAGCTTTATTTTCAAAATCATTCATGTGCCGTATATTTTCCTCTCCCACCCCCATTAGATGGCAGGAAAATATCGCTGATTCATGGAATATATAAAAGTTAAGTATGTATAAAGGGGTCTATTTTATGTCAGCATCAATCGAAACGGTTCATCGTATTGTTCAAAACGCAATGGAAACAAGCGGTATACCCGGTGCGGCAGTTGCCGTTAAGGGATTTAACATCTTATGAAGGTACCTATTTACACAGCTATTATGGATTCATCCATCTTGTGAGGGATGGAGGGATTCTATCCATGATCCATCGAGACAGCCAGTTTGATTTACAGCCTCTTCATGGAGATACTTATACAGCAAAAGATGAAAAAGGAAATACCACTTTTACTATAGGATTTCCAACCCCTGCTGCAGAGGAAGCAGAAAAGTGCATTGTCGTTAACAGCAAGGCTTGTCCTGAGTTTGTTCAGACCTATTCAGCCATTCCTGCAGATAGGACAGAATTTGATGGAAGATACAGTGACGGAGTCGATTCTTATGAGGTACGCATAGAAGAAGAATCCTTACTTATCAAAGACACGGTTATGAATAAAGAAATAACCGGGACGGCCATTGAAAAAAAACCAATTCCTGACTCTCGAATATGGCCTGGTCGGCTTTATTTCCATTCAAGGAGAAATCGTTCTGGAATTTGACTACGCCTGGCGCTTTCCAAAACAGAAGGAAGCAGCACCAGTTCTCTAAATTGTCCATTTAGGTTGGAACAGCGAAAATTAAGAAGCCGAAGGGATGCACGGCTCCTTTTGTTTTATGGTAAGGATGATTTTATCCACAAGGATACCGGAACAGCGGTATCCTTTTTTGCTGCTTTCTTTCCTGTTTTTCTCAAGACCAAAATAACCAAAAAGAACGATATAACCGAAATATTGTCAGACTATTCTGAGGCTTGTATACTTGCCCTTAATCTCAGATTGAAAGTGCTTACAATTATTAAAAGGAGGAATACTTATGAAAATTAATTTTAAGAGCCTGACGACATGGGTTGTCATTGCGATAATTATCGGGATTATTTTTGGTGCTTCATTTCCGTCCGCCGGCTCCCAGCTTAAGATCCTTTCTGATATTTTTGTTAAAATGATCAAAATGGTCATAGCTCCGATCATCTTCCTCACCATCACGGTTGGGATTGCGGGCATGGGCGACTTGAAGAAGGTCGGCAGGATCGGCGGAAAAGCTGTTCTTTATTTTGAAATCGTTTCTACATTTGCTCTTGCGATTGGCATCCTTTTCGCCACTGTGTTCAAGCCTGGAGCAGGAGTGAATGCTCACAGTGCAAAGGGTGATGTAACTCAATTTACCAAACAGGCTGCCGAAGGACATCATGGATTCATGGACTTTATCATGGGCATCATCCCGGATAACTTCCTTGGTGCTTTAGCCGGCGGAGAGCTGCTCCCTATTCTCTTTTTAGCCGTTCTATTCGGTATCGCCCTATCCGGCCTTGGAGATAGAGGAAAGTCGGTTATCGGTTTCTTTGAAAAATTGAGTGAGATTTTCTTTAGAATCGTAAATATCATCATGTATTACTCGCCGGTGGCGGCTTTTGGAGCCATCGCTTATACCATTGGTGAATTTGGGATTGGATCTCTTGTATCACTCGGAAAGTTATTCGGTCTAACGGTGTTGGCCATGGCTGTATTCATTGCCGTTATACTTGGCGGGATTGCGAAATTTTACAAGTTTAATATTTTTCAATTCATTGCTTATATCAAAGAGGAAATCCTCCTGGTACTTGGCACTTCCTCTTCCGAATCGGCTCTTCCAAGGATGGTAGAGAAACTCGAACAATACGGCTGCTCCAAATCTGTGGTCGGTCTGGTTATTCCGACCGGATATTCATTCAATCTTGACGGAACCTCCATTTACCTTTCCATGGCAGCACTCTTCATTGCCCAGGCTTTTGGAGTCGACTTGAGTGTTGGTCAGGAAGTAACGCTTCTGGGTGTGTTGATGCTGACATCAAAAGGAGCTGCTGGAGTCACAGGCTCAGGATTTGTGACACTTGCGGCAACGCTTGCTGCCTTCCCTAGTGTTCCAGTGGAAGGAATTGCCCTTCTATTGGGGGTTGACCGATTTATGTCCACTGCCCGTGCGCTGACGAACCTTATTGGAAACGGTGTTGCCACCGTCGTAGTTTCCAAGATGGAAAATGAGTTTGATGATAACCTAAGCCTAAAAGCATCCGTCCGCAGGCCTTCGCCGATCATCGAACAAAACTCTTAACAGCCGCGTATTCCGTGGCTCTTTCTTTTGGATATAAAATAACAAATGCTATAATGTCAGAAAGAGATGATTAGGAGGAAATGATGTGCCCATCACTGTACTGATTATTGAGGATGATCCAATGGTCATGGAAATTAACGCAGGGTTCCTCTCAAAGCTCCATGGATTCAAATTGGCAGGAAAGGCCTACAGCGGGAATGAAGGGCTGGCGTTGATTAAAGAACAATCTCCTAATCTTGTTCTTTTGGATTATTTTCTTCCAGATACAAATGGGCTTTCCCTATTAAAGAAAATCAGAAGCCAGGATTACCCTCTGGATGTTATTCTTTTGACGGCGAACCGGGAGCCCGGGCATATCCAGGAGATTCTCCGCAGCGGAGTATCCGACTATATCATTAAACCTTTTACCTATGAACGGTTCCAGGCTGCGATGGAGCATTTCCGCTTTACCTTTAACAAGCTGAATGAGAATAAGCTTTTGGAGCAGACAGAGATTGATGCCATCACAAAGGTTCATAGAGAATCACCACAGCAGAATGACCTCCTGCCTAAAGGGCTTAATGACCACACATTAAAGCAGGTCCTGCAGTTCCTCGAACAGCAGAGCGAGCCGCTGTCTTCAGAAGAAGCGGCCGCAGGGACAGGACTTGCACGGGTTACTGTCCGGAGGTACTTGGAGTATCTTGAAAAAAAGGGCGATGTTATAATGGAAGTGCAATATGGCTCTGTCGGCCGTCCAATGAATAAGTACAGGCTGTAATTCCCTGCCGAAAGAGGAGAATCCTGTGCACCGGAAAAGGTTTCGATTACGGCTTCAAACAAGGATTATATTATTAGTCTGCAGTGTGGTGGCCATTTCCCTTATCGCTACAGACCTGCTTATCAGTGAAAAAGTGGGCAGCACTGCAAAACACAACTTACAAGAAAAAGCCATGGATATTGCAAGAGTGACAGCCCATTCCCCTCCTGTTGTGGAAGCGCTTCAAAGACCGGGTGATTCAAACACCCTTCCCTCCTACACCAATGAAATGGCCAGATTGTCCAATGTGGAATTCATTGTTGTAATGGATATGAAGGGAATCCGATTATCCCACCCAGATGCGGAGAATATCGGCCGCCGCTTTGTCGGAGGCGATGAGGGCCCTGTTCTTCATGGCAGGGAGCATGTATCTACAGCAAAGGGGACACTTGGATATTCTCTGCGTGCCTTCACTCCGGTCTATTCCAAAGAAGGCAGGCAGATCGGGGCCGTTGCTGTGGGGATATCCCTGGAGAAAGTAAATCAGGACATCCGATCCAGCAAGAAAGCGATTTATGTTTCGGTCCTGATCGGCATTGGAGCCGGAGTAGCGGGAGCCGTTTTCCTGGCAAGGAAGATTAAGAAAAGCACCTTTGGTCTCGAGCCAATTGAAATCGGCAAACTGCTTGAAGAGCGAAGCGCCATGCTGCAATCCACTAAAGAAGGTATTCTTGCCATCGACCAGGAGGCCCGCATTACCCTGATCAATAATGAGGCTATGAGGCTGTTCGGGGAAGCAGGCTTCAGGGATCATCTCATCGGCTGCCTGGCGGATGACTATTTTCCCCAGCTGCAGCTAAAAAGTGTGCTTGAATCGGGAATTCCAAGAATTGATGAAGAAATCCACTTATCGGGAGTTACCCTCCTTGTAAATCAGCTGCCTGTCTTTGTAGGCGGAGAAGCGGCCGGAGCAATTGCCACCTTTCGCACCAGGTCAGAGATACACAGGCTTGCGGAGGAGCTGACCGGGGTGAAGCTTTATGCGGAAGCTTTGCGGGCACGAACCCATGAGTTCATGAATAAGCTGCATGTCATCCTGGGATTGGTACAGCTTGGCCAATATGAAAAGCTCGCACAGTACATCAGCCAGGTTTCTACGAGCCTTGACTCTGAGACCGGCTATATTTCAGGTAAAATCAAGGATCCCGCTCTAGCCGGGTTTATCCTCGGAAAAATGAGCTATGCCCGGGAATCGGGAACTGACATGTCGTTTACGCTGAATGGGGTTTTTCCTGAGGAAGCATCTGATGCTTCCCATGAATATGTCACCATTCTCGGCAATCTGATCGATAATGCCCTGGAATCCATGGCAGGACAAGAAAACAGGCAGCTCTCGGTCCACATTGAATATGACGAACACCATCTTTATTTTGAGATTACAGATAATGGTCCCGGGATGGATCAGGATACCATCCACCGGATCTTTGAAAAGGGATTCTCCACAAAGGGGATAAACCGCGGAATCGGGCTGCATCTCGTAAAAAGCACGCTTAATGAGCTTCAGGGTCATGCTGAAGTCCTAAGCGAACCAGGCAATGGGACAACCTTTATCCTGACAATCCCCTATCCCAGGGCAAGACCCATCATAAAAAGATGAATGATTTGGAAAGCATACAAAAATACATAATTATAAGGGAGCGGTTATTTTGGCTATTGGTACAGGCACCAGCACACATATCATCATGCGTTTACAATTAGATGTGGATGTTTTTTCATTTGCAGAAATCGCAAGCAGCATCTCTAGCGCAGGCGGCGATATTATCGGAGTCGACGTTATTTCTTCGAATAAGACCCATACAATCAGGGATATCACGGTCAATGTCCATGGCTTGAAGCACAGCCAGCTGCTCGGGGAAACCATCTCCAAGCTTAAGGGCGTCAAAGTCATGCAAATTTCAGACCGTACGTTCCTTATGCATCTTGGCGGAAAAATTGAAACAGCATTAAAAACCGGGATCAAGAACCGGGAAGATTTGGCACGCGTTTATACCCCTGGTGTAGCAAATGTTTGTACAGCGATTTCGGAAGATCCTGAAAAAGCCTATTCCTTAACCATTAAAAGAAACACCGTCGCTGTCATATCAGATGGAACGGCTGTGCTCGGCCTCGGGAATATTGGTCCAAAGGCCGCAATGCCGGTAATGGAAGGTAAATCCATGCTGTTCAAGCAGCTGGCCAATGTGGACTCCTTCCCTATCTGCCTTGATACAGAGGATACTGAAGAAATCATCCGCACCATTAAAGCCATTGCTCCGGCATTCGGCGGCATCAACCTTGAAGATATTTCAGCTCCCCGCTGCTTTGAGATTGAAGAACGCCTGAAGAAAGAGCTTGATATCCCTGTATTCCATGATGATCAGCATGGAACAGCGGTTGTCATGCTGGCCGGACTCTTGAATGCTTTGCGCATTACTGAGAAGAAAATAGAAGACATTAAAGTGGTTTTCACAGGCATTGGAGCAGCCGGCATTGCCTGCACAAAGATCCTTCTCTCTGCTGGAGTCAGGAACATCATCGGAGTCGACAGAGAAGGTGCCATCCACCGCGATATAGCATATGATAATCACCATTGGAATGCTTATGCCGAAATGACCAATCCAGAAAACCTAAAAGGATCCTTATCCGAGGTCATTCAAGGGGCCGATGTATTTATCGGGGTCTCTGCTCCGGGAATCCTGACAGTCGAGGATATCAAGACTATGGCGAAGGATCCGATCGTGTTTGCCATGGCCAATCCGCATCCTGAAATTGATCCTGAAGAAGCAGAAGGATATGTAAGGGTCATGGCTACCGGAAGATCAGATTATCCGAACCAGATTAACAATGTTCTCTGCTTCCCTGGTATCTTCCGCGGCGCACTTGACTGCCGTGCAAGCGAGATCAATGAAGAGATGAAGGTCGCAGCAGCAAAAGCCATCGCTTCTGTTGTATCCGATGAAGAATTAAGCGAATCCTACATCATCCCGAGTGTATTTAACGACAAAGTGGTTAAATTTGTCCGCAATGCAGTCGTAGAGGCAGCCCACAAAACAGGCGTGGCCCGTAAAGAACAGCGCTAAGATGAAATGAAGAGGGTCCCATACCGGGCCCTTTTTATTTTGCTTGAAAAACAAAATATTTTGAAATAAATGGTAAAATAGAATAAAGGAGTGATGTCATGTTTTTGAGATTGGTTATTCTTTGTATGATAGCAGGTGCTATTCTTTTTACCGTTATCGCATCTTATATTTCCAAGAAAAGAAACCGCCCCTTTAATCCAAACGAAGGAATCAAGAATGCCTCTAATTCTCAGCAGGTCTATACAGAACACTCCATTGACCGCAGCAAACAAAATCCCAATAACTTTTTACAATAAAAAGGAGCTGCTGCCAGCTCCTTTTTTTTCAATTCTATACTACTTTGCAATGCCTGCAGCCTTTCCAACAAAAATTGAGCTGTGATTGTCTTTGAGCCCTGAAAGCTTCATGACCTATGGCAGCTGATTAAAACCTGCCCTAAGTGAAGCGCCTGGAACGGAACTCAGGCAGCCCCATTTTACAACTACTTTATCAAGCAGGCACACCCGTCTTCTCTCGTTCCTTCCGCTTCTCCTTGATAAGGATTCCCCCTATCAGCCCGAGAAGGGCAAAGCTTAATGAAATGATGAACCCATAATGATATCCGGTACTGCTCGGAGCTGAATGAAAATGATCCAGGACCTTGCCGAAAATGGCCGGCAGCAGGACTGCACTTAAAAACCCGCCTGTATTCGCAAATCCGGAAACAACTCCGACCTCTTTAATGTCAAATGATTTACGGACGACCGCAAACGTCAGGGCGCTTGCTCCATTTCCATAACCAATGATCAAGAATAGGATGACCATCATGAAAAACGGCGGCTTCCCATTCCAGAGGAAAAAGGCTGTCCAGCTTAAGAAAATCAAGATATGAACGGTAACGTAAGGCTTCTTCAATGAATCCATCCTGCTTGAGATCCAGCTTGTTAACGGCGCTCCAACTATGGCACCGAACAGTCCGAGCATAATCAGCTGGCTCGCACCTGAACGAGACATTTCATATACATGCATTCCATACGGGACCGCCCAGGAACCTATGAAACCTACATACGTGCCTACAGCTCCAAAATGGCAGAAAAAAGCCGCCCATGCCTGCCGGCTGGTAAAAATACGTTTTAGAATGACGGAGGTCTTTTCCCTGGCAGCTTTAGAAGGCGCCTTTGGCTTTGCTTTCTCCCATTTTCCGGGCTTATAAACCAGTACAAAATATAAGAGAACCGCACAAAGGCATAAAAGGACTCCGACTGATAAAAACGGCAGCCTCCAGCCTGAAAAGGCAATCCATGCTGAAAAAGGGACCGTTGCCAGCAGGAACCCCAGGCTCCCCGTCATGCCTGCCATACCAAGCAGGCTGACAAATTCCTTCACTTTAAACCATTGGCTTAGTATCAACACTAGATTTACCCAGATGGTTGCATCTCCTATGCCTACCAGCAGCCTTGCCAGCAGCAGGATGTATTCATTTCCAGCAAGACTGTACATAACCGTCCCTAAGCCGTTAAGTAAGGTTCCGGTAATTAGAAAAAAATTTGGGCCAAAACGGTCTGACAGGATTCCAATCGGTACCTGAAGACTCGAATAGGCTAAAAACTGAATGCTTGTCAGAAGTCCTATAACAGATGCTGAAACGCTAAAGTCCTTCATTAGTTGATCAGAAATTAATCCCGGTGCCGTTCTCTGGCTGACAATCAATAAATACGCAAGTAATACCGAGATAAAAACAATCCATCTGTATTTGCTATTTTGTTTGTCCACTTCTCTCTACTCCTGTTGTCATGTGATTCTGTTATTATACTCCTTATTTCCATTTTGATGGGGGTTAAAGCCCTCCAGTCATAAAAAAACTGAACGCCTGCTGCCAACAGAAAACGTTCAGTCCATTCCATCAAGTATTATGTTCTAAGAGCGCTGGTCAAGGAGTTCAGCGAAGCCGCTAATCCGCTTAGATCAGCTGAAATACGATCAATACCCTCTATAGACTCCATTTGTTTTTCAGAGGCCCGGGAGATACTTTCACTGCTTTCAGCGGATATCCTAGCCACCTCGGTCATCTTCTGCATGGACAAAACTACCAGGCCAGAGTCTAATGCAAGGTTATCGGATACTGCAGCTGCTTCTTTGATCTGCTCATATACTTTGTTTGTAGATTCCTGAATCCTTTCAAAAACATGTTCTGTCTGGCTGATAAGCACAATTCCCTTTTCTACTTCTTTTTCTCCTGTTTTCATGTCTGACAGGGCCAGATTGGTTTCAGTCTGAATCTCTCTAATTATCCCAGCCACTCTTTCTACCGATTGATTCGATTTTACTGCGAGTTTCCTGACTTCATCTGCCACCACTGAAAAGCCCCTGCCATATTCCCCTGCCCTTGCAGCTTCAATCGCGGCATTCAAGGCCAATAAATCCGTTTGGTTTGATATGTCGGAAATAACCTGTATGATTTCATTAATCTCCTGTGATCGCTTTCCTAAATTCATAATAATGCTGGATAAGCTTTTGAAAGCATCAAAAATCGTGCTAATCTGAATTGCCGTACTTTGAAGGGCCTCCTTCCCTTCACTTGTTCTATCAAAGGTCTGACCAGACGCCTCTACTATTACAGAGGAGCTTTTGGCAATCTGCTGTACCCCTTCAGCCATATTCTTCATCAAAGCTTCACTGTCATAAGCCATGGTGAGCTGCGAGTCTGCCCCCGAAGCCATCTCCTGAATGGATGAGGTAATCTGATGAATCTCCTGCTGAGTTTCTGCCGAGTTCATCTTTAAGTTTTTCACAGTGTCGAAAACATCCTGACTTGTATAGGATAGCTGATCCATCATTTTTTCAATGGTGAGTTGATTTTCTTCATTTTCCTTTTTCAAGACTTCTGTATATCTTTTTTTCGCTAAGATCTGCCATGTTGTCGCACCAGAAGTAAATACTAGATATACTACATGAATCAACAGCATGGATAATGTATAACTGGATGCCCCAAAAATAATGGGAGTAAAGGATGGAATAACAAAGCCCACTAAATGCTCCAATGCAAAAATTCCTGTCATAATAAAAATCAGCATAACCTTTTCATAATAGGCGATCATGGCGACAACCATAAAGATAGAAAAATGGTATTCTACCATCCCCTGCCCGCTAATAACCGTGCTAATACTTGTAAAAGCCAGGGTGAAGGTAACTAGGTACGGAATTAAAAGCTGATAGTGTCCAAGTTTATAAAGAATGACGGAGAGAATCAATAGAACGACTGGAATGGCCAGGGCACTAAAGAGAATAAAATGTTTCACATGAAACATTCCCTCATGCCCTTTAACGGTAACCATAAGGCTGCCCTGATCAAGAAAATAAACAATGATGGAGCTGAAGACTGCACAGGTTGAGAGATAAATCATCAAGCGATTTTTATTTAAGTCCATTTGAAACACCTTTCTGATGGTCACTAAAATGAGAGTTGAATATCTTATTAAGCTGCACTTTTTTTCAGCTTGCTGAACAGAAGTCAAAAGAACAGCCAAACGATGTATGCTACTTAACCTTCTGAATGAGAGTAAAGCTATAAATGGCTGCCAAACCTACCACCACATAAATAATTCTTGCCAGCACACTGTCCATTCCTCCTGTAATGCCGCCCACAAGATCCCATTTAAATAGTCCTACTAAGAGCCAATTAAGCCCTCCAATAATGATTAAAATAAGCGCAACGATATTCAAGGTTTTCATTCCCACGACTCCTTTGTATGTTTTTTGTATAACTTTATATATTTATTTATACAAAACTTATACAAAATTAGCAAGAATTTCTTTCCAATCTCATTTTCCCCTTTGAAAATATCATATCTAGAATTCATGTACAATTTATGTATAATTATTTGTAGAAGGAGGAGAGGTATGTACACCATTAAAAAAGTATCAGAATTGGTGGGTATCCCCACAGTAACCATACGGGCCTGGGAAAACAGATACCATATCATCACTCCACAGAGAAGTGAAGGCGGCCATCGCCTGTACAGCGAAGCAGATATCCAAATCTTACGATGGTTAAAGTCGGAAATGGAAACGAAGGATTTAAAAATAAGCGAGGCTGTGCGAATGTTAAAAGCCACGCCAGAATCTAATGCTTCAATTGTTCCTATAGATGAATTTACAGACACATCATACCAGAGTCTGGGTGTCAGGCTATACCGGAATCTTGTGGATCTCGAAACCGAGAATGCCAATAAAGCCATTGATTTGGCGTTTTCCTTATACCATTATGAAGAAGTAATTCATAAACTAATGATTCCCACTCTCTTTCAGATAGGCTCTGATTGGGAATCCGGGAAACTTACAGTAGCCCAGGAGCATTTTTCGTCCGAACTCATCATGCAGCGGTTCACCAGTTTTTTCAGACTCCTGCCGACCAACCCTCAATTGCCAAGGGTCCTGGCTTTTTGTCCTGAAGGAGAGCATCATCATATCGGGCTGATGGTGTTTAGTTTATTTTTAAGAAGAAAAGGCATCGAGGTTATTTATCTAGGGGCGGACACCCCCTATTCCGGATTAATCCAGCTCATTAAACGAAAGCAGATTGCAGCTGCAGCCATATCTCTAACGGATCGAAGGCATCAGGAAGCATTGAATGGCTGGATACAAAGCTGCCATGAAGAAGTTCCAAACCTATCGTTTGTCGTGGGAGGCAGCGGAGTGGATGAGATTTTCGCCCAGTCATCAAGGCTGATTTACCTGGCGGAAGAATTGGACTGGGATGCTTGGTTTGATCATGTACTACTCAAGCAGGTATAAAGCAAAGGCTGTTGCTCATGCAACAGCCTTTGTTTACGTTAGATTAGAAGCTCGGATTGAAGCACCGGAAAAATGGTGAATGCCAGGATGATGGTAATCAGGGCAGCCACGATCATGGCGATACTCGCAAATGTCCCTTCAAGCTCACCCAGCTCAAAAGCTTTGGATGTACCCGCACCATGGGCGCTCATCCCGAGCATCAGACCTTTTGCTGTTGATTTCTCTATTTTCAGCATCCGGATCCATAAGGGGCCGACCAGTGCTCCCGTGATACCGGTAATAATGACAAAAACCGCTGTCAGGGTAGGGACTCCCCCAATGGTTTTCGATATATCCATCGCCACCGGCGTTGTGATCGATCTAGGAACCAGGCTGGTTGTAAGGGAAGGCCCCAGCTGCAGCCAGAGTGCATAAAAAAAGGATGAAATGATGGCTGCAGCGGAGCCTGCCGTGATGCTCGCTATAATTTCAAATAGATGCTTCTTCAATAATTTAAGCTGCCTGTACATCGGCAGTGCAAAGGATACTGTGGCCGGTCCCAATAAGAAGCTCAGCCATTTTGAACCGCTGTAATACGAGTCATAGGAGGTATGCGTCGCAATCAATAATATGATAAGCACAATGGGACTGATAAGCAGCGGAGTCAAAAAGAATAAATTCCACCGGCTATACGATTGTTTACTGATTTTATAAACTAAGTATGTGAACAGGATACTAACGATTTTTGTCAGAAGAACCATTGACAGCACCCCTTCCACGTTTTGATATATATTGTGCCGTAAGTCCCGTGACGGCCATCACAGTCAGCGAACTGAGGACAATGACAATTAAAAGGCTTACCCATTTTGATCCTATCGCCTTCTGATAATTCACAATCCCGACCGCTGCCGGAATAAAGAACAGCATAAGCTCTGCCAGGAGCCAGTCCGCCCCTTTCTCGATCCACTCTACTTTTATGATTTTCAGCTGAAGCAGCAGAAATAGAATTACCAGGCCCACAATCCCTCCAGGAATGGGAATGTCCAGGTAATTCGATATCATGGAGCCAGCTAAATATATCAAAGTCAGAAAAGCAACTTGTATAACAATTTTTATGATTTTCATATTTCCTTGCTCCTGTAATATCATTCTTTAAGGGTTATTTTGTCTCAAAATTCCCTTTTTTACTTAAAGATACATTTTTCTATCGTATTCCTTTTTATTATATTAGTAAAGTATTTAATCGGAATAATTTTCATTCCGTTTGGTTATAAAACCATAGACTTTAAAGGAAATGCTTTGGAAAAGCGGGGGCGATGAACAAGGGGCTGCTTGAAACGAAGGAACACTCCGTTAATTAAAAATGACCCGAAGGATTAATCCCCCAGGTCATTTTTTGTATTGGATTTTTTTAGACAGTCTCTGCAGTTTTTTCAAGCATGGTTCCATGGCTGGCAAAGTTCACATGCCAGGAAAAGGCTTTTTCTAATACATGCGGAGTCTGGCCGCCTCTTTGGCGGGCTTCTTCAAAATACGCCCGCAGCTGCGGCCGGTACATAGGATGTGCGCAGTTTTCTATGATAAGCTCGACCCGTTCTCTAGGGGCAAGCCCGCGAAGGTCTGCATATCCCTGTTCTGTCACGATCACATCCACATCATGCTCTGTATGGTCGACGTGGGAAACAAAAGGCACGATGCTGGAAATATTCCCGCCTTTTGCAATGGACTTTGTGACAAATATGGCCAGTCTGGCATTTCTTGCAAAATCCCCGGAGCCGCCGATTCCATTCATCATTTTTGTGCCGCATACATGAGTGGAATTCACATTTCCATAAATATCAAGTTCAAGCGCTGTATTAATAGAGATCAGCCCCAAACGGCGGATGATCTCAGGATGGTTGGAAATTTCCTGAGGACGCATCAAAAGCTTATCACGGTATTTTTCAAAGTCCGCATAAACCTGCCTCATTTTTTCCTCTGACAGCGTAATGGAGCAGCAGGATGCAAAATTCACCTTTCCAGCATCCATTAAATCAAAGACCGCATCCTGCAGAACTTCTGAATAAACCTCAAGCCCGCTGAACTCTGAGTCCAGGAGTCCATGCAGGACTGCATTGGCTACCGAACCAATTCCAGATTGCAGCGGTGCCAGGCTTTCCGTAAGCCTCCCTGCCCTTACTTCATTCCGTAAAAATTCAATTAAGTGTTCTGCTATAATGACCGTTTCTTCATCAGGAGGAACGATGGTGGACGGCGAGTCGAGCTGATGGGTAAATACAATGGCCTTCACCTTTTCTGCATCAACCAAAATCCCCATGGCTCCGATCCGGTCCTGTGGTTTTACCAGCGGTATAGGAAGTCGTTCGCCCTGTTTTCCAGGTTCATATAAATCATGAAGGCCTTCCAGCTGCTCGGACTGAGCGGTGTTCATTTCAATGATGATGGATTTGGCATTTAAGGCAAAGGAGAGAGAATTCCCTATGGAAGTCGTAGGAATGATCATTCCATCCTCTGTTATTGCAACCGCTTCCAATATAGCCACATCAATATCCATCACATCTCCGCGAATCAGCTCTGCAGTATGAGATAAATGCTGATCCACAAATAAAAGCTCCCCAGAATTAATTCCTTTCCGCATAGCCGCGTCCGCCTGGAATGGCAGTCTTTTCCCGATGATTCCAGCTTCGGTAAATAATTTATCGACATCAGAGCCCAGGGATGCTCCTGTATAAACATTGACCTTGAACGACTCATCTCCCTTTACCCGGTTCACCAGTGCAAATGGGACCGCTTTCACATCGCCAGCACGTGTGAATCCGCTTAAGCCTAATGTCATCCCGCTTTCAATCCATGATGCTGCTTCCTCTGCTGAAACCACTTTATCCAGCAGACGAGGATCTCTGATTCGCTTTACGCGGTTTTCCATAACAAAATCCCTCTCCCCTTGGTATAGTTATAACCATTTTACCCATTCCCGGCAGTGGAAATGGATTTTTGGCATAGGGGACGTTATTACAGGATAAGAAAGCAAATAAAGGAACTAAAACAGCAGAATTACTAAAAACCCAGAAGCTTCCGAAAATAACTGGAATAGGATTGGCTCACAGGCACTCTGTCTCCATTATCCATTGATAGCAAAAACGTCGAGTGAAGATCAGGATAGATGGCTTTTATATGGTTAACATTTACAATAAAGGCGCGATGGCACCTAATGAAAAAATCCTTTGGAAGGATAAATTCAAATTCCTGCAAGGAGTATTTATGAGTCCCTGAAACTTCCTTTGAATAAATATACGTCTTTTTTTCCTTTGCCTCTACATAGACCACCTCTGAAAACGGAAGAGGGATCCAACCATCGTTGGTTTTCACTGTCACAACAGATTTCCCATCGGTTAATGCCGGATAAATGGCCGTCACACAGCCCTCCACTTTCCCATCGTGCAAAAAAGGCACCGCCATTCCATGGTAGGGAACACCAAAGATATCCCGGCTGATAAACTCCGAAACTCTTTGTTTCATGCTCAATGCTTTATGGGCAAGTGTACCTTCCTTCAGAGAATCGCCCGGTTTAATTTTCAAGTCCACCCGTTTGCTCGGCCTATAGTATATATACTCTTTTGTATTGGATACGGCTATTGAAATTTCATCTGAAAATAAGTCTCCTATCACATCCAATAGAGATCTCAGGGTAATATCCTCCATACAATTTCACCTCGCACATATTATACTATGAAGAATCCATTTATTATAGATTCTGCATTCCGGAAGAGTATAACTCTGCCAGTCTTTAATGATAGTTCCTATTAATTGAACAAACCGTACCTGATATGTCAAAATATAAATATGATTGAAAACACTTTCATTCATTAGAGGATTGAAAATGGAGGAAAAATGATGAAAACGATGAAACTGGGAAACAGCACACTTGAGGTGCCTGTCGTAGCTGTCGGCTGTATGAGGATTGACTCACTGGAAAAGCAGGAAGCAGAACGCTTTGTTCAAACCGCGCTGGAGGAAGGAGCCAACTTCTTCGATCACGCTGACATTTACGGCGGAGGAACCTGCGAGGAAATCTTTTCTGAAGCCATCCATATGAATGATGATATCCGCGAAAAAATAATTCTGCAGTCAAAATGCGGCATCCGAAAAGGAATGTTCGATTTCTCCAAGGATCATATCCTGGAATCTGTAGACGGAATCCTAAAACGTCTTCAAACAGATTATCTGGATATCCTGCTGCTGCACCGCCCGGATGCACTTGTGGAGCCTGAAGAAGTAGCAGAGGCCTTTGACCGCCTTGAATCCTCTGGAAAAGTAAAGCATTTCGGCGTTTCTAACCAGAAACCTATGCAGATCCAGCTGCTGCAGAAATACGTAAAGCAGCCGATTGTAGCCAATCAGCTTCAGCTGAGCATCACGAATGCGAACATGATCTCCAACGGAATCAATGTGAACATGGAGAATGATTCAGCCATCGACCGGGACGGCAGTATCCTGGACTTTTGCAGGCTGAATGATATCACAGTCCAGCCATGGTCTCCATTCCAATATGGTTTCTTTGAGGGTGTTTTCCTTAACAATGATAAATTCCCTGAGTTGAACAAACAGATTGATGAGATTGCCGGCAAATATGATGTGAGCAATACAACGATTGCCATCGCCTGGCTTCTGCGCCATCCTGCACAGATGCAGCCAGTGATCGGTACCATGAATATTGAGAGATTAAAGGACTGCGTGAAGGCTGGCGATATCCGTCTGACCCGCGAAGAATGGTACAGCATCTACAGAGCGGCAGGAAACATTCTTCCTTAATAAATCCTTAAAGGCACTAGAATGAATCTAGTGCCTTTTTTGATGATCAGGTCAGTTCCCTTATGGTTTGTTTCTTGTTCCGATACCAGACAAAAAGTCCTGCTCTTAAAGCGTTATCTGCAGCAATGGCTGGGGAATTTTTGCTGTGGCATCTTCGTTTTCACTCGGAGACCCTCTGGTTTTGCTCGGACCTGGCTCTTTTATATCAGGTTCTTCGAATTTTTGCTCCACTTCTCAGTTTTGCTCCAAGCTTCCTGTTTTTTGCTCCGGCTTAGACAGTTTTTGCTCAAGGACTTCTTAGTTTTGCTCGGCCGCACCTCTTTTTTGCTCCGAAAATTTAAATCTTTGCTCCGCTTCTGAAGGCTGCTCCAAGTACGAAAAAACCGGGGTTTTACTTAAACCCCGGTTTTAATTACTCTCTCCTAGTTGATTTCAGCGGGAACTTTACTTCCATTGAGCAATCTGGTCAACAGGCAGACGGACAGATGTATGGCCTGTGTCTGCGGCTTTTCCGATGGAAATCAGCATGACCGGTACAAAGCGGTCTTTGTCCAGGCCAAACACTTCTGCGATTTGGTCTTTTTCGTATCCGCCGATCGGATTTGTATCGTAGCCATATGCGCGTGCGGCCAGCATGAGCTGCATGGATACAAGCCCTCCATCGACCAGGACAACGTCTTCCATATCTTCACGGGAAATGGTCTCGAAATAGCCGGAGAAGGATTTATGGATATTTTCTTTTACTTCCTGAGGCATATGCCCTTCTTCGACTGCCTTGCCATAGATGTCTTCGAACTTATCAAAATTTTGAAGATCTCCAAAAACCGCAATCATGGCTGCTGAAGTTTCCACCTGGTTCTGATTGAAACGTGCCAGCGGAGCAAGGGCTGCTTTTCCTTCCGGGCTTTCAATCACAAGAAATCTCCATGGCTGCATGTTGACAGAAGATGGCGCAGTCGCCGCAAGCTCCAGGATTTCCTCCATTTCCTCCCTGCTGATTTTAACGGAAGGGTCATAGTTCTTAATAGAACGGCGTCCTCTGACAATTTCTTTAAAGTCATTTGTTTTTTGATTTGTCATAGCTGAAACTCCTCTTTATCTTAAAATAAGCTGCTTTTATTTTGGGTAAGCGTTCGTTTCTTTATTTATCTCCAATGCTTTTCAAAAATAATAATGGAGAGTATTAAATTACTACTGCTTCAGTCATTTGTAAACTAATCAGCCTAGGCAGCAGTGACTCTAGTGGATTCATAAAAAGGACAGAAATGGGAGATCATCTACTAGATGATCTCTTTTTTCAATAGGAACAAAAAAGTGCCTATCATACTTTTTTGTTCCTATATTACTTTAAAGTACGTACTTCTTTTTTTATTCTATTCCATTCATAATGATATCTGCCGCCTTTATCTCTAAGCGGTGAACGAATTTTAACATTGGAGGAATCCTATTGTGAGTAAAAATCTGCAAGATCGAACAGCTTTATATAATGGAGTTCAAATGCCCTGGTTTGGCCTTGGGGTATTTAAAGTAGAAGAAGGTCCCGAGCTTGTGAATGCTGTTTCCTTTGCCATCAAGCATGGTTACCGCAGCATTGATACAGCTGCCATATACGCAAATGAAGAAGGAGTAGGAGAAGGGATCCGAAAAGGAATGAAAGAAGCCGGCGTATCCCGCGAAGATCTCTTCATCACTTCTAAAGTATGGAATTCAGATCTTGGCTA
Source organism: Peribacillus kribbensis DSM 17871 (assembly GCF_000430765.1). Taxonomy (GTDB): domain Bacteria; phylum Bacillota; class Bacilli; order Bacillales; family DSM-1321; genus Paraperibacillus; species Paraperibacillus kribbensis. The sequence continues at coordinate 82,849 of NZ_KE387244.1, read as the reverse complement.
CGAATCCACCCTTGCTGCCTATGAAACCAGCCTGAAAAAGCTTGGCCTTGATTATCTGGATCTCTACCTCATCCACTGGCCTGTTGAAGGCAAATATAAAGAAGCCTGGCGTGCTCTTGAGCATCTTTATAAGCAAGGAAAGGTCCGGGCCATCGGAGTGAGCAACTTCCAGGTCCACCACCTTGAGGATCTTGTAAGGAATGCTGAAATCAAGCCGATGATCAATCAGGTTGAATATCATCCGCGCCTTACTCAATCGAAAGTGAAGAGTTACTGCGAGGAGAATGGAATTCAGCTGGAGGCTTGGTCGCCGCTTATGCAGGGGCAATTATTGGAGAATGCTGACCTGCGGGAAATCGCGGACAAGCATGGAAAATCCACAGCACAAGTCATTCTGCGCTGGGACCTTCAAAACGGAGTCATTACCATCCCAAAATCAACCAAAGAACACCGTATCACTGAGAATGCGGACATTTTTGATTTTGAACTGTCGAAGGAAGAGATGGAGAAAATCAACAGCATGAACCAGAATATCCGGGTTGGCCCGGATCCGGACAATTTTGATTTTTAATAGAGGAACAAAAAAAGCTGATGCCGGGAGCACAACATCCTGGCATCAGCTTTCTTTATGGCTTTTATCTCATTAAAATAGGCCCGACCAACGCATGGGGGCTTTCCCCTATAGCCAGCCTGCTGATATTGGCATAGCTGACTTCCTTATACATTTGCAGAAGATTTTTTAAGTCAGCGAAGATTGAATCTGTTTTTAACTGATCAATTTCCCGCTTATAAACAGACAGTACATACTCATTTTGGAGATTTGGTTTACTGCTGCCCGGGTCTTCATCCATAAGCAGGGACCCCATGTATTGATATTTAAACTGCAATTGGCGGGTCAGATGAATGATATTCAAAAGCTGTTGAAAAGCAGACGGCTTCTTATTGTTGAAGTCTTCAATAGCAATCTGTACATCCCTTAATTGACTGTAGCTTGCTGCTGATAACATCTGAAATCTCCTTTTGATTAAAAATCCCAAGGTTTATTCAAAGTAAGTTTGGAGACAAGTTCCTTGTTCTGCTGTCTTTTCAGCTTGCGGATTCTTTCGCGTTCTTTCCCTGTTTCGTAAAGGTATTTCTCTTCTTCTGTTTCCGGAATAACGGGTGCCACTTCCATCGGCCGTTTATTTTCATCCAAGGGAACAAAAGTTAAGAAAGCAGTAGCAGCAATTTTCCGATCTCCGGTTTCTAGATCTTCTTTAATTACCTTGCAGAAAATTTCCATAGACTTCGTCCCTGTATAGGCAACAAACGATTCGATACATAAGGAATCGGTTACACGAATGGGTTCTATAAAATTAACGTTATCGGTGGAGGCAGTTACACATTCTTTTACACGGGAATGTCTGCGGGCAGAAATAACCGCACAAGCATCCATCTTCTTCATCAGGACGCCGCCAAACAATGTATGATAGTTATTTAAATCATTGATGAGCACCTGGTCGGTGTGAACAACACGTGTTTCCTTCACTTTCTTTGCTTCCATATGATGATCACCTTATCTAAGATGCTTTGAAGCAGCATGCCTCTAAAGCACTAAAAATTTTTACAACTTCTATTATAGTATGACTTTCCAGCTTAGTTACAATGCAAATCAAATATACTATTCATTACAATACCTTATGAAAGCGCTATTCCATTTCATTGGAATCAGCTTCCGAGAGAATCATCCTGGCAAAGCGGATAAATTCTTTGGAAACCTGGGATAGGTACGCATCCTTTTTCCAAATGATTGCTAGATTCCACTCAATTTCCGGGCTGATGACGGGAATGGATTGAAGACCGCGGTTCAGCTCCTGAGTGGTGCTTTCCGGAAGCAGCGTAATGCCTAGATTGGAGGCGATCATTTCCTGGATAAAATCCAGCTGGGAGGTTTCCGAAATGATTTTCGGATGAAATCCCACTGCCTTGCAGGCATTAAGAACCAGATTTCTTAATTCAAAGTCCCGGTTAAACATAATGAACTTTTCATCCTTCAACTCATCCAGAGAGACCTGGTCTTTTCCAGAGAGGTGATGATCCGCAGGTATTACCACTCTAAGCTTCTCATGGACAAATCGGTAGTAATGGAGATTTTCTACTTTCTCTGGAAGAACGACTACCCCAAAATCGAGTAAATCATTGACGACTTTCTCTTCAATCCGCTTAGAGCCATCCTCCTCCAGCTGGAAGGTTACATCCGGATACTCCCTATGAAACGAAGCAATGAGCCGTGAGAAGAAGATGGAGTTGGTAATGGTGGGAAGACCAATGCGGATATGCCTTTTTTTAAAAATCAGCATCCGATCGAGTTCAGCGTCCATAAGCTGCAGCTGTTTCTCAATAATCAGCGCATGCTTTAATAAGACACGCCCCGCATCAGTAAGAATCATCTTTTTCCTTGTCCGGATAAAAAGCGGAGTGCCGATTTCCTCCTCAAGTGATTTGATAATCCTGCTGAGGGCAGGCTGAGTGATAAACAGATTTTCAGCCGCACTGGTGAAGCTTCCCGTCCGTGTCACCTCAATAAAGTATTCTAAATGTTTAATTTCCAACGATATCAAACACCTTATATCCCGATTTTTAAAGATACTATAGTGTACCATACTTTTGAATCAGTTACCTGACTACGGATTATGGCTGTGTCCGGTTTCTGATAAGAGGTTGAACCATTACACGTTCCCCTTTTTTATTATCTAAATATATAATACCTGCGCCTTAAAGCTTTCTTTTTATTTATATACTATAGCTTTAGAAAGAAAAAGCCCGTTCTTACTTTCTTCTTTTTTTCCACATTTTCCTTCCCTTTATCAATTCATCTTCTAATTGAGAGGAAGCCCAAAAACCATCATCCAGTGTGTTTTACACCAATATTCCTTCTAAATTGTATACACTTTATAAAAATGGCTAAAATACAATTTGAAAGAATATGAGGCTTTCTCATTGACAAGAAATTATCTTTATATAATAATGAATATCGAATTAGAATTATTACAAAGTAATTCTTAAAACACACCTCAGGAGGAATTGGACTATGTCATTAATTGGATCAGAAGTAAAACCATTCGCAGCAAAAGCTTTCCACAACGGAGAATTCATTGATGTTTCAGAAGAAAACTTAAAAGGCAAATGGAGTGTAGTCTGCTTCTACCCAGCTGACTTCACATTCGTATGCCCTACAGAATTAGAAGACCTTCAAAATGAATATGCAACACTTAAAGATCTAGGTGTTGAAGTATATTCCGTATCAACAGATACTCATTTCACACATAAAGCATGGCATGATAATTCAGACACTATCAGCAAAATCGAATACATCATGATCGGTGACCCATCTCAAAAAATCTCCCGCAACTTCGATGTACTAAACGAAGAAGAAGGTCTTGCTGACCGCGGTACTTTCATCATCGATCCAGACGGCATCATTCAGACTGTTGAAATCAATGCAGGCGGCATCGGCCGTGACGCAAGCACTGTTGTAAACAAAATCAAGGCTGCACAATATGTCCGCAACAATCCAGGAGAAGTATGCCCGGCTAAATGGCAGGAAGGCTCTGAAACACTTAAGCCAAGCCTTGACCTTGTCGGCAAAATCTAAGGAGTACGATAAACATGGCATTAGAAGCAGATATAAAAGCACAATTAGCGCAGTATCTACAGATGATGGAGGGAGATATCCTGCTAAAGGTGAGCGCGGGGGACGATAAAGTGTCCCGCGAGGTGCTGGATTTAGTGGATGAATTAGCCACTATGTCTTCCCACATCAAAGTAGAGAATGTAAAGCTTGACAGAACTCCAAGCTTTAGCGTGAACCGTATCGGAGAGGATACTGGTGTAACATTCGCCGGCGTTCCACTGGGACATGAATTCACTTCCCTGGTTCTTGCTCTGCTTCAGGTAAGCGGAAGAGCACCTAAAGTGGATCAAAAGATCATAGACCAGGTGAAGAACATCAAAGGGGAATACCACTTTGAATCGTATATCAGCCTGACCTGCCACAACTGCCCGGACGTGGTACAGGCTCTGAACATCATGAGCGTCCTGAATCCTAACATCACTCATACTATGATTGATGGCGGAGCTTTTAAGGACGAAGTAGAAGCGAAGAACATCCTGGCGGTTCCGACTGTATTCCTTAATGGGGAATCCTTCGGCAGCGGCCGCATGTCAATCGAAGAAATCCTCGGCAAAATGGGCTCTGAAGCAAGTGCTTCCGAGTTCAATGAGAAGGATCCATTTGATGTGCTTGTGGTCGGCGGCGGGCCTGCCGGTGCAAGTGCGGCCATCTATTCCGCACGTAAAGGCATCCGTACAGGAATCGTGGCTGAACGCTTCGGCGGGCAGGTCATGGATACTCTTGGCATCGAAAACTTCATCAGCGTGAAATATACAGAAGGACCTAAGCTCGTGGCAAGCCTTGAAGAGCATGTCAAAGAGTATGGTGTCGATGTTATGAATTTACAGCGTGCCAAGCGCTTGGAGAAAAAGGACCTGATCGAGCTCGAGCTTGAAAACGGTGCTGTTCTCAAGAGTAAAACGGTCATCCTTTCAACAGGTGCCCGCTGGCGCAATATCGGCGTCCCTGGCGAAGCAGAGTTCAAGAACAAAGGTGTAGCTTACTGTGTACACTGTGACGGACCTCTGTTTGAAGGAAAGGATGTAGCTGTAGTCGGCGGAGGCAACTCCGGTATTGAGGCCGCCATTGACCTTGCAGGGATTGTGAAGCATGTAACTGTGCTTGAATTCATGCCAGAGCTGAAGGCCGACTCTGTCCTGCAGGAACGCTTATACAGCCTTCCGAATGTAACGGTATTGAAAAACGTTCAGACCAAAGAGATTACTGGTACCGATAAGGTAGACGGCATCTCTTATGTTGACCGTGAAACCGGGGAAGAGAAGCATATTGAACTGGCAGGTGTCTTTGTCCAGATTGGACTGGTTCCAAACACAGACTGGCTGGGTGACACTATCGAACGTTCACGCTTCGGTGAAATCGTGGTCGACAAGCATGGGGCAACGAACATCCCTGGCGTATTTGCTGCAGGCGACTGTACAGACAGTGTCTACAAGCAGATCATCATTTCCATGGGATCAGGTGCGACTGCAGCCCTCGGCGCTTTCGATTATCTCATCCGGAATTAAAGAAAAAAGCCGCTTCCTATCCCGATGATAGTGAAGCGGCTTTTTTTCATAGATTCATCTTCCAGACAGCAGCTATGTTTGCAGCCGTTCTCTCAACAAAATCCCCTGCATGTTTAAAAGCATCGTCTAATGCAACCACGCCGGGAAGGATACTGAATACCGCATCGATGCCATGGTCATGGACGATATCGCTGTCAGAGGATACAGTGCCGGCAATCCCAATAACCGGCACCCCGAATTGTTTCGCTGTTTTTGCTACACCGATTGGAGTCTTGCCAAAGATCGTCTGTCCGTCAATTCTTCCTTCCCCGGTGATCACAAGATCTGCCCCTTCCACGATCTGTGACAGCCTCACTGCTTCCATCACAATATTGACTCCCCGCTTCAGCTCTGCAGGCAGAAAGGCAAGCAGACCTCCACCAAGACCTCCGGCAGCCCCGCTTCCCGGCACCTCCAAGATGTTTTTTCCAAGATCTCTTTTTATAATCGCGGCATAGTGGCTTAGGTTTCGATCCAGCTCTGCAATCATGCCGGCATCAGCCCCCTTTTGGGGGCCAAAGATAGCAGATGCTCCCTTTGCACCTGTGAGCGGGCTATCCACATCACAGGCTACTTCAATCTCAATACTCTCCAGACGAGGGTCAAATCCCGAAAGATCGATGGAGGCTAAGCGGCTAAGAGAGCCTCCTCCCTCCCCTATATCAATCCCCTCTTCATCAAGAAGGCGGGCACCGAGGGCCTTCGCCATCCCTGCACCGCCATCGTTTGTGGCGCTTCCGCCAATGCCAATGATGATATGGTTCACTCCGTGATCGAGAGCTGCAGCAATCAATTCGCCCGTTCCTCTAGTGGTGGTCAAAAGAGGATTTCTTTTCTCCAAAGGAACCAGATGAAGGCCTGAAGCAGCTGCCATCTCAATGACAGCACTCTTTTTATTTCCTAAAAGCCCAAAGAAAGCATCTGCCGGCTCTCCCAGCGGCCCTGTGACCGTTTTATAAATGATCTCTCCGCCCGTTGCATCCACCAAAGACTGGACGGTCCCTTCTCCGCCATCAGCCATCGGGACCTTTACATATTCAGCATAGGGCATCACTTTTTTAAATCCTCTTTCTATGGAATCTGCCGCTTCCAGTGCTGACAAACTTTCCTTAAAAGAATCCGGCGCGATCACAATCTTCATCTCTATCATTCTCCTTTTATCAGCCAAATATATGAAATACTCCGTAAATCAAAGTAGAAATGATAACGAGCGTTAATCCGACAAGCGTCTCATACGGAATTAATTTTAAACGTTCTTTCATTTCCATACGGACACTTCCCCCCGTTGCATGGAAGAAGCTTCCGTGCGGCAGGTGGTCCAGAACGGTCGCCCCTGCGTGAATCATGGCCGCTCCTGCAATAGCAGAAACCCCCATTCCCAGAATACTTGAGCTGAATACCTGGCTGGCAACAGCGGTACCAGCAGTTGTAGAAGCTGTTGCAGCCGACATGAAGATACCGGATACCGGAGCCAGCACATAGCCTGGAAGACCAACGGCATTTAAACCATCAATTAAAACATCCTTTAACCCAGAATTAGCAATAATTCCAGCCAATGTTCCTGTTCCGAGCAGCATGATCGCCACACCGGTCATCTTTCCAAGGCCAGAGACAGCATATTCATTGATCTTTCTTGCTTTGCCCATGACAATGGCACCTGCAATCCCCCCAATCGGCAGGGCAATCATCGGGTCAATGCTGATATTGAACAGCGGTCTTAAGGCTAATAAAAGAATGGTGACAAGCGGTCCGGCCAAAGCAGGAAGGAACGAAGGAAGCTTTCCGCCATTATGTATCTGAACATCCTGCACTTCCACTGCTGAACCCTTTTTCACAAGCTTTTTAGCCATAAAATATGTGACAGCTACTCCGAAAATGGCAGGAATGATGCCAGCCGCCATAACGGACGTCAATGGAACTTTAAACGCATCAGAAGCAGCGATTGCATTGGGATTTGGCGACATAATGTTGCCGGCCTTTCCCCCGCCGATCATCGCGAGCAGGATTGCCATTTTCGAAATGCCCGCTCTCCTGGCAATTGCAAGGGCGATAGGTGCAGCTGTGATGACCGCAACATCGATAAAAACTCCAACCGCGGTTAAAATCATGGCCGCAATGGCTAACGCAAGGAGCGCCCTAGTTTCGCCCAATTTTTTCACTATCGTTTCGGCAATGACTGCTGCTGCTCCCGATTCAATCAGGACCCCTGCCAGAACGCCAGCCGCCACAATCCTTAAAACAGCGGGGATAATGCCTTTGGCTCCCTCGATCATCAAATTGACCGTGTCAGCGATATTTACCCCTCCGGCAAGGCCGCCGATTAATGCACCAGCAATCATTCCATAAGCAGGCGTTACTTTTTTCAGTATTAAGATGATTGCCACTGATAAAGCAATAACTGCTCCTAATGCGCTCACTTGAACATCCATTGATGACATCCCCTTTTTCCTCTGTTGTACCTCCATTGTAAGCGTTTGCCCTTTTATTTTCATTGGTCCATTCATCAAAAAAAGGCTCAGCCGCTCTAAGCCTTTTTGTGCATTTGCACAATTTATTTGATTTGCCCCTGCAGTATGGAAAGATAAAGTTCAAGTAAATCCTGCACCTTTCGTGGATCCTTGCCTGTCAGCTCATGAATTTTTTCCAGCCTGTACCTGAGGGTATTCCGGTGGATAAAGAGCCTTCCGGCGGCACCATTCACATCCCCGTTTTCCTCGATATAGGCACTTAAGGTTTCCGCCAGCTCCCCTTTTTTATCCTGCTTCTGCAGCTTCTGAAAATAGGGTGCAAGGTTCTCAGAGATCCCAAGTTCATGGGCTCTTGCCAGAAAGACCGCTAATTTATAATCCTGATAAAAATACATGCTTTTTCCGGGATCCAGCTTTTTTCCCACTTTTAATGTTGCTGCCGCTTCCTGATAGGATTGGGAAATCCCTTCTGGATGATAATCTCCGATGGCCGCTTTACAATGAAGCAGCTCGAATCCCTGCATCCACTCTGTGATTTCTCTGGCATCATGAACCCTTTTTAAGAGGACCATGCAGTCAGGGTACATCACATATAAATCATCCTTTTCCAGCTTGTCACGTATCCATTTATATCCCTTGGAAGGGTTTTCTGCCGCCAGGATCACAACCGTTCTGGGCAAATCTAAATCAATCCCCAGCCTCTTTACCCTTTCAAAATAATACGGAGTCAATGCTTCCGTACCCTGAAGCAGCTGGCTGATCAATTCTTCCTTTAACCGCTCATCCCACTGCATTTCTTCAAGCAAAACAGCCTGCTGGATAATCATCTCTGCTGCCATCTTGACCAATTCCCCGTAATTCCGGATTTCCTCCGGTTCCCCTGTAATGCCGATCACTCCGGCCACTTCATCATGGAAATTGATCGGCAGGTTAATGCCCGCCTTTACCCCATGAAGCTTTTCCGCCTCATCTGCCGTAATCTCAAAACCCGCACCATCCTCGATAACCCGGACAGCACCTTCATGAATCGAATCGATTCTCTTTCTATCACCAGAGCCAATAATGACCCCTTTCTCATTCATCACATTAATATTATGACCGATAATCTTCATCGTCCGCTCCACAATTTCCTGGGCCAGGGATTGATTTAAAAACCTCATATGAATTCCTCCTTTCGGTCTGTGTTTGTCTCTACTATAATAGACTTATGATTCCGAATAAATAGAAAGGAAGTGAAATATGCCATATAAAGCCCGAACTGAACCAGCCGAAATCGTTATCTTGAATTCCCTGCTCCCGCGGATGAGCCTGTCCGACAAATATAAGCAGCACTATTTCAACCTTAAAAAAGGCTATGAAGGGGAAGTTCAGTTTGATATTTTCACAGAGGATCTCGAGTGTGACTGCCTGATTCTGAATGATTTACTTCTCAAGCAGAACAGCAGCCTTTTTCAAATTGATTCGCTCATCTTAACATCCGAAACGATTTATCTTTTAGAGGTGAAAAACTTTGAAAAGGACTATTATTATGAATCTGACAGACTTTACAAAACGTCAAAACTAGAAGTGACCAACCCGCTCACTCAATTAAACAGGAGCGAATCCCTCATGCGCCGACTGCTCCAGCAACTCGGCTCCAGCATCCCCATCGCTGCTTCCGTCGTATTCATAAACCCTGAATTCACCCTCTACCAAGCCCCCCTCAACACACCCTTCATCCTCCCCACCCAGATTCACAGATACCTAAAAAACCTAAAGCAAATTCCTTCAAAACTAAATGCAACGCACCTGACACTCGCTGAAAAACTCCTGTCGCTGCATATTAAAGACTCCCCATTCAAACAGCTGCCGGACTATCAATACGACCAGCTTCAAAAAGGAATTCCTTGTGTGGGATGCCGCTCTCTATCTACCTTTATTGACGGGAAAAAGTGTGTGTGTAAGAAATGCGGCCGAGAAGAAGCTGCCGGGGATGCCATTATGCGGAATGTCAATGAGTTTAGGCTTTTGTTTCCTGGGGAGAGGGTGACTACGAGCAGGATGTATGAGTGGTGTAAGGTTGTGGAGTCTAAAAAAAGGATAAGAAGAGTTTTAGATAAAAATTTTCAATCAGCCGGCGATAGACGGTGGACTTTCTATTATTAAGTTCCCTATCACACTAATGATGGAGATTAGTGCATGGGAACCAACCTCTTGGACTAATCTGTGCTGCTCCATCCGAGTTTTGTCCTTTAGGACCTCTCTCATGGACTAATTCTTGCTTCTCCATCCAAGTTTTGTCCTTTAGAACCCTTCTCATGGACCTATCTTTGACGCTCCCACCGAGTTTTGTCCTTTAGGACCTCTCTCATGGACTAATTCTTGCTTCTCCATCCAAGTTTTGTCCTTTAGAACCTCTTTCATGGACTAATCTTTGATGCTCCATCCGAGTTTTGTCCTTTAGGACCTCTTTCACGGACAAATCTTTGACGCTCCCAACGGGTTTTGTCCTTTAGAACCCTTCTCATGGACTTATCTTTGATGCTCCATCCGAGTCTTGTCCTTTAGGACCCTTCTCATGGACTTATCTTTCATGCTCCATCCGAGTTTTGTCCTATAGGACCCTTCTCATGGACTTATCTTTGATGCTCCATCCGAGTTTTGTCCTATAGGACCCTTCTCATGGACTTATCTTTGACGCTCCATCCGAGTTTTGTCCTTTAGGACCTCTTTCACGGACAAATCTTTGACGCTACAATCCATTTTTGTCCTTTAGAGCCCTTTGAAAAGCCAAATCTTTTGATCTCTCAACAAGTTTGTCCCTAAATGAGTTAAGTCCTAATATCACCAATAAAAAAAGGAGCCCAACCACCAGGCTCCTACTCCAAATTACTATGCCGGCCAAAGGCCTCTGTATGATCCACTTTATTCTGCTCGGCATATTGCAGGCACATTATATCAAATAAGATATGAGCACTCTGGTCGAATAAGGAACCGAGCGGCTGGATGGTTTTTAGTTCGTTTTCGCGGCGGTATTTGGTTGCTGCCGGAACATGCAGAAGCTGTGTGGATGCAGCAGCGAGCGGCGATTCTGGATTAGTAGTCACTCCAATTACTGAGCAGCCGAGTGATGCTGCTTTTTCGGATGTCCATACAACGGCCTTTGTGGTCCCGGATCCGGAAACGGCAACGAGCGTGTCTCCTTCTTCGATGGATGGTGTGATCGTTTCTCCGACAACATAAACGGTTGCGCCTAAATGCATGAGTCTCATGGCAAAGGACTTGGCCATGAGGCCTGAACGGCCTTCTCCGATAATGAAAATCCGCTTGGACTGCTGTAATGTGGATGCCAGCTCTTGAAGCTTCTGCTCTTCCACCTGGCTTACGACCATTTCTACTTCTTTTAAAACTGTTGGGATGAGTGTCATTTTCTATTCCTCCGTTATCATTGCTTGTTTGAATTTTTGGGCCGCTTTTGATGGATCCGCGGCTTTGGTTATGGCCGAACCCACAATCACGACGGCCGGATTTAGATTCTTTCTGAGACCTTCCAAAGATTCCAGTGTGATTCCACCTGCTGCAGCCAGCTGGAGTCCCTGCTCTGTAAGAAGGCTGTCATTCTTCGCTCCCAAATTCTTAGCCCCGGATTCTTCCTGCTCATCCTTGCTCACATGGGCGCAGAAGACGGCTTTCTCAAATTTCACTAATTCCTGTATCTGCTCGTCGGAGGTATTCAATAAATCAACCATGACTGCCTTATTATGGCGCTCAGCCGTCTCCATGCACGCTTCAATCGTGACAAGAGGTGATACTCCCATAACCGTCACAACATCTGCTCCTGCCTGAAAAGCAATTTCGAATTCGTAGCGGGCGTTATCAATCGTTTTCATGTCAGCCACAATCACTTTATCAGGAAAAGCATTCTTTAATTCTCTAACACTGTTCATGCCAAACTCCTTGATCAAAGAAGTTCCAACCTCGATCCAGTCGACGGATGTTTCTACTTTTTTGGTTAATTCAATGGCTTCGGCAATGGTCATCCGATCCAATGCAAGCTGTAATTTCATCTTGGATCTCCCTTTCTGCTAAACCGGTTTAGTAACTCTTTAAATCAAATGGTGTCAGGCATGAGCCTACACCATTCTGCTGGAAAACACGAATTCTTCCGGTTCTCTCTCGGACTTATTGATTTGATCAAATAGCAATTCTGCTGCCTTCTGTCCCATTTCAGCGGCAGGCTGAACAATAAAGGAAATCGGGGTCTCGGATAAATGGGCAAACGGGATATTATCGAACACAATCAGTTCAACATCCCTGCCCACCTTCAGCCCTTTTTCCTTTAAAAATTCCACAACCTTAAGAAATACTCGGTCATTCCCGGCAAACAGGGCTGTCGGCCTGTCCTGTGAGGAAAACAGCGCTTCTAATTTATGCTTCATTTCATCGATGCCGGATTCAATGATGAACTGATCAGTTGCCGGCAGTTTCGTCTGCCTATGAACCTAGTTTTGTCCTTCACCAATTCGATGAAGGACATTTCGTCTGCCGCTTATAATCTTTTATTCTTGATCCTCAATGAAAGGATCGTCTTATTCTCCCGCTGCTTCCCATTTCGCCACTTCTTCCCGTACAATCGGTGCCACTTCGTTCCCAAGCAGTTCGATGGCTTTCATGACGTCTTCGTGCGGCATAGTGCCGACAGGGACATGCAGAAGGAACCTTGTGATGCCTACGTTCTTTCGCAGATGGATGATTTTCTTCGCAACGGTTTCTGGATCTCCGGCATAGAGAGCCCCTTCAAAGCTTCGAGCCGCATCGAAGGCAGATCGGTCATAATGGCCCCAGCCCCGTTCCCTTCCAAGCACGTTCATGGCCTGCTGGGTTGGCGGAAAGAATTTCTCTATGGCGGTTTCAGTATCTTCTGCCACAAATCCATGGGAATGGGATGCAACCTTCAGCTTGGATACATCGTGTCCGGCATGACCCGCTGCCTGCTTATAAAGCTGGACCAGCGGGGCGAATTGAACCGGGCGTCCCCCTATGATGGCAAGGACTAACGGAAGGCCGAGCAATCCTGCGCGGATAACGGAGTCACTGTTGCCCCCGCTTCCAATCCAGACAGGCAGGGGATCCTGCACGGGACGCGGATACACACCCAGATTGTCGATGGCTGGACGATGCTTTCCTGACCAGGAAACCTTTTCTGATTTTTGCAGTTCCAGCAGCAACTGCAATTTTTCTTCAAAAAGCTCATTATAATCTGCCAAATCATAGCCAAACAGAGGAAAGGACTCAATAAAGGATCCGCGTCCTGCCATAATTTCTGCACGGCCCTCAGATATGCCGTCAAGTGTCGCAAAATCCTGAAATACCCGTACTGGATCTGCGGAGGAAAGGACTGTGACCGCGCTGGTCAGCCGGATCTTCTTTGTCTGTGAAGCAGCGGCGGCCAGTATGACGGCTGGCGAGGAGGCAGCATAATCCTTCCGGTGATGCTCTCCCACTCCGAACACATCCAGACCTACCTGGTCAGCCAGCACGATCTCCTCTACCACTTCACGGATCCGCTGGGCATGGCTGATAACCTCCCCGGTCTTAACATCCGGGGTAGTTTCTACAAATGTACTGATTCCTATCTCCATCCATCAATCACTCCTGCTTAATTCAATTTCTTTTAATATACCTCAAATTCGAGATTTATTCATTACGAATATTTTATCCTTTTATGAAGTGTGACTTTCTGCTGCTGATAAGTTTTGCTCCAGAGTTGATCAATAATGCTGATTCAAAAGTCATCTGCATATAAATACGAATAAAGAGTAGTCGGGAGGCAGTAAATTGGATTTAGAAAAATTTGCAGATGCATTACCTGTTCCCCCTGTTTTAAAGGCAAAAGGTCTGCGCGGAGGAATTCCGTACTACAAGGTAACGATGAAGCAGGCAAAGCAGAAACTGCACCGTGATTTGCCTCCTGCCACCGTCTGGGGCTATAACGGGATGTATCCAGGTCCCACTTTTGAAGTCAGAAGAAACCAGCCTATTTTAGTTAAATGGAAAAATAAACTTCCCGCAGAGCATTTCCTGCCGGTGGATCAGAGCGTTCATGGCGCAGGGCCTGATCAGCCGGCTGTAAGAACCGTTGTCCATCTTCATGAGGGCAGAGTTGCCCCGGAGAGTGACGGGTATCCCGAGGCTTGGTTTACAAAAGATTTTGCAAGAGTAGGACCAAGATTTGTTCAGAAATACACCTACTATCCAAACTGCCAGCGGCCGGCGGCGCTGTGGTATCATGACCATGCCATTGGCATCACCCGTTTGAATGTTTATGCCGGCCTTGCAGGATTTTATATTTTAAGAGATGAAGAAGAGGAAGCATTGCAGCTTCCCAGCGGTGAATTTGAAATTCCGCTGCTTATCCAGGATCGAGCCTTTTATCCGAACGGCGAACTGTTCTACCCTATCCAGCCAGGACATCAGCCTCCGCCAGCCCCGCAGCCCGAGATGCCTATCCATCCGGCACTGCCAAATCCATCAGTGGTTCCTGAATTTTTTGGTACAGCCATTTTGGTTAATGGAAAAGTATGGCCCTATTTAGAAGTCGAGCCGCGCAAATACCGTTTCAGGATTCTAAATGGCTCCAATGGCCGGTTTTATGGTATAGCTCTTAGTTCCGGACAGCCTTTTATTCAAATTGGGACGGATGGGGGCCTTTTGGAAAAACCGACAAGCCTTCCTCACTTCATTCTTGCTCCTGCAGAACGCATAGATGTAATTATCGACTTTTCCAATCATATCGGCCAGAATATTGTTTTAACCAATGATGCAAAAGCTCCCTTTCCAAACGGTCACGATCCTTCCGCCAATCTCAGGAATATTATGCAATTCCGAGTCTTATCAAACCTATCCGCGCCTGACCAAGGCAGGATTCCCGATACGCTCAGCTGCTTGGAGCAGCTCCATCCCAGCCATGCTGTAACCGTGCGGAAAAGTACATTAGTTGAAACAAAGGACACATATGGGCGGCCAAAACTTTTATTAGATCATCTGGAGTGGGATCACCCCCTGACCGAAACCCCTTCCAATGGGGCGACGGAAATCTGGGAGCTATATAACCCTACAAGGGACACCCATCCGATTCACCTGCATCTTGTAACATTCCAAATACTAAATCGTGCCTCCTTTACTGGCGACCCCAAAAGCTCTGCCCTTAAAGTGGGACTGCCAAAGCCCCCTGATCCAAGCGAGAGGGGATGGAAAGATACAGTTTGCGCCAATCCCGGAGAAGTCACCCGGATCATTGCACGATTTGGACCCTATCCTGGAATTTATCCTTGGCACTGCCATATTCTTGAGCACGAAGATCATGAAATGATGAGACCATTTAAAGTCCTGGATCATCCAAACTTTCATCCATGTCAGCCATTCCCTGGAGAATGCCCCGATGATTCCTTCTCCCAATGTTTTGGCTGCCATAAAAATAAATGAATAGAGGCTCCCCTCTCCGATGATTCAATATTGGCGATCAATAGACAATTTGCTTGCTTATGCCAAAGGGCGAAGCATTTAACAGCCTGGGAAAGATTCAATAAGAAAGGGAGCTTACGAATCGATTTATAGAAATATGCCTCATTATGGCTTAGCAAAAGCAGTAAAGCATCTGCCAATCACGGCAGAACGAAATACTGCTAAAAAAAGAATAAGTTCTGGTTTATTACAAAAATAAAAGCAGCCTACACAGCTGCTTTCTTACTATCCTCTGATGGGGCATCAAAAGTCACATACGTACCTGCAATTAAATCATGCAGGGACCTTTTATCTTTTCTTAGCCCAATCATAAAGGCACTTACAATTAGTGCAACGCCAATAGTTACAATGTAGACAATGCAGCCGACAACCGCTCGCATGAACATGGTCCCGAACCCGATTTTATCTCCATTCATTTTCGCAATACGGATGCCCATAATTTTTTTGCCGACTGTATAGCCGTACCATAAAATAGGAATAATCAGCCCGTATAATACGTTGATCACATCGGTTACGGGATCTCCATCCCAGCCTCCTGTTATCAGATAACTAATAAATGTCAGCGGGACTCCAATAATGATCCCGTCTAAAAGGTTTGCTGCTAACCGTCTCCAAAATCCAGCTGGATTACTCAAATGTGTTCCTCCCAGGTTGTTATAGATTATAAAATTAATCCTATAATAAACCTTGAACTTTTTATAGGATAAATTAGTAGATTTTTATAAAATAATAGTAGAACTGATGAAAGGAAGTGGCGCATGCTACTTAAAAGCCGTTGTGAACCGTATGAATTGATGGTTATGCGAATACTAGATACCAGAGCAGGATTAACCAATTCGGAAAGGTTCCAATATCTCAATCTTGAACGAGGGTATGAAGGAGAATTAAAGTTTGATGCATTAACAGAAATCCTAGGAGAAGAAATATTTATTATCAATGATTTGCTTCTCAAAGTAAACAATTCTTATTTTCAAATCGATTCGGTATTTATTACACAAGGAGGCATCCATCTTTTAGATATTAAAAATTTCCAGGGCAGCTGTTATCTTGAATCGGACAAGCTGTATTCTGTCACGACCGAAAGAGAATACAAGAATCCCATAGATCAGTTAAAAAGAAGCGCAGCCCTATTCCGCCAGCTCCTTCAAAGCCATAAACAAAATTACCTCGTTGACCCCTCGGTTATCTTCATAAATCCTGAATTCACCCTCTATCAGACCCCACTCGACCAGCCTATCATCCTGCCCACGCAAATCAATCAATTCTTTACAAAATTAAATAAGACTGCATCTAAATTGAATGAGGACCACAAAAAGCTGGCGCAGACACTTCTTTCCCTGCATCAGACAAAAAATCCTTATACCACTCTGCCTGACTATCAATACGAGCAGCTCCAAATGGGAGTGTATTGCAACAGGTGCAAATCTTTTTTAGTTACTATTCATAAATTTGATTTTGTCTGCAAAAAATGTGAAGAGCACGAAAGGATTGAAAAAGCGATACTGCGGAATGTCCAGGAATTCAGCCTTCTATTTCCCGAACAAAAAATTACCACTAATAGCATCTATGAGTGGTGTAAGGCTGATTTAAATAAAAGGACCATCCGCAGGGTGTTAAAGAGGCACTATACTTCGCTAGGAAATACAAGTAATACTTATTATGAGTAACTTTAATCTTGACTCTGTAGACTTTTGTAAATTGGGGTAGCTCTTTTCTGTCCGATGCTGTCCAGCTTCGGACTACTTTCCCCTTCCGACGCCTCAACCTGTCCGAACCTGCACCACCTTCGGACTACTTTCCCCTTTC
>NZ_KE387244.1:0-65414 GCF_000430765.1 Peribacillus kribbensis DSM 17871 | reverse complement strand
GCATCGCCTTCGGACTACTTTCCCCTTCCAACGTTCCAACCTGTCCGAACCTGAACCAGTTTCGGACTACTCTTTCCATCAACAATCCCCCGCATCAAAAAAGGCCCATTCATCAAAGAATGGACCCTCTTCATAACCTCAAGGCTTCATCATAACCCAGCTTCCAACATGATGGACAGCAATCCCGCCAAATCCAGGGGCACCGAAAAAATGGCTGGAGACTTTCGCCAGCTCCTGGTTCATGTACGCTTCTCCTTCTTCATAGAAGGTGAGCGTGCTGCCTTCGCTTGTCTGGTCTGTCTCCACTCCTATAACCAGGGGTTTTTTGTATTTTTCTGCAAGGGCCACTTCGTTTTCCGCAAGCTGGATGATGCTCGGTGCTGTGTCACGGTAGGCCATAATGGTGACGCTATCTGTATGAGCAATGATCCATTCAGCTAGGTTTCCTTTTCCATACGTATTTTTATAGGTAATTTCATCAAACCAGAAGGGTATATCCGCTTCCAGAGGAAGACCTAAAGCAGATGTGCTGCTACTTGCTTTGCTGAATAAAGATTGGTAGTTTTTTATCGTTGCAGCCTGATTGGTAGACCAGCCGCTATATAAATACGGCTCGACGTCTAAATGGACACCAGCAATCCTTTGGGCGGGAGAGGATGAGTTTTGGTACATCTTTACCCAATTCATCAATTGGTCCAAGCTCGTGTAGCCGCTCGGCGCCACCCAGCCAGGCCCTCCATCCAGCGCGTATATGTTAATGCCATTTGCCGAGGCTTTTTCAATAAAGCTTTGATAAACAGCATCAGGAATCTCCCGGTCAATTTGCAGATACACTTTGTTTACGTTCTTTTTTTCAAGGAACTCAAGGGTTCCTGCTTCGTCATCCACAAGCACCCATGGATTCCAGAGCCATGTCGCATGGGTTTCAGTCATAGAAGCTTTCACGCTTCCTCCAAAATCACCTGTACATCCTAAAAAACACAAAACCGCTGCCATTATTAATTTCTTCATCCTATGATCCTCCATTCTATCAGCCAAGGCTCACAGAATGGAACCTGGCAGCCAGACAACCATACGCTAGAATCCTTGCGCTTAGGCTCACGGCTTTGCGTCCATCCCTTTCAGGAAGTTTGCCTTTTTCAGTAAATTTATTTTCACCTGAGTTTACATCAAATTAACTAAGTAGCCTATCTATTTTTGCAATTTATAAATTGGTAATTTCACCCATAATATAACGAAAAAATAATTACTCTATAAAGTAATTTATGATTGCTTTTTAAGGTAACAAAAATTACGATATAAGCTGGAGGTGTAAATATTGGAAAACTTGAGATTAAATGTATCTCTTCTGCGCAGAAGGGTGCCAAACCTTACAAGTGCAGCAAAGTCCATAGGGCTGCGTCCTGCAACGGTGTCTAATTTATGCACAGGGAAAATCCCGATCGGACGTTCCGAGGTTCGGACTTTAGTGGCCCTTGCTTCATTGGCTCAATGCAGTTTAGATGAATTGATTCTAAAAGGGGATTCAGTGGAGATGATTGAAACAAAAATTAAGACATTAGATTTGTTTTCACCCATTGCAAAAGGCGGAACCATTGGATTTATCGCACGCCCTGGATTGGGGCAGCTTGTGGTGCTTGGGGAGTTGTTTTATCGGCTTAAAAAAGAGGGATATTCCATCATTCTATTAAAGCCAGAGGGAGATCATCCTGAAATCCATGAGATTACCTCTTATGCGGATGTTGTTGTGTATTCGATGGAAGAGGCCTATGAGCAGACAGCAGCACTGGGATCTAAAAGCGATGTGATCTTCACGGCGGATCGTTCTCATGTTCTTACAGGCGACATCTTTGAACTGCAGGAACGAGTCGAGGGGATAACTATCCAGTCTGTTACGACCTTTCTTCTTGATTTAAAAGGAGCCGCTGTGGATGAGGAACTTCCGTATGGACCACTCGAAACAGCCTTGTATTTTGATGCGGATTTAGCGGCACGTCACCGATTTCCTGCCATAAATCCTGTCTTCTCTACATCCTCCGTATTGGAAGGTGCACATCTCGATCAAAACCACTTAGTTATTCAGCAGAGAGCACAAAAACTATTACGCCGATACAGAGAGCTTCGTTCCATTGTGAACGTGAAAGGATTGAAAGGAATCCCTGCCTCTGAATTAGAAACGTATAACCGGGGAGAACGGTTAGAGGCCTATCTTACACAGCCCTTTTATGTGGCAGAAGATTTCACTGGAAAGAAAGGTGAGTCCGTCGATCTGAAGGACACCTTACGGGATATAAGAAAAATATTGGATGGTGCAGCCGATTCAAAAACGATTGATTCTATGGTTTTTATAGGAAAACTCTAAATATCGTTAAAGGAGTTGATTCATTGAATCAGGTCTTAATAGAGAATATTCAATTTGGCCTTGGTGGAGAAACCCCGTTGTTTTTGGACATCATCCGCCCTGCCATGGAGCCGGATAAACCGCTGCCCGTTCTTGTTTTTATCCATGGAGGAGGCTGGATGGGGGGAGATAAAGCAGGGGCCGGCGGAAGAGAATGGAATGCATCTCTTTTAAAATATGGATTTATTCTAGTAAATATTAACCACCGCCTTAGCGGCACTGCTCCTTTTCCGGCCCATATTCATGATTGTAAAGCTGCCATTCGGTGGATTAAAGCCAATGCAGCCAACTACAAGATGGAACGAGATCGAATCGGCGTTTGGGGGCATTCCTCCGGCGGCCACCTCGCCGCTTTAATCGGTACCTATGCAGATATTCCAGATTTAGAAGGTCATTCCGGCAACCCTGACCATTCCACCAGTGTCCAGGCCGTTGCTGTCTCTGCTGCCCCTATTGATCTTCTGACAATGGGAGGCTGGCACGACCTCCCTCATTCCCCAGAGGCGAAATTTACAGGTTCTCAATATGTTCAAGACCGGCCAGATCTAGCCAAACAAGCAAATCTTGTCACATATATAACAAAGGATCAAATGACTCATATTCCGCCTTTTTTGATTATCCATGGCGATGCCGATCCAATGGTACCCTCCTCCCAGGCTGAAATTTTATATAGTGCCCTCGAGGATGTGACCTTCCTTCGTATAAAGGGCGGGGACCACGACTATCTGGGCGGTAATATGTCAATGAATCAAGTACTTGAGACCGTCGGTACCTTTTTTAAAAGACATTTAGTTGAGGGGATTTCTGAGAAAGAGATAGAAGAAACGCAGGAAAGTAAACGAATGACCGAGAAATTCATTCGCCATTTTGCTGATGCTGGAAGATGATAACCACTCCTTAAGCATTCTGGCTGAAAAATTTGGCTGGCACCCTATTTTTCAGCCCTTTTGTATCCCTTTCATAAAGCCCTTCCCTACCTATCCCTGCGATACAAATCCCTCGTCTTATAACCGGCCCCAAGAATCATTTTCATTTCATCCATCCGTCTGGCTCTTGTCGCCTCCTGCTTCGCACTATAGACATAGCGTGCCCAATCCTTTTTGTATCCCGGTGTCAGCGATTGGTAAAAGACCAGCAGCTCCGGGGTATCCTGCAGATTGTTTTCTACATCTGGGATCAACTCCACATAATCTCCCACTGACTGACTTGTTTTGCTGGCACTTTTGTTTTTAACGGGAGTATCCTTTAAACCCACCACTGTGAAGATTTCATCTAATCCTGCCATACGCGAAAATTTGAGGCTGCTTTTGCCGATATATCCTTCCTCATCTGCTCCCAGCCCATCAAACAGTTCGTCCCGATGAATAAAGGATGGATAGATCTTATTCCCCTTTTTGGGATAGGCCAAATAAATGTATCCTCCTGTATGTAAAAGCTTTTCCCCGATGATCTTGTCGACCAACTCTCTAAGAGCTTCCATATCCAGTACAAAAGCAAAGATTACATCATAGGTATCACCCGGTGTCAGCTCCGTGTCATAAGTTTCGAGATCTGAAAAATAATCTGCATCCTCCGGTACATCTAAAACTGCCATCTTTTTAAACTTTTGCAGGTTAAGTTTTTCCACTATTGTTTTTGCCACTCTATTCACCTCTGAATTACTAGTTCTATTCACCATAATATCATGTTTTAAGCCTCATCCTGCAGGCTATATGACTCTTGTCTGTCTCGCCGTTATATCGTTTTCTTTGCTGCCACATGGGGCCCTGTTGTATGGGTGATGCTTGGGAGAAATCTTCCCTCTAAGCGTCAGAGGAATCGGAATAGTATCAGCGGTGTTGCCAACTGGGCAGCAAACCTGCTGGTCTCACTAACCTTTCCCTCTCTGCTTGATCAATTCGGCAATATGCTCTTTGTACTTTATGGAATCATGGGACTCCTATCCCTTATCTTTGTCTCCAAATACGTTAAAGAGACAAAAGGCCGCAGCCTGGAGGAAATCGAGATGGATTTGAGGCAGGCCATTTAAGAGCCCAGTAAAAAAGTGGCGGCCAAAGCAGGTGGAGCGAAGGTTTTCTCCACCTGCTTTTGTTTTGGCTGGAATGACTTCAGACCACAGATGTGCAGACGGAAGAATTCTGCTTTAATTTTTAATTAAGAGTAAAGAAGGAGAGATTCCGTCTATTGGTTCAAAAATAAGAGCTTTTATCTTGCATAGCCGTTTTTTTAATTCTATGATTTTATCCATTCTTCAACACGCCAGCCAGCTCTTCCAGCTGTTCTCGCTTTTCTATCCGGTACCTTTTTTCGTCCTTCTGCAGATATCCTTTTTCACAGAATTGAGCCAGCACATGTAATAAATGGCGGTAGGAGACGCCGAGAAAGTCACAGACTGTAACATGCTTTTCTTTATAGAGATTGCCATCAGCCGTCTGCAGGATAAAGTCTGCCAGGCGGTTTTCCAGTGGAAAGGAAAGGCTTTGAGAATATTTCGCAGCCATGATGGTAGCCTTCATGCTCAAGAATTTGGTGAGCTCACGCAAGAATTTTGCATCCTCGAGCAGCTGCTCCCTGAGCGGGCGGAGGGGAATGGCAAAACAGACTGTCCTTGTAGATGCCTGGATTCCCTTAGTATAGTAGACCTCGTGAAGCAGCTCCATCTCTCCGATATAATCATGGGCATTAATGAAATTGATCAGGGATACCTTTCCATTCTGATAAGTAAGGTAAATCTTTGCCTTTCCTTCTATCACATAATATAGATAGTCGGGACGCATTCCCTCCTGGATGATCCATTCATCACGCTGGTACTCATGGACCTCCAGATATTCTTCAATGGAAAACGAAAACAAATGAGAGATAGAGTGTTCCTCCAGATAGTGCTGCCTTTCCTTCTTTTGAATTACTTTCACGGGCTTGCTTCCTTTTTCTTCATAATCGGGTTCAAAATATGAGATATCTCCTATTATTTTACGCTGGGCCTTGATATGATGCAATCATTGGAGGAATACATAATGAACTCACAACGCTGGATGAGCAGTCAATTTTTCAGTTTCTTTATCACATGGGGAATTTTCCTGCCCTATTGGACCGGGTGGATGATCCATACAAAGGGGATGACGGTCGCCCAGGCAAGCCTCGTCATGAGTTTAGGGCTTGTGATTCGGGGATTGTCTACTTTATTTGCCTTTCCGTATCTATCAGGGAAGTTAAGCAGCAAAATTTTGCTGAATGGCATGGCCATCGGTACATTTATCATTCTGCTGCTATGCATCCCTGTCCATTCATATACAGCCTTGCTGATTGCTGTCTTGTTCCTGCATTTCTTCTATCCGACCTTGATGCCTGCACTTGATACTGCCGCCGGCATACTCGTCCAAAACAAGCAATTGAAGAATTATGGAAAAAGCCGTTCTTGGGGATCCTTCGGCTTCATCGTCAGCGGCCTGATCCTGACTCTTTTTACCGGTAAATTCGGGGATAAAGTCATTCTCTGGGGACTGCTGCTCGGTGTCTTCATGCTGGTCTGCCTTGGCATGATGCGTGCTCCCGCTATTCTGTCTGTAAGGCCTAAAGCAGGCATTAGAGACAGGCGTGCGCTCCTGAAGCCATTTAAAATCAAGCACTTTGGACTCGTACTGGTCATCGTGATTCTCCTGCAGGCAGCGCACGCTTCCTATTACAATTATGGCTATATTTATCTGCAGGAAATCCAGGCACCCAAGTACTTAATAGGAGCGATCATGAACATCGGCGTAGTTGCAGAGATCTTATTCTTTCTGACCGCCGATAAAGCATTCCGCAGATTTTCGGCAGGCTCCCTTCTGGCAATGGCAGCATTTGGTTCAACCATCCGCTGGATCCTTGTTTTTGCCTTTCCGAATGTAGCCGTATTCTCGGTTTCTCAGCTTCTCCACGCCCTATCCTTTGCCATGGGTCACTATGCCTTCATGAAATATATGATCCAGAACATCCCGCCAAAGGATATCCCAAATGTGCAGGGAATTTATTCTGCCCTTGCCCTAAGCTGGAGCACGGCCGTGTTCACCATTTTTGGAGGATTTCTATATGAAATCGAGCCGAGATATGCGTTCCTCGGAATGCTGGTTTGTACTGTTCCATCTTTGATTGTGGCTCTTATTTACAGGAAACTCGAGGTCAACAGACAAGCGGCTGCTCAACACCTTGCCGGCTAGCCGCATCCAAAAAACCCGCATGTATCTCTTTTGCAGAGAAACAGTGCGGGTTTTTGAATTCTCTTATCCAACAATTCTTGTTCCATGAGCTTCGCTGATAGGCAGCACTGCTGCGATGGAATCCAGGTTTTGATCGGTAATTCCTCCACACAGACTTCTTTAAGCACGTATATCCACCTATTTTCTTTTTACTTACCTTATCATAGGAGATTCCTTATATCATGTTTTAATTATTTTAGTGTTGTCGACTTTAAATAAAATAAAACGCCGAACTATACATCGTATAGTTCAGCGTTTTTTACCTGCCTTGCTGGAATCTGATAATAATCAGATCCTTATAATTCTTCACCGTGCGTTTCAATAACCTTTTGGTACCAATAGAATGAATCTTTTTTAAATCTCTTCATTTCCTATTGATAATTAATAAAAGCAGGTGCCGGGTCTAGTTCTAATACATCCTTAGGCGTCATTAAAGGTTTATCGTTCTTGAAGAACAGCTTGAACCCGCCGTACTGAATGGGCTGTGTCTGCACCAGCTGATGATAGCCGGATCTTTTTAAAGCCGCAATTCCAAATCCATCGTTATTTAATACGACCTCCACATTTTTTGTCGGCTGAATGGCATTTTTATTGCTGATAATTTTGTCTGCAAATTGATGGACCACTACGACTTTGTCTGGAAGGTTATTCTCTTCTACAAGATTTGAAACGTATTCGACCGCTTCTTGTACATCTCTGCCATCCACATGCCCCAGATTCACCCCGGGAACCTGCCCTTCTGTGACATGAAACTCGGTATCAATCGCTAGATACACATAAGGTAGTTTCAAATACTTTTCTATGGATTTTACTTGATTCATAACGGTGTCGCGGCCCAGTTGGACATCCAGGATCAATAGGGCATTATTTTCTTTTGCCAGTTTTGCATACTGTTCGATATCGGCAGACGGTGTCGGGTGCATATAAAGACCCTTTTCTCCTGGATTGCGCTGTGCAATGGTTGTAATCAATTCAATAGCAGGGATAGACGGCCGTTTAGGGTCTATTTCCGAATAAGATTTGGTTTGCGCCTTTAATTTATCCATCAACACTTGAGGACTGTATTCTCCTAAAATCCCCATTTGCTTCGAATGAGGATTTCCATAATAGGAAACGATTCGATATTTTTGAAGCGGCCCCGCTGTCTGATCGGCTGCACCTTTTTCCAAGGTCTGCCCTAAAGGGACACTTCTTTTCACCTCTTCTCCATGCGCCTCCGTCTTCGGCATTTCTGCCAGCTGTTCCGCTGTATAATTCGTTTCTAACGGCTGTGCTTTTTCAGAAGGTTTGATAGCCTGATAGTCTGCCTTACGTGCAAACCTCGAATTCTTTTGCAATTCCTCCGTATCGTAGTGCTCCAGACTAAAGGCTGACCTTTCATTTAGCTCTGGTACATCCTTCTGGGAGGTTGCGGTTTCCGAACAGCCAGTTAACAATACGAACGGGATGGCCGCTGCAAAAGCTCCTGCCCTGATTATGTTTTTCACATTATCCCACCTAATCTTTAGTATTTCAGTGTTGAAGTGGTCACTTCGTTCAATGAATGTTTTAGTATATATGTATATTGTAATAGAAAATAATCGGTTCTGAGGGAAGAATATCAAACTTAGAAGCCAAAAAGATACTTATTACACTTACCACAATGAAAAATGCATAAACCTTTTATGATAAATTAAAATTCGAGTACTTCTTATTACTTGTTGTGCCAATAAATACACCGGAAAAATCCAGTAAACAAAAAAAGGCATAGGAATTTACCTAATGCCCAATCACAGCCCCTGTGGAAACCTGTACACATTATATGGATCATATTTCCCCTTCACTCCATTCAATCTCTTTGCATCGCTTCCAAAGTATTCGAGTAATCTTCTTATAGGTTAGAAAATTCTAGGGCAGCCCTGACTCTGTTCCCATGCATTCTTAGAGTGTTATGGCTTCGTTCCTATTGCAAAAAAATGGCCCCGGATCTACCGGAGCCATTGCTAAAAACTAAAACTTACTCGATTGTAAGAATACCCTTTTCACCTTGCTGTACGCAGCCTTGTTTCTTCACGTCCAACTTTGTTAAGTTTGTAAAGATGACTGGTGTAGCAGTAGAAGGGACAGATTTTTTAATCTTTTCGAGATCAAATTGGATTAATTCCTGCCCTTTCGTGACCGTTTCGCCGTCTTTCACCAAGACCGTGAATCCTTCGCCTTTAAGGTTGACCGTATCTAAACCAATATGAATCAAGATTTCATATCCTTGTTTGGATTTAATTCCGATAGCATGCTTTGTCGGGAAAACATTCAGAATTTCCCCGTCAACAGGAGAAACTACAGATCCCTTGGAAGGGATGATGGCGAAGCCGTCTCCCATCATTTTTTGTGAAAATACTTGGTCTTCCACTTCTGTGATCGGAATGATTTCACCCTCAATCGGCATCACAAAATCCTGTTCATTTAATCCCGTCATAGCCGGGAGCGGTGAAGCTTCTTCCTGGATAGAAGGAATGACGTCGGGCCGTGTTTCCAGCCTTTTCATCGCATCTGCCACAAACTCAACTTCTGTTCCTACAATAACTTGAAGATTGGTTTTGTTCATTTTCATGACGCCTTTAGCACCATGTGATTTCAAAGCGGAATCATTCACTTTGTCCATATCTTTTACATTCAGGCGGAGACGTGTGGCACAGTTATCGATATTCGTCAGATTTTCTTTACCGCCCATATCATGGATGAAATGATAGGCCATGGTCTCATATTTATTGGAGCCTGCAGTATCAGCTGTTTCCTCCACTGCTGCCTCTTCTTCCTGATCCTCACGTCCAGGTGTTTTAATATTGAATGCTTTAATCACTGAATAGAAGATAACGAAATAGATAACTCCATAAATGACTCCTACGAGTAGTAAGAGCAAAGGTTTATGAGCGATATTAAAGTTTAAAACATAGTCGATCGCACCTGCAGAGAAGGTAAATCCATCTTTAATTCCCAGCATGGTTACGATCACAAAGGAAAGCCCCGTCAACACTGCATGAATTCCATATAAAGCTGGAGCGATAAACATAAACGAAAATTCAAGAGGTTCCGTAATACCGGTGATGAATGAAGTAAGTGCTACACCGATAAACATTCCTGCAATGGATTTTCTCTTTTCTTTTTTTGCCGCTGCAATGATCGCAAGTGCTGCCCCTGGCAGACCAAACATCATGATAGGGAAGAAGCCTGTCATATAAGTTCCGGCAGTTGGATCTCCTGCAAAGAAGCGGGCAATATCACCGGCTTTGCCATGATAAGTTCCAAATTGGAACCAGAATAAACTATTTAAAACATGGTGAAGACCCAGTGGAATTAACAAACGGTTTAAAAGTCCAAAGATTCCTGCACCGAATGCGCCTAATCCAATAATCCAATTACCCACGCCATTAATCGCATCCTGGATTGGAGGCCATGCAAAACCTGCGATCCCCGCAATGATGACCATAGTAACAGAAGTCACAATGGGCACAAATCTTCTTCCGCTAAAGAAACCCAGCCATTCAGGCAATTTTATATCATGGAAACGATTATATAATATTCCAGCAATGATCCCGGTAAGAATTCCGCCCAGAACCCCCATATTGATATTTTTATCAATGGCTGCTGTACCCTGTGTCAATACTAAGTAACCGATGGCACCTGATAAAGCTGCAGCACCATTATTATCCTTTGCAAATCCCATCGCGACACCGATCGCAAATATTAAGGCTAAGTTGGCAAAAATAGCATTACCGGAGTTTGCGATGAATGGGATATTCAATAAATCCGGCTGGCCAAAACGAAGCAGCAGGCCTGCTGCCGGCAAAACAGCGATAGGAAGCATCAATGCTTTTCCGATGCGTTGTAAAAATCCTAACATTCTAAATTTTCCCTCTTTCTTGTAACCGTTTTCCGATCAATAGATTATATAGTACCATCCCATTCCCATAGATGTCCATACCAATTTCAACGTAAATATGGGGGTTTTTTCTTTTAAATAACTAAAAATTAATTATATTTTCAATTTTCCAAGAGAAAATTGGTATAGACAACTATATTTATCTAATGATAAAATGACGAGGATTTAGAAAGGAAGTAATAAAACATGACATCAAAATCTAATGCTATATTGCTCAAGGGCATTCAAATCTATTCAGACGGCACGTGGATTGAAGATGGATATATAAAAATCCAGAATCAAACGATTTTGGAAGTGGGCTCAAGTGAAAGCCTTTTACAGGAGGAAGAAGACCTTCAATTATTGGAGATTCCTTTAAACTATAAGGCTGTTCCAGGGTTCATCGATGTGCATATCCACGGAGCCAACGGTGCGGATACCATGGACGCTACAAAGGAAGCTTTGCACACTATGGCGGAAGCGCTGCCACGTGAAGGCACTACGAGCTTTTTAGCCACAACCATTACCCAGGAACAAAAACAAATTGAGATGGCCTTACGAAATGCCGGCGAATATATTCAAAATGATCAACCAGCTGGAAAAGCGGAAATACTGGGGATTCATTTGGAAGGACCATTTGTAAATAAAAAAAGAGCTGGTGCCCAGCCTATGCAGCATATTCTGGATCCGGATCTGGAGCTGCTTCAAAGGTGGGAACAGCTCTCTAAGCAAACCATCAAGCTGGTCACACTGGCAGTTGAACAGCCAGGGGGACTGGAAATGGTCCGCTACCTAAAAGCAAATGGGATGATTGCTTCCATTGGCCATACAGATGCGACCTACTCTGAAATGGCAGAGGCTATTGAAGCCGGAGCAAGCCAGGTCACCCATCTGTATAACCAGATGAGGGGCCTGCATCACCGTGAACCGGGAGTCGCAGGGGCTGCCCTTTTAAGGGATGAACTGAAAGCGGAAATCATCGCAGACGGAGTTCATGTCAATCCAGAAATGATAAAGCTTGCCTATAAACAAAAAGGTAAAGAGGGAATCATCTTAATTACCGACTCCATGCGGGCAAAATGCCTGAAGAATGGACATTACGATCTCGGCGGACAGGATGTAACCGTAGAGGGCGGAAAAGCAGTTCTCAGTGACGGGACACTGGCAGGAAGTATTTTAAAATTGGGCCAGGGAGTGAAAAACATAGCAGCTTTCACAGGCTGCCAAATCGAAGATGCCGTAGAAATGGCAGCTGTAAATCCCGCCAAACAACTGAATGTGTTTGACCGAAAAGGAAGTATTTCTAAAGGAAAAGATGCGGATATTGTGATTCTAGACGAAAACAATGATATTTATATGACTTTATGCCGCGGGCAGATTGCCTATGTAAATGGAGGAGAAAACAAATGAAAATCATTGAAGCAAACGATTATCAAGATATGAGTAAAATTGCTGCAGATTATATCATGAAGAAAGTGAGCACTTCTCCAAATATAAAACTTGGACTTGCAACAGGCGGAACTCCTACGGGAATTTATTCTAACTTAGTTGCTGACCACCGTGAAAACGGAACTACTTACCGCGGGGTAACCTCATTCAATTTAGATGAATATGTCGGTCTTTCCGGAACAGATCCCAATAGTTACCGCTATTATATGGATCATCATCTTTTTGATCATATTGATATCCAGAAAGAGAATACCTTTGTTCCCCGTGGAGATATGGACAATATTCAGGATGGATGTGCACAGTACGAGAATCTGATTCAAAAACGCAATGGAATCGACCTGCAGATTCTTGGAATTGGCGAAAACGGTCATATCGGATTTAATGAACCCGGTACATCCTTTGAATCTAAGACACATGTGGTTCAGTTAACCCACTCAACAAGAGAAGCCAATGCCAGATATTTCAACAGTCTGGAAGAGGTTCCAACTGAAGCTGTCACAATGGGAATTGGCTCCATCATGAAAAGCAGGGAAATTTTATTGCTCATTTCCGGAGAACAAAAAAGAGAAGCATTAAAGAAGCTTTTCACTGGAGATGTAGATGAAAGTTTCCCGGCATCAGTGCTTAAAAATCATCCATATGTTACAATTATTGCAGATAAGGCCGCTATTGGTGATTTAAAAGTGCACAGCTGAGGTTCTTCCTCTCTGTGTCCTTTTACATATAAATGAAACGGTTTACACGTTTATAAAGAAAGGATGCAGTATAGAGGAATATGATTAAAAAGGATTCCCCCATCCCGATATATTATCAGCTTCAGGAGCTTCTAAAGGATTTAATAGAAAAAGGTGAATTAGGGCCGGGCGACGCGGTCCCTACAGAGAGGGAATATGCCGAAAAGTTCCAAATAAGCCGGATGACGGTGAGACAGGCTTTCACCCAGCTCGTCAACGAGGGCTATTTACACCGGATTCAAGGAAAAGGAACCTTCGTGGCCGACCGGAAAATTGAACAGCCGCTTTACCGGCTAAGAAGCTTTACTGAAGATATGGTGGCAAGAGGACTGAAGCCGGGCAGTCAATTGATTTCTTTTGAAATTATTCCTGCATCGAGTCAGGTAGCTTCTCAGCTTGCCATTCAAGAATATGCACCTGTCTATGAAATTAAGCGTATAAGACTTGCAGATGATGTACCGATGGCCCTGGAGACAAGCTATATATCTGCGAACCTAATCAAAGGGCTGACTGAACCTATTGTGAAGGAATCTGTTTATTCCTATATCGAGGAAGTACTTGACCTTCAAATTGATCATGGTTCACAAATCATCGAATCTTCTGTTGCCAATCAGGTGGAAGCCAAATTCCTTAAAATAAAAAAAGGGGCTCCCATTATGCTGATCCAGCAGCAAACCTTTCTGAAGGACGAAACGCCTGTTGAATATGTCAAATCCTCCTATCGGGCCGACCGCTATAAATTTATGATTGAAATGAAACGGTAAAAACTATTGGGGAATAACACCTTATTTCCCCTTTAGTGATTCTGATATATGATTTTAGTACCTCTCTCCCCCCTTGTTTCTCAGGAGATTCTTGAACCTTCTCACTATCCATCCAAAAAATAAGCATATTCCCCATGCTGCGTATGGATTAATAGGTAGATCCACTTGTATTGCAAGTGTGTATGGAACAGATTAAGCGGATGTTACTTCTCATACTGAAATTCAGCCCTAATTACCCGCACATGCCTGACACAAAAATAGCAGCCATCCTCCAAGGGTGGCTGCCATTTCTTTATACGAATAACACGGAAACATTTAAAAATTACTTTCAAGCCCTAATTCCTTCTCTTTACTTGCATAATTCAAATGTACGTGTGAAATGGCTTTTCCTTTGTAATCCGTAAACAGGAATAATAAGGCGCCGATTATTAATAATCCTCCCGATAGATAAAAACCGAATTCAAGACTGCCTGTTTTATCTGCAAAGTACCCCGTTATATATGGTGCAAAAATAGAAGAAAGCATTCCGCTGAAGTTAAAGAAACCGTATACCCTTGAATACATAGAAGATGGTGTGATATCAGCCATATAAGAAATCAAAACTGGATCCAGTGCCAATTTCCCTAATAACCCATAAAGAATAAGTCCTGCAATTAAAAAGGAATAGTTTTCTGTATATGGAATGGCAAACTGACAAATAGCTCCGGCAATCGCCAATCCAATAATGATGGGCTTTTTGCTTTTGATCCTATCTGACAAATAGCCAAATAAAATCGCACCTGGTATGGAGGCCCAAGGGACTAATGAGGATACAATCCCTGTTTTAGAAGCCTCTATTCCTCTAGCAGTCTGTAAGTAATAGGGCAGCCATGTCAGCATGCCGAAGAATCCATAAAGAGAACAAAAGATAAGGATATAAACCAAAATATGATTTTTGGTAAATAATTTCTTCATTTCTACTTTTTCATTCTTATCCCGCTGCTTTTTATCTTTATGACTATGATCCCGGACGAATATTGCTATTAAAACCGCAATGATGATGGTAGGTACGGCAAATAAATAAAACGGATACTGCCAGCCTTTATTTAATGTATAGGTAAAATAACTGGATGAAATAAATCCAAGTGAAATCCCAAATGCCATGCCGCTATTAATAATGGCAGCGACAAGTCCGCGATATTTATTTGGGGTAATCGTAGAGGAAATTCCATATTGTGATCCATAATAAGTCCCTTCACCAAGCCCCGTTACAACACGTGCAGCCAAAAATATCATAAATGTGGCGGTCATCCCGGTCAGGAACGTAGCAATTCCAAATACTGAATATCCGATCACCAGCACCTTGACCCGTCCAAACCTATCTGCTAAAAACCCGGTTGGGATTTGCATAAACGCATAGGCTGCAAAGAATACAGTAGACATTAATCCTAACTGTGCTTTATTTAAGTTCCACTCTGCCCCAATACGATCCATAACAGGAGAAAGAATATTCCGGTCAGCATACATAAATACCCAGCCTAGAAAAAATAAGAAAATAATAAATGCAGGATGTGTTTTTTTCATTCGGTTTCCCCCTCCACTTGTCTGAATATTAAGTACATTATATTAATATTCTTTCTTATGAAAGGTACATGTAAGAAAATGTAACACAGTATTTCCTGCTTACGAGATCCGCAGATGATATTCTACAGATCTCATTTATGTTTTTATGAACTAACCTATATCCGATACACGGGCTTACTTATAGTTTTTTACAATCTCAATAAATAACTCAATGGCTGACGGAACGACATCCTCATCAATATCGAATTTCGGATGATGATGAGGGAACGTGGATTTCTCTCCATTCATGCCTACAAAGACAAATGCCCCGGGTTTTTCCCGCAAGTAATAAGAAAAGTCTTCAGAAACCATTACGGGTTCAACAAGTTCAAATACCTCTTTACCAAAAGCATTCTTAACAACCGCCTCAATAAATTCGGATTCATTTGGATCATTCACTAATGGCGGAGTCCCAATGATGAAGTCAACCTTGGCTTTGGCACCAAATGCACTGCAAATTCCTTCTGTGAGTTTCACAATCTGGCTTTTAATGATGGTAAAAGCTTCTGGGGACAAAGTACGGATTGTACCAATGATTTTTGCAGACTCAGGAATAATATTGTACGTGGATCCCGATTCAATTTTCCCTACTGAAATCACGCTGGGATCCATGGGATTCACTTTCCTGCTTATGATGCTTTGCAGTGATTGAATCACATGTGTCGCTATATAAATGGGATCTACTGTATCATGCGGCATGGAGCCATGTCCTCCATATCCTTGAATGGTGATCTCAAAGTCTTCCACCGATGCCATCATCGGACCGGGTCTTAATCCAATCTTCCCTTTGTCCATTCCCTGCCATAAGTGGAGTCCAAAAATGGCATCGACATGATCCAAAACCCCTTGTTTAAGAAGCTGGTTCGCACCGCTTGGTGTAATTTCCTCGGCTGATTGGAAAATCAGAAGGATATTCGGCTCAATTTCCCGTCTATTTTCTGAGAGCCATTTAGATACCGCGAGGAGAATGGCTGCATGTCCATCATGTCCGCACATATGCGATACTCCGGGAGTTTTTGAAATATACGGCTTATCGCCTTCTTCTGTGATCGGCAGAGCATCCATATCCGCTCTTAGTGCAATCGTTTTATCACCCTTCGTTCCTTTAACAAAACCTACGATGCTCGGAGGCTGGAAATCTATTATTTCAATATCTAACGTCTCGAGCCTCTTTCGGATAAACTCAGACGTTTTATATTCTTCCCCTGATAGCTCTGGATGCTGGTGAAGATAACGGCGGTCTTGGATGGCCCGCTTTACTAGTTGTTCATTCATCATGTTACCCTTGTTACCTCCTTATGGAATGGGGCGTTTATAATCTATAATAATACATTACAATAAATTTTTATACATTTATAGTGGGGCAGTTTTTAATATGTTCAATAAAATAATTGGGAAAGAGACAACAAAAAAAGTAAAAAATCTCAATACGATATAGAACATACAAAATAAACTCATGAAGGTTTTACCATCATGAGCTTTTAATTCGCAGTACCAATAAAAAAACATTTAAACAATTCCTCAAATCCCCTTTATTTACAGTGACAAAAAATTAGGTTTACCACTTAGTGATTTACCTGATTAAGTTTATTTGATCTAATTTTTTAATATGAACAGTAAACTCAGTTTTATTGTTTACCATCACTTGTGATACGGTTCACCATACCGGCTATGAGGAGAAATTTTTAGAGTACCGAGAAGGGTACCCTAAGTGAACGTTCGAAGTCGTATCAATGACAGAGCTTTGATGTTTCTAGCCTCTCAGCTGAATCTCATAATCTGTAACGATCTTACCATCATACTGAATAATTTGCCCATTTTGATTCTTATCAGACAGAATAATGTCAGTACACAGCTCTCCGGCAGCTTCGGGAGACTTGACGAATCCGCCGTGCCCACCAGTCTCCATACCGTTCAAGTCGGTTGCGACAGCACCAGGCATGATGCCGAAAATTTGGCGATGGCTGCCCATTTTTTTGAACTCGTAAGCGTAGGTCAGTGTCATCACATTGAGTGCTGCTTTACTCGTAATGTAGGCGAGCGGGTGCCAAAAGTCGGTCGGCGAAATTGGGACGGTCATGTTGACAATTTTCGCGTTGTCTGTCAGAGATGACAGCAGATTTTTCACGAGTTCATGGGTGCCTAGGAAATTCGTTTCCATCGTCGTGCGTAGATCCTCAGTTGTATAGTCCATGGTATGCTTTGCGAGGTCGAGCGCCGCGCGCCCAGGCTTGACACTATCAGGAATTCCAGCATTATTAACCAAAATATCGAGCGAGTTAACCATTTTAGCCGCTTCGTGCAAGCTGTCTAAATCATTCAAATCAATCTTGATGAACGTCGCTTGTATGTCTTCTGCGACAAGTTTTTCGACTGCTGCCTGCCCACGGGCTTCATCACGTGCCCCAACAAGAATGTCATAGCCACGCTTCCCAAGACTTCGAGCGATTTCGAAACCGATTCCTTTATTTGCTCCAGTGACAAGTGCTTTCATAGTTAATGAGCCCCTTTTCGTTTTTTTATTTGGATACAAACACGTGATAATTTAACGACAGAATCATTAGCATTCTCCATAATGTCTCAAATCCTCTGATACGATGCATATTAACTTTTAATTAAACATTCTATCATTTTTAATTTGATTTCCCTATTTCTCTTTTGATTTCCTCTATTCGGTTTTTTCCCCAATCATACATCATCTCCACAATTGGGAGTAAGGTCATTCCCAACCCAGTCATGGAGTATTCCACTCTAGGCGGAACTTCTGGATAAACCTCTCGATGCACAATGCCGTCTTCCACCAATTCCTTTAATTGATTCGTTAAAATTTTATGGGAGATTTTTGGAAATAATCTTTGCAATTCACTAAAGCGGTGCGGACCTTCAACACCTAAATGCCATAGAATCACAACTTTCCACTTTCCACTGATTATCGATAAAGTAAGTTCTTTTTCACAGTTGTAATCACCATTTATTATCTTCTCTTTAATTTCATCTCTAAGTATATCTGACATATTTTCTGCCTCCGCTTTCAATTGTTACTTTAAGGTTACCCTGTTACAAAAAAGTGCATTCTTCTCAAAATAACAAACAGGTTGTAATATAAATTTCTGAGTTAAAAACAAACTATTTTAGGAGGAATAACAATTATGAGTAAAAAAGCACTTTTAATTATACCACCCGAAAGATTTAATGAGGATGAATTATTTAAACCAAAAGAGGCACTTGAAAAAGCAGGAATAGAAGTAACTATTGCAAGCACAAAAACTGGCGAAATTATTGGCGACTTTGAAGGTAAGGCAATTTCCGAAAAGGTCTTTTCCGATACTATAGGAACCGATTTTGACGTTATTTCTGTCATTGGTGGTTCTGGCACAAATGATCATCTTTGGGATAACGAAGAATTATCCACGTATTTAAAGAAAGCACATAAGGATAATATTCTTGTTACTGGAATTTGTGCTGGTTCAGTCACTGTCGTGAAAACTGGATTACTTGAAGGTAGAGAAGCAACTTGCTACCCTGTTGACGTGCAAATAGACCAACTTAAAGCAAATAATGTTAAATATGTCGAAAAACATGTTATTGCACATAGTGACATTATCACAGGTGACGGCCCCGATGGTGCCGAAGAATTTGGAAAAGCATTAGTTAATGCAATAAACTAATTTAAAAGATGATAAAAGCCTTTGGTGTATACCAGAGGCTTTTATCATTTAATCTTCTCTTATTCATTTAAGGCTTCAGGACGAATTTAATGCATTCGTCCGCATGGTTGTAAAAGGTGTTGTACGCGTTATGCGCCTGATCGAGCGGCACTTTATGAGTGATGATCTCCGTCGGATCGAACTCGCCTGCCATAATTTTTTTATACAGCATCGGCATGTAATGAATCACGGGCGCCTGTCCCATGGTCAGCTTCACGTTTCGTTCCCAAAGGTTTCCGAACATAAACTGGTTGTATTTAGAACCGTATACCCCCGTAATCTGAATCGTGCCGAATTTCCGCACCGCATTCATCGCGATGTTGATCGGGCTGAGCGTTCCGCCAACCAGCTTGGCCTTCTGCTCTTCCTCCTCCAATGGCGTCTTCTTGCCGTCCATTCCGACACAATCGATGACGACATCCGCACCCCCGCGCGTTATTTCTTTTATATGCAGCCCCATGTCTTGGAAATCTTCAAAGTTGAAGATTTCGACGTTATTCATTTTTTTTGCATGGTTCAGCCGGTACGGGAGATTGTCGATCGCGATGACCCGTTTGGCCCCTTTCATCCAGGCGAATTTTTGCGCCATCAAGCCGACGGGACCGCAGCCGAGCACCACCACCGTATCCCCCTGCTTCACGCCCCCGTTGTCCACGCTCCAATAGGCCGTCGGCAGCACGTCGGACAGGAACAGAAGCTTCTCATCCTCCAATTCGCATGACTCCGGAATAACGAAAGGCATGAAATTGCCGTACGGCACGTAAAGCAATTCGGCTTGTCCGCCCGGATAATTCCCGTAACGTTCGGTAAACCCAAAGTAAGCTCCCGTATCCACTTGGGGATTGGGGTTGGAGTTGTCGCATTGGCTCTCCATCTCATGCTGGCAGTAATGACAGCTTCCGCACGAGATATTGAACGGGAGCACTACCCGGTCCCCTTTTTTGACCTTTGTCACCTCAGGGCCCACGTCTTCGACGATGCCCATCGGTTCATGTCCGACCACGTATCCGTTTTGGGCTTGAATCGCCCCCTGGTATATATGGAGATCGGAACCGCATATGGCGGTCGAGGTGATCCTGACTATAATCCCGTCTTTTTTCTGAATCGTTGGATCCGCGACCTGCGTCACTTGCATGTTCTTCACACCATTGAAAGTTACAGCCTTCATAATTACCCTCCTGTTATAGCATGCCTTGAATTTGTATGCATGCTTCTATTATGGAATTGGAGAGTGAGGATTATACATTCATGTACGGTATTTCGACAGCCGCGGAGCCTAAGAACAAGAAAGGAGACGGAAGACGAAGCGTTAATGAATACCGCAAGGAGTCACTTTGCTGGTTTCATGAATTTGTGGATTATTGAATTGGCTTAAAAAGACAAAATAAAATTTATCTGCCTTATTAACGATTAATTAGATATTCAAACTTCATTTTTTTATAAGGTTTGCAGTTACTTATGGTACGGTTCCCCCCGATTAATCCGAAACGCCCGATACACCTGCTCCACCAATATCAGCCGCATAAGCTGATGGGGAAAGGTCATTTTTGAGAAGGAGAGGGATTCATCCGACCGCTGCATGACAGCTTTGCTTAAGCCCAGGGAGCCGCCGATGACAAAGGCTACTTTGCTTTTGCCGTAGGTAGCGAGTTTGTCTAATGTTTCGGCGAGCTCTTCGGAGGTTTTCTGCTTTCCCTGGATGGCGAGTACGATGACATGGGCATCAGGGCTGATCCTGCTAAGGATGCGTTCGCCTTCTTTGTCTTTGATCTGCTCCATTTCTGTGTCGCTCAGGGTTTCGGGTGCTTTTTCGTCCGGCACCTCAATGATGTCGATTTTTGCGTAAGCTGACATTCTCTTTATGTATTCCTCAATTCCCTGTTTCAGATATTTTTCTTTCAGTTTCCCAACCGTTACAATCGAGATATTCACAGTTTACACAACCTTTACGTTTCGATTACAAACATGATATCCACAGAATTTATCCACATATCCACAATTTCTATCCACATGTTGTATGAGAATATTAGTTCGCCACAATATATACAGCGGGGTTCTGACAATATTCACAGGTTGTCGACAATATTTCTTCTGTGGAAATCTCCTTTAAAAAAGGGGCTGATCCCTGCCTTTCTCCCCCTGAACGCAGCGCCAGATCTACATGTTCCTTGCAGCAGTATATCATGTTTTACACCTCCCGGCTGATCATTTTGAGCGTATTTTTAATATCAGCTTTGCCGTGCGCTTTTATCATGAAAAATTATCCACAGGCATAAAAAAACAGGAAAGCCGAAGCCTTCCTGCATTGCCCTATTTAAAAAGTATCCTGTGTGCTCAGTTTCATGGTAACTTCCTGCAGCTTTCCATTACGGTACAATTTAATCTTCATGGATGAGCCAATATCCTTTTTGTAGAGCTGCTGTCTTAGCTGGGCAACATCCTTGATCTTCTGGCCGTCCATTTCCACGATCACATCCATCGCTTTAATTCCTGCCTTTGCTGCAGGCGAATTAGGCTCTACCTGTACAATGGCTACTCCCGTCGTAACATTCTGAGGAAGCTTTAAGGTATTCTTCTGATGATATTGAGAAATCTCTTCAACGGATCGAAGGTCGACTCCCATATAAGGACGGCGGACCTCCCCATAACGCTCCAAGTCCCTTATAACCGGGATGGCGGTATTGATGGGAATCGATAAGCCGATGCCTTCCACAGACTGCTCGGCAATTTTCATGGAATTGATGCCGATTACCTGGCCCTGCAGGTTGATCAGGGCACCTCCGCTGTTTCCGGGATTAATGGCGGCATCCGTCTGGATAACCTCAGAATTCCAATCCACTACACCGTCTTCATTCACATCGATAGGAATGGTCCGGTCAAGTCCGGAGATGACACCCTGCGTCACAGAGCCTGAGAACTGAAGGCCGAGCGGATTGCCGATTGCGATGACCGGCTCCCCGGCTTTTAATGCCTGTGAATCTCCGAACTCCGCGACCTTCTTAATTTTTTTGGCATCCACTTCAATGACAGCAAGATCGGTCCAGACATCGCTTCCGCGAAGCTTTGCCGGCATTTTGGTTCCATCCTTCAAGGTCACCTCAAGTCTGCTTGCATTGTCTACCACATGGTGGTTGGTTACGATATATGCCTTATCTCCTGCTTTTTTATAAATAACACCGGATCCGGTTGCTTCCTGGCCGCCCTGGTCAAATAAGCCGCCACTGGATTTCTGGATATTCGTGATCCCGACAACCGTGTCTCCAACCTTGGACACCGCGTCTGTGACAGCTGTGTTTACATTTAAGGAAACGTTCTGCTTAACAGGCTGCTGCTGGTCCCCTGTATTTGAATAATCATCACTGACGCCCTCTGTACCTTTATCAAAATAAGGCAGAAGAAAGAATATTAATAAGGCCCCGACAATCGCACCGATGAGGCCTGAAAAGAAATAGCCTCTCCGGCTGCCATTTCTGCTGCTTCTGCTTTGATAATCCTGGTCATAATATCCCATGGACAACCCTCTCTTCCTAGTAAATAGTGACTGACTTGCTTGGTTACTTTCATTATACTCAAATCATGGGAATATTCTAATTTTAAGGCTCGTTTAATGAGACAGATGCTTAATGTATGCCCATTGAAACGCTCACTGAAACCTGATAAAAAGCTTTCAAGCCATAAAAAAAGAATGAAGATCAGGTCTTCATCCTTCGTTATACGCAAATCAGTTCGGTCGGGATCTTTGCGTCCGTATCATATATTTCAAACTGTTCTCCCACCCGTATGCCGCGTGTTTCCAGCGTCTGGCTCACGGACATCCTGGCAAGGTCCTTCATATTATTATCGAGGCTCAAGTGGGCAAGATAGATGCGCTTAGTCCGGTCTCCGGCAACCTCACTCATGGCAACAGCTGCATCTTCATTGGAAACATGGCCCACATCGCTAAGGATCCTTCTTTTTGTATTCCATGGATAACGTCCCATTCTCAGCATCTGGACATCATGATTGCTTTCAAATACATACATGTCCGCATTGGAGATGATTCCTTTCATCCTATCACTCACATATCCTGTGTCGGTGATAAGCGCAAGCTTTTTGCCTTCATGATGGAATACATAGAACATAGGCTCCGCAGCATCGTGGGAAACTCCAAAGGATTCGATATCCAGGCTTCCAAAGCTTTTGACCGTCTCCATATCAAAAGTGAACTTCTGATCGCCAGGGATTTCCCCAATGTTTTTTTCCATTGCTGCCCATGTTTTTTCATTGGCATAGACAGGAAGATTATATTTCCTGGCAAGGATGCCGAGTCCCTTAATATGGTCACTGTGCTCATGGGTTACAAGAAGTCCATTCAAATTGGCTGCATTTCGGCCGATCTGTTTAAATAAAAGGTCCATCTGTTTACCGCTGAGCCCCGCATCCACTAAAAATGACTGTCCGTCCGCTTCTACATACACCGCATTTCCCGTACTCCCGCTTGCGAGAACACTAAAATGCATCGTCATAATTTATTCACTCCATTAATTAGTCTCTGGTGTCACTTGGAAGACCTGGCCTTCCAGTGCATTGACGTAAAAATCCTTCTTATTATCCAGAACAATTTGCCATGCAGGTGTCAGGACTTGAGAGGAGGTCTTTAAAGGGACCATCATGT
The DNA here is from genome assembly GCF_000430765.1 of Peribacillus kribbensis DSM 17871. Taxonomy (GTDB): domain Bacteria; phylum Bacillota; class Bacilli; order Bacillales; family DSM-1321; genus Paraperibacillus; species Paraperibacillus kribbensis. Next base: position 41,970 of record NZ_KE387244.1, on the reverse strand, counting down.
AATAGCCCTGCTCTGCCTTGACGATCTTGCTCTTTTCCTTGATCATTCCCTTATCAAAGAGAGTTTCAATCGCCTTGATGGCCGGCATCATCTGCTCCTTCTCTTTAAACTCCTTAATGCTGCTCAGATAGGTCTGACTATAGGCATAAATCTGGTTTTGCTTATTCAGGTATAAGTTGATCTCCGCATTTTGATTGTTAAAGAGCGGCTTGTCTTTATAGGACTGATAAAAGGTTATTGTATTCGTTTTTTTACTGTATGTCCAGAAGCTGTACTCCTCACCAAATTGGATGTTCTCATTGACAAACTTCTCGATTTCCTGCTTGTCCGATGGATCATTGACTTTATAAGGCACTTTAAAGGTGGAGTATAAAGACGTTTGATTGACGGTCAGCTTCTGATCCTTCAGTCCTATCAGATCCTCTTTTTTAAATACCCGGCTTTTTCCGATAATATACTTATCTGTTCTGCTCTCATTGAGGGTGGACTGAGGAATCTTATCATACTTTATTCCGTTATCCTTTAATTCATCTTCAAACTTTGATTCGGTGAGTACATCATATTCATTTGATATTCTTTTAACTATTAATTGATAGGCCAAGAAAATATCCAGAATAAGAAAGACAATAATAAAGATTGTCTTCGTTTTATTCCAATCCAATCGTATCCCCTCCCGGCTTGCCGAAAGGAACGCGTTTCCAGACTCCGGCATAACGGTAGTACCATTCAGGCTCCAAAGTTACCAGCATTTCCTGGTCTTCGCGCTTCAGTTCATAACCCAGTTTGATATCCTGAATGAGTTCATTCTTTATATTTTTAATGGTATAAAGCTCCTGCAGTACTTCTTTTCCGCCGGGCAGCTTCACCGGGTCCTCATCATACGGGATTTGAAAGTCCAATGTAAAGAATGGCCGGTTGTATTGATAGACATCGTTTTTTCCCCAGTATTGCACGATTTCAGACATTCCGCTGTCGTTAAACACCGGCAGGCCGTCTTCAAATAAACGGAAGGTGATCTTTTGGTCGAGTTCATTATAACCGGCATAACGGTATTTGTCCTCCCATCCTGCATGATCATTCACAAAGGCAATGCTCTTGCGCAGCAATTCGGAAGTGCTCCCTATGAACTGATTTTCATTCGGCGGACTGATGTAGGACAGTGTCATTGTATCCTTGTAGATATTCAAAAGACTCTGGCCGTCTGTAATTTCATCTCCCCTTGGGTAGATGGAATTGGGATCGCTGAACAATGCATCCTGGAACTGCTTCGTATCAATTTTAGATATTTTATAGCTGTACCGGGGCAGTTTCGGTGTTTCCGGCATGAATACCGCATGATTATGCGAAATTACATACTTTTTATAGACCTTATCCTCATAGAGGGCGGAAGAAAATCTATAAAACTTTTGCCGGAAGCTTTCGACGAAGCTTGTGCTGACTTTGCTTTGGTAAATCTTCTTTTTGTCATAGGAAACAAAATAAACAGAAGTTTCCCTTTCTCCCATATTGTTGACATTAATGATAATACGGTCAAATTCCCCCTTGGGAAGGGTTTTATTATTCATGGCGAGCACGGAATTGTATAAATGCAGAGGGACTGTTTCCGGAAAAATAATCTCTGTTTTCCCTTCTCCATGGACGAAGCTTAAAAACTCCTTGTCAGATATCCGGTTTGATATATCCGAAAAGCTGTAAAAAGACCAGTGTGTGATTTCCTTCATCACCTTGTTGATTTCCGTATCACTGGTCGTAACAAAATGCTGATTATTTTTATGGTACATGACTTCCATCGGCTTCACGATGCTGCCTATGTTCTGTTTATTTTTAATGGATACCTGGATATACTCGCTTGGGTCCACCGCCTTTTGGTATTCAGGCTGGTAGGCCCAGATGCTGAAGGTAAGACCGACACTGACCAGGACGAGAACAGTGAGAATAATGCTTTTGTACAGTTCTCTTCTCATGACCATTCATCCTCTTGGTCTTGATCATAAGGAAGGGTAAAGAAAATCGTTGTCCCTTTTCCTTCTTCACTTTTCGCCCAGATGTTCCCGTTATGCGCTGTAACCATTTCCTTGGCAATGGCAAGGCCCAGTCCGGTACCTCCGAGTTTTCTGGAACGGGCGCGGTCCACACGGTAAAATCGTTCAAAGACACGTACGACATTTTCCTTTGGAATTCCCATCCCCTGATCCTTAATGCTGACTTCTATTTCATTTTCCAGCTCGCGGACGCGGAACCGGATCATGCCGCCTTCTGGAGAGTATTTCAATGCATTAGAAATGATATTGTCAATAATCTGGGTGATTTTATCCTCATCAATTTCCACGAAAATCGTTTTCTTGGGAAGCTCCCTTACAAAGGAAACATTTTGGTCCTTACTCATTTCGAAGCGGTCGATTATATGGTGGAAGAACTCCGTAAAGTCCACCCACTGCTTGGTAATTTTATAATCCTTGCTGTCGAGCTTGGAAAGCTGCAGAAGGTCATTGACCAGGCGGATCATCCGCTCTGTTTCCTTTTGCGTGACTTTTAAAAAGTGCGGTGCAATGCTTTCATCCTGCCAGGCTCCGTCCGATAAGGCTTCTAAATAGCTGCGCATGGTAGTCAAAGGAGTCCGGAGTTCATGGGACACGTTTGCGACGAATTCCCTGCGTTCTTCCTCGATTTTCTCCTGCTCCGTTATATCATGGAGCACGGCGATGAGCCCGTTGACAAAGCCGGTTTCTCTTTGGATGACCGAAAAATTGGCTCTTAAGATCAAGTCTTTGGCAGATGTGCTGTTATCAAGGATGACCGATTCGTTTTCCTCCAGCAGTTCCTCAAAGGTATACTTCTCTTCAAGCCCCAGAAGAGGAACAATCTGCTGGGTGATGACTGTTTCACGTGAAACATCCAGCATTTTTGCAGCCTGTTCATTGATCAGGATGATGCGTCCTCTTCGGTCTGTAGCAATGACGCCGTCCGTCATATAGGATAGGACGGAGGAAAGCTTTCTTCTTTCGCCCTCTGTTGATGACTGGGCATCCTGCAGCTTTTTGGTCAGATTGTTAAAGGTAATCGCAAGCTGGCCGATTTCATCGTAGCCGTAGACTTTAACCTTCCTGGAAAAGTTTCCTTTTGCCATGGCAAGGGCCTGCCTTCTCATATCAGACATTGGCCTGGTGATGGTCTGTGCAAGGAGAATTCCAAGTATGGCGGTGATTCCAAGGGCTATCGCCGTCCCGGTCGCAAAAATCTTGTTGATTTCTTTGACCTGGCCGAACACGGATTCAATATTGGCCTTCAGATAGATTGCTCCCACAATCTCGCTTTTGGTCTTTACCGGCGAGATGAGGATCCAGACCCGCTTCCCTTTTTCGACATTGATATTGCTTTGCTGGACTCCTCCGCCCAGCGTCAGCTTGATTGATTTATCCGTAACTCTCTTTCCGACGATTCCCTCATTGTCTGATTTCGATGTCCCGAGGATTTTACCGCCGGTATCCATGACCCGCATTTCAATGATATCTTTGGTTTTATTATTATCTTTCAGGATCGAGTTAATATCTTGTTCAAGTGTGGTGGAATTCTTGTCTCTCTCCTTCATGATGGCTTCTTCGACACTGAAGGATAAGATATTGACCTGCTGCTTTAAGGAATTCTCAAAGTTGTTCTTAAGTTTATCCTCCAGACCGTCCACAAAATAAACACCGATGATCTGCATGGCCACCAAAATCAGGAGCACATAGATTAGAACAAACTTAAGATGGATGGAACGAAAAAAACCTACCTTTTTCATGAAGTATTACTCCTGTTCAGGATTGCGGAGATAGTAGCCTACGCCCCGGCGGGTGACGATCCAGGCAGGATGGCTTGGATTATCCTCGATTTTTTCCCTGAGACGCCTTACGGTCACGTCTACCGTTCTTACATCCCCATAATAATCATAGCCCCACACGGTTTGAAGCAGATGCTCCCTGGTCATGACCTGGCCGATATGCTTGGCAAGGTAATGCAGCAATTCAAATTCGCGGTGAGTCAATTCAATGGTATCCCCTCTTTTGGAGGCAATATACGCATCCGGATGGATCATCAGTGAACCGATGGTGATTTCCTTAGAATCATCATCTTCATTGCCCTGGCTTGCAGAGGCCTGCTGTCTTCTTAGGTTCGCTTTCACCCTTGCAATGATTTCCCTTGTACTGAATGGCTTCGTTACATAATCATCTGCCCCGAGTTCAAGGCCCAATACTTTATCAATCTCCGAATCTTTTGCCGTCAGCATAATGATTGGAGTATCATACTTTTTTCTGACTTCACGGCAGACTTCCATCCCATCCCTGAGCGGAAGCATGATATCAAGAAGAATCAAATCCGGCTGAATTTCGTCTACCATTTTTACAGCTTCATTGCCATCATAGGCACAATGGACATCGAAGCCCTCTTTTTTTAAGTTAAACTGCAAGATGTCTGCAATTGGTTTTTCATCGTCGACTACAAGGATTCTTTTATCCATGAAAATGCTCCTTTATACTGAACTTGTGGAAAATTCTTTATAAATCTATGTTAACCTGATTATCCGCTGTTGAATATGAGACATATGTTCTCTATTATAATTTATCATGATACAGCGCTTAAATCACCTTTTATAGCCCTATTGGTAAGTGTTTACTGCTTTTTATGTAAAAAAAGACTGATTTCAGCAATCAGTCTTCTTTGTGAATATATTCTAAAGGATTTTTCAATCCGCCATTTTTGTGTACCTCGAAGTGAAGATGCACACCCGTCGAATCCCCTGTTGATCCCATAATCCCAATTTTCTCTCCAGCCGAAACCGTCTGGCCCGCATGAACAGAAATAGAATTCAGATGCCCGTAGAGGGTTTCATAGCCATTATGATGATTAATCACGACTTTATTCCCATAGCCGTCATGGCTCATCGCTGCAAATACGACTGTCCCATTATCCGCCGCATTAATCGTGCGGTCCCTGGTACCGGAGATGTCAATGCCCTTATGATGCTTCCCCCATCTATAGCCCATCTTGCTGGTAATAACACCGCCCATTGCCGGCCAGCGGAAGGTGCCTGTGCCGATGGAGGGAGTTACCTTTGTCCCCTTTTCAATAATGGTATCCTGCGGTTCTGCAATCACTTGCTGAGCTTCAATATCCTTTTTGACTTCTACACCATTTTCTTTAGAAACAGCAGCCTGAACCTGGATTTCCCCATTTTTTCCCTGCTGTTTGATTTTCATTTGTCCCTTTGGAAGATCACGGTTTTCGATAATTTTTTCAGAATGCGGGACCTTCTTGGTCTCCACCACTTCCTTATCCAGAACCACATCTGCAAATGGGATGGTATCTTCAACCTTCAGGACGCGATCATCCTCCAGTTTTTGACCGTCTATAAGCCCGGGGTTCAGCTTAAGCAGGGCAGGGACATCCATATCATTCTGCTCTGCTATCTTCGCTGGCTGCTCACCCTGTCTAGCCTGATAGGTTTTAATCTCAGCTTTTCCCTGTTTCAGCTTGTCCAGGGCCTGATTTGGATTGACAATCTGATCAGGTTTAACGGTTTCTGCTGACACTTCCATATTTTTCGTAAGACGGATATCCTTTATCTGTGTATTTCCGCTGTTTTTCTGCTCTACCGCTCTTAATTCATCCTTTGATAGATACTGATATTTAAAGCTTTGAATCGTTGCCTCCGCGGCTTTTTTTTCAGGGAGATAAGCGACCTTCTTTCCATCCACCTTGATGGAATAAGATTTTGCTTCTACAGGTGCCTGTTCTAGCTTCTTCATCACCTTATGATCCTCTGTACGGGGAATCAGCACTTGCTCAGGGTCCAGCACTACCTCCTTTTTCATAGAAAAGGAATAATGAGGATACTTCTCCTCTGCCTGTTTAACCTTTCGCTCCACAAGCCTCTTCACCTGCGCTTTGTCAGAGACCTTTCCGAGGTGGTGGCCCTTATAGCTTACATTGTATACTTTAGGCAGCATAGACCCCAAGGCCGCTGCAGCATGCAGAGATCCAAAGGACAGGATAATGGCCAAGAAGACCAGCTTCCGGAGAAGCGGTTTATTTTTATATATAACATGCAGCTTTTTCTTCATCATCTTCCCCCATAAAACAATCAGCCTGTTTATTTCTTTCATTCATTAAGAATCCTAAAGAAATTTAACATATCCTGACCTTTTATAGGTAAAAAGTAATAATATTGTAATATAATTGTTGAGTCTATGAAAAAGAAGCGCCAGAAATACACAACTAAAGACGGAATTTTCCAGTCTATTCAGTCAGAAAAAAGACAAAAATAAAAAACGCCCAGAAACCGGACGTTTTTTCAAAAGGATGGCTCAGGACGGAATCGAACCGCCGACACAAGGATTTTCAGTCCTTTGCTCTACCGACTGAGCTACTGAGCCAAATATGCGGCTTGCGCTAAGCTTCAAATTTCTTCGTCAGCTCCTTCACTCACATCCTCACGTATGAACATACGCTCCGGTGTTCGTTCAGTCGCTTCCTCGAACTTTTCGCTTATCACAACCCTTAAATGGGTGATTTTAAAAAAAATGGCGGTCCCGACGGGAATCGAACCCGCGATCTCCTGCGTGACAGGCAGGCATGTTAACCGCTACACCACGGGACCATTATTAGATAAAAATAGTTCGTTATGCTCTTTATCTCTGCATAACTGTCTCTTCCTCTTCAAGTACATCAATGATGTAAATGCGTCGAGACAACTCGCAGATCAATCACCGTAGATTTCGCTCGTCGCTACACCACGGGACCACTTTTAAATATGTGCTTTTTTGTTCTAGAATAAAATAATATGTAAATGACCCCTACGGGATTCGAACCCGTGTTACCGCCGTGAAAGGGCGGTGTCTTAACCGCTTGACCAAGGGGCCATAAATGGTGAGCCATGAAGGATTCGAACCTTCGACCCTCTGATTAAAAGTCAGATGCTCTACCGGCTGAGCTAATGGCTCTCAATAAAATTTTACATGCCGCTTATAATATATAGTTCAAAAACTCATTTAAAACTCGAGGAAGTTAACTCCGGACGACACTCAAGTCTCAGACCGTTTCTCAAGCAGCAGCTCGACTTGAGCGCTGATGCTAGAGCTATGAAGCGAATTCGTTCGTGCTCTACCGGCTGAGCTAATGGCTCGTATTATATTGCCTCAGCGACGTTTATAATAGTAGCATAGAATTATAGAAGATAGCAATAGTTTTTCTGAAAAATATCATTTTATTTTTTCACCACTAATTTCCCCTCTTTAAACATTAAAAAAGCAGGTGGAGAAATCTTTCTCCGCCTGCATTCATTTAGGAACTACTAAGCCTGTCTCCATGGGCTTCTTACGATGTTTGTCTGAGTGCGGTCAGGTCCGACTGAGAACATGGACAATGGCACGCCTACAAGCTGGGAAACACGTTCTATATAGTGGCGTGCATTCGCTGGAAGTTCATCCAGGGAACGGCAGCCTGTAATGTCTTCAGTCCAGCCTGGAAGCTCTTCATATACTGGCTCGCTTTCTGCCAGGATTTTCAGGCTGGCTGGGTATTCTTCCATTACTTTGCCTTTATGGCTATAAGCAACACAGATTTTTAACGTTTCAATTCCTGTCAGAACGTCGATGGAATTCAGTGACAGATCCGTCAAACCGCTGACACGTCTTGCATGGCGCACAACTACAGAATCGAACCACCCAACACGGCGCGGACGGCCTGTTGTTGTTCCGTATTCACGGCCAACCTCACGGATTTGGTTTCCGATTTCATCGTTCAATTCAGTCGGGAATGGGCCATCTCCTACACGGGAGGTGTACGCCTTACATACACCGACTACATGATTGATTTTAGTAGGGCCTACTCCGGATCCGATCGTAACGCCTCCTGCCACCGGATTTGAAGAAGTGACGAAAGGATAGGTTCCCTGGTCGATGTCCAGCATGACTCCCTGTGCTCCTTCAAACAAGACACGCTTGCCTTCATCCAGTGCGTTATCTAATACAACCGATGTATCGCAAACGAACTTCTTAATCTGCTGGCCATATTCATAATATTCATCAAGAATTTCTTCAATCGTAAAACCGCTTGTTTCATAAAAGCGCTCAAGAAGGCGATTTTTTTCTTCTAGATTTCTTTCAAGTTTTTCTTCAAAAGTATCACGTTCAAGAAGGTCAGCTATCCGGATTCCATTCCGTGCTGCTTTATCCATATAAGCAGGTCCGATGCCTTTTTTCGTTGTTCCAATCTTATTTGCGCCTTTTCTTTCTTCCTCTACTTCATCAAGCTTTAAATGGTAAGGAAGGATCACATGTGCACGATTGCTGATACGGAGATTGTCTGTAGTGATTCCCCGCTCGTGAAGATATGCAAGTTCTTTAACAAGAGCTTTAGGATCTACAACCATTCCGTTGCCGATTACACAGATTTTATCGCTGTAAAAAATACCGGATGGGATCAAGTGCAGTTTATAGGTTTCACCATTGAATACAATGGTATGGCCGGCGTTGTTTCCGCCCTGATAACGTGCGATCGCCTCTGCATTTTCCGATAAAAAGTCTGTAATTTTTCCTTTTCCTTCATCGCCCCACTGGGTTCCCACTACTACAACTGAAGACATTCTTCCATGCACCTCCAAATTTACGTTCAGCTGATTGAATCAGCTGCTATCAACTCTTTTAATTTTACCAATAAAAGAGGAAATTAGTCAAATAAAAACCGAACGTTTTAATACGATCTTTATAATTCGTTCGTTAATGGGTTCTTATTTTCTATCATCAGGCAAAAAAAATAGCCATCGGCAAAAAAGATACCGATGGCTGCAGCTAAGCACCCGGCGGGACAGCTGCATCATCAAACCGCCGTTCGAGGTTAACGAATTTATTATATTCTTTTACAAAGGCAAGAGAAACAGTCCCTACCGGCCCATTACGCTGTTTGGCAATAATAATTTCAATGATATTCTTATTTTCGCTTTCCTTGTCATAATAATCGTCACGGTAAAGGAAGGCGACTATATCGGCATCCTGCTCAATACTTCCCGATTCACGGATATCAGACATCATTGGACGCTTATCCTGACGCTGCTCCACACCACGGGAAAGCTGCGAAAGGGCGATAACAGGCACCTGAAGCTCACGCGCAAGAGACTTTAAGGAGCGGGAAATCTCCGATACTTCCTGCTGGCGGTTTTCGCCTGCCCGTCCATTTCCCTGAATTAATTGGAGATAGTCAATAAGAATCATGCCAAGGCCGTGCTCCTGCTTAAGGCGGCGGCATTTAGACCGGATTTCACTGATCCTGACACCCGGTGTATCGTCGATAAAGATCCCTGAATTAGACAGACTTCCCATAGCCATGGTCAGCTTTCTCCAGTCTTCGTCTGTCAGAGAGCCGGTACGGAGGTTCTGGGCATTGATATTGCCTTCCGCACAAAGCATACGCATAACGAGCTGCTCAGCACCCATCTCCAGTGAGAAAATCGCGACATTTTCTCCTGCTTTAGTTGCGACATTCTGGGCAATATTAAGAGCAAAGGCTGTTTTACCTACAGAAGGACGCGCAGCCACAATGATGAGATCGTTTCGCTGAAATCCCGCCGTCATACGGTCCAGCTCAGAAAAGCCGGTTGGAATTCCGGTGATGTCCCCCACACGGTTATGAAGCAATTCAATATTGTCATACGTACGAACCAAAACATCCTTAATATTTTGGAAGGCTCCGGAGTTTTTGCGCTGGGCCACTTCCATGATATTCTTTTCCGCTTCACCTAAGAGGCTCTCCACTTCATCCTCCCGGGAATATCCTTCCTGGGCGATGGTTGTGGCAGTCCGGATCAACCTGCGCAGCAGGGATTTTTCCTCGACAATCCTTGCATAGTATTCAATATTGGCCGCCGTTGGGACAGAGCCTGCAAGCTCGCTTAGATAGGCCACTCCGCCTACATCCTCAAGCTGCTTGGAAGCCTGGAGCTCCTCTGTCACGGTTACCAGGTCCACAGGCTTTCCTGCATCACTGAGCTTCAGCATGACATTGAATATTTTCTGATGCGCACTCCGATAAAAGTCCTCAGGAATCATGGCCTCAGAGGCAACCGTTAAGGACGACGGTTCTAAAAAGATGGCCCCCAGCACTGCCTGCTCTGCTTCTATATTCTGTGGCGGAATACGGTCTGTAAACATTTCATTCATGAGTTTACCTCCTTCCTCCATTTTTCTCTAGCAATCTATTTGGCTGTTCTTTAGAGATAAAAGCAAAAAAATGTGATGAGACGTAAAAAGAAAGTCCCATCACATTCTATCATTTTTTTAGCCCTTTTTAACAGTCCAATTATTTCTGTTCTTTGACCGAAACAGTCAAGGTTGCTGTAACCTCACTGTGAAGCTTGACCGGAACCTTTGTATGGCCGAGAGTCCGGATCGCATCTTCAAGCTCTATTTTTCTTTTATCAATTTTAATTCCATGTTTTTTCTGAAGCTCTTCAGCAATCTGCTTGCTGGTAATGGAACCAAACAATCTGCCGCCTTCGCCTGATTTAGCTAAAAGCTCGACTGTAAGCTTTTCCATTTCCTCTTTTTGCTTTTTCGCTTCAATCAGCTGATTTTCCGCTTCTTTTTCTTCCTTTTTCTTTTGGGCAGTCAAGGTTGCAACTTGTGCTGTGTTTGCTTCTACAGCAAGTCCCTGTTTAATTAGGAAGTTTTGAGCATAGCCATCGGCCACGTTCTTGACTTCCCCTTTTTTCCCTTTGCCTTTTACGTCTTTGAGGAATATGACTTTCATTCTTTTTGTCCCCCTTCTAAGTAATCATCTATAGCCTTCTTTAATTGTTCTTCGGCTTCATCTATGGTGACCTCTGACAGCTGAGTGGCGGCATTGGTTAAATGACCGCCCCCTTCCAAGGCTTCCATGATGATTTGTACATTGACATCTCCCAGAGAACGGGCACTGATCCCAATCAAATCCCCTTCTCTTTTGGAAATAACGAAGGAGGCTGATACTCCATCCATCGTCAGGAGTGTGTCTGCTGCCTGCGCAATGAGCACATGATTGTTCATCTGGTCAGGGCTGCCCTTTGCAATGGCAATACCCTCCTTGTAAAAGGAGACAGATTCAATCAGCTTTGCTCTCTGGATATAGGTGTCGACGCTTTCTTTCAGGAACTTCTGGACGAGTACCGTATCCGCGCCGTGGGCCCTTAAATAGGAAGCCGCATCAAAGGTTCTTGCACCGGTCCTGAGTGTAAAGCTTTTTGTATCCACGATGATGCCCGACAAAAGGGCTGTAGCTTCCAGCATTTCAATTTTACCACGTTTCGGCTGATACTCCAGCAATTCGGTTACCAATTCGGCTGTGGAGGACGCATAAGGCTCCATATACACAAGCAGTGAATTGGCAATGAATTCTTCTCCACGGCGGTGATGGTCAATCACAACCACTTTATCAAACCGGTTTAACAGCTTTTCATCAATGAGCATGGAAGGCTTATGGGTATCCACCACAACAAGCAGCGACTCATCTGTAATCATTTCATATGCTTCTTCAGGACTTATAAAGCGCTCAAAAAGATCGGCCACTTGTTTTGTTTCGTCAATCAGTCTCTTTACCCCGGTATCGAGCTCGCTGAAATTCACGACAATATAAGCATCCCGCTGGTTCATATCGGCTACCTTTGATATTCCGATAGATGAGCCGATGGCATCCAGATCCGGGAATTTATGGCCCATAATAATGACTTTATCACTATCCACGACGATATCCCTTAAAGCGTGGGATATGACCCTGGCCCTGACTCTTGTTCGTTTTTCAATCGGGTTGGTCTTTCCTCCGTAGAATTTGACCTTCCCATTTGTAAGCTTGATGGCCACCTGGTCACCCCCGCGGCCCAGTGCCAGATCAAGACTGGACTGAGCCAGACTACCAAGCTCCGGCAGGGAGGAAACACCAGAGCCCACTCCGATGCTCAAGGTGAGCGGTACATTCTGCTTGGCGGTCGTTTCCCGGATTTCATCCAGAATGGAAAACTTCCCTTTCTCAAGGTGCTGAAGAATATGTTCATTATAGACCGCTATAAACCGGTCTGCAGACACCCTTTTCAAGAAGATCCCATTGTCCTGGGACCATTTATTCAAGAGCGAGGTGACTAGGCTGTTAATATTGCTGCGTCTATGGTCATCCATTCCCTGTGTCAATTCATCATAGTTATCCAGGAAAATAATAGATATAACCGTTCTTTCATCTTCATATAACTTTTCAATTTCGACCTGCTCTGTTACATCAAAGAAATAGAGCAGCCGTTCTTCGCGTTTATGAATAATCCGGAACTTGCGGTCAACCAGGGTAATCGTCTCTGATTCCACTTCCTGCTTAATCAGGGGCACAATCGATTCGGCCACATCATAAAGGGATCTTCCCACAAGGGTATCTTCATTGAAGCAGGATGCCATATAGGGATTGGTCCATTCAATAAAATAGTCATCATTAATAAGCATAATACCAATCGGCATTTCAAGCAGCGCTTCTTCTCCCACCTTTTTCAGACGATAAGACAGTGTCGAAATGTATTCTTCGGTCTCCCTGCGTGTTTTTCGTTCAATCTGCAGGATCAGATAGAATAAGGCTGCCATCAAAATGGAGGCTGCAAGAGCAACGATCCATTGATGAAATGCGAGAAATACCAGAAGTCCGAATACTGCCAGGATCAGGCCGTACAAAGGATATCTGATTGACTGATTCTGCTTTTTTAGATTAGAGGGCATCGTTTCAGCTCCTAAAAGCATAAAGTATAATTTATTTGTTTTGATATCTCTCCCGTATCCGCATTCCCAGGTCTATGATCCCCAGCAGGCGGATTACATATTGAAATATCGGGAGGAAGAAGGAGAAAACAACAGCGGTCCAGGTAAGTGCCTTAGACCATCCTTTTACACTGCTGAAGAAAAAAACAAGGGAATATCCCTGCAGCAATATCAGGAACTGTAGGATATACAACAGATTCGCTATGATTATGAACATGGTTCCCTGCCCGGAATGAACAAAAAACGAAAGGGCCATTACAATAAGATAATACCATAAAACACTTTTTGGAAGCTGTAAATTGCCAAGCGACTTCCATATCAAAGGTGTTTTGGAGAGCCTCTTAAGAAACGGAGTCAGAACAGCCAGGATCACCAGCACCATAGTCATCGAAGAAATAACAAAAATACTTGGAACAAGCATTTTGATCATTTTCAATTTTTCTGTGAAATTCTTGGTTACAGCTTCATTTGGAGCCTGCCCGAGCTGTTCCAGGAACTTGGAAGACTGATTCATGCTGTTTTCCATCATTTTGATGGCTGTCTCTATAATATTCATATGTAGGAAATAAATAATAAAAATATACAGAATGACCATGCCTGTCAAAAATATCATGACGGAACTTAAATAAAGGGTGCCAAATGAATTTTTCTTCCTCAGATTATAGCCTATTGCGATCCCTGTCCCTCCGAACAGCAGGGCAGTCGGAAGGAAATACAGGCTCCCAATTACCGTGGTCAAAACGGCCCCTGCGGCCAGGTAGCAGATAGACCAGGACAGATCATATTTAGAGGCAACCAATACAAAGGGAAGCGGCAGAATCAATGTAAGAAACGTCCCAATGACCGGAAGCTGAAGACATAAAAATAGTAAAATACAAAAAACAGTGAGCAAGGCTGCACTCTCTGCAATTTTCCTTCCATTATTCATTCATTCACTTCCTAAACCTATATAATAAGTAATATACAATAGTTTAACTATAACTAGTATACCCTTTTCCATCAACCTTACTGCACAAGCAGTATGGGCAGACCAGTCTATTTCCCATCAGAACAGAATATGCCGATTAGGAGGATCTATGAAAAAAGCGGTTATTTTTGATTTAGACGAAACCCTTTTGGACAGAAGCCGGTCGCTAAGGGCTTTTATTACGGGGCAGTATAGAAGGTTCAAGATGCATTTTAAGGATATGGAGGAACAAGTCTATGCATGCCGCTTTATTGAGCTGGACCAGCGCGGCTATACAGGAAAGGATGTGGTCTATAAACAGCTTTTGAAGGAATATCCCATGACAGCAATAAGCTGGAGGGAGCTGCTGGATGATTACAACACACACTTTTTTGAACATTGCATTCCATTTCCCGGCTTAAAGGAGACCCTGAATGTATTGAAAAAAGAGGGATATGCTTTAGGCATCATAACCAACGGCAGGACAGGGTTCCAGAACCGTAATATTGAAGCCCTGGGGATCCAGGATTTAATGGATGTCATCGTAATTTCAGAAAAAGAGGAAGTGAAAAAGCCGGATTCCGCCATTTTCCAGAGAGCACTGGCACTCCTTCAAATCTCATCAGAAAACGTTTTGTTTGTCGGGGACCATCCGAAGAATGATATGGAAGGAGCTTCACGCGCCGGCCTTCATACAGTTTGGAAGGATGACGGATATTATGAGGATTTTTCCCATCCGTATACCATTACAGACCTGTCTGAGCTGCCACGCCTGGCATTCGAGCTCATACCCAGCATAAAAAAGACATCCTAAGCAGGATGTCTTTTAACTGAAATTATTCACCAACTACATATGGAAGTAGTGCCATATGACGAGCACGCTTGATAGCTACTGTCAATTTACGTTGGTATTTCGCATGTGTACCAGTTACACGGCGAGGTAAAATCTTTCCGCGTTCAGAAATGAACTTTTTAAGAAGATCTACATCTTTATAGTCGATATGTGTAATACCGTGTGCTGTGAAGTAACATACTTTACGACGTTTCGCACGTCCGCCTTTACGTCCGCCCATTGCCATCGATAATTCCCTCCTTCATGTTAATACTTTACTATTTTTTTCACCTTAGAACGGCAGATCATCATCAGAAATATCGATTGTTTGTCCGCTATTTGAGAATGGATCTTCGTCTACGCGTGTATGGTTGTTGTTGTTGCTGCGTTGATTCTGATTTTGATTTTGACCGAACGGGTTATCCTGTCGCTGGCCGCCGCCGTAGCTGCTTCCACCTTCATATCTTTCCCCGGCATTATTGCTGTTTCTAGGTTCAAGAAATTGAACACTTTCCGCCAAAATTTCAGTAACGTATACTCTCTTACCATCCTGGCCTTCATAATTGCGAGTCTGAACCCTGCCATCTACGCCAGCCAAGCTTCCTTTTTTCAAGAAGTTAGCGGCATTTTCAGCAGGCTTGCGCCATACTACACAATTGATAAAGTCAGCTTCACGTTCACCCTGCTGGTTTGTGAAAGTGCGATTAACAGCCAATGTGAATGTTGCAACTGGAACTCCATTCGGAGTATAGCGCAGCTCAGGATCTTTTGTTAAACGCCCTACAAGAACGACGCGATTCATCATCAGAATCAACTCCCGATATTTTCATTTTGTTTCCGGGGGGAAACAAAAAGTATTTATATAAATTATTCTTCTTCTTTAATAACGATATGACGGATCATATCTTCGCTGATTTTAGCAAGACGATCGAATTCTTGAACTGCAGCCGCGTCAGCAGTAATTTTTACTAGCTGGTAGTATCCATCACGGAAATCATTGATTTCGTATGCAAGACGACGTTTTCCCCAGTCCTTAGACTCAGCAATCTCCGCACCATTATCAGTAAGGATTGTGTTGAAACGCTCGATAAGAGCTTTCTTCGCATCTTCCTCAATGTTTGGACGGATGATATACATAACTTCGTATTTTTTCATCACTGTCACCTCCTTTTGGTCTAAACGGCCCATAAATGGGCAAGGAGCAATTATATACAATTAATTACTCACAAGAAAGAATTATAGCATAAAGTATACCTATTTGCAATATGGGTTGAGGGAATTAAAAATGTGAGGCTAGTGTATTTTACAGACCTGTTGTTAACATTTGTAAAACTGGGGTTTTGCCTTCGAAAGTTTATTTAGGTCTATTTTAAAAATGAAGCTGCCAGAGTTCCGTTCCGGCAGGAGATGGAACATAGTATTGCAGCAAATAACAGTTTTTAGAAGTGAAAACTTATTTCTATATTATAAAACCACATACATAAAAAGGGTTTGGATACAAAATAATTCCAAACCCTTTTTGCGATATGCGTCAATCACAAAGTTATTTTTAGACATTCATTGTGCCTAAATTTTTGTCAGCTATGCGGGCACCGCTTTGCGCTTTTATATTATCCAGCTGCGAACTGAGACCCTCGAGTCATAAGCCAATCAGTCCACGGGAAGAAATGCGCTTCCAATGGTCTGCTCGTCTTATGCTTGTCGGGTCTCTGCCTTCCAAATGGATTTAGATTAAGTAAGAATTGACATTATCATTAATCTTCAAACATGTTTGGTTTGGAAGGCACCGCTTTGCGCTTTTATACGTTAAATCTAAAGTGTATGACGTCTCCGTCCTGGACGATGTAGTCTTTTCCTTCGAGGCGGACTTTTCCTGCTTCTCGGGCAGCTGTCATGGTGCCTCCTGCGACCAGGTCTTCGTAGGAAACTATTTCTGCGCGGATGAAGCCGCGTTCGAAGTCTGTGTGGATGATTCCGGCGCATTGCGGGGCTTTCATGCCTTTTTTGAAGGTCCAGGCACGGACTTCCTGAACGCCTGCTGTAAAGTAGGTGGCAAGTCCAATCAGGCTGTAGGCTGCGCGGATCAGCTGATCCAATCCGGATTCTTCGATTCCAAGCTCGGAAAGGAACTCCAGTTTTTCTTCTCCTTCGAGCTCAGAGATTTCTTCTTCAATTCTTGCACAGATGGTGATGACTTCTGCGTTGTCCTTTTCTGCGTATTCTTTTACACGCTGGACATATTCATTTTGATCTGGTGCTGCTACGTCATCTTCGCTGACGTTGGCAACATAAAGAACAGACTTGGCTGTCAGCAGATGTATTCTCTTGGCAATCTTCTGCTGTTCTTCGGTAAATTCCACCGTACGGGCAGGCTTTTCGGCTTCCAGCGCTTCCTTCACCAACAGCAATACTTCGTGTTCAGCCATAGCTTCTTTATCTTTTTGCTTGGCCATCTTGCCTACACGATCTATACGCTTATCGACAGATTCCAGGTCTGCAAGGATCAGCTCAAGGTTGATGGTTTCAATATCATCAATAGGATCGACTTTCCCTGAAACGTGTGTAATGTTTTCGTCCTCAAAGCAGCGGACTACATGGCAGATTGCGTCTACTTCACGTATGTGGGAAAGAAACTTATTTCCTAATCCTTCTCCTTTGCTTGCGCCTTTTACAATCCCGGCAATATCGGTAAATTCAAAGGTCGTAGGAACGGTTTTCTTCGGCTGAACCAATTCAGTCAGCTTTTGAAGACGGTGATCCGGTACCTCTACAATTCCTACATTCGGTTCGATCGTACAAAACGGATAGTTGGCAGATTCAATGCCTGCCTGGGTGATAGCGTTAAACAATGTGGATTTACCTACGTTCGGCAATCCCACTATTCCAGCTGTTAAAGCCATTTCTATTCCTCCCTTTAAGGATATTTATCTATGTCAAAACGTGAAAATTCTACAATTTTACCCCTACCAATTATAGAGATACCCCCTAAAAAAGACAAGAGGGCCCTTTTAATGTCTGAAAGAATTAAATATGTCTATTCCTGCTCGTTCTTCACCAGGATTTTCTTTACCTTCCGGCTAAATTCTCTTCTTGGAATCAGAACACTGTGGCTGCAGCCTTCGCACTTGATCCGGATATCCATCCCCATCCGGATGATCTTCCAGGCATTCGCCCCGCAGGGATGCGCTTTTTTCATCTCTACAATGTCCCCAAGTCCAAATTGCTTTTCCTCCATGGCCTTTTCCTCCGTTTTTTATTTTTCCTCGGTTTGGTTGTACATCACCATTCTTGGATATGGAATCTTGATGCCGTGTTCATCCAATACCAATTTGATTTCCTTCCTTAAGGCACGGGCGATATACCAGTGTTTCATTGGCAGAGTTTCACCGACCACCCGCAGGATGATTTCGTTCTGCTTCACATTCTGTATCCCCAAAAGCTGTGGTTTTTCTACCAGTTCCTCGTATTTTTCCGGCATTTCCTCCAGCAGCTCTTCAATATGTTTCTCTGCTTCATCTATATCCTCATCATAGCTGATTCCGATATCTACCACTGCCACACTATTATGGATGGAAAAATTGGTAACCTCCGATATATTCCCGTTAGGAACAATCAGGAGCTCTCCGGTGAAATTCTTGATTTTACTGGTTCTTAAACCAATCTCCTCCACGGTACCTTCAAACTGGCCGATTCTAACATAATCACCTACTGAAAACTGGTCCTCCAAGATGATGAAAAAGCCGGTAATTACATCCTTAACCAGACTCTGTGCGCCGAATCCGACTGCAAGACCGATAATTCCAGCTCCGGCAAGCAGGGCCTTAACATCTATGGAGAAGACCTGCAGGATCGCCATGGCAGCTATAAAAAAGACCACATATCTGATGATGTTATCCAATAGCTTTAATAGAGTGGCTTCCCTGCGCTCAGAAATTCGAAGAGGACCATGTGCGCGGCCAAAAAAGAATTTTTGCAGAGTCGTTTTTCCAAAGCGGATGATAAGGGCGGAAACCAGCAGGATCCCCAGGATTTTCAGGGCTCCAATCCCCAGGGCAATCCACATTTCCTCTTTTGTCAGAAGCTTGATCATATGATTATAAATGTTTTCAGTATGTTTCATGGATGCCACCACTTTCCCGATGCTTCTCCTTGTTTTTTCTGCAAGCTTGACTCTGAATTATTTTATCAAGAAACATTGAGTTTTTGTATAAATAGACTTTGGGTATATGAGAAGAACCCAATTTTTTACTTCCTGCTATCGACGAATCTGCCAGAAAGACGATAATAGCAAGATTTTATTTTCTATCAACTATGTATAGATTTACTGAATTTTCCGTATACTGTTAATACTTTTACAGAGGAGTGGGATTATGAGCTTTAAACCGAATCTTTTTGAAAATCCTAATAGAATGTTCCGTGTCCAATGCGAGGAATTGGATGCAGCTCAAAAAATATCCAAAGAACTGCTGACCCTTATTTCCCCTGAAAGAAATCAGCCCATTGTCATTGTTTGCATTGGTACGGACCGTTCAACAGGTGATTCTCTGGGACCGCTCGTAGGAACACTTCTTGAAGAGAAATCCGCTTCCAGCTTCCACGTATATGGAACACTTGAAGATCCCATACACGCAGTCAATCTAGAGGAAAGATTAAGGGAGATCAACCGGCTGCATCGGAATCCCTTTATCATCGGTATTGATGCCTGCCTTGGCAGGCTGAAAAGCGTCGGCTCCATTCAAATCGGCCAGGGGCCGATCAAACCGGGAGCTGGAGTGAATAAAGAGCTGCCCGCAGTAGGAAATATGCATATAACCGGCATCGTGAACGTAAGCGGCTTTATGGAGTTTTTTGTACTGCAGAACACGAGGCTGAGCCTTGTGCTGAAAATGGCCAGGGCTATCGCTGACGGTATTTCCCGGGCAAGTTTATCCGCTGCCGCAAGCAGGAGCAGCATGCCCCATCTGAAATGGAACTTTGAACAAGAACAGACTCCCTGACATCAATAGGCTGGCAATATCCATGTTCACCGCCGGCCTTTAAGACTGATCCAAGCCATTTAGAAGCTGAGAGGAACGAAATAAAGGAATGTTACAATCACAGCTGTGACTGCAATTCCCGGAAGCAGATTTGCCACCCTGATTTTGGTCAGTCCGATGAGGTTTAACCCGATTGCAAAGATCATGATCCCCCCTGCGGAAGTCATTTCCGATATGAAGCTGTCCATCAGAGGTTTAGGGACCATGTCATTGATCTGGGTCGCAAATAGAGCAATCAAACCTTCATATAAGAGAACTGGAACAGCTGAAAAAATCACGCTGATGCCAAGGGTCGTTGCCAGAACCAGCGCAGTGAAACCATCTATAACGGCCTTCGTATAGAGCACATCATGGTCGCCTCTGATCCCGCTGTCCAGCGCGCCAATAATGGCCATTGCCCCGATTAAAAAAATTAATGTCGCAGTAACAAAACCTTGTGCAATGGATGAGCCGCTGTTCGCTGAACCGCCCATTTTCCTTTCCAGCCACCTGCCAAGTGCATTGAGTTTTGCATCAAGATCCACCCATTCTCCCCATACAGCCCCAAAGACCAGGCTCAGAATGACGATTAGGAATTCCTT
The DNA here is from genome assembly GCF_000430765.1 of Peribacillus kribbensis DSM 17871. Taxonomy (GTDB): domain Bacteria; phylum Bacillota; class Bacilli; order Bacillales; family DSM-1321; genus Paraperibacillus; species Paraperibacillus kribbensis. Next base: position 21,778 of record NZ_KE387244.1, on the reverse strand, counting down.
GCTTTTAAACCCCATCTGCAGCCCCAGTACGATCACAGCAAGCCCGATTCCATACATAACTGTTTCTTTTATTTTTTCAGGTATCTTATGAAACAGCTTTCCTAACAGCGTGCCTGCGATGATGCAGACTGCATTAACTATTGTCCCCATTAGCACCATAGTAATCACCTTTTATTATTTTCTAGCTGCATGTAAAACTGGACATTCATTTATAGAAGCCTTATAAAACATAAAGGGCTGGCTCCCTCTAAGCGGGGATGCCATGCCCAGATCCGTTACATACTCTCTTCATTATGAAGATACATGATCATCCAGCAGCTCTAATATTCTTTCTAAATCGTCATTTGAAAAAAATTCTATTTCGATTTTTCCCTTTTTCTTTGTTTTTTTTATGGTCACTGTTGTTCCAAACTTTTCTCTCAGTGTATTTTCTCTTTCCTGTATAAACAGGTCTTTTTTCTGCTTCGTTTTCGCTGTTTCACGTGGAACGTCCGAATTGAGATTCTGAACCATCTGTTCAAGCTGACGAACGTTGAGATTTTCCTTCTTAATCTTTTGAACCACTTCAGAAAGCAGGGACTTTTTCTTCAGGCCAAGCAATGCCCTTCCGTGACCCATGGATATTTTCCCTTCGGCTATCAAAGCCTGAATATCCTCCGGAAGGGACAGCAGCCTGATATAGTTCGCAATGTGAGGTCTGCTCTTTCCGAGCCGCTTCGCAAGCTCCTCCTGTGTAAGGTTAAGCTTGTCCATAAGCGCTTGATAGGCGGTCCCTTCCTCCAGCGGATTTAAATTCTCCCGCTGAAGGTTTTCCAGCAGAGCGAGTTCCATCATCTGCTGTTCATTCAGCTCGCGCACGACTACAGGTACATTCTTGAGTCCTGCTTCCTTTGCAGCACGGAACCGGCGCTCACCCGCTACAATTTCATATCCTTTAATGCTTTTGCGTACAATCAATGGCTGGAATATGCCATGCTGCTCGATAGAAGCTTTAAGCTCTTCGATCGCATCAGCCTGAAAAACCTTCCTTGGCTGATAAGGATTCGGACGTAAGTCTTTGATCTTCACTTCCTGGATCGTATCCTCCCGGCCAGCCTCAAGATTTTGAAACAGGGCATTAATCCCCTTTCCAAGTCCTTTAGCCATTTGAAACCACTTCCTTTGCCAAATCTAAATAAACCTCAGCTCCTCTGGACTTTGGATCATAAATGATAATCGGTTCACCGTGGCTGGGTGCTTCACTTAGACGGACATTGCGCGGAATGATCGTTTTATAGACCTTGTCCTGAAAATACTTTTTCACTTCTTCTATTACTTGTATTCCCAGATTTGTCCGTGCATCAAGCATGGTTAGCAGAACTCCTTCGATTTTCAGGTCCTGATTCAAATGCTTTTGGACGAGCCTTACCGTATTGAGCAGCTGGCTTAACCCTTCAAGCGCATAATACTCACACTGCACGGGAATCAGGACTGCATCGGAAGCAGTCAAAGAATTTATAGTCAAGAGGCCGAGTGATGGCGGACAGTCAATAATAATATAATCATAGTCTTGTTTAACAGATTCAAGAGCTCTTTTGAGCCTTACTTCCCGGGAAATAGTCGGAACAAGTTCGATTTCAGCTCCAGCAAGCTGAATGGTTGCTGGAATGGCATATAAGTTTTCGACCTTGGTTCCTTTAATGACGGAGTGAACTTCTACATCATCCACCAGCATATCATAAATGCATTGCTCCACATCCGCTTTATCGATGCCTATCCCGCTGGTGGCATTTCCTTGAGGATCTATATCAACCAATAATACCTTTTTTCCTATGTATGCCAGACATGCACCCAGATTGACTGAAGTAGTCGTTTTGCCCACCCCGCCCTTCTGATTTGCAATGGCGATTATTTTACCCACGGTGTCACCTGCCTTAACTCTTTAAAAATCACAATACTTCTTCTATTTTAGCATGAATCAACCAGTAATTTGTTTATTTCCAGAAACAGTTTATCGATTTTTTGAAGAAAATTCTGTACGAAAAAAAAAAAGACTCTGCCTGATCGGCAGAATCCCTTGATAGTTTAATAGTGTTTTAAAGCAAATTATTTTTTCTTGGGAATCTTGATCGTGAATTGATAGTATTCATCAAATTCCTCTTCCGCTGCATCAAGATTAATCCCATTGTCGGTGACCATGGTCAAGGACTGGCGGATCGTGTTGACGGCAATCCTCATATCCTTGCTGAAAGCCTTGCGTTTTGGCTTAGGCTTCTTTTCAGGAGGATTTAATATCTTTACAATCCTCTCCTCTGTTTGTTTAACATTCAAATTCTTCTCTATGATTTCGGCTACAAGCGCAGCCTGCTTTTCAGGGTCTTTAAGCGGAATTAATGAACGGGCATGGCGTTCTGTTATCTGTTTGCTCAATACAGCATCCTGAACTGCCTGGGGAAGCTTTAAGAGCCTCAGCTTATTGGCAACGGTCGATTGTCCGATCCCGAGTCTCTGTGCCAGCGCTTCCTGGGTGAGTTCATGAAGTTCAAGAAGCCTGGCATAAGCCATGGCCTCTTCTATTGGAGACAGCTCTTCCCTCTGAAGATTCTCTATAAGAGCCACAGAGGCTGTTTCTTTATCATTAAAATCTTTTATAATAACGGGTACTTCTTCCCAGCCAAGCATCTGCATGGCACGGTAGCGGCGTTCTCCGGCAATTATTTCATACTGGCCTTCCTCAAACATCCTGACAACAATGGGCTGGATGATTCCGTGTGTCCGGATGGTCTGGGCAAGCTCTGAAATTTTACTGTCATCAAAGACCGTTCTCGGCTGATAACGGTTCGGTACTACTTCATCAATAGGAATATTATGTATAATGTGTTTTGCTGATTTTTCTGTTTCTTCTTGCAGTCCTTGCTGTTCGTTTTTTTCTCCTAAGCCAAAAAAACGTGAAAAAGGATGCTTCATCTTTCTTACACCACCTTTAAAGAACTCCCACCATACATATTCTTCTTCTAAACGACAGGTTCCTGCTTCTAAATCCTGACATTTTCCATTGCCATAAAAAGCAGTGCCCGAAAGAATTTCTCTTCTGTCCGGGCATTTTCCGCCTTATTTTCCGGTAAACGTTCATGATTGAAATAGAAAAGGTTATTCAATAGGCGACTTGTTCGGTGTGCCAGGTTTTCTTGGATATTTCATTGGTGTAGACTTTTCTTTTGCTATGACGAAAATATTTCTTTCACTCTCTTCCTCTGGAAGAACAAAGGAATGGTGTGCTTCCACTTTACCGCCCAGGATTTTAATTGCTTTTTCCCCGGTCTTTGTTTCTTCCTCGCCATTTGCCCCCTTCATAGCTACAAAATAACCGCCTTTTTTGGCAAGAGGCAGACATAGTTCACTTAAAACAGACATCCTGGCAACCGCTCGCGCTGTGACAACATCATACTTTTCTCTATGATCTGGATTCTGCCCAAAGGTTTCCGCTCTGTCATGATAAAAAGATACTTTATCGAGCTTAAGGGATGAGGCCAGGTGATCCAGGAAGGAAATCCGTTTATTTAATGAATCCACGATAGACACGTCTAAATCAGGATAACATATTTTCAGCGGAATGCTTGGGAAGCCCGCTCCTGCCCCTACATCACATACCTTAAATGGCTGATTAAAATCGAAATAAAAAGCTGCAGAAACAGAATCGTAAAAATGCTTTAGATATACTTCTTCTTTTTCTGTAATGGCTGTAAGATTCATTTTTTCATTCCACTCAACGAGCAGATGATAATACGTTTCAAATTGACCCAGCTGCGTATCGGAAAGACGGATGCCTTGTTCGGACAGCATGGCTGAAAATCTTTCAATATTCATATAAACGACCTCTTATTCCCTGTCTATTTAATCGGCTGTTTCCGGACAGTTTATACCCTATTTCAAATAAATATCGATCAATGCGGGAAACACAAAGGGAAGTCCCTCTGATTTTTCCCGCAAATTTTTATATGGATAAAATTTATCGATTGATCCGTGCGATTTTCCCCTGTTCTAAATATACCAGAAGAATGGAGGTATCGGCAGGGTTAACACCGGAAATCCGGGAAGCCTGGGCGACTGAAAGCGGGCGTACCTGCTTTAATTTCTGTCTCGCTTCCGTTGCAAGACCGGTAATGGCATCATAATCAATATTCTCCGGAATTTTTTTGTTTTCCATTTTTTTAAGCTTTTCTACCTGTTGAAGAGACTTTTCGATATAGCCTTCATACTTCGTCTGGATCTCAACCTGTTCGGAAACCTCCGGACTGATTTCATAATCGGCCGGCACAAGCTGCTGGATATGCTCATAGCCCATTTCGGGACGCTTTAAGAGGTCGGAGGCTCTAATTCCATCCTTTAGCTCGCTTCCGCCTTTAGAAATGATCAGCTCCTGAACCTCTGGAGCAGGCTTGATGATGATGGAACGGATTCTTTCCATTTCCTTCTCAATCGCCTCTTTTTTCTCTGTAAATCTCTGATATCGGTCTTCCTTGATCAGGCCGATATCATATCCTTTTTGAGTCAGGCGCAGGTCAGCATTGTCATGCCTTAAAAGCAGACGGTATTCGGCCCTGGATGTCAAAAGACGGTATGGCTCATTGGTTCCTTTGGTGACAAGATCATCGATCAAAACGCCAATATAAGCATCAGAGCGGCTAAGGATGAGCTCATCTTTTTCTAATGCCTTTAAAGCGGCATTGATTCCTGCCATCAACCCCTGGCCGGCTGCCTCTTCATAGCCGGATGTTCCATTGATCTGTCCTGCTGTATATAAGTTCGGAACTTTCTTTGTCTCAAGAGTCGGCCATAGCTGTGTCGGAACCACAGAATCATATTCAATGGCATAGCCAGCCCGCATAAGCTGTACATTTTCAAGCCCTGGAATAGAGGCAAGCACCTGTCTCTGAACATCTTCCGGAAGGCTTGTGGAAAGCCCTTGTACATATACCTCATGGGTATTCCGGCCTTCAGGCTCCAAAAAGATCTGATGCCGGGGCTTATCGTGGAATCTGACGACTTTATCTTCAATGGATGGGCAGTATCTTGGCCCTGTCCCTTTTATCATTCCGGAGTACATGGGTGAACGGTGAAGGTTATCATCGATGATCTGATGGGTGACTTCACTCGTATAAGTCAGCCAGCAAGGAAGCTGGTCTGTTATGAATTTGGTGGTTTCATATGAAAAAGCCCTCGGAACATCGTCGCCCGGCTGAATTTCGGTTTTGCTGTAATCAATGGTTTCGCTATGGACCCTCGGAGGTGTTCCCGTTTTAAAGCGTACCATTTCAAAACCAAGCTCCTCCAGATGTTCGGATAGCTTGATGGATGGCTGCTGATTATTAGGTCCGCTGGAATATTTCAGCTCTCCAAGGATAATTTCCCCGCGAAGGAACGTGCCTGTAGTAATGACAACCGTCTTGGCGCGGTAAACCGCTCCCGTCTGGGTAATGACTCCCTTACAGCTTCCGTCTTCCATTACAAGGCGCTCTACCATTCCCTGAACAAGATCAAGCTTTTCTTCATTTTCGATTGTGCGCTTCATTTCCTGCTGATATAAAAACTTATCAGCCTGGGCTCTAAGGGCCCTTACCGCCGGACCTTTTCCTGTATTGAGCATTCTCATTTGAATATGGGTTTTATCGATATTCCTTCCCATCTCACCGCCCAATGCATCAATCTCCCGGACTACGATTCCCTTTGCCGGCCCCCCGACAGAAGGATTACATGGCATAAATGCCACCATATCCAGGTTGATCGTAAGCATTAAGGTTTTTGCTCCAAGACGTGCCGAAGCAAGACCCGCCTCTACCCCGGCATGTCCTGCTCCGACTACTATTACATCATATGAACCCGCTTCGTAAGGCATTTCCTTACCTCCTTCATATTGCTTTGCTCTATTTCATAAGGACGATTTATTTTCATATACCCTTCCGAACAGCTTCCGAAAGGCTTCGGAAGGGGGTGAGTTTATTCGTAAAGCTTTCTGTTCAACATCCTGCTTTAAATCCATTCTTCGTGAAAAGCACCGTCCTCCGCTTTTCTATTTCCCCAGACAAAATTGTGAGAACAATTGGTCTATGAGGCTTTCGTGGACGTTGTCTCCTGTGATTTCACCCAGGAGCTCCCAGGTTCTTGTGAAGTCGATTTGGACAAGGTCGATCGGTGTTCCTTCTTCTATGGCCTGGATGGCATCTTTTATGGCGTTCAGTGCCTGGTTAATCAGGGCAATATGCCGGGAATTGGAGACATAGGTCATGTCGCCTGCCTCAATATTGCCTGCAAAGAACAAGGAGGAGATGGCTTCTTCCAGCTCGTCTACCCCTTTATCCTCCAGGAGGGAAGTTGCGACAAAAGGATTTTGCCCGGCCAATTCCTTGACTCTTTCAATATCAAGCTGGGATGGAAGATCCATCTTATTCACGATGACGATAACATCCATTCCTTGTACTGCCTGGAACAGCTGTTCATCCTCTATTGACAGCGGAACGGAATTATTTAGAACCAAGAGGATTAGATCTGCTTCCTTCAATACGGCTCTGGACCGTTCCACGCCGATTCGTTCGACAATATCTTCTGTTTCCCTGATTCCTGCTGTATCCAGCAGACGGAGAGGAACTCCCCTCACATTGACGTATTCTTCAATAACATCCCTGGTTGTGCCAGGAATATCGGTTACAATAGCCTTGTTTTCATGTACGAGACTGTTCAACAAAGATGATTTCCCAACATTCGGCCGTCCGATAATAACCGTTGAGAGGCCTTCTCTTAGAATTTTCCCTTGTTCTGAGGTACGCAAAAGCTTATCCAGCTCCGCTTCGACGTGTTTAGCCCGGTCCATGAACAGCCGGTGTGTCATTTCTTCAACATCATCATATTCAGGATAATCAATATTTACCTCGACCTGTGCAAGAGTCTCTAAGATTTCCTGACGAAGACCCTTGATCAGCCTGGACAGCCTGCCTTCCATCTGGCCGAGCGCCACGTTCATAGCCCGGTCTGTTTTGGCACGGATTAAATCCATTACAGCTTCTGCCTGGGAAAGATCGATCCTTCCGTTTAGGAAGGCCCTCTTCGTGAACTCCCCTGGTTCTGCCAGCCTTGCCCCATTGTTTAAGGCCAGCTGAAGCACCCGGTTTACTGAAACTAATCCTCCATGGCAGTTAATCTCGATGACATCTTCCCGCGTAAAGGTTTTTGGTCCTTTCATGACCGAAACCATGACTTCCTCTACGACTGTCTCTGTTCTTGGATCGATTAAGTTTCCATAATGAATAGTATGTGAAGGAGCTTCAGATAAAATCTTTCCGCCCGGTCCTCTATATATTTTATCAGCAATTTTAAAGGCCTCATCTCCGCTCAGGCGGACAATGGCAATGGCTCCTTCTCCCATCGGAGTGGATATTGCTGCAATTGTATCAAATTCCATATCTTCATCTCTCTTATGAAAAATTTTGAACAATGATCTATTTTATAAAAAATCCGGCTTATATTCAAATGCCGATTATCCACAGACTGAGGTTAGACAGCAATAATCATTCCTTTTATTTTAACTTATCCACATGTGAATAACAATAAAAGCAGAATCCGTGAAAATTTTTCCAATATACTTCATTCCTTCGTTTGCCCGGCCCATAAAAAAGGGGTTCAGAATGAGACCATTCTGAACCCCTTTTTCTGCTTTATTTATCCGGAGCGATCACAATATGACGGTATGGCTCTGCTCCGCTTGAATACGTTTTTATATGTTTCACACCCATCAGTGCTGCATGGATGACTTTTCTCTCGTAGGAAGGCATGGGCTCGAGAGCAGCTTCCCGCCCGGTTTTAATGACCTTGTCCGCCATTCGTCCCGCAAGTGCTGTAAGAGTCTCATTTCTTCTCGCCCGATAGTCCTCCGCATCTAAAATGATGGTTAAATAGTGCCGGGATACACTATTGGCAGCGAGCTGCGCCAAATATTGAAGGGAATTGAGCGTTTGTCCCCTTTTGCCGATTAACAGGGCAATTTTCTCTCCTGATAAGACAAAAACAACGTTCTTCCCCGACTGCTTGACATCAATATTGACATCTACACCCATTTCACGGCTGATATTTCTGATATATTTCTCTGTCTCTTCAATTGGATCTGGCGGAAGCGTTACTTTAACAACCGCTTCTTTCTTTCCAAGCAGACCCAAAAACCCTTTTTTGCCTTCTTCAAGAATATCGATTTGAACTCGGTCGCGGGTTGTTTGTAATTGAGCTAAAGCTGATTCTACTGCTGCATCGACCGAATGTCCGGTAGCAGTTATCTGTTTCACTTTTTAGCTCCTCCTGCCGATTTAGCCTGCTTTAATTCTGGCCCTTTAATGAAATAAGTCTGTGCAATCATGAAAAGGTTACCGACTACCCAATAAAGGGATAAAGCTGCGGGGAAATTGATAGCAAAAACCACAATCATGATCGGCATGATCCAAAGCATCATGGCCATCTGAGGATTCTGCTGCGGAGATCCCGCCATGGACATCTTCTGCTGAATAAACGTAGTAATACCTGCCACAATTGGAAGGATATAATAAGGGTCATGGACTCCCAGGTTGAACCACAGAAAACTGTGATGGGCAATTTCTCTTGTCCTGCTGATCGCATGATAGAAGCCAATCAAAATCGGCATCTGGATGATCAGCGGAAAACAGCCGGCAAGCGGATTGACACCATGTTTTTGGAACAAGGCCATCGTTTCCTGCTGAAGCTTCTGCTGAGTCGCAGCATCCTTTGAGCTGTATTTTTTCTTTAGCTCCTGCATCTCTGGCTGCAGCGCCTGCATTGATTTAGAACTGCGGATCTGCTTGATCATGAGCGGAAGGATCGCCAGACGGATGATCAATGTAACAATGATAATAGAAAGTCCGTAGTTGCCTCCAAGTGCATCAGCGACTTTAGTAATGAACAAAGAGAGCGGATACACAATGTATTCATTCCAAGGACCGGTGCTCTCTGCTGTAATCGGCTGCTTAATCTGCGAACAGCCAGCAAGAAGCACAATCATTGAAATAAGGCTGATTGTCAAAATAATTCTTTTCTTCAACCAACTTTTCCTCCTAACTTCTATTCAATCTATTTTTTCAGGGCAGAGGCCTGCCTTTTTTATACTTTATCATTATAGTCAATCCTATTATTTAAAGACCAGGTTTGTCCATAATAAACAGCCTTGCCATCATTTTCGTATTGTAACATCTTTTTCACGGGAACAGTCTCTGAACATGTAACAGTTTTTTGACAGAGTTATACAAAAAACACACACTTATGTACGGCTGCCGGCAGAAGCCAGCAGCTTTTTATTTCTTTAAATGCTCATTCTTTACCCGCGGGTTGACGTTTTTTCCTTGTTTCAATACATGGATAAGGCTGCTTTTTATTTCCGCAAAGGTCAGCTCTGCAGCTGGCTTGCGCGCGATGACCACTAAATCCCTTCCAGGGAATACATCTTCCTTCAATTCCAGGAAAGCCTGTCTGATATATCGCTTGATTTGATTTCGGGCTACCGCGTTTCCAATCTTTTTGCTGATAGAAAGTCCGATGCGGAAATAATCCTGGTCTTCCTTCTTTAGAACGTATATGACAAATTGGCGGTTCGCGGAGGAGACTCCTTTTTGAAATACCGCCTGAAACTCTTCATTTTTTTTGATTCTCAGTTTTTTTTTCATCTTTACACCTTCATGAAACAAAGTTAACCAGTTCATGCAGTCTTTTTATATCATTTTATCCATTTTAGAAAAAAAGACCACTGATCATTTCAGTGGCCTATGCAGATAATACTTTTCTGCCTTTACGACGACGAGCAGCTAAAACTCTACGTCCGTTTTTCGAGCTCATACGAGCACGGAAACCGTGAACTTTGCTGTGTTTACGCTTATTTGGTTGGTAAGTTCTTTTCATATATAACACCTCCCTGAGGAATAACAGTTACAGACAGTCCCATTAATTATAATGAGGATACCACTTTTTTGTCAACCGTCAACAGAAAAAAACTTTACATTTTCTTGCTTCGCTTAAAATCCTCCAGTAAAAGGTGTGGATGCCCGCATGTGCTTCCTTGTTTCAACACATTTTACTCAAACCATTGGGTTTTTTCTGCAAGCGGGTATGTTCCAGGTTGATGGGAGCTGGATCTTGAGTCTCGCAACTTCCAAACAGCTTAAATCGTGAAGATGCCCATAGAAAAAAATCACATACAAAAAAGCATATTTTAAAATGTGGATAAATTTTCGACAAATTTCTGCTATCCACAGTTATTATCGACAACTTTTACACAGCTTCACAGCCTGTGGAAATTTTTTTTACACACGAGGTTCCTGATTGTGGATAAACTTAAAAACCCATTGCATCCTTTTGATTTATTTGATATTATATTTGTGTTTTCACTCTGGATAACTTTATCCACAAATTAGATTATCCACAGATTGTGAATAACTTGTGGATAGTTTATTCAGACACTGTGTACGTATTTGTCCACAAGACGTGGATATTGTCGAATAGATATGTATCTTCCTTATTATATGTTTTTCAACATTCATAGCATTGCATAAATATAAACCTTGCCTGTAAACATGTATATTCACTAGTCCTAAAGTTCTACAGACAGAGGTTTTATTGCTGTTGAAAAAATTTTTCATATATATATCCTTACTATTCTATCCGTCTTATAAGCTGCTTTTTGGGAAGGTGATCGTACTGCTGCCTGCGGGGGAATTCCCGATAAAAATTCGGCTCAATTAAATAAAGACAGCTTTAACGAAAAAGCAGCCAGGATGCAAAAGAAAGAATGATAAAAAAATGCTGTCCTCGTTAGGAGGGATATTTTTTGGAGAACATTGCTGCTTTATGGAATAAAGCTCTTGGAAAAATCGAAACGAAAATCAGTAAGCCCAGCTTCGAGACCTGGCTGAAGTCCACCAAGGCCCATTCATTACAGGGAGATACCCTTACTGTAGTGGCGCCAAATGACTTTGCCCGCGATTGGCTGGAAGAAAGATACTCCCATCTGATTTCAGGTGTCCTGCTAGATCTGACCGGCGAGGAGCTCGAAGTCAAGTTTATGATTCCTCAAAATCAGGGGGAAGAGGACTTTGATATTCCCCAGCCTGCAAAGAAACAAAAAAAAGCGGATCCAGAGACCATTGAATTCCCTCTGAATATGCTGAATCCAAAATATACGTTTGATACATTTGTAATCGGCTCGGGCAACCGTTTTGCTCATGCCGCTTCCTTGGCTGTAGCAGAAGCGCCGGCCAAGGCTTATAACCCATTGTTTATTTATGGAGGAGTGGGTCTTGGAAAGACCCACTTAATGCATGCAATTGGACACTATGTTCTTGAACATAATCCGGCGGCCAAAGTCCTATACTTATCTTCTGAGAAGTTCACGAATGAATTCATAAACTCAATCCGTGATAATAAAGCCGTCGATTTCCGAAATAAATATAGAAGTGTCGATGTCCTTCTTATAGACGATATTCAGTTTCTTGCCGGGAAAGAACAAACACAGGAAGAGTTTTTCCATACCTTTAATACTCTGCATGAAGAAAGCAAGCAGATTATTATTTCGAGCGACCGGCCTCCGAAAGAGATCCCGACACTCGAGGACCGTCTTCGTTCCCGTTTCGAATGGGGATTGATTACAGATATCACGCCTCCTGATCTCGAAACTAGGATTGCAATTTTAAGGAAAAAGGCAAAGGCTGAAGGCCTTGATATTCCGAATGAAGTGATGCTGTACATTGCGAACCAGATTGATACCAATATCCGAGAACTGGAAGGGGCTTTGATCAGGGTTGTTGCCTATTCTTCCCTTATTAACAAAGATATTAATGCAGATCTGGCAGCAGAAGCTCTCAAAGATATCATTCCGAGCTCCAAACCAAGAGTTATTACGATCATTGATATTCAAAAGGCCGTCGGCGAGCATTTTCATGTAAAGCTAGAGGACTTTAAAGCTAAAAAGCGGACCAAATCTGTAGCTTTTCCCCGCCAGATTGCCATGTATCTTTCAAGGGAACTGACTGACTTTTCCCTCCCAAAGATTGGGGAGGAATTTGGGGGACGTGACCATACAACAGTAATCCATGCCCATGAAAAGATCTCTAAGCTGGTTCAAAGCGATACAGAATTTCAAAAACAACTGAAAGAAATTAATGAACGCCTCAAAGTTCAGCCCTTTTAAAAAGTGAATACTGTTGATAACCTGAACCTAGTTACACACAGTCTGTCCACATGTGGATAGACTGTTTTTCCTTATGTTTTTTCGAGTTATCCACATATCAACAAGCCCTATTACTATTACTACTATTTCTTTTTAAAAAAAATATAAATAAATTCATAAAATGTGGAGGATAAAAAATGCGATTTATAATTCAGCGAGACAGATTAGTCCAAAGTGTCCAGGATGTTATGAAGGCGGTGACCTCCAGAACAACTATTCCCATCCTGACTGGAATAAAAATCACTGCAGCAGATGAAGGTGTTACATTTACAGGAAGCGACTCTGATATTTCAATTGAATCCTTTATTCCTACAGAGGAAGCTGGAAATGAAATTGTTGAAATAAAAGAAAGAGGAAGCATTGTCCTTCAGGCACGTTTTTTCAGTGAAATTGTTAAGAAGCTTCCGCTTGGAACGGTGGAGATCACAGTCCAAAACGGTTTTCAGACTATCATCCGTTCCGGCAAAGCAGAATTTAATCTGATTGGTCTGGATGCAGAAGAATATCCTCATCTTCCTCAGATTGAAGAAGAAAATAAGTTTCAAATTCCAGCCGACTTGCTAAAGACCATTATCCGTCAGACCGTGTTTGCGGTGTCCACCTCAGAAACACGGCCAATCTTGACAGGTGTCAACTGGAAGGTTGAGAATGGACGGATCAGCTGTATTGCAACAGACAGCCACCGCCTTGCAATGAGGAATGCACCTCTTGATGGAAATCTGGATGGAACATACAGTGTAGTCATACCGGGCAAAAGCTTAACGGAGCTAAGCAAAATTCTTGATGATACAACGGATCCTGTTGAAATTGTCATTACGGAAAATCAAGTTTTGTTCAAGGCCGAGCATTTGTTATTCTTTTCAAGACTTCTCGAGGGAAATTATCCAGATACTTCCCGTCTCATACCTACCGAGAGCAAAACAGAGGTAGTGGTAAATACAAAGGATTTCCTTCAGGCAATCGACCGTGCATCTCTTCTTGCAAAAGAGGGCCGGAATAATGTCGTAAAGCTTTCCACAATGGATGCAGGAGTTCTGGAAATTTCCTCTAATACTCCCGAGATTGGAAAAGTCAGCGAGGAAGTACAGACGGAGGAAGTAAATGGAGAGGAATTAAAAATTTCCTTTAGTGCAAAATATATGATGGACGCACTTAAAACCCTGGAAGGGACAGAGATTAAAGTGAATTTTACTGGAGCAATGAGACCTTTTGTCATTCATTCGGTAAATGATGAAAATATCACCCAGCTGATCCTCCCAGTCCGGACTTATTGAGTTTAAATAGCGTGAATCTGAAAAAACCTTGTCACCATGATGGACAGGGTTTTTTCTTCCATATGCTGCAATTTACTAACTTTGAAATAGCTGCTGAAATTTAGTACAATTAAGTATTGGATAAAAAAGAGCGGCCATTAATTCCTGCCAAGAAAGAGTGAAGACACGATGAACGAAATAAAAATCGATACAGATTATATAACATTGGGACAGTTTCTTAAGCTTGCCGACATGATTCAAAGCGGCGGCATGGCAAAATGGTTCTTGGGCGAGTATGAAGTTTTCATTAACGGTGAACAAGACCAAAGAAGAGGACGGAAGCTTGTTGATGGAGACCAGATTGATATTCCAGGATACGGGAAATTTCTTATAAAGAGGTAACTAAAACCGCTTATGCATATTCAAACACTACAATTAAAAAATTATCGGAACTATGCTGATCTTGAAGCCGGATTCGAGAATAAGGTAAATGTGATTCTCGGGGAAAACGCCCAAGGGAAAACAAATGTTATGGAATCGATCTTTGTTCTGGCCATGGCCAAGTCGCATCGGACTTCTCATGATAAAGATCTTATCCGCTGGGATGCAGAATATGCTAAAATAGAGGGTAGGGTTCAAAAAAGAAACTCATCGATCCCGCTTGAATTAATCATCTCCAAAAAAGGAAAAAAGGCAAAAGCGAATCATATTGAACAGCAGAAATTGAGCCAGTACGTCGGCAATATGAATGTTGTCATGTTTGCACCTGAAGATCTCCACTTAGTCAAGGGAAGTCCTCAGGTTAGAAGGCGTTTTATTGATATGGAGATCGGCCAGGTTTCAGCGGTGTATCTCCACGACATGAGTCGATATCAAAAAGTGCTTCAGCAAAGGAACTCATACCTGAAGCTCCTGCAGATGAAAAAAACCTCAGACACAGCCATGCTGGATGTATTGACCCAGCAGCTGATTGAATATGCAGTGAAGGTAGTCGAGAAGCGCTTTCATTATCTCCACCTGCTCCAGGAATGGGCAGAACCGATCCATTCCGGGATTTCCAGGGGGCTCGAAACGCTGAAAATCGAATATATCAGTGCTGTCAATGTATCAGAATCTATGGATTTGTCGAAAATGAAGAATGAATTCGAAGAAAAGTTTGCTAAAATAAATAGTAAAGAGAAAGACAGAGGAGTGACTCTTCTCGGGCCTCACAGGGACGATCTGGTTTTCCACGTGAACGGCCGGGACGTGCAGACATTTGGTTCTCAGGGACAGCAGCGGACCACAGCCCTTTCTTTAAAATTGGCAGAAATAGAGCTTATTCACTCTGAGATCGGCGAGTATCCGATTCTATTGCTTGACGATGTGTTATCAGAACTTGATGATTATCGTCAATCACATCTTTTAAATACCATTCAAGGAAAAGTACAAACCTTTGTTACGACTACAAGCGTAGAAGGTATAGATCATGAAACCCTCAAAAATGCCTCAACTTATTACGTAAAGCAGGGGACTCTTGACCGTGTCAAATGAGGTGAATATATGTATCTGCATGTAGGCGAAGACATATTAGTCAGAACTAATGATATAATAGTTATTCTAGACAGACATGTGTTGAAGAATTCCTCTATTTTTCAGGAATTCATGGAAAAAGGCAGTGCTGCTGCCATAAACCTGTCAAAAGGTGAAATTAAATCCATTGTGGTTACCGAGAAAAACATCTATCTATCACCTCTGTCATCAGGCATTTTGAAAAGAAGAGTATCACAATGGGATCAAACCTCTGTATACGAGTAAAAATTAACGGTATCAAACCGTATTACTATAAAAGAAATACAGCCATAGAAAAGTGTAGGTGATCGGGTTGGCTATGGAACATGAACAAGAATTACAAGGACAAAATTATGATGCAAACCAGATACAGGTATTAGAAGGACTTGAGGCAGTAAGGAAAAGACCGGGGATGTATATTGGCTCCACTTCAGCCAAAGGTCTTCACCATCTCGTTTGGGAAATTGTAGATAACAGTATTGATGAAGCCCTTGCCGGTTTCTGTGATGAGATAAATATCAGTATTGAAGAAGATAACAGCATAACCGTAAAGGATAACGGCCGAGGTATTCCGGTTGATATTCAGGAGAAAATGGGACGTCCGGCTGTTGAAGTCATTCTTACCGTCCTGCATGCCGGAGGGAAATTTGGCGGCGGCGGATATAAGGTATCCGGAGGGCTGCATGGTGTGGGGGCTTCTGTAGTTAATGCCCTATCCACTGAACTCGAGGTCTTTGTTCACCGAGACGGCAGCATTTATTATCAGAAATATCACAAAGGCGTACCTGCTGAAGATCTTAAGGTAATCGGGGAAACGGACCATACAGGCACCACCATCCATTTTACGCCTGATACGGAAATTTTCCAGGAGACGACCGAATACGATTATGAAACGCTGGCTACCCGTACAAGAGAACTGGCATTCTTGAACAGAGGGATCAAAATCACTCTGAGTGACCGCCGTGTGGATAATCGCACAAATGAATATCATTATGAGGGCGGCATCAAAGCGTATGTCGAGCATCTTAACCGTACAAAGGAAGTCCTTCATGAAGAGCCGATTTTTATGGAAGGCGAAAAAGAAGGGATTTCTGTTGAAGTAGCGCTTCAGTACAATGACAGCTATACAAGCAATATTTATTCCTTTGCAAACAACATCCATACCTATGAAGGCGGAACCCATGAATCAGGCTTTAAGACTGCGCTGACAAGGGTCATTAATGATTATGCACGCAAGAACGGCCTGATCAAAGAAGCGGATGCGAATCTTTCGGGTGAGGATGTCCGCGAAGGCTTGACTGCCATTATTTCCATCAAGCATCCGGATCCTCAGTTTGAGGGACAGACGAAAACAAAGCTTGGAAATTCCGAGGCGAGAACTGTGACAGATTCCATACTGTCGGAAAAAATGGAATCCTTCATGCTTGAAAACCCTTCGGTGGCCAGGAAGATTGTAGATAAAGGAAACATGGCTGCGAGAGCGAGGGCGGCGGCCAAAAAAGCACGTGAGCTTACTAGAAGGAAGAGCGCTTTGGAAATTTCCGCGCTTCCTGGGAAGCTTGCTGACTGCTCTTCCAAGGACCCTTCCATTAGCGAAATCTACATCGTTGAGGGTGACTCAGCGGGAGGCTCCGCAAAACAGGGACGTGACCGTCACTTCCAGGCGATCCTGCCTCTGCGTGGTAAAATTATCAATGTGGAAAAAGCAAGGCTTGATAAAATCCTATCCAATAATGAAATCCGGGCAATCATCACGGCTCTTGGTACTGGTATAGGAGGAGATTTCGACATCTCTAAGGCCCGTTACCACAAAATTGTGATCATGACGGATGCGGATGTGGATGGAGCTCATATCCGAACCTTATTATTAACCTTTTTCTATCGATATATGAGAAATATTATTGAAAGCGGATATGTATATATTGCTCAGCCTCCCCTGTATAAAATCCAGCAGGGCAAAAAGGTAGAGTATGCGTATAATGACCGCCAGCTTGATCAAATCCTTGGCGAAATGCCGAGCATACCGAAGCCGGGCATCCAGCGCTATAAAGGTCTTGGAGAGATGAACCCTGAACAGCTTTGGGAAACAACCATGGATCCTGAATCAAGGACTCTTCTTCAAGTAAACCTTGAAGATGCCATTGAAGCGGATGAAACCTTTGATATCCTCATGGGTGATAAGGTTGAACCGCGAAGAAACTTTATTGAAGAAAATGCACTGTATGTTAAAAACTTAGATATCTAAGGCACGGCCTAGAGTCGGCTGATACAGGGTAGAGATTCTCTATCCTGTCTTTTACATATGGCATATGAACATACATGTTTAAGAAGGAGGATGGCTCCATGTCTGAATTAGAAAGATCCAATGTAAGAGAAATCAATATAAGTCAGGAAATGCGTACATCGTTTCTAGATTATGCGATGAGTGTTATTGTCGCCCGCGCGCTCCCGGATGTAAGGGACGGATTGAAGCCGGTTCACCGCCGGATTTTATATGCGATGAATGACCTGGGAATGACTGCTGACAAAGCGTATAAAAAATCTGCCCGTATCGTCGGCGAAGTAATCGGGAAGTACCACCCGCACGGGGATTCTGCTGTATATGAAACGATGGTCCGGATGGCCCAGGATTTCAACTACCGCTATATGCTTGTGGATGGCCACGGGAACTTTGGTTCTGTTGATGGCGATGCCGCTGCTGCCATGCGTTATACAGAAGCAAGAATGTCCAAAATATCAATGGAACTGATCCGTGATTTAAATAAAGATACAATTGACTATAAAGAAAACTATGATGGTTCCGAAAAGGAGCCTGTTGTGCTTCCAGCACGCTTTCCAAACCTTTTGGTGAATGGCTCATCAGGTATTGCGGTCGGGATGGCAACTAATATTCCGCCTCACCAGCTCGGGGAAGTCATTGATGGAGTCCTTGCAGTCAGTCATAACCCGGATATTTCCATCCAGGAATTGATGGAGTATGTGCAGGGGCCGGATTTCCCTACTGGCGGTATGATTTTAGGGCGAAGCGGCATCCGAAAGGCTTATGAAACAGGCCGCGGTTCCATAACGATCCGTGCAAAAGTGGAAATCGAGCAGAAGTCCAACGGCAAAGAAGTCATCATTGTCCATGAGATTCCCTACCAGGTCAACAAAGCCAAACTGATCGAAAAGATTGCTGAGCTGGTGCGGGATAAGCGAATCGATGGAATTACCGACCTCCGGGATGAATCCGACCGGAATGGCATGAGGATTGTTATTGAAGTACGAAGGGATGCGAACGCCAATGTCCTGCTTAACAATCTGTACAAGCAGACAGCCCTTCAAACCAGCTTCGGAATCAACCTTCTTGCTCTTGCCGAAGGGCAGCCTAAGGTTCTGAACCTGAAGCAGTGCTTAGTTCATTATTTGAATCATCAGAAGGTCGTCATCACCCGCAGAACTGAATTCGAACTAAGAAAAGCAGAGGCAAGGGCGCATATCCTGGAGGGATTGCGGATTGCCCTTGACCATATTGATGAAATCATTACCTTAATCAGAAGCTCTCAAACCACTGAAATTGCGAAAAACGGACTCATGGAGCGCTTTGGGCTTTCCGAAAAACAGGCGCAGGCCATCCTTGACATGCGTCTGCAAAGGCTGACAGGCTTGGAGCGCGAGAAAATTGAGGATGAGTACCAGGAGCTTGTAAAGCTGATTGCTGAGCTAAGAGCCATTTTAGCAGATGAAGAAAAGGTTCTCGAAATCATCCGAGAAGAGCTGTTAGAAATTAAAGAGCGCTTCAATGATACACGGAGAACGGAAATTCTGACAGCAGGTTTTGAAAATATTGAAGACGAAGACCTGATCCCTGAGGAAAGCATTGTAATCACCCTTACTCATAATGGATATATCAAACGTCTTCCTGTAACCACTTATAGAAGCCAGCGTAGAGGCGGAAGAGGAATCCAGGGAATGGGGACGAATGAGGATGACTTTGTTGAACATCTTCTGACAACCTCCACTCATGACACGATCCTTTTCTTTACAAACAAAGGAAAAGTATATCGTTCGAAGGGGTATGAAATCCCTGAGTATGGAAGAACAGCCAAGGGGCTGCCGATTATCAACCTTCTCGGGATAGAGAAGGGAGAATGGGTGAACGCCATTATTCCTGTGCAGCAATTTGGGGATGAGTCTTATCTGTTCTTCACCACCAAGCACGGAATTTCAAAGCGGTCTCCGCTATCCTCTTTTGCAAATATAAGAAATAACGGTCTGATTGCACTGGGCCTCCGAGATAATGACGAACTTATATCTGTAAAATTGACAGACGGTTCCAAACACATTATTATCGGAACTCAAAAGGGCATGCTCATCCGTTTCCCTGAAACAGATGTACGTTCCATGGGGCGCGGCGCTACTGGAGTGAAAGGCATTACCCTGGATGAAGACGATGAAGTAATTGGAATGGAACTATTGGATGAGAACAATATGGTTCTGACAGTTACGAAATACGGATTCGGAAAAAGAACGGCCGAACAGGAATACCGAGTACAAAGCCGTGGCGGAAAAGGAATTAAGACTTGCAACGTAACTGATAAAAATGGTCCAGTCATAGCTGTAAAGCCTGTAACGGGAGAAGAAGACCTGATGCTGATTACGGCAGCGGGAGTCCTAATCAGGATGTCTATAGACAGTATTTCGCAGACAGGACGGATTACACAGGGAGTCAAGCTCATAAGGCTCGAAAGCAATGAAGATGAGTATGTATCCACGGTAGCAATCGTTGAACGTGAAGAAGAAAAAGAAGATTCTGCGGACGATATAGATTCCGAGGAACAAAACCAGGAAACAATACCTTCTGAAGAAGCCTCAGAGGGTGAGACAGAAGAATAATGAGAAGGAGCTGCGATAATCGCAGCTCCTTTTTTGATGCATCGGAGGGAAAAATTTCTAGTTTTTAAATGGGAAATCCTTTACTATAAAAACATGTCCTATGTATCGCCCTTTATTGGAAGATCCAAAGGAACAGATCGGAATATGACTAAGGGGTGGACAGCATTGCGTGTCAAAATAGACGAGTTAGAACCAGGCTGCATACTGGCTGCTGATGTTTTCGGAAAAACCAGCCGGCCGATCATGGGAAATAAAACCGTACTTTCGGATCAGCGTATACAGGTACTGAAAGGGTTCCTAATAAAGGAAGTGAACATCGAAAGGCTGAAGATTGATGGAAGTCTCTTTAAGCCAGGCGAAAGACTGGATCATGAGGAATTTCACGAAGTACAAATGGATTCTCCATTCATTCAGCAATACCTTAATGCCGTTCAAAATTACAAAAAGCTATTTAAAAGCTGGCAGTCCGGAACTGTTCTGGATGCTGGTAAAGTGAGGGAGCTATTTCTGCCATTGTTAGAACGATTTCTCACAATGAGTTATGAAGTCTTTAATCTTCATCACTATTCCTCTAAAGAGGATTACATACATCATCACGCCATAGCATCGGGGCTGATCAGCGGATATATCGCCAAAGGACTTAAATTCAGCAGCGGGGAGATTGCTCAGGCAGCTCTCGCTGGCTGCCTGAGTGACTGTGGAATGTCGAAGGTTCCTGTTTCCATTCTAGAAAAGTCATCAAGCCTAACAGCAGCTGAATTTGAAGAAATCAGGAATCACCCGACTTACGGCTATAAAATGGTCCAGCATAATAACCTTTTGAGTGAAGGCGTAAAGCTGGCAATCATCCAGCATCACGAACGCCTTGATGGGAGCGGATATCCTCTTCACAGCAAGGAAAATAGACTTCATCCATATTCGAAAATTGCGGCTCTGGCTGACATGTATCATGCCATGACCTCTGAAAGGGTATACCGGAAAAAAGAATCACCTTTTAAGGTCCTTGAAATGATTAAGCAGGACTGCTTTGGGGAATTTGACTTCGCTGCATTAAAAACGCTGCTTGATGGCATTGAAAAACATCTGACCGGAAACCGGGTGAAGCTTTCGAACGGAGAAACCGCAGAGGTAATATTCATTGAACATCACTCTCCTACACGTCCTCTAGTGAAAGTATTACAAACAGAGGAAATCATGGACCTTTCAAAAAGAAGCGAGCTATTTATAGAAGAAGTGATGCTTTAAATGCTTGGGAGGGCTCCTTATCAGGAGCCCATTTTATATAGAAGGATGATAAAAATAAAGAGCTGTATCTCATGTCCGCATTGACCTGAGTGTCCAAGCATGAACTCCAGGAATATAGCCCGAAAAAGAGAATGTTGCGAATATTAACCTCCCTATTGATTTAATGGGACAATGTGTATATAATAATAAAAGTCGCAATGACAGCCATTCAGCAGAATTGAGTAAGTTAAAATACTGTTGACATTAATATTGAAACCTGATAATATTAATAAGGTCGCTGATGCGATGTTAAATTGTTCTTTGAAAACTGAACGAAACAAGACGCCAACGTTATTTTCTTTCGAGAAAATACAAAAACAAGTTTTAAACTTTTATGAGCTACATCAAACATTCTTCGGAGAGTTTGATCCTGGCTCAGGACGAACGCTGGCGGCGTGCCTAATACATGCAAGTCGAGCGGATCGATGGAAGCTTGCTTCCTGAGATCAGCGGCGGACGGGTGAGTAACACGTGGGCAACCTGCCCCTAAGATCGGGATAACTTCGGGAAACCGGAGCTAATACCGGATATGACTTTTCTTCACATGAAGGGAAGTGGAAAGACG
>NZ_KE387243.1:9224-270526 GCF_000430765.1 Peribacillus kribbensis DSM 17871 | reverse complement strand
GAGTATGAAGATCAAAAGGGTTACCAAAAAGCTTCGTCTATTTTAGATGCAGGATTTGATGATGCCACCCAATTCTATGGAGAACCAGCTGACTACCATGTACATCTCCGCACCACTAATGTATTGGAAAGATTGAACTCTGAGATTCGAAGACGCGAACAGGTAATCCGTGTCTTTCCAAATCATCAGTCTGCCTTTCGCCTAATTGGAGCTGTGTTAATGGATTATGCTGATACGTTAGACTTGGGCGGCCGAAAATATCTTCATACTTCAAATTAGGAAACGTACACCAAAGGTTTTGGGAGGAGGAGGCTAGCCTCCTCCTCCCAAAACCTCATAAATATTAAACAGTGGTTTACATTGAACATTATTTTTACACAAGATGCTGGACTTGACTCTTGATTTGTCCTTTAGAAGGCCTATCACGCACAGATCTTTGCCGCCTTGATCCTGTTTTGTCCTTTAGATCGCTTATCATGGACAAATCTTTGACGCTACGCCCATATTTGTACCTTAATGACCTGTCACACACAAATCTCTGATGGTTCATGCTGGAATTGTCCATTTGAACGCTTGCCATAGTTTATCTGCCCCCTGGCCAAAGCAGAACTCATTTTGAGAAAACGAACGAGTTCACTCTATCAAACACCATTAACTCACGATCAGTATTTTTCCGTATATTCCTCAAAATCCAGCACTTCTATAGCCTTCGAAAAATGAGGTTGGTTCGAAAAAAACTCAACTGGAAAGAGGAAATAAACAAACTAATGAGGACCGAACTTTCTCCCTGTAAGAGAAAAAGTGCTTTCATCTTTCTTATGAAAACCGTAATGCAAGTATCAGAGAGAGTCATGCGTCTTCAACTCGCTAAGGAAAACCGGGGTTCCTGTCCCACAAAGCATTCAAACTACTGAAGCCCTAAGCTCTGCCAAACAGAACAACAAAAATCTTTTCCAAGGTACCCTCATTTTCACTTTCCTTTCACTTTTGTGAAGTAAAGTAACATCAATAAGAACCTTCGTGAATTGAAAGGAGCAGTATAGATGGATAAAAAGGTTAAGTGGTCCATTATTTCTATAAGTACAGCATCATTTTTAACGTTTGCAGGCTTGGTTGGAGCGGGTCAGAAGGGTGGGACAAGTACTCCCGGCTCTACATCTGGGGATTTCAATCAGGATACTACAGGACATTCATCGACTTTTAACAATAATCATCAAGGCCAGAGAGGCAGCTTTAACTCTGATGATCAATCGCTCTGGGGGGATGATGGCTCTCAGGATTCCTCCTGGGGCGATGATTCTACATTCAATTCCCCACAGAGCGGAGGATTCCAGGGCGGACATGGAAGTTCAGGAAGTTCA
This sequence comes from Peribacillus kribbensis DSM 17871, assembly GCF_000430765.1. Lineage (GTDB taxonomy): Bacteria > Bacillota > Bacilli > Bacillales > DSM-1321 > Paraperibacillus > Paraperibacillus kribbensis. Next base: position 269,165 of record NZ_KE387243.1, on the reverse strand, counting down.
CAATGACAACCTTTACTTTTAAAGCCATGAACAGCCTCATCAGCATCACTTTAGAAAAAAAGGCAGAATTATTCACTCTTGTTGAAGGGATATTTGAAGAAGTGGAAAAGACTGCGAGCAGGTTTATAGAAGGGAATGCCCTCCATTCATTGAACAGCGGAGCAGTTGGAGTTCCCATTTTTCTCGGTCCTATCCTTTCTGAGCTTACTGAAAAGTCCCTGATTTTGTCCCGCAGGACAAATTATGCAGTAAACCCCTTTATGGGAGAAATCATCAAGAAGATTGGATACCGCACATCTTTCTCAACGAATTATCAGCCTGGTGAAATGGATGCCGCACCTAATGATAGGACACATATTCCTGAGGAGCCTGTGGACATACTATCTCCTTCATGGATCATGAAAAAAAGGGAGTTCAGCTTTGATTTTGGAGGATTCGGCAAAGGATTCGCCGTTGATAAGGCAAAGGATCTGCTGAAGAAAGAAGGAGAAGAAGGCGCCTTGATCAATGCCGGCGGGGACATTGCGGTAATTGGATCTCAGGAGGCAGGGGTTCAGCATCCCTTGAATACCGGATTCGATATAGCAAGATTTACCCTGACAGACTGTGCCCTCGCCACATCGGGAAAGAATGTTCGAAAGTGGATGTATAAAGGGAAAGATCGCCATCATCTTATCAATGGTCTTACGGGACATGCTGCAGATAATGGAGTTCTTCAGGCAAGCGTGATTGCGAGAACAGCAATGGAAGCAGAAACTGCTTCCAAGGTGTTTAATATTCTGCCTTATGAAGAGGCCAAACAGTGGCTGTACAAATATCATCGGGAGGCCGCTTTCCTGGTCTATTTTGAGAACGAGACCTTTAAGGCAGGCGGCAATAAACATTTATTTCAGAAATTAGAGGTGGCACCATGAACTGGACATGGTTTTTTATCCGTGTAACCGGACTTACTGCCTATTTATTATTAACCATATCGTTAACTGCGGGCATGTTCCTGCATCTGCCGAAAAAAAAGGGAAATCTCCTGGTATTTCACCAGATCCTAGGCCAGGTGGCCCTGCTTTTAATCGGGGTCCATGCTTATCTGCTTGTGTTCGATCATTACCAGCCTTATTCCCTTAAAGCGATTCTGATCCCGTTTGCATCAGGGGAAGACCGAGTCATGAGCGGAATCGGGATTATTGCCATGTATCTTCTATTAATTGTTATCATAACATCTGATTTCATGAAAAAAGTGGGGAAGTCCCTTTGGAAAAAGCTTCACTATCTTGTTTTTCCAGCATGGATTCTATCTGCTGTACACGGATTATTTCTTGGATCTGACAGTGGGGCATACTGGGGGAAGATTCTATATGCAGGCACCACAGCAGTAGTCGTATTAGGATTTATGTATTTAATAACATCTTCAAGCAAAAAGAAAAAGCAGCGGCAAGCCGCTTACCGGGCTAGATAGACTTTTTATAATGCCTGCACCGTCAGGCTTTTTTATTTGGTTTGTAATAAATCCAACCCCCCCCAATAAACTGTAAGGAAATACAAAGAAATGGGGAGAGATATATGACTCGATTAGTTAAACCTGGTGAAATTGCTAGAGTAACCGGAACATATGCAGAAAGCGGCCAGGGAGGGGGAAAGGTAAAAGGAGGGAAGCGAATCGTCGTTAACAAAGGAGAACTGCTTCCGGAATTGAAGACTTTCTCCATTGCGCTTCAGCACAAAGGGCAGGAAAAAAAGCACACCCGCCAGCATAGGTGGAAGCTGCTATAAGCAGCAGGAATAAAAGGACCAGCTTTCGGTCCTTTTATTCCTTTTACATATCATGATGGGCATGGTGTTTCTGCCGTGAATGCTTGCCGTTTTTCACTCTATGCGAACCGCTGGCAGGCTTGGGCTGAGTGGAATTTACATTTCTGCCATTGTTTTTTTTCGTCATGAAAATCCCTCCTCGAAGTTTAGTGTGCTGAATCCTGTTCTGTTTATGCGCCTTACATGATTATAAAATCAAACAGGTGGCACACTACCCTTATATCCTTGAAAAGGAGGCAGACAATTGGATAAATATCCTTATCATAAAAACAAACAGCAGGCATTCCAGGCTGCCCAGCAGGGAACAGAGCAGGCGAGGGAAAAAGCAGCGCTGCTGTTCCCTGAAAACGCTGATTTCTACTCTCAGGTTCATGCATTGAAAACAGAAGCACAGGAAGCCTTCCAGCAAATTGAGAATGCCCTTGAAGTGGCCTCGGAGCATCAAAGAGTTCAGCTCAGACAATATCAGGACGAGCTTCGACAGCTGATTGAGGAAGCAGAAGACATGCAATAGAGCAGGGAAAAGAAGCAGAAGGGAAGATTCTGCTTCTTTTGCTGTTCATTTTCAAACTCATGTCGAAGAGACTGAATCATTTCGTCAAATTCACCAATTAAAACAGCCTTATATTATATAAAGATAATGACTAAAAATAAATCCGTTTTTATATTCATTTTGGAAGCTGTGGTAATAAAGAGGTTTTTTAAATTTGATAAGTTTTTCTTATGCCAATCAATAACATTCTTGTAATTTACTTATTAGGATAGATGGAATAATATAATATTGTAAAGTTAATAGAAACATGGTCGAATTTTTCGACATTTTTCTAAATATGGCTTATTATTAAACTGACTGGTAAAACCAGGCCGACTAAGATTATGAAACTTTGAATTTTGGAAATTTATAAGGGGTGTATGTTGAATGTCTAAGAACGATATTTTTAATTCCCGCAGTTCTTTTGAACTGAATGGTAAGCGCTATAATTATTATCGTTTAAATGCACTGGAAGAAGCTGGGGTTGCAAAGGTCTCTAATCTGCCTTACTCCATTAAAGTCCTTCTTGAATCAGTACTTCGTCAGGAAGATGGATTTGTTATTAAAAAAGAGCATGTTGAAAACCTTGCTAAATGGGGAACTGACAAAGTTAAGGAAGTCGATGTTCCATTCAAGCCTACACGTGTAATCCTCCAGGACTTCACGGGTGTGCCGGTAGTCGTTGATTTGGCTTCCATGAGAAAAGCGATGGCCGACCTTGGCGGCGACCCTGATAAAATCAATCCTGAAAAAACGGTGGATCTAGTCATCGACCACTCTGTACAGGTTGACAGAGCCGGTTCAGCCGATTCACTGAACTTTAACATGGATCTAGAATTCGAACGTAATGCAGAGCGTTATCAGTTCCTTAACTGGGCTCAAAAAGCTTTTGATAACTATCGTGCCGTTCCGCCGGCAACTGGTATCGTCCACCAGGTTAACCTTGAATTCCTTGCTGATGTGGTTCATGCTGCTGAGGGGGAAAATGGCGAAATCGAATTGTATCCGGATACATTGGTTGGTACGGATTCCCATACAACCATGATCAACGGTCTTGGCGTATTAGGCTGGGGTGTCGGCGGAATTGAAGCTGAAGCAGGAATGCTCGGCCAGCCATCTTACTTCCCGGTTCCTGAAGTAGTAGGTGTACGTTTTGTTAACGAACTTCCTGATGGAGCAACAGCTACTGACCTTGCACTTAAAGTAACACAGGAGCTCCGTAAAAAAGGCGTAGTCGGCAAATTCGTAGAATTCTACGGACCAGGTGTTTCCAGCCTTCCATTGGCAGATCGCGCAACAATTGCCAATATGGCCCCTGAATACGGCGCTACTTGCGGATTCTTCCCGGTTGACGAGGAAGCGATTGCTTACCTGCACTTGACAGGAAGAGATCCTGAACACATCCAGGTGGTTGAAGAGTACAGCAAAGCGAACGGATTATGGCTGACTCCAGACATTGAGCCTGTATATACCGATGTAGTGGAAATCGATCTTTCCCTCATTGAAGCAAACCTTTCAGGTCCTAAGCGTCCGCAGGATTTGATTCCTCTTTCACAGATGCAGGAATCATTCCAAAAGGCTGTCGCTGCTCCTGCAGGCAACCAGGGCTTTGGTCTTCAGGCATCAGACCTGGATAAAGAGACTGCTTTCACACTGAATGGCCAAGAAGTTACCATGAAAACCGGTGCAGTAGCCATCGCGGCTATCACAAGCTGTACGAATACATCCAATCCATATGTACTCGTGGCTGCCGGACTTCTTGCTAAAAAAGCGGCTGAAAAAGGGCTTGAAGTTCCTAAGTATGTAAAAACTTCACTCGCTCCTGGATCTAAAGTCGTGACTGGCTACCTTCGTGATTCCGGATTGCAGCCTTACCTCGATCAGCTTGGCTTTAATATCGTAGGATACGGATGCACAACCTGTATCGGTAACTCCGGTCCTTTAGAGCTTGATGTTGAAAAGGCAGTATCTGAATCCGATCTTCTTGTTACCTCTGTTCTTTCAGGCAACCGTAACTTTGAAGGACGCATCCATCCTCTTGTAAAAGGCAACTACCTTGCTTCACCGCCATTAGTAGTCGCATATGCACTGGCTGGAAATGTGAATGTGGATCTTGAAAAAGATGTGATCGGAACAGATAAAGATGGAAATGATGTGTATCTGAAAGATATCTGGCCATCTAAGGAAGAAATCAAAGAAGTCGTAGGCAAGACTGTAACTCCAGAGCTATTCCGCAAAGAATATGAAAATGTATTCAGGGATAATGAGCGCTGGAATGCAATTGAAACCAATGAAGATTCTTTATATGAGTTTGACAGCAGTTCAACTTATATTCAAAATCCTCCATTCTTTGAAGGCTTATCACCAGACCCTGAAGAGGTTAAGCCGCTTAACAGCTTAAAAGTTGTAGCTAAATTTGGTGATTCTGTAACAACCGACCATATCTCACCAGCTGGTGCCATCGGCAAAGATACTCCTGCAGGCTTGTATCTTCGTGCCAACGGAGTACAGCCTCGTGACTTCAACTCCTACGGCTCACGCCGCGGGAACCATGAAGTAATGATGCGCGGAACATTTGCGAACATCCGCATCAAAAACCAGGTTGCCCCTGGAACCGAAGGCGGATACACCACTTACTGGCCAACTGGCGACGTTATGTCCATCTATGATGCATGCATGAAGTATCAGCAGGATGGAACTGGCCTGATTGTCATCGCCGGAAAAGATTACGGAATGGGATCTTCCCGTGACTGGGCTGCAAAGGGTACAAACCTTCTTGGAATCAAAACCGTCCTTGCTGAAAGCTTTGAGCGTATCCACCGTTCAAACCTTGTGCTGATGGGTGTTCTTCCGCTTCAATTCAAAGCAGGAGAAAATGCTGAAACACTTGGCTTGACTGGTAAAGAAACGATCTCTGTTCAACTTGATGAAAAAGTAAGGCCGCGCGATCTTCTAAAGGTTACAGCAACTGACGAAGCAGGCAATACAAAAGAATTTGAAGTTCTTGTCCGTTTTGACAGCGAAGTGGAAATTGAATACTACCGTCATGGCGGTATCCTTCAAATGGTCCTTCGTCAAAAACTACAGGAAACGGCAAACACACAAGCTTAATGCAGTTCATAAAAAAGCCCCGCCTTTGGTGGGGCTTTTTTGGAATATCTTCAAAAAAATGATCCTTTGGTTATAAATGACTGCCGTTCATGGTAAACTTATACCAGCGAATCAATGTAATACACTCATTTACATATTCTTAAGATTGACCCAGCTTAAGGAGGACAAGCATGTTCAAAAAGGTGTTATCCATCATTCTTCTGCTTCTTTTGGTTTCAGTGGCAATTGTGCAAGCGATGGAGAAGAAAAAGGTAGAGAAACCCATTGAATCACAGACTGCTCTAGCCGCCTCAGGAATTAAAACAGGCAAAGCAGCTCCTGATTTCACTCTTAAAACCCTTGAAGGGAAGGCAGTCCAGCTTTCTGATTTAAAAGGGAAGAAGGTCATCCTCAATTTTTGGGCCACCTGGTGTCCTCCCTGTAAAAAGGAAATTCCCGAAATAGAGGCGTATGCAAAAAATGCTCCCAAGGATGAAATGATTCTTGCGGTAAATATGGATCCATACGCGGATGTAAAAGGCTTTTCGAAAAAAATGGGCATCACATTTCCCATCCTTCTTGATACAGACAATGAAGTAAATACTTCATATAAAATCGTTTCGATCCCAACCACCTATTTTATTGATAAGAAAGGGATCGTCCGTAACAAAATCATGGGGGCCATGACCAAAGAGGACTTAAAACAGAATATGAACAGCCATCCCTAGAGACTAACTGAAATTAGTCTCTATTTTTTTAAAAAATATAGTCATAATATTTACTTTTTTTGGTGATACTGCTAGTAAAAAGAAAATAGGTGAAAAAATGAAAAGAAGAAGAAAATTATCCTTTGAGGAATTAATAAAGGAAAATAAACTTGAGCTGATGAAGGATGCGAAGGCCCTTGAGAGAATCGAGCAAAGATTGGAAAGCAGGCATCTGGATAAGGCAGAATAATGTTTATCAAAAATTGTAACTCATGAACATCTGCTTATAAGTCCATGATAATAATCAGGGAGGGATTTTTATGAGTAATCCAAAACGCGATTCAAAGCATTTTGTCCCAAGTCATCTCGGGACACAGCCCCGCGGCTTCAGCGGGAATAATGGAAAGAAAATGCAGGATAAATCAGGGAAACATGCCCAGGTCATTCAGACGAAGGGTGAATAAGAGAGAGCCGGGTATAGTCCGGCTCTTTTTTTATGGATTCTCATGTTTACATAATATAGTTATAAGTAATTCGTTATTTAATTGTCTAAACTTCTTACTTATTGAAAACAATACGATAAGAAGAGGAGGGATGATTCATGAACCGAAAAACAAATCCAGATGACCGCAGTGATAATGTTGAAAAACTTCAGGACATGATTGAAAATACCATGATTAATATGGAAAAGGCTGAAGAAGCCATGGCATTCTCAAATGAAAGCGAACAGCAGAACATTCTTGAAAAAAATCATAAGCGGCAGGAATCCATTGAATTCATGAGAAAAGAAGTGAAAGAAGAGGCTGCTGACAGGGAAACTGGCTACAGGTAAATGAAGCGTTATACGCAAAAAATTAGAAAAAATATGCTAAGATAGAAGGTGGCTCCTATTATGGGAGTTGCCTTTTTTTACTTGAAATTTATGGGTTCTCTGGAAGAAGTGAATACGAATGAAGATTGAGGATATACAGGCCGAAGCCGAGTCTCTAATGCTTGAAGCCTCAAAGCAAGGTTATGTAAGAGATTACACCAAAATATTGGTGCTCTTAAAAACTCTTGAGACGGATGACCGGCCATCTGTAAAAAACATAAAGTCCGAATTGTACAGTTTGATGGCTTTGACCAGAAAAAGACGTACAGGAGAGGACCAATTATATGAAGCCTGGTTACAAGCTGCACTTACACATAATAAAAGCAATAAGATGGCAAATGCTATGCTTGCTGAATCAAAATGGCAGCAATACCGGGACCTGTTTTCGGATTACCAATTCCCTTTAATAAGGGAGACCGATAATCGGACTACAAAGAAGAAACTGGCAGATACCTACATTGAACGAAGCAGCGACATTCTGGATACAGTAGTGGAAACTCTTGATGCTCTGCAAAAAGGGCAAGTAGTGATAGATTCCATGAATTCAGAGCTGCTGCAAAAATATGACATCTTGATTGTAATTCTGAAAGAGATTGAAACTGCTGCAACTGATTTATTGAATGCCGCCGTTGACTATGAAGCATCGGTTACTGGAGTCTTTCATACTGCTGTCCATTTTAAGGACGTCAAAGTTCATCTCGAAACATTTGGGGCAGTAAAGGAAAGATGGGAATCCCAATTTCCGGAAGAAGAGGAACAGGTTAAGAAGAAAAGCGCGACTTCGTCATTAAATCAGCTTATAGGTCTTCATGATGTGAAAAAGAGAATAAATGACTTCTATAAATTTCTGCTTTATCAAAAAAAACGGAGCGGCTTCGGTTTTATTTCAAGAGATGATATAAGCCTCAATATGGTTCTGACCGGAAATCCAGGAACAGGGAAAACCACACTGGCCCGATTATTCGCGAAGATTTTCCATGAGCTTGGAATCCTGCCGCGAGAGGAAGTCATTGAAGCTGACCGGGCCCAGCTCGTGGGAGCTTATGTCGGACAAACCGAAGAAAATGTCAGAAAACTGGTGGAACGCTCCCTTGGCGGGGTGCTCTTTATTGACGAAGCCTACACGCTTAAGCGGGGCGATTCATCAGGAAATGACTTTGGACAGACTGCAATCGACACACTTGTTTCTTTAATGACAAGCTCTGAATATGCAGGGAAATTTTCAGTTATCTTTGCGGGCTACAGGGAAGAGATGCGCCATTTTCTTCAATCAAATCCAGGATTAAGAAGCCGGTTTCCAACCTCCAATTTTTTTGATCTTCCTGATTACTCGCTGGACGAATTATTGCGCATCGCAGAGGAAGCTGCCTCTGCCAATGATTACATTTTGACCGAAGGAGCCAGGAAGATTCTGGCTGAAAGAATTGAAAGAGAAAAGGTTGATGAAACCTTTGGCAATGCCCGAACTGTGAAAGCGGTCGTCATGGATGCCATTTTTAAAAAAGGCGCAGCACTTTCAGATTCAGAAAGCTTAAGCATATTGGATTACACCACTCTTACTGAGGATGATTTTAAAATCCAGGAAGGCTATGCATCCTCTGATCCGGAAGCCGAGCTTGAGAAGCTGGTCGGCCTGTCTTCCATCAAGAAGGAAATGAAGCAGATAGAAGCTTTTGTTAAAATGCAGCAGCTCAGAAGAACACATTATCTTCCTCATGTGCCGGTCCAGCTTCATGCTGTCTTCACAGGAAATCCCGGTACAGGTAAAACTACGGTCGCAAGGCTTTACTCGGAAATTTTGAAACGCTGCGGAGTATTAAAGCGGGGCCATCTGATTACGGCCAGCCGTGCCGATTTTGTCGCAGGCTATGTCGGTCAGACATCCATCAAGACAAAGAAGAAAATTAAGGAAGCACTCGGAGGCGTCCTGTTTATTGATGAAGCATATTCCCTATTGAGTGGAGCGGAAGGGGATTTCGGCAGGGAAGTCATTGACACACTGGTGGACGAAATGACCCGGCATAATGAAAATCTTGTAGTAGTGCTGGCTGGATATCCCGAAGAGATGAATCATCTCCTCAGTTTCAACCCAGGACTCAGGTCTCGATTTAAAAAGTTCATTCACTTCCCTGACTATACTCCTGATGAGCTGCTAAAGATCATCCATTCTTATGCAGAATCCTATCAATATGAAATTACGGATGATGCCGAAGAAAGTATAAAAGAGTATCTGTCAGACCATCGGGTTGAAGGAAATGCACGTTTTGCAACCAATTTAGTGGACGAGGTCATTCAGACTCATGCATACAGAATCATGCAAAAACAGGATAATCCTGATTTGAGTTTGCAGCTTTTGCAGCTTCAGAAAAAGGATTTTATAGATAGTTTTGAGAAAATGGAAAGAGGCGAAAGGTAATGTTAGTTTCGGAGAAAAAAATAGACGTACGATATGGTGAAACTGATCAGATGGGAGTAGTATATCATGCCAATTATGTGATCTGGATGGAGCTGGGAAGAACAGAGCTGATTTCTGATCTTGGTTTTAAATATGCTGATATGGAGAAGGAAGGAATTCTCTCACCCGTCACCGACATACAGGCTTCCTATAAAAAACCCGTACGATATCCAGAAACCGCCACAGTCAAAACATGGATTGAAAAATATGATGGCATCAGGGTGACGTACGGATATGAAATCTATACCGAATCAGGCGAACTCGCTTTGACTGGATCATCCTCTCATGTCTGTGTCAAAGCGGACAGCTTCCGGCCGGTCTCCATCCGCAGACAATTCCCAGACTGGCATGAAGCATACGAAACCCATAAAAAACAGGAAATGTAAGCAGCGGAACATAAAGAGGTGAAGATAAATGGCTTTCGGTATCAAACGCAAAGATGTTGAAGAATGGAAAAGAAAAATTGACTCCGGAGAAATAGCCTTCCTTACACACTACTGGCTGGATGACCGATTTCCCGGATGCAAAACCGTGACAAAAGCGGGCTGCAAGAACCTCGATCAGCTTGCTGAATGGGGTAAGGCCTATGATTTAAAAAAAGAATGGATACACCAAAAAGAAGGATATCCTCATTTTGATCTCCTTGGAGAACGGCAGCGGTTTATATTAAGTGCTGAAGGGATTCATGAGCCACTGCTAGATGCCTAAAAAAATGCTTTAGCGGGCATAAAAGAAAACTACATTAAGAAACAAAATGGGAGATATAAAATCCAGGGATTTTATATCTCCTTTTAATTGTTCCATGGCAAAAAAAAATAGAAAAAATACTTTAATAAACCGCTATATTTTAATAAGATATAGTTGTGGATAATACCAAAAATATACTATATCAAATGAAGATATAGTTGTGGATAAAGGAGCTGTTATGAGGAAAACAGAACTGATAAAAGGAGTCAGTGAAATGATTCTATTGTCTTTCCTTGACATTCGGGATATGTATGGATATGAGCTGATGGAAACAGGGAATCGGGTAAGCGATGGCTATTTTCAGCTAAAAGAAGGAAGCGTTTATCCAGCCCTAAAAAGACTGCACGAAAAGGGGTTCGTCGATCTTTACTGGAAGGATTCTAAGGAAGGGCCCCAAAGAAAATATTACACATTGACCGAAGAGGGGAGAAGGGAGCTAAACCAGCAGAAGAAGGAATGGAGTATGTTTCAGGGAGCATTGTTAAAGACGCTTTTTCATGCAGAATGAAGCAAAATTATGTAAACGCGCAAATCGTGCATAACAATTAAGTTTTTAATGGTTTTATGCTAAAAAAGCAAAACTTGCAAATCGGGCAAAACAGTAAAACTTAAAAAGGGCAGACATCAGAGTTCACTCGGATGCTGCCCTTTCTTTATTCTTTTCCTACGGAGAAGCCGCTGAATAGGCGGCCGCCATATTGTTCAAGGATTTTGTCGGTAAATTGAAGGATGTGATCCTTTTCACCATGCCTGTAAAAGATATCAAAGGCTTCAAAAAACTATGCTGCAAGCATGGGATCATAAGCCTTCATAACTTTCCATATCCACTTAGAGGTTCCAGTCCATTGGGCGTCCGTACGTAAAACGAATTCATGCACAAGCTCGGCAAGCGTTCCCGCAATAAATATTTCTTCATGCCTGTCGGAACTGCCTATAAAATCCAATACGAGATCGGTAATAAAATAACGTTTGAGTTCGATGTCTTTGCTATTCCATGGCGGAGGGCCAGAGGAGAGGAGCTTTTCAGCATGAGCCTTTAAACCTGGAACAGAAGGGCTGTTTCTAATCACGATTCCTTCAAAAACCATCCGGGGAAGGGAAGGCCTGCCGCGTTCACAATCCTGAGTACAATATCTTTTATAGGATTCGTTATTATGTACGAATGCTTCTATCATCCACTCTTGTTCATAGAAAGATTCCCTGTGTTCTTTATGGATGGATGAATCATAAATAAAAATGTCCAGATCGGAAGTGGAGGTAGCTTCACCTCTTGCTGTACTGCCGCCCAATAATGCCGCTTCACAATCCGGGAAAAATTGCTCGACAAAGGCAGCTGCCGCCTGTATGGGATCCTTTCGCATAAAAAACCGCCTTTCAAAAAAAATTCAGGAGAGATCTCCTGAATTTAGTATACGGGATAGAAAGAATTATTTTCCATAAGTAATTTCCGGTTCCTGGAATTGAACATTATAGCCAACCTCTAAATTATGATTGTCAAAATACCATAAGTCACTTTCTTCAATAAAATATGTGACTCCATTTTTCATGGAAGATGCACCTGGATTTATCGGTTCTTCTTTGCTGATTCCAAGAGAGAACCCGCTCTGGACCGTACTGCAGCCTCCGTATCTTGCAAGAAAGCGGACAAAATCTCCTGTTTTTAGATCCATTTCTTCCTCATACCATTTTGCTGCTTCATCGCTGATTTTGATTTCCATGATTTCTCCTCCGATCACTTCTTACAAATAGTATAGTAGAAAATGATTCATTTTTCTAATTCCCAGTCCTAACAGCTGCATTACTCAGTTGTCCATGCAGACATATGGGCCAGCGTTTCCTGATACGATTCCGGTTTCTGGACGAGGCCTTTTTCTTCAGCTTCTTTTAGAGGCAGTACTTGATAGTGCTTTTGTTTGCTGCTTGTAACAAATGTGGGGGTAAACTGATAGTTTTCAAGGTTAATCTCTTTTGTTTTGTTTGTAACGGTTTTATTCACCTTTACGGTTAGGATTCCTCCGATATCCTTATAGTCATGGGTCTGGCCAGAGAGAAAGTTACCCAGTGAATACACGACAAGCGTCTTCTTCCCAGAATGCTGGATCCATTGAATTGGCTGGAGAACATGGGGATGATGGCCGATGATAATATCAGCGCCTGCCTTTGCCATCTCATCTGCCCATTTCATTTGTTCCTTGGAGGGCATTCGTTCGTATTCGGTGCCCCAGTGGGTGCTCACGACCACAACATCAACCTGGTTCCTGGCATGTTTGATATCCTCGAGGACGGTATGGATATCAAAAATATTAACCAGGTACGGCTTGTTCTTTGGAAGCACATTCCCATTCAGTCCATACGTATAAGATAGAAATCCAAAGGAAATATCATTTCTATTCAGCACTCGTAATCGCATCTTATCTTCCAAGCTTTTATATGCCCCTGTATAGGGCATCCCCAATTGATTATAATGTCCGATGGCACTGTATAAAGCTTTTTCTCCGTGGTCCATGGAATGGTTATTTGAAATAGATACAATATCCACTCCGTTTCGCTTCAGCGTGTCCGCAATTTCAAAAGGGCTGTTAAAAGAGGGATAGTTGGACAGACCTATTTGAGTCCCGCCAATCATAGACTCTTGATTGGCGATCAGGAGATCAGGCTTTTGCAGCAATTTCTTTACCGGCTGTAACATCGGGTCAAAATCGTATTTTCCATTATGGAAGGCATCCTTATAAACCCTGTCATGAATCAGTACATCCCCTATGGCTCCAAGGGTGGCACTGGTATGTTGATAGTTTTTATGATTCAATGAGTCATTTCTTAACGGAAGAGAGTTCATTTGGGGCTCGCTGCTGCCTTTCGTCCTTTCATCCTGCAGGTCTTTCAAGAGAAAGACCGAAAGACCAAGGACCAGCAGCAGTACAGCGATACCTGCCAGCAGTAATTTTTTCATATTTTTACTCTCCTAATGTAATGGTTTCCTATATAATATATGGAAAGTGAGAATGAATATAGTGGAAAAATTTAAACATCATCCAGAACCGATAGAAATGGAAGAAGGACCGCTTTTATATGAACGATAAGCTGTTTGAGACAGATTTATACGCACCCGTCCGGGATTATTTATCAGCCAGAGGATATGACGTTTTTGGTGAAGTCCATCATTGTGATATTGCCGCAGTAAAGGCAGGGGAATTGGTCATTGTTGAATTGAAACTTACCTTAAACCTGGAACTCCTGCTCCAGGCAGCCAAAAGACTCCGGATTACTGATCAAGTTTATATCGCCGTTCCCCGGAAACCTTCTTTGATTAAAACAAAAAAATGGCAGGATCTCCTACACTTGATCAGACGTCTTGAAATCGGGCTGATTCTGGTTTCTTTCCTTCATAAGAAGGCTGGCGTTACCATTGTTCATGAGCCGGCTCCATTCGATAAGAAAAGAAGTCTCACTCAAAATCGAAAGAAAAAAGAACGGATACTCAAGGAGATTAATGGAAGGAACGGAGACTGGAACAAAGGGGGAAGCAGCCAGACAAGCTTAATGACTGCCTATAAGGAAGCGAGCATCCACATTGCCTTCCTATTGAACAAGCATGGCATCCTGACACCAAAAGCACTCCGGGAAATGGGCACAGGAGAGAAAACACAGTCCATCCTTTATAAAAATTATTATGGCTGGTTCGAAAGGAGCGGACGCGGCAACTATCAAATCAGTTCAACAGGCAGAGACGCCTTGGAGGAGTATCCGCTTCAGATCCAGGCATTCTCCCTGCGAGAGGACTGAAAAAAGGGGAGAAACAGAACTCCTCCCCTAACGTATTCAATCGCCGCCAAAAATATCAAAGATTCCTTTGGCTATGCTGCCTTCATCCTTTGCTCCTCCGCGTCCTGGGGCTGCGGCAAATACCCTGCTGGCAAGGCGGCTGAAGGGAAGGGACTGAACCCAGATGGTGCCTGGACCGCGCAGGGTGGCAAAAAATAAGCCTTCACCGCCAAATAGAGCGGTCCTGACTCCTTTCACAAACTCAACATCGTACTGAACAGAGCTGGTCATGGCTGCTAGACATCCTGTATCGACGCGGAGGACTTCCCCTGGGGAGAGATCTTTTTTATGTATGGTTCCGCCCGCATGGACAAAGGCCATCCCATCGCCCTCTAGTTTCTGCATAATGAAGCCTTCACCGCCGAAAAAACCTGCTTTTATCTTGCGCTGAAATTCGATGCCGATGGAAACTCCTTTAGCCGCAGCCAGAAATGCATCCTTCTGGCAGATAATTTTATGATTATACAGACTCAAATTCATAGGGATAATTTTCCCTGGGTATGGAGAAGCAAAGGAAACATGCTTTTTTCCATTTGCCTCATTGGTAAAGGTGGTCATAAAAAGACTCTCGCCAGTCAATACTCTTTTACCAGCAGAAAACAGTTTGCCCATGAAGCCGTTTTCTCCGCCGCTTCCGAAGATCGTTTCCATCTGTATGCCATCTTCCATCATCATCAGGCTTCCTGCTTCAGCGACCACAGTTTCCCCGGGATCAAGCTCCACTTCTACAAACTGCATATCGTCGCCGTATATTTTGAAATCAATTTCATGATTCTTCATAAGACCGCCTCCTAAAGCGAGAATTCACATCTTCTGTTATAACTAAATTCTAGGCGATGGAAGAAAATTCCGCTATAGATTTTTAACAAAAAACGCTAAATCATCCCGCTTCCAGCTTTCTCACAAGCTAACTGTTTGTTACCCTTTGAGGGTTTTCTTATATAACAAGTAAGAATACGCTACAGGCGATATTAAAATAATGAGAATTCCTGGCATTAATAAAGGTTCTTTGTACGGCTGCGGCAGCAGGACCGATACCATGAAAAGGACGCCGCAAATCATAAAGACCTTTCCGCCGAATCTGTGAGTCTTCTTCCAAACTGTCTCATGATTCAAGGTCCACGGAGTCTTGATTCCCACAAAATAATTCGGCTTGACCTGGGGCATATAATTTCCGAGAACAACGAAGGATGGACCTACAAGAATAAAATCCAGATTTCCATATTGACCTGAACACAAAGTAAATAGGCTCTATGACTATTTTCCTGTTTATTGGCCATCACATACTCCATATACGATGAGTGCAGCAAATTTTTCAAAAATCGGTCATTATTTTCAATGAAAGAGCAGGAAAATCTGATTGAAAAAAGAAGTAAATAATAAGGCTTTCATTAATCATTCAACATAATTCAACCCAAATAGACAAGCCTGACCTGCGCATCCTAAGAAAGAAGGTATACTATGACTGCTAAATTTTTTGCCGATTATGACAAATTCATTGTAGTTCCAGCGGATGAAAACCATGACAGTGTGAAGACCTTTAATCCTCAGGAATTCGCAACTCATTATATCCTCACGCTCTCCCTGTTTGATTCTCTTTTACAGAAATGGTCCGATGCTGACAAGTACGAAATCGATATTGAAAAAAGCATAGATAATGTCCTGAAGGAATTTAATAAATCTCAGAGAAAAATGTATTATCTTCAGCTTCTTGAGTTCGACAAGGAAAAACCTTATTTCGTATTGGCACTTTCAAGCCGCATAAAACCGGAAGACACCGACGATCAGGGCTGTGTCTCCTATGTGGTAGAAAAGCTTCTCTCCAATCCCTTTTATATTGGGGAACGGTGGTATGTTTTCATTGGCGACCGCGGCAGGATCGAGAGGAGGATCTTCAGATATTCCTATAAAGAGTATATTGTTTAGCTGCCAGCCGCCATTTTGGGCGGTTGTTTTTTTGCAGTTTTACAGATTGGGAAATCCCGCGAATTAGAGGATCACATTCATACATGCGACCTGAAACAGCCCATAAAAATCCTTCACTCTTTAAATGACGTATTCCCTGATTTCTTTGGTGAAGGTTCGGAAGCAGCCCTAGACAGCCGGCGCTTATAGGGTTGTTATGTGCCTGGATGGCAGTCGTATCGAAATTGGAATGCAAGGATTGAAGAGGTCCATATGGGGGAAACAGCGTAAAATAAGCGGAGCTTTTCCGGTTATTCAAAGAAAAAGACGTATGCCAATTCATACGTCCATTCTTGTGTGTTTAATTAAAAAGTACGAAGCTGGAGCTATCTCTTTTTAGAAAACCATGGAATTTTTGGTTCGGTGCCATTTGCAATCCTGGCGATATTGGCCCTGTGCCTGTATATAATAAAGACCGTGATGAGTGAAATTACGATGATGAGCGGAATATCCCTTATTACAATGGAATAAACCAGGGCACCCACAGCTGTTATGATGGAGGATAAGGAAACATATCTGGTTATGTATAAGCAAATAAAAAAGAAAACGAGTACGAAAAGAAACATTAACGGTACATAGCCAAGCACCAATCCTCCAGATGTGGCCACGGCTTTTCCTCCTCTGAATCCTGCAAAAATCGGGTACATATGACCGACTACTGCAAAAACACCTGCAAGTAGAGGATGTACATCCACTCCCAAAAGATGCGGCAGAAGAGTTGCCAGAGTTCCTTTTAAAATATCCATCAGCGTCACAATAATGCCTGCTTTTTTTCCCAGCACCCTGAATGTGTTGGTACCTCCAAGATTGCCGCTGCCATGCTGCCTGATATCGGTTTTGTAAAAAACCTTTCCAATGATCAGCCCTGAAGGAATCGATCCTATCAAATAAGCTAACACTAATACTGCTATTGTCATTTCCTGCAGCCCTTTCTCTATTTCTGTTTTTTTATTTTATCATGAGTTTGGCAAAAATCCATCAAATGTTCAGAGATTCCTCTCGTTGAAAGTAAAAATCCAGAGAAACCCAGAGAAAAGCCATTCGTTTTTTTGTATGCTTAAAGGGTATAATACATTCAAACGTGGCTTTGAAAGGACGGGATAAAATGGCGATTGAAAATCCTTCAAGAGAAGAGATTGGAAAGATCTTAAAAAAAGCAAAGCGCATTGCTGTAGTGGGTTTGTCAGAGAACCCTGAGCGGACCTCCTATATGGTATCTGCAGCTATGCAGAAGGCGGGATATGAGATTATCCCGGTTAACCCCACAGCAAAAAATGAAATTCTGGGAGTCAAGCCGGTAAAATCATTAAAGGACATTGAGGGTCACGTGGATATCGTCAATGTTTTCAGGCGGTCTGAATTCCTTATGGAGCCAGCGAAGGAATTTGCCGAGATTGATGCCGATGTCTATTGGGCCCAGCTGGGATTATATAACCAGGAAGCCTATGATTTCTTAAAAGAAAAAGGATATACGGTCATCATGGACCGATGCATAAAAGTAGAGCATGCGATAACCAAATAGATTTTTGATAAGGAGCACCTGCATGGGCTCCTTTTGTTATGCGCGGGAAAGAAGTGATATACTAGCCACTGGCGGTGTAAAATCTGCAAAAGAACAACCTGTCCGCCTTCTCTTTTTTTTAAAGGCTTATTTGCTAAATGAAAAATAACCGTTAAAATAGGGATGAGGCTAAAGCATTGACCTGAGGACAGGCTGCCTGAATAAAATCTGCAATCAGCGGTACGACTAATCAAACGGGAAATTAAAATAAGGTACCAGATCAAAATAGAACATTTGTTCTTTTTTCTGGCTTGTTTTATAATGAAAATATCTTTCAGGGAAAACTGGCAAACAGATAAAAAGTTTTCTCCCAAGTCAAAGGGCTTTATGAGTTAGAAAGGGGATTTTTAGTGTCAACGAATGCGAATCAGATAGAATATAACGATGATGCCATACAGGTGCTGGAGGGCTTAGAAGCGGTCAGAAAGCGGCCCGGCATGTACATAGGGAGCACCGATGCGAGAGGTCTGCATCATTTAGTTTACGAAATCGTCGACAATTCAGTTGACGAAGCGCTTGCGGGTTTCGGTAATCACATAACCGTTAAAATACACAAGGACAACTCCCTCTCTGTTGAAGACAAGGGACGCGGAATGCCGGTTGGCATGCATAAAATGGGAAAGCCGACACCAGAGATTATCCTGACGGTCCTCCATGCAGGGGGTAAATTCGGGCAGGGCGGCTATAAGACGAGCGGCGGGCTCCATGGCGTCGGGGCTTCCGTTGTGAATGCCTTATCAGAATGGCTGGTCGTCACCATCAAAAGGGACGGTTTTGTTTATCAGCAGCGTTTCGTCAATGGAGGAAAGCCGGAAACAACCTTAGAGAAGATCGGCAAGACGAACCAGACTGGCACGACCATCTCGTTCAAGCCTGATCCTTCCATTTTTTCTACGACCAACTTCAATTATGAAACACTTTCAGAGCGTTTGAGAGAATCTGCCTTCCTTCTGAAAGGGATGAAAATAGAACTGATCGACGAGAGGGACAGACAGAGGGACATCTTTCAATTTGAGACTGGGATCCAAGCCTTTGTCGAGTACTTGAATGAGGAAAAAGACACCCTTCACAAGGTCGTATCCTTCGAGGGAGAGCAGAATGACATTGAAGTCGACTTTGCTTTTCAATTTAATGACGGCTATTCAGAAAATATCCTGAGCTTTGTCAACAATGTCCGTACAAAGGATGGCGGCACCCATGAGGTCGGAGCAAAGACTGCCATGACGAGGGTATTCAATGAATTTGCCCGCAAAAGCGGCCTGCTGAAGGAGAAGGATAAGAACCTGGAAGGCTCTGATATCCGTGAGGGGCTTGCAGCCATTATTTCCGTAAGGATTCCGGAAGAATTTCTTCAATTCGAGGGTCAGACAAAGAGCAAGCTCGGAACAAGTGAAGCACGATCAAGTGTGGATGCGATGGTTTCTGAGCATTTAGCCTATTTTCTGGCCGAGAATCCTGATATCAGCTCTCTATTGGTGAAAAAGGCGATCAAGGCCTACCAGGCCCGGGAAGCAGCAAGAAAAGCCCGCGAGGAAGCAAGGAGCGGTAAGAAACGCAAAAAATCCGAGGCGATTTTATCCGGGAAGCTCACTCCGGCTCAGTCCAGGAATCCACAGAAGAATGAAATTTATCTTGTGGAAGGCGACTCTGCGGGTGGATCGGCTAAACAGGGCCGCGACAGACGTTTTCAGGCAGTGCTTCCTCTAAGGGGCAAGGTCATCAACACCGAAAAAGCTAAGCTTCAGGACATCTTTAAAAATGAAGAAATCAATACGATCATCCATGCCATCGGCGGAGGTGTCGGACCTGATTTCAGCGTCGAGGATATCAATTATGACAAGGTCATCATCATGACGGATGCGGATACAGACGGTGCCCATATCCAGGTGCTGCTTCTTACCTTTTTCTATCGTTATATGAAGCCGCTTATTGAGGCAGGCAAGATTTATATTGCCCTTCCGCCTCTGTATAAAGTATCTAAGGGATCCGGAAAAAAAGAGATCGTTGAATATGCGTGGAGCGATGAAGAACTGCAGGGGGCCATGAAGAAGGTTGGCCGCGGCTATATCATCCAGCGCTATAAGGGTCTTGGAGAAATGAACGCAGACCAGCTGTGGGAAACCACCATGAATCCTGAGAGCCGCACCTTGATCCGGGTAAGGATCGATGATATTGCCCGTGCAGAGCGGAGAGTCACAACACTGATGGGTGATAAAGTGGAACCGCGGCGCAAATGGATTGAATCAAATGTTGCGTTCAGCATGGAAGATGAAACCAATATTTTAGAAAATGAAAATCTGCAGATAGATGAGGAGGTCCAATAATGTCAACCGTTGAGAAATACCGCGACCTCCCGCTTGAGGATGTAATCGGCGACCGATTTGGACGATACAGTAAATATATCATACAGGACCGGGCGCTTCCGGATGCGAGGGACGGCTTAAAGCCGGTGCAGAGAAGAATCCTGTTTGCCATGCATGAAGAAGGAAACACTCATGACAAAGGATTCAGAAAATCTGCGAAGACAGTCGGGAATGTAATCGGAAACTATCATCCCCATGGTGATTCTTCGGTATATGATGCCATGGTGCGGATGAGCCAGGACTGGAAGCTTCGGAATGTGCTGGTCGAAATGCACGGCAACAATGGAAGCCTGGACGGCGACCCGCCTGCAGCCATGCGTTACACAGAAGCCCGAATTTCCGCCATTGCTGGAGAACTTCTTCGGGATATTGATAAAAGGACCGTTGATTTCGTACCAAACTTTGATGATACGGCCAATGAACCGGTCGTCCTGCCAGCGATGTATCCCAACCTGCTGGTCAATGGATCAACAGGGATTTCAGCCGGATATGCTACAGAAATTCCTCCTCATCAGCTGGGGGAGGTTATTGATGCTGCCATCATGCGGATTGATTCCCCTTCATGCTCTGTCGATGACTTAATGACAGTCATTAAAGGGCCTGATTTCCCTACAGGAGGGATTATTCAGGGCGTGGATGGAATCAAGAAAGCCTATGAGACGGGGAAGGGCAAGATTATCATCCGGGGCAAAGCCGAGATTGAGACAATCAGAGGCGGCAAGCAGCAGATCGTGATCACCGAAATACCTTTTGAAGTAAATAAAGCCAATCTTGTACGCAAGATGGATGAATTCCGGCTGGACCGGAAAGTGGAGGGAATTTCTGAAGTCCGTGACGAGACGGACCGCACAGGCCTCCGTATTGTGGTGGAGCTGAAAAAAGAGGCAGATGCTGACGGTGTCCTGAAGTACCTATATAAGAATTCCGACCTGCAGGTACCATATAACTTGAATATGGTAGCGATTTATAAAAAACGGCCGACATTGATGAGCCTGCCAAAACTGCTCGATGCCTATATCAATCATAGGAAAGAGGTCGTCATCAATCGATCCCGTTATGAGCTGGGGAAAGCACTCGACCGGCAGCATATCGTCGAAGGACTGATGAAGGCTCTGTCCATCCTCGACGAAGTAATCGCAGCCATCCGTGCATCCAAGGATAAAAGGGATGCCAAAGAGAATATTATGGCGAAGTTCGGCTTTACCGAGCCTCAGGCAGAAGCCATTGTCTCCCTGCAGTTATACCGGCTGACCAATACCGATATAACCGCACTACGGCAGGAAGCAGAGGAATTGGAGAAGAAAATCAACGAGCTGAAGGCTATCCTTGATAACGAAAAGAAATTGATGTCGGTTATCAAAAAAGAATTAAAGGAAGTCAAAAAGCAGTTCAACGATGTAAGACGAAGCAAAATTGAAGAAGAAATTGAGGATATCAAAATTAATCTTGAGGTGCTGATCGCAAGCGAGGACGTCATGGTTACAGTAACCAAAGAAGGCTATATTAAACGGACAAGCCTGCGCTCCTATTCTGCCTCAGGCGGCCAGGATTTCGGCATGAAGGATTCCGACAGGCTGATCTCCCAATTCGAGATCAATACGACAGATGTTCTTTTGATCTTTACCAATAAAGGAAGTTACTTATATTGTCCGGTCCATCTGCTGCCGGATATCCGCTGGAAGGATATCGGCCAGCACATCGCAAGCATCGTCCCGATCGGAAGGGATGAGCAGATCGTCAAAGCCATACCGATCAGGGATTTTGACAAACCAGAATTTCTCTTATTCTTTACCAAAAACGGCATGGCCAAAAAGACTGAATTGCTGCTTTACAAGGCGCAGCGCTATACCAAACCGCTGGTGGCCATCAATCTGAAGGGCGAAGACGAGGTAGTGGATGTATATTTGACAGACGGAACCCGTGATGTCTTCCTTTCCACCTCCTTCGGATATTCTCTATGGTTCAATGAAGAGGAAGTCAGTGTTGTGGGAGCACGTGCGGCAGGTGTCAAAGGCATTAACTTAAAGGAAGGGGATTTTGTTGTTTCCGGAAACCTGATCTCCGACCCCGCAAAGGAAAGCATTGTCATCGCTACCCAGCGTGGAGCAGTGAAAAGAATGAAGCTGAAGGAATTCGAAAAGTCTTCGCGTGCCAAGCGCGGAGTCGTCATGCTGCGGGAGCTTAAATCCAATCCGCACAGAGTCATCGGTGCATGTGTTGCCAAACAAGATTCGCTCATCCATATCAAGACCGAAAAAGGGGCACAGGAAACCATCAGAGTATCCGATATCCGATTTAACGACCGCTACACAAACGGTTCATTTATCATTGATGCAAATGAAAGCGGAAATGCAGCTGAATTTTGGGAAGAAACCCCGGAATCTCAAAAAGAAGACACTCAATCCTAATCAGAACCCGGCCGCCCCTTGTGGGGAAGCCGGGTTTTTTCAGCAGAAATACCTGACTTTCCAGGGCTGCATCCAATCACTAGAATTTAAGTCTCTATCGGTGCTACAATAATGTCATGAATAGAATGTATGGGGGCGCATCTAGTGTCAAAAGAAAACGATTTAATCTATTTTCAAAATAATATCGGTGCAGGAAAGCCGAACAGTATGGTCAACCGCAGTACAGCCTGCCCTTTTTGTGAGAGAGAATCTCTTACAGACATCTTGGACGAAAAAGGGTCCATCCTTTATTTAATGAATAAATATCCGACTTTAAAGGATACATTCCAAACACTGATTATCGAAACGGATAACTGCGAGGAGGACATTTCCACATATAGCTTTGAGCATTTAAAAACCCTTCTTGAATTCGGTGTATCCAAATGGAATGAAATGAGGGAAAGCGGATTATATAAATCTGTAATCTTTTATAAAAATCACGGCCCGCTTTCAGGAGGGACGATCCATCATCCGCATATGCAGATTGTCGGCTTGAAAGATGCGGACTATCAGCAGAAATTAAGTCCGAAGTATTTCGAAGGCATCCCTGCAGGACGAAAGAATCATGTTGAATTAAATATTTCCGAGCATCCGATTATGGGGTTTACGGAGTTCAATGTCATCATGAAGGAAGGCGGGGATCTATCCATTTTTGCCCGTTATCTTCAATCTGCTGTCCATTTTGTCCTTAATCACTTTCATCGGAGCTGTACAAGCTATAATTTATTTTTCTATCACTACCAAGGAAAAGTAATATGTAAAATTATTCCCCGATTTGTCGTCTCACCACTGTTTGTTGGTTATTCCTTCTCCCAGGTTTCCAATAATCTGGTGGATACCAAACTCCGGATCCAGGAGATGTACGGATTGGACATCAATTAGACCGGGCCCCTTTATTGGGAGTTTGTCACAACGGATGGCCTCTGCCATAAGATAGGGAAAGAGTCTTTATCTTAGAGGAAGGGAATGCCCGTTATGTCTAAGTTCGATCCAAGCAAGCTTGTGACCCGCTATAGGCCGATGACAACTGCCTTTATGCCTTTTGACAACAGAAAATATACCTTGACGCATTCAGATGCAACAGGAGAATTGACGTTAACGATCGGCCGGGAATTTGATGCGGAATCTGTCAATCCGAACCTTAGGGATGAAGTGAATGCGGAATGGATCCCGCAGCTGGGACAGTATGTTCTTTGCGGAAAAGTCTATGTAGGTGGCCATGAATACAGCGAAAATGCCGCAAAAATCAGGTATATGATTTTCGAAAAAGAGATGGAGACCGCCCTTGAAGCAATTATTTTTGGGGACCAGGCATTTTTCCAGTACTTCCCTTGGCTCCTTGACAGTCCGATTTATGTTCATTTTGAGTCAGTTTATCCTGCTTACAATAAGATGCTTTTTTTTGGAACACCAAGACAGTTTCTGCAAAAAAGTAAAATCGCCAATGCATAGCCCAGGGTTTCAGCACTCCGGTTCTTGGCACAATGACAAACGGAAGGCGGGCCGTATATAAAGCCCTCCTTCCGTTTTTTTACGTCTTCATTGACAGAGTTTACTGTATTATTTTAATATTTAGGATAGAAGGTCATTTCGATGTACGGAAAGGAGCTGAAACTCACGGAGTTAAGGGACAGAATCATCGATCATTCGTTGAAGCTGTTTGAAATGCACGGCTTCCATGGTGTAACGGTCAATCAGATTGTTGCAGAGAGCGGCACTTCAAAGGGCGGATTTTACCATCACTTTCAATCCAAAGATGAACTTCTATATGTCATTCATGATTACTTTATTTCTTATGTACTAACGAAAGCAGAAGAAGCAGAATCATCCAGCCAGAATCCCACAGAAAAGCTGAAAAAAATCATTCAGTCATTTGTAAAAGTATTTCACCTCTATAAACCTCACATCTCAGTTTTTTACCAGGAAAGCATGTACTTAAAACCAGAATATACAGAAGAAATTAAGAGCAAGCGAAACGCCTATAAAAACATCATTTTCAAAGTCCTAAGGGAAGGAATACAGGAAGGCCAGTTCCGCAATGAAATTTCGGTGGAAATTACCGGCATGAGCATCCTTGGAATGGTGAACTGGACCTATAAATGGTACCATCCGGAAGGAAGCAAGACCATTGATGAAATTGGAGACATTTATGTGGATCTCATTTTGAACAGTCTTTTGACCGATGAAACAAAAAAGGACCCACGTTTTGCCTGTTACTTTTTGAAAGATTCTCATACGGATTAGAATTAAAGCGCTTACATTTTGTGTACAGACCAACCAGTCGGTCTCTTGAAGACTTTAAGGAGGATTTTCATGGATTTTTCATTAACGAAGGAACAGCAGATGATAAAAGAAATGGTCAGGGACTTTGCAGAAAGGGAAATTCAACCCATTGCATTTGAACTTGACCGCGATTCTAAATTCCCTGAAGACGTGTTTACCAAAATGGGAAAGCTCGGTCTTCTCGGCCTGCCATTCCCTGAAGAATACGGCGGTTCGGGAGGCGACACTATTTCTTATGCCATAGCCGTTGAAGAAATCGGCAAAGCCTGCGGCGGAACGGGTCTTAGCTATGCGGCTGCCATTTCCCTTGGTTCAAGCCCCCTTTATTATTTCGGCACTGAGGAACAAAAACAAAAGTATCTAGTGCCCCTCGCAAAGGGGGAAGCTCTCGCATCCTTTGGTTTGACCGAGCCAAATGCCGGCTCTGATGCTGGAGGCACAAGGACAAGTGCAGTCCTTGACGGAGATGAATATGTGATAAATGGCGAAAAGTGCTGGATCACCAATGCAGGCTATGCCAAAACTCTGACCGTCACGGCGGTATCAGGAAAGGACGAAGCGGGAAAAAATATCATTTCTGCCTTTATCGTTCCGACCGATACAAAGGGACTCACGATTACAAGCGATTATGACAAGATGGGCGTCAGGGCTTCGAACACCTCCCAAATCGTATTAGAGGATGTCCGGATTCCAAAGGAAAATATACTCGGCGATCCTCAGAAAGGATTCAAGCAGTTCCTTTATACGCTAGATGGCGGAAGGATTTCGATTGCGGCGCTTGCCGTGGGGCTGGCACAGGCGGCCTTTGAAAAGGCTCACGCCTATTCTAAGGAGAGAATGCAGTTCGGCAAGCCGATTTCAAGCTTCCAGGCCATCGCCTTTAAGCTGGCAGACATGGCCATGGAAATCGAACTGGCAAGGAATATGGTTTATAAGGCTGCCTGGCTGAAAGACCAGAAGAAGCCTTTTACAAAAGAATCGGCCTATGCCAAGCTTTTTGCCACTGAAATGGCCTTCAGAACATGTAATCAGGCCATTCAGATTCATGGCGGATATGGATATATGAAAGAATATGAGGTTGAAAGATATTTGCGGGATGCCAAGCTCCTGGAAATCGGCGAAGGCACCTCTGAAATTCAAAGACTGGTCATCTCAAGACAGTTAGGCTGCTGATTAGGTTTAAAAGAATCGTCGAACAACTAGATTCCCGCTGAATGTAAATCAAGCAAAGGGGGATTTTTAGTGGCAGAGACATTAAAGGTAACAGTCGGAAGACTTCTTGAGGAAACAGCAGCCAGACAGCCGCAGGCGGAGGCAGTCATTTATTCTGACCGCGGTCTAAAATATACCTATCATGAATTTTATCAGGTATGCAGACAGGCAGCCCGGGGATTTATGAGCTTAGGCATTGAAAAGGGAGACCATATCGCCATCTGGGCTTCAAACACTCCGGAATGGCTGATCACCCAGTTCTCCACCGGGATGATGGGCGGTGTGCTGGTGACGGTCAATACCAATTATCAGGCGCAGGAATTGGAGTATTTGCTGAAGCAATCAGACTCTAAAACTCTGATTCTCATGGAACATGTAAAAGACCATTCCTACATCGATACGTTGTATGGAATCGTTCCGGAACTGAAGAATTCCATCCCAGGAAAGCTGCTATCCGATAAGCTCCCGCATTTAAAGAATGTCATTGTACTAGGCGAAAAAAGATTTCCCGGAACCTTCAGCTGGGAGGACTTGATGGAAGGAAGGAATTCAGTCACTGAGGAAGAGCTGGACTTCCGCCTTGACAGCCTGCATTGGGATGATGTGATTAATATGCAGTACACCTCCGGGACCACCGGTTTTCCGAAGGGTGTTATGCTCACTCATTCGAATATCGTGAACAATGGCCTTAACATAGGGCGATGCATGAAGCTTGGTCCGGGTGATAAGCTGTGCATTCCGGTTCCTTTTTTCCACTGTTTCGGATGTGTGCTGGGGAACATGGCCTGCGTCTCGACAGGAGCTGCCATGGTCCCTGTCCAGGAATTCAATCCCCGGAATGTACTTGAGACGGTCCAGCGTGAGAGATGCACCGGTCTTCACGGAGTGCCGACCATGTTTATATCGGAACTCGGGCTTGATGACTTTGACAGTTATGATTTATCCACGTTAAGGACGGGAATTATGGCCGGTTCGAACTGTCCGATGGAGGTCATGAAAGCAGTTTTGGAGAAAATGGGAGCCTCAGAAATCACCATCGCCTACGGCCAGACAGAATCTTCCCCTGTCATAACCCAAACAAGGACCGATGATCCCATTGAATTCAGGGTTTCATCCGTCGGCAGGGCCCTTCCCCATGTAGAAGTGAAAATTGTTATGCCAGGTACAGATCAAGAGGTGGAAAGAGGCACGCAAGGGGAAATCTGTACGAAAGGGTACCACGTGATGAAAGGCTATTACAAGAATCCAGAGGCAACAAAGGAAGCCATCGATGGAGAAGGATGGCTCCATACCGGGGATCTGGGCGTCATGGATTCCGAAGGATATTTAAAGGTTACCGGCCGGTTGAAGGATATGATCATCCGAGGCGGGGAAAACATCTACCCGCGCGAGATTGAGGAGTTTCTTTACACACATCCACATATTATGGATGTGCAGGTGATTGCCGTCCCGGATGAGAAATACGGGGAGGAAATCATGGCCTGGATCATTCCACGTGAAGGGAAGACCCTCACTGCTGAAGGGGTCAGGGAGTTTTGCTCAGGAAGGATTTCGAAGCATAAAATTCCCCGCTATATCGAATTCACAAAAGAATATCCCATGACTGCCTCAGGAAAGATCCAGAAATTTAAGCTGAGGGAAATGAGCAGAGATTTATTAAAGGCCTGAAGGAGGAATATCATGCTGAAAAAAATACTGATTGCCAATCGGGGGGAAATAGCCGGGAGAATCATCCGGACGTGCAGTCGACTCGGCATCCGAACGGTTGCGGTTTATTCAGAGGCAGACCAGGACGCACCGTACACCAAAAGTGCGGATGAAGCCTTTCTTTTAGGCCCCCCGAGAGTGCAGGAAAGCTATCTGAATGCAGAAAAAATCTTGGAAATAGCCCATGAAGCCCAATGTGACGGCATTCATCCTGGTTACGGATTTCTCAGTGAAAATGCAGACTTCGCAAAGAGATGCAGGGAGGAAGGAATCACCTTCATCGGTCCTTCTCCTGATGTCATTTCCTTGATGGGCAAAAAGGTGGAAGCCAGGATTGCGATGGAAAAAGCAGGGCTGCCTCTCGTTCCGGGAATATCCAGGAGCATTAAAGATGCAGATGAAGCGGCAGAGCTCGCTCTTCAGTTTGGATATCCAGTGATGCTGAAGGCTTCGGCAGGAGGAGGAGGCATCGGGATGCAGGCCTGTTCAAATGAAGCCGAGCTGAGGAAGGCATATGAAGGAAGTCAAAAGAGAGCACTCATGTTTTTCGGCAACGGAGATATGTTTCTGGAAAAGCTGATTGAAAATCCCCGTCATATTGAAATCCAGGTTTTAGCCGACAGCCATGGTAATGGGATGTATCTCTGGGAAAGGGAATGCTCGATTCAAAGGCGCCATCAAAAAGTGATCGAGGAGGCTCCATCACCCTTTCTGGATCAGGAAACAAGGGAGGAAATGGGCCGGGCGGCCATCGAAGCAGCTTTAAAAATCGGCTACACCAATGCAGGAACCATAGAATTCATTGTAGACCAGGATAAAAAGTATTATTTTCTGGAAATGAATACACGTCTGCAGGTCGAGCATCCCATTACAGAGGAAATTACAGGCATCGATCTTGTGGAGGAGCAGATAAGAGTGGCTTCCGGAGAGACTTTGAGGCTAAAGCAGGAGGAGATCCCTTTAGAAGGGCATTCGATTGAAGCAAGAATTTATGCAGAAGATCCAAAGACGATGCTTCCGTCTCCAGGAAAAATCACAGCCCTCGATATCCCTGAGGGTGAGGGCATCCGGCACGAGCTTGGCGTCCATTCTTCCTCACATGTATCGCACTTTTATGATCCCATGATTGCGAAGCTTGTCACAACAGGAAAGGACCGTCCCGAAGCTATCGAAAGAATGAAGGAGGCACTGGCCGGGTACACAGTCCAGGGAATTAAAACAAACATTCCTTTACTCCTTGAAATATTGCATCAGGAAGCATTTTCTGCAGGAGATACGACTACAGAGTTTATCGGAAAGTACCTGACAAATAACAGCCGAGTTTCATCCTAGGAGGAATTATTATGGCAGAAATCAGATCAAATATGGCGGGAAGCGTTTGGAAAATACTTGTTTCCAAAGGAGATAAAGTACATGCAGGCGAGGATATCATCATTCTGGAATCTATGAAAATGGAAATTCCGATTGCCGCTGAAGAGAATGGAACAATTACAGAAGTCCACGTAAATGAAGGAGATTTTGTAAACGACGGAGATATTCTGGCTGAATCCGAATAATTCTTGGGAGGCTGGAAAAATGAAATGGCCTAAAACAGCACTGATCAAGGAGGTCGGTCCAAGGGACGGCCTCCAGAATGAAAGCACCACTCTCAGTACAGCTGGAAAAATCGAATGGATCGATTCTCTATCAAAAACAGGTCTTTCCTATATAGAGGCTGCTTCCTTTGTCAATCCGAAGTGGATTCCGCAGCTCTCCGATTCCCTGGAAGTTATGCAGGGAATCACCCGTGAGGAAGGTGTTGTCTATGGTGCGCTGGTGCCTAACCTGAAAGGGCTTGAACGAGCTCTGCAGGGAAAGGTGGATGAAATTGCAGTTTTCATGTCGGCCACGGAAACACATAATCAGCGGAACATCAATAAAACCATTGCAGATACGATACCTGTCCTGTCAGAGACGGCCTTAGAGGCTATTTCCGCGGGTAAAAAAGTGAGAGGATATCTCTCCACTGTTTTCGGCTGTCCATACGAAGGAGAGGTTTCCACCGAAAGTGTCCTGAAAATGACTGAAAAGCTTCTGGAGATGGGAATCTACGAGCTGTCATTGGGCGATACAATCGGCGTTGCGGATCCCAGGCTGGTGGAAGAGGTACTAGGGGAAATCCTGAAAAGGTATGATCCATCGCTATTCGCCCTCCATTTTCATGATACCCGGGGAATGGCGCTGGCAAATGTGTTGAAATCCCTTGAAATGGGATTCTTCGTATTTGATTCATCCCTTGGAGGGCTGGGCGGCTGCCCTTACGCCCCCGGTGCATCCGGTAATGCAGCAACAGATGACCTCGTCCATATGCTTGAAAGGATGGGAATCCATACAGGAGTGAATGAGGACAAATTACTTCACTCAGCAGAAATGCTCCAATGCAAATTAAACCGAAATCTTCCGAGCCATAAGATGGCTGTGTATAATTCGGCCCACGCTTGATAAGGGAGGGAAAAAGAAATGGAAACGATCGTTGATTATAAAACCATGGGAGGCGGCGTAGCTGTCATTACCCTTAACAGGGCAGAAGCAGCCAATGCACTATCCAGGGAGATGCTAAGGGAGCTTGATCGTCTGCTTGATGGTATAGAGTTTAATCCCGGCATAAGAGGAGTGATCCTTACTGGCAGCGGTGAAAAGGCATTCTGTGCCGGCGCAGATTTGAAGGAACGGGCGGGCATGAATGATAGAGAAGTAAAAGAAACTGTAGCCTTGATCGGGAAGGTCGTGACTAAATTGGAACGGCTTCCTCAGCCTACCGCGGCTGCCATCAACGGCGCCTGTTTTGGAGGCGGTTTGGAGCTTGCTCTTGCCTGTGATATCCGAATGGCCGCAGATTCAGCAAAAATGGGCCTTACCGAAACTTCGCTGGGAATCATCCCGGGTGCCGGGGGAACCCAGAGGCTTCCAAGGCTCATAGGGATCAGCAGGGCGAAGGAGCTCATCTATACGGCGAGAAGGATTAATGCCCAGGATGCCTTAACCTATGGCCTTATATCTTACGCTGCCCCACAGGAGGACTTACTGGACCGGGCGATGGAGCTGATGCTTGAAATCTCCAAAAATGGCCCTATTGCCGTCCAGCAGGCGAAGAAGGCCATCGATTTAGGAGGACAGGGTGATTTGGAAACAGGCTTATCTATTGAGAAAATCTGCTATAGCGTCACCATCCCCACCAGGGACAGGCAGGAGGGGCTGCTCGCCTTTAAGGAAAAACGGCAGCCGCAATACACCGGTGAATAATTGTGAAAGCGGGGAAGAGCGAATGACCAAGCTAGAAACACTCGTAGAAAAAGTAGAAAAAATCCAAAAAGGCGGATCTGAAAAATATCATCAAAAAAACGCGGAAAAAGGAAAGCTTTTTGTCAGAGAAAGACTCCGTCTATTATTCGATCATGGGCTTGACTTCGAAGATGCCTTCTTCGCCAACTGCCAGGCAGAAGGTCTGCCGGCGGATGGAGTTGTAACAGGTATTGGATTAATAAATGGCCAGAGGGTATGTGTAATGGCCAACGACTCCACCGTAAAAGCTGGCTCGTGGGGTGCAAGGACCGTTGAAAAGATCATCAGGATCCAGGAAACGGCTGAAAAATTGAATATTCCCATGCTGTATCTCGTAGATTCTGCAGGAGCCAGGATCACCGATCAGGTTGAAATGTTCCCGGGAAGAAGAGGAGCAGGACGCATTTTTTACAATCAGGTCAAGCTTTCAGGAAGGGTGCCTCAGATCTGCCTGTTATTCGGGCCGTCTGCTGCAGGGGGGGCTTACATACCGGCCTTCTGTGACATCGTAGTGATGGTCGAAGGCAATGCGTCGATGTACCTTGGATCTCCAAGAATGGCAGAGATGGTCATCGGTGAAAAAGTGACAGAAGAAGAAATGGGCGGCGCCAGGATGCACTGTTCTAAGTCTGGCTGCGGCGATGTTATGGCAAAGACCGAGGAGGAAGCCATATCATTCGCGAGGAATTATCTCTCTTATTTTCCTGAGAATTATTCTGAGCTGCCGCCGCAGTATGAGATGCTGAGCCCGCGTGCAGATGTAAAACCAATATCCGAGCTTCTGCCAAAGAACCAGAATGCACCATTCCAAATGTATGAGCTGATCGACAATCTTATCGACAGAGGCTCTTTCTGCGAAATCAAAAAATTATTTGCTCCGGAGCTCATCACGGCCCTTGCCCGGATGGACGGAAAGCCCGTCGGGATCCTCGCCAACCAGCCCCGGGTGAAAGGAGGCGTATTATTCCCGGATTCAGCCGATAAAGCTGCGAAATTTATTAACCTTTGTGATGCCTTCAACATTCCGTTGCTATTCTTGGCTGATATTCCTGGTTTCATGATCGGAACAAAGGTGGAACAGGCAGGAATTATCCGCCATGGAGCCAAGATGATTTCAGCCATGTGTGAAGCGACAGTTCCCAAAATATCCGTAGTTGTAAGAAAAGCTTATGGTGCAGGCTTGTATGCCATGGCAGGCCCTGCCTTTGAGCCTGACTGCTGTCTGGCCCTGCCTTCAGCCTCCATTGCCGTGATGGGGCCGGAAGCAGCAGTCAATGCCGTCTATGCCAACAAAATCAAAGAGCTTCCTCCGGAGGAACGTACTGCTTTCATCGAATTGAAACGGGAGGAGTACAAACAGGATATCGACATATACCGCCTCGCTTCCGAAATGGTGATCGATGACATCATTCAGCCGGATTCACTGAGAGATGAGCTGATTGCAAGATTCGCGGCTTATTCCACTAAAAAACTACAATTTACGAATAGGAAACATGGAGTTTATCCGGTTTAATGCTCTATTTTGAAAAGGAGGTTCAGTTCCGGGCCTCCTTTTTTATCTGCTAAAAATATTCTTTTTTCCTTTTTTAATTTAAAAAAATTCATGATTGCTGGTTTAATATGAATAAAAATAATGCAAAAACAGCTCGAAAAACCTAAAAAAGAACCCTGAATGGGTTCAAGAACTGCCGCAGGAGCTTCCGCACGAGCTGCCGCAGGAGTGGGAGGAGCAGCTATGGGACGAACAGCTGTGATGAGAGTGTCCGGAACTATCAGAGTTATGATGGCTGTGTCCGGGATGATGCTGGGAGTGATCAAAGGGATTGTCTGCATCTCCTCCGAAGTAAGAAGAGAATAACATGGCCAAAAAGCTCTCATCCCCGGACTTTTTAGCTTTGGTTAACTGGATACCCGGCTTTTCATTTTTGCGGCTTTGAATAAAGGCAATCTCTTTTTTTATTTGATCGACCAGCCTCAGAACAGCTTCTTCCCCTTCGCTAGTGCGGGGATTAAAATAAGAACTGGAAATTTCCCACGTGTTCTTTTCCTCTATTTCCAAAAGGAGTTCTTGTGATAATCGATGTTTGAAGAAGGGACCGTACATCCGGTGCGTGTTAGGAGTAAGTTCAAACAGCTGGGAATAGATTAAATCAAACCACGCTCGATCTTTCCCCTCCGTACTGTTCCTGCTTGCATCCCTGGCCAGCATGCTTTTAGGCTCATGATGGAGATAGCTTCCCATGAATTTCTCACAAAACGTCTGGTAGCTTCTTGAAAACATCATCATCTCATGCCAGATTTCATCGACTGAATCATTATACATCCCCGCATTTTTCATAAGGCTGGATAAGATAAAAAAACGCTTGATTTCCAGCTCATAATAAGGATAATCCTCAAGAGTGATGTTTCCTTCCTTAAGAACCCGGAGTTTCACTTCTTCTGCATATTCATCATTCCAGGCAGACTGAAATTTTTCCTCCAGTGCCTCGAGTCCAAGATCGGGCTTTATTCCTAAATGCACAGGAAGCGGCGATTGGATCAGCTTTTTGTTCCCTGGCGCCCGGTTCTTCTTTATTGATACAGTGAGCAGCGCTCCAAGACCCGCCCCCACGATAAATGTGATATAGCTCATGACATTCCCTCCCTGAGATTCGTTTCTCAGATAATTCGACATGAATACATTCCTATTCCTTCTTTTTTGCATAAAAAATGCCAGTTCGCAGAAAATACAGGAAAACTGTTATAGGAAATGGTGATAGAAGTGAGTCATTTAGTAATTGCCAGAGCCATGTTTGGGACCACTATGGCATTCCACATTATTTTTGCGACATTAGGAATCGGGATTCCATTCATGATTTTGATTTCCGAGTTGATGTTCTTAAAGACGAAAGACCAGGATTATTCCATTATGGCGAAAAGATGGACACGGGTTAAGGGTGTGCTTCTGGGCGTGGCCATTCCATCAGGGACCATTGCCGGCGTCTCCCTTTCTTTGCTTTGGCCGGGATTTATGGAAGTCATAGGACGGGTCATGGCCCTGCCGTTCCAGATTGAAATTTATGCGTTCTTTATAGAAGCGCTGTTTCTTTCGATTTATGTGTACGCCTATGATCGTATTTCCACTAAAGCGAGAATCATCAGCCTGATTCTCGTTACCTTCGGGGCCCTTGCATCCGCTGTGCTTATTTCGAATGTTCATGCCTTCGAAGGCACTCCTGCGGGGTTTAGGGTGGTAAATGGCAAGATTGTTGATGTGAATCCATGGGCTGCTTTCTTTAATCCAGCCTTTTTCATTACCGCCGGTCATGTTTCACTGACCGCCTTAATGACAGGCTCATTTGTCTTCGCTGGAACATCAGGATTTAAAATGCTGAGGAACTCGCCTGGCAGCCGTTCTTATCAATTTCATGCCAAGGCTTTAGTCATGAGCCTCATCCTAGGCGGTGTTATCTCTCTTATCAGCGCATTAAGCGGTCATGCCTCGGCACAATATCTATATGAATATCAGCCGGAGAAGCTTGCGGCAGCGGAAGGCTTATTTGAAACTCAGTCTCATGCTCCGCTGACCATAGGCGGTTCTGTAGACCCCGAAAAACAGGAAGTGAAACATGCCATCGAGATTCCCTGGGCCTTGAGCTTTTTAGCCGGCAACCGGTTTGATACAGTCGTCCGCGGGCTGAATGAATTTCCAAGGGACTATTGGCCGCCTTTATTCATCCACACGATGTTCAATGGGATGGTCGGAATTGGGATGTATTCCATCCTTGTTGCCATCATCGGCGTGTACTGGCTGAAATTCAAGAAAAAAACAGTCGTACCCAAATGGATGCTGTTTGCTTTCTTTTTATCTGCTCCTTTATCCATCCTTGCCATCGAATTTGGCTGGATCCTGGCATGTACCGGAAGGCAGCCATGGACGATCTACCATATCCTCAGCACCGCAGATTCTGTTACAAGCCAGCAGAACTTAGGAATCTTGTATCTCCTATTCATTCTGGTTTATCTGCTGCTTGGAATTGTGGTGATTGCTGTTCTTTATTTTTACTTTAAACGAAATCCGCTCATCCATGAATTGTCAGGCCAGACTGACCCGGATGATAAAAATTATCCAGCTCATTAAAGGGGGGAATCTACATGTATGGATTATCACTTACAGATGAAATCCTTGGAATTACGTTAATATGGGGCTTTGTTTTTATATATGCGGTGATGGGAGCCATGGACTTTGGGGCAGGCTTCTGGTCCATGATTTATATCAACAGAGATAAAACCAATGTAACCAATATCGCAAACAGATATCTTTCTCCAACCTGGGAAGTGACCAATGTCT
This sequence comes from Peribacillus kribbensis DSM 17871, assembly GCF_000430765.1. GTDB lineage: Bacteria > Bacillota > Bacilli > Bacillales > DSM-1321 > Paraperibacillus > Paraperibacillus kribbensis. Next base: position 233,946 of record NZ_KE387243.1, on the reverse strand, counting down.
TTATCGTGGCCTTGGTTGTCGCGATTTACAGCATGTTTCCCCGTGCCGCATACTCCCTGGGCACCATTTTGCTCATACCAGGAAGCTTGATCCTGCTTTTGATCACGATCCGAAGCGCATTTCTCGTGTTTTCACATGCTGCCGAAAAATATAAAAGGCTGCTTATCTACGTTTCAGGCATAACAGGAATCCTCATTCCCGGCCTGCTGATCGCTGTGCTTCCGATCTCCCAGGGAGGGTATGTCATCGAACAAAACGGCAGGGAATCCCTGTCGCTGGGTCTTCTGTTTACCAGCCCGAATGTGTATGCCTTTATTGCATTCGCCATTATAAGCTCCTTGTTTTTGTCATCGCTCCTCTTAGCGGATTATTCAAAGACAGCAGGCGATTTGCGCGCTTATGGAGTTTACAGGCGGGATGCCCTGATTACAGGGCCCATTTCACTCATTTGTGCGTTTTTAATTATGGTCACTCTGAAAACTGAAGCGAATTGGATTTATATCAAAATGATGGACAATCTGCCGCTCCTGATTACGTCAGCTGCCTGCTTTATCCTAACTGGTGCGCTGCTTATGATTCCCGGAGGAAAAGGCCTGAAGGGGATTCCAAGGCTGGCAGTCATCGTGACGATCATTCAATTTCTTCTGGCAGGCTTTGTTTATGGAAGGGCACATCTTCCATATATCATCTACGATAATGAGACAATCCGAACAGGCTTTACCGACCCGAGTTCCTTCCGGGCTGTCTTCATTGTATATGTAGTAGGCTTTGCCATCTTGTTTCCGGGATTTTACTTTTTCTGGCGCCTGTTCATGAGAGACAGGTCGGTCAGGCAGACAGACTAGGGAAACAGAATAGGGGAGGTCAGATTCAATTTGCTGTCAGCAATTGAACCTGGCCTCCTTGATTTTTTCTCCCGTTAAATACTGGCGGATGCATTCTAAAGATATTTTTATGGGCTGGTTGGATAATGGCTGAAGTAAGGCGCAGTTAGTGGGGATCGGATCAATTAGTCAGGATCATTCACGCTCCTATCGGACTATTTCAGCGAACTCAGGTTCATTCACTGTACGATCAGACCATTTCGCTGAATCCCGGATCATTTACTGGGTAATCAGACCATTTCGCCTAAACCTGGATCACTCACTGTACGAACAGACCATTTCAATGTTTTCCAGATCAAAAGACAAAAAAACGGCTCATTCCCAAAACCGCTAGTCTATCCTATGTACCGTTTGGATCATTAATGGCTTATTTCGGATCATTACTCCGGCTTATAAAATGGGGGTATCGGATTATTTATTCAAATTTCCGGATTATAATTTTTCTACTTTGCATTGTCCATCGCTGAAGGTCTGATGCACTCACATCAGTCTTACTGAATGTTCAAACAGGGTAGAGATACCTCTGAAATGGCGCCAATACCCGATTCTGGCACATAGGGAATAAATAATAAGCCGGCAGGAAACCCTTCCCGCCGGCTTATTTTAATTGCTGCTTGAACCTGCTGCGGCAGCCGAGCCGATCATCTCAGCTGTCATCGCCGCCTGCTGTGCCTGGATGATCGTTTCAACTGCTGTATGTATTCGATCCTTCAGATTCGCATTTTCAATTCTTTCGGAAGCAACAAAATTTGCGGCCATTAATAATTCATATCTTTATACCATTTGAAGTGTTTTTCATGATTTAAAGTGTGTACAGCTTTGCTGACAAAATCAAGGAGATGGGCATCGGCGCAGGAAGGTTTCAGCATACCGACATGTATCTCATCCAAAAGTTGTAGAAAAGCTTCAAACTTCCTCCTGAGGAGGATTCCTTCCATTTTTATTAAGATAAAAACATGAAAAGAAATGAGAGGGAGACGAAGAGTATGAAAACATTTGAAAAAAAGGTGGTCATGATTACAGGAGCATCTAAAGGACTGGGAAAAGCGCTGGCGCTTGCCTTTGCAAGGGCGGGAGCTGACCTTTCGATCTGTGCAAGAAATGAGGGTCCGCTTTTAGAGGTGAAAAAAGAAGCAGAAAAGCTTGGAGGGAAAGTACTTGCTGTTGCGGCAGATGCTGGGAACTCAAGGGATGTGGAGCGCTTTGCTGCATTGACACAGAAATATTTCGGCAGAATCGATGTACTGATCAATAATGCCTCCATGCTGGGTCCGAGTCCCATGCCGTTTCTGGCCGACTACCCTGAGGATGATTTTGCAGAGGTTCTAAAAATGAATGTGCTGTCACCATTCCTGGCAGCGAGAAGGGTCCTTCCGCTTATGCTTCAGCAGCAATCCGGCTCGATTATTAATGTGACTTCAGAGGCTGGGCATACGGGTTATGCGGGGTGGGGAGCCTATGGAATCTCCAAGTTTGCTGTCGAGGGGCTGACCCAAACCTGGGCAGACGAATTGAAAGGGACCGGAATACGAATGAATATGGTGGATCCTGGAGAAATCAATACCGAGATGCATGCACTTGCAGTACCCCATTGCGATTACGAGCTTGCAGAACCCGATGAGGTGGTCGATGTATTCTTATTCCTGGCGTCGGATGAATCAACAGTCCACGGACAAAGATTAGAGGCCCAGAGCTTTAAAAGGGAGGAAGGATGACTATGCTTACAGAATCTATGACATTTATTATTCCTGGTGAATTAAATGCAGCAAGCCCGCCTGAAAAGAGGGGAATCCGGCGGGATCATGTGAAACTCCTTTCGATTGACCGTAAAACGGGCAGGTCAGAGCATACTTCTTTTTATCGAATTGACCAATATTTAAAAGAGGGAGATCTGTTGGTGTTAAATAACAGCCGGACGATTCCTGCCATCCTGAAGGGATCCTTAAAGAGAAGTTTCCATACCATTGAGGATGCAGTAGAAGTCAGGCTTGCGCATCGAAAAAACGGTTGGGTATGGGAAGCCTTGATCGTTTCAGAGAAAATGAAAAAAGGAGACAGGCTGGTGTTTTCAGACTTTCTGGCAGCCGAAATCATCTTCCTGGATGCTAAAAAGCCGCTCCAGACGATCACATTCAACCTGAAAGGGACAGACTTATGGAATGCCATCTATCAGCTGGGCGAGCCAGTACGATACGAGTATGTCAAGCTGCCATGGGAGCTTGAGTATTATCAGACCGTATACGCGTCTGTCCCGGGATCTGTAGAAATGCCGTCCGCTGGAAGGGCATTCAGCTGGGAGCTGCTATTTAGGCTTCAGGAAAAAGGAGTCAAGATTGCTTATCTGCAGCTGCACACAGGTCTCAGTTATTACTTGGATGACAAGTGGAAGCCCGATCCTTCCGGGAATCATGAAGAATATTTCATTCCGGAAAAAACCCTTCAATCTGTTTTAAAGGCTAAATCGGCAGGTGGCAGAGTCATTGCTGTCGGGACAACCGTTGTAAGGGCGCTGGAAACGGCAGCAATCACCAGGAATCTCAAAGGCTGGACCAACTTATATGTCCATTCAGACTTTAAGCTGAATATGACAAATGGAATCATCACCGGCCTCCATGAGCCAGAAGCAAGCCACCTGGATATGCTTTCAGCGTTCCTGCCAAAAGAGAAGCTGTTTAAAGCCTATCATGAGGCCGTTCGGGAGAACTATCTCTGGCATGAGTTTGGTGATATGAATCTCATTGTTTAGCGGGAAGTAAGCCATAAAAAAATCGGCTGCGAAATAATCGCGAGCCGGTTTTTTCACTGTATCTGCTTTTGTCTCCGCATTAGCTTAAATAGCATTTTCAGCATAGGCGGGATTATAAAGTAAATAAAAAACAAACGGAATAATTGATAGCCTGTCACGATGGATAAGTCCGCCTTTACCTCATGAGCCATGATTCCCATCTGGTCCATACCGCCTGGCGCAACACTGAGATAGCTTGTTGCAGGGTCAAGGTGATGGAGGGAGCTGAGCAGAAGGCTGAATCCGAAGGATCCGCAAAGCAGTACGGTTCCGCTCAAAAGACTGATCAAGGTGAACTTCACCTTTTTTTCGAGCTTCTCCGGCTTTAAAAGCAATCCAACATATCCGCCGATCATAAATTGGGACACATTCAACAGTCCACCAGGAAGCTGAATTCCTTTAAAGCCCAAAAGGACCAGAACGGCAGTCCCTGTCATAGGCCCAAGAAGGAAGGGGGTGGGAAGCTTCGCTTTTTTCGCCAGAAATGCACAAAGGACAGCAACCATTAAAAACATCAGCGCATGAGAGACCTCGATATGCTGAAACGGAACTGCATGCTGCGCCAATGCATCCCGGTGCCCGCCAAAAATCGGGCTGAATATCAGGAGAGGTACAATCACTACCAGCATAATCAGCCTTGATACCTGAAGAAAGGCTACTACTGTAATATTGATGCCCTTCATTTCTTCTGCAAGAATCAGCATCTGGGACAGCCCGCCGGGAATACTCCCTGTCAGGATGGTCGGATAATCGATACCGGTTATTTTTGATACAAGCCAGGCCATTAGGGCGCAAAATAAAACGAGAAGAACGGTCAATAACAGCATGGAAGGAAGCTGGGCACCAATCTGGATCACGGACTCCCTGGAAAAGGAAAGACCCAGCGAATACCCGACTACTATTAAACCTGCATCCCTGATATAGACCGGCCACACCACTTTATACTTTTTAAATCTTGCTCCGATCAGGGTTGCGGCCATTGGTCCCAAGAGCCAGGGAATCGGCACGGAGATGAGTGAAAAAATCAAACCTCCTGCTGCAGCAAGGCATAGGGAGTAAAGAAATGATTTAGTTGTAGATGCCATGATAAAACCTTCTTACTTTCTTTTTTCTACTTGTTAACATAGTCCTAATATCGAAAATAAGCAAATATTTTTTCCTCGGCCCAAAACACATCGCTTTGTCTTTGGTGAGCTCTGTGTTAAAATAATTTTGACTTTAAATTTTAGAAAATTCAGTACTTAGTCCACAAATATAAATTAATCACTCCTCGAACCTTTTTACCCGGGTCATTTGTCTTGATTATGACTGAGTATTCATTCAATATGCGCCGTTCTTTTCCTGCAGAAACATGTTTCAGCTGACAGTTCAATTCCTAACACTTATGATCGAAGGCTGTGAGTGATCCAGAAAAGGAAAGCGGGGAATAGAAGTATGTATGATCCTGGTATGAGATTCGATTTCTTATGTGCAGGGAAGTGCCTCTGCTGAATCATCCAGCTGCCAATTTTTATAGATTGCTGTCCCTGATACTGGATGAATGAGCCCGCCATAGGAAGAAGGAACCGTTCTGAACGGCAGAAGTGTTCCTAACGGAGAATGACTGCTCCATGACATGAACTTGCAAAGCTGTATAATCAAGATTTTTTTTATTTATAAGAACTTTTCCATTGTCATCGGTAAAAACGAAATGAAGGGGCCCCATTAATGAACACAACCACTGCTCTTATGATTAAGGAGATTGCTCTCGAGCACTTTGCCAGGAAAGGATATGAGGGAACCTGCTTTAAACAGCTGGCGAAGGAAATAGGCATCACTCCTTCGGATCTTCGCACTTACTTCTTAAGCAAGGAAGATATTTTTCTATCTGTGTATGACTTTTTAGCCAAGTATTATACGAATTTCCTCAGTGATCAAATCCGGCAGACACAGGGCATGAAGCTGGAGGAACGAGCCCATTTTATTGTTTCTGCGATCGTAAATAACATAGAGGATGATCCTGTACCCTACCTGCTATGGAAACGTGTTGCTTTATTCCCCCCATTTCATCTGAGAAATGATCTCCTTAATAAATTTAATGGGACTCTTCAGCAAATCTATGAAACGATCGCTGTTATCTTTCAGGATGCCAAAGATAACGGAGAAATCGTGGAACAGGATTATGTGTATCTTGCCTCTAATTTTTATAACTTTGTTAATGCTTTAACGGAAAAAATTTATTTTTCCAGCAAGGTAGAAATTGAGAAAGAAGTACAGTTTATGGTCCGGACTTTTTTATGCGAGATTACCAGATAATTCTGATCGAATGACCACCTAAAACTATACACAAAGATATGAAAGAGGGAGGGAGCTTCCTTTTTTTATTTTGGGTACCAAGCGGAGGAATGTATGGAACCTATTATTATTGAGCCCCATCAGGAACACTGGGCAGAAGAATTCCGCTCAATAGGCAAACAATTACGAATACTATTGGGCAATACGGCAGTGCGAATTGACCATATAGGCTCGACTTCCATTAAGGGGCTGGCGGCAAAGCCAGTGATTGATATCCAGATTTCAGTCAAAGATCTGGCAGGTCTGAACGAGTATCTACTGCCGCTGGAATCTGCCGGTTATGTTTTTCATGCGGATAATCCAGAGCTCACCAAGCGTTTTTTCAGGGAGCCGCCTGGTACAAAAAGAACTCATATCCATGTCAGACAGGCAGGCAGCTGGCCCGAACAATTTGCCTTGTTATTCAGGGATTTTATGCGGCATAGCGAAAAAGACAGAATGGAATATGAGAAGGTAAAATACAAGCTGGCAGAGAAATACAGAGAACATCGAGAAGAATATGTAAATGCAAAGGAGCCATTCATCTGGAGCGCCATGAAGAAGGCGGATGACTGGAGCCAGCAGCACGGGTGGTTTCCGGGTGCATCTGATGCATAATAAAAAGCAGCGGTCTCCTGCTGCTGTTCCTACTCACCTTCGTAAAAGAAGGCGGGGCAAGGAGCTCGCTGAGACCGCTGCTTTTTTTCTATTTTGCCATGTTCATATTTTTAATGGCCTCTACTATTGCCGGATTTTCAAGCGATGACACATCTCCGGCATTTTGGTTTAAATAGGCTGCGCGGATGACTCTTCTCATGACTTTGCCATTCCTTGTCCGAGGAAGTTCGTCCACAAAATAAAAATCCTTGGGAAGCAGTGCCTTGCCCAAATGCTTGGATACCAGGCTGAACAGCTCTGCCTTTAACTCATCATATTGCTCCGGCTTTTTGTTAAGGACGACAAAGCAGACGGCAGCTTCTCCTTTAACCTGATCTGGAACACCGATTGCCGCTGCTTCGATGACATTTTCATGCTCCACCAGTGCGGATTCAAGCTCTGCGGGGCCCAGACGTTTTCCCGCGATATTCATGATATCGTCAGAACGGCCTGTTATGGTCCAGAAGCCTTCTGTATCCTGGATGACCCAGTCTCCATGGACCCAGGTATCTCCCCACCTGCTCCAATACGCCTGTTCATACCGGTCGTTTTCCTTCCAGAAACCATTGGTCATACCTACCCATGGCTGGAGGATGACAAGCTCCCCGACTTGATTCAGCACAGAATTTTGATCTTCATCATATACATGTACATCCATCCCTGGTATAGGGGAATTGAAGGTGATAGGCGAAATAGGCTTAAGGAGGACATTGCCTAGGATTCCGCCGGATATTTCGGTTCCGCCCGAATAGTTGATAATTGGGACCTTTCTTTTGCAAACGTTCTCAAAAAGCCACATCCAAGGTTCAGGATTCCATGGTTCACCCGTTGAACCGATGGCTTTAAGTGAAGAAAGATCATGATTATCGATCCACTCCGTCCCGCGGTTCATTAAACTGCGGATCAGGGTAGGAGAAATACCGAGGTGTGTGACTTTATGTTTTTCCGTCAGCTCCCATAAACGGCCGGGATCGGGGAAATCCGGTGTTCCTTCAAAAAGTACAATGGATGAACCATTCACAAGGCCGCCAAAGACGAGGAACGGCCCCATCATCCAGCCCATATCGGTCACCCAGAAAAGAGTGTCGCCTTTAGAAACGTCCATGCAGATGCCGGCGTCAAAGGCTGATTTAATAGGGAAACCTGCATGGGTATGAACCGCCCCTTTTGGCTTTCCTGTCGTACCTGATGTATAAATGAGCATAACAGGGGTATCCGCCCTGGTTTCTACCGTTTTTTCCTCAGCACCGGCATTTTTAAGGTCATTCCACTTTACATCTTTATTTTCATTCCATGGAACTGAGGAGCCCGTGCGCTCGACGACAATCACTTTTTGGATGTTCGGGGAGCCGGCTGCAGCCCTGTCTGCTTCTTGTTTCATCGAAATCACTTTGCCCCTGCGGAAATAGCCGTCAGCTGTTATCAGCACTTTCGCTCCTGACGCATTTAATCTTGTCGATACTGCCTCCGCGCCATAACCGGAAAAAGCGGGACAGAAGATGGCGCCGATCTTGGCAATGGCAAACATCGCAATGACCGTCTCCGGAATCATCGGCATATAGAGGGCTACCACATCCCCGGACTGGATACCCTGCTGCTTTAAGCCGCGTGCGATGACATTGACTTCACCGCTTAGCTCTTTAAAGGAATACGTCTTTGACCCGCCATCATCTCCTTCCCAGATGACAGCCGTCTCATCTGCCATCTCGGGGTGTAAGGCCCATTTTTCGATGGCATTGTGGACGATGTTCATTTTCCCGCCAACGAACCAGTGAGGATATTTAAGTCCATTGCTCAATTCAAGCGTTTTTTTATAAGGGGTATTCCACTCTATCCCCAGTTCCTTCTCTGCTTCTTCCCAGAACCAGGAAATATCATCGACAGACTGAAGAAAAAAAGACTCGTAGTCTTCAAACCCTAACTTTTTCATCCATTTGTACATTCTGGTTGTTTTTTTATAATCTTCACTAGGAAACCAAACAGGTGACTGAGACATAAGAACCTCCCGAAAATAGATAAAATTCTGAATATATATTCATTATAAGGGACGAGAACCATCAATGGAAACAAAATCACCAAAGAGAAAAGTACCTCGCAGTTGATCCCATGAAAAGATAGCTATATAGAGGCAAAACGGGTAAAATATCCAGAAGAGGTATTTATATGGGACAGTTACTCAAAACACTAACTTCCAGCTCAAAGGCAGGTATAAATGAAATATTTTACTAAACAAAGACTATTATTGGCTGTAAAAGTTCTGATCCCTTTACTTATTTTGACTCTCGTTATCTATGAGGGAGGGCATTTTTTCAAAGGGATCGACTTTGGCCTGTTAAAAAAGAATCTTACAGAAATCGGTGCTGTAAAGTTTATTTTAATTCTTTCATTTGGGCTGGCAGCCCTTTTGCCAATGAGCTTCTATGATGTGATCCTGCTGAAAATCCTCAATAGGAAAGTACCCGGCAGGGAGCTTTTTGGGAATTCCTTTATGGCCAATGCTTTCTCCAATTTCCTTGGGTTTGGGGGACTGACAGGGGCCGCACTCCGGACCTATTTTTATAAAACCAAGGAGCAAAGCAGGACGGAAATCGTCAAAGGTATCGCCAGGATCTCGCTCTTTTATTTAAGCGGGTTATCCTTGCTGTGCTGGATGGTCCTGACCGGGATTTTAAGCGCGCCTTTTATTAAATCCTACAAATGGCTCTTTATAGGGATCATTGCCATCGCCCTTTATCTCCCTGTCCTTTTAATCTCCTATACCATTCAGCAGAAAAGGCAGAGTGAAAAGAAAATCAGCCTCAAAACCGAGCTGCAGCTGATTATGACATCGTTTGGGGAATGGGCAGCTGCGTTATTGACCATCTGGGGGATTTCCGAGGTCCTTGGCCTGAACATATCTCTCGCAGACCTGGCCCCGATTTATATAGCGGCAGCTTGTGCAGGGGTGATCAGCTTAATTCCGAGCGGAATTGGTTCGTTTGATTTTGTTTTTCTCTTGAATCTTGGATGGATGGATATCCCGAAGGAAAAGATTCTTCTCCTTTTGCTGCTTTATCGGATCAGCTATAATTTTTTCCCCTGGTTTACAGCTGCATGCCTTTTATGCAGAAAGCTCTGGAAGACTCTTAATAAAAAGTGGAACCAGCTTCCCTCCTATATGGTCGGGTATGCCAGCCACTGGGTAATCACCCTGCTGGTTTTCCTTTCAGGGGTGACCTTACTTCTGTCAGCTGCTTTTCCAAGCGTGCTTGAAAGAGTAAAATTCCTTCACCATCTTATGTCGGATCCCGTTCTTACCGTTTCACACCAGCTGTCTGTCGCAATGGGCACTGCGCTCCTTGCCTTGGCACGGGGGATTGAATACCGTGTAAAATGGGCGTATTATGTGACCTTCACAGTCTTGGTCTGCGGCTCTATTTTTACCTTTATCAAAGGGTTCGATTATGAAGAAGCCCTGTTCATTCTGGGCGTAGCCTTTTTGCTGTTCCTCTCGCGGGGCAGGTTTTACCGTTTGAATTTTGTCCCCACATGGGGCAGAATAGCTGTTGACTTTTTACTGGTTCTTTTCTTTGTGGGCTTATATTTCTATGTGGGGTATATCTATCTCCCTGATGTTCAAGTGAAGATCCCGCACGTATTGGACCGTTATTTGATACAGGATTCCGAGGAGCTGTTCAGAAGCGGTTTCGTGGGAATTATCATTGCATGGTTTGTCCTGGCCATAGGGTATTTCGCCAGCAGGCCTTCACATTTTACATTTGAACGAGCTGGCCCTCACTTTGAAGAAATCAAAGAGCATTTCACCCGGTATGGAGGGAGCACGTTATCTCATCTTACGTTCCTGAACGATAAATATATTTACTGGAACAAAAGCCGGGATGTTCTGCTTGTATTCCAAAAATTCGGTGATAAATTGGTGATTCTGGGCAACCCGACAGGAAACGAGGAGCAGTTCATATCTGCACTGGAAGAATTCCAGGACCGGGCAGACCTGTTTGGCTTAAAACCGGTCTATTATCAGATCAGCAGCACCATGCTGCCTTATCTGCATTCCCACGGCTTTGATTTTTTCAAATTAGGGGAGGAAGCTCGTATAGAGTTATCAGCCTTTTCCCTGGAAGGCAGTAAAATGAAATATATGCGTTTCATCAAGAATAAATTCAACAGAGAAGGGGTGGCATTTGAAGTGCTTCATCCGCCTTTTTCGGCTGAATTGATGGAAGACATTAAAAATGTTTCAGACTTGTGGCTGGATGGCAGAAGGGAAAAAGGTTTTTCCCTTGGCTTTTTTGATAAGAATTATATTAATATATCACCCCTTGCTCTATTAAAGGATAAAAAAGGGAAAGTCCTTGCTTTTGCAACCTTTATGCCCATGTACGATGACAGCAAAACACTATCGATTGATTTAATGCGTTTTCTGCCTTATGCTGAAAAAGGTATTATGGATTATCTTTTCATCTCACTTTTCCAGTGGGGCAGGGAACATCATTATTCCTATTTCAATCTGGGGATGGCCCCCTTATTCAACGTCGGGCTGTCCAAGTATTCGTTCGCCAGCGAAAAAATCGCTGCCCTGATCTATCAATATGGCCATTTTCTTTATCATTTTCAGGGCCTTAAAAGCTTCAAGGAAAAATATGCATCGTCTTGGGAGCCAAAATACCTGGCATTCCGCAGGAAATCTTCGCTGCCGGCTGCCATGGTTCAGCTATCCTTACTCATTTCCAGCAGAGGCAAAAAAAGATAGATGGAAAAAAATATTCGAGAAAGGGTGGTAGGAAATGAAAAAGAACATTATCTTTCTGGATTTATTATTTTATGTAGCTGTACCGCTTCTCGTCTGGAAGTTCGGAAGAGGGCCAATGGGCGATTATTATGCGATGCTCGCTTCTTCTGTCCCTGGGATTTTATACAGCTTATACCGCTTTTTCGAAGTGAAAAAAGTCAATTTCTTTGGGCTGTTCATCCTGTTGAACCTCGTGATCGGGACCTTGATAGATGTGCTGGCAGGTTCTGCTCTGCAGATGCTGTGGAACAATACGTTTTATTTATTCTTTTTGGGAGGAGTCTTCCTTCTTTCCATCGCTATAAAGAAGCCGATCGGCCTTCTCTTTGCCCTGGACATTTTCGAATTGCAGGGAATGGACAGGGAAGAGCTAAAAGGTACCTTTTATCAAAAAAGGGCGCTTTTCATCTTTAATCTTATAACCACTGCTTATGCCTTCCGGGATATTGTACTGGCCGCAGTGAAGATTTGGCTGATCAAGGACTATGGTGTCGATGCTTTTGATAAAGGAATCATCCTGCGGCAGGTATTCAGCTGGGCAATCACCCTGCTTACAGCTGTCGGCTTCTTTTTCATCACAAGAATCATGAATGAAAACCAAAAGGAAATCTTGGAAAAATAAGAGGCTGTCCATCAGTCAGCTCCCGCACGTTTAAGAAGTGCGGGAGCTGGACTGAAGGCAGCCTCTTTGCTTTTATTCAGGAAGGTGTTCTCTGCAATAAGCAGCAATCATTTTTTCTTCTTCCTCTTCTAATTCAAAATCCAGAACATTGTCTGTCTCATATTCGTGGATGGTATAATTGGCAATCGATGATTGATCTTCATTCACTGTAAATAAAACTCTTATGTAAATCCCTTTTTCCGAATAAAGCTCATCATCTTCCGGGACATCTATCTGCAAATAAAATTCATATCTGTTTCCAATCAAAATTCCAAATGGATCTTTTATTTCTTGTGCTTCATGGTTGATAATATTCATTCTTTTATACAATTCCTTTCTCCATAGGAAAAGTCCTTAGCTGATATAAGAGTATCCGCAAAAGATTTTCATCTCTCCATATCTTACCCAAATATATTAAAAAGGGCAAAGTCTTAGATCATGTTTCTTTCATATGTTTTTTACTTCTGCTCAGGGGAATAACAAAAAAAGAACGCCTGAATAGCTCCAGACGTTAAAAAATCTTCTAATAGCCGCCTTCAAACGGGCTGAATGGGAAATTAAACCGCTGTTCAACCGCACGAAGTCTCTGGTTCACTCTCTGCAGTCTTCTTGCATTACGCTCGACTCGCTGATTCAGGTCCGCGACCTGCCTCTCAAGAGTGGAGACCCTTCTCTCAAGCTCTCTTATCTGGGGCTGTCTTTCCTGATGGGCCGCATCGGGATCCTGGATATATGGGTTATATGGGGCATATGAACTGGCATAAGACTGCTGACCGGGGTGATACCCCTGTTGATAGACCTGCTGAACCTGAGGCTGCACGGAATAATCATACTGATTAAACTCATCATAAATCGGCCTCTGCTGCTCATGCTCTGCCTGCTGAAGCCCTCCAGGAGCAGAAGAACCGGCTGCCTCCCCAAACTGGGGCAGCCCATACTGATTTTCATATCCAGACATAATAATCGAACCTCCTTAAAAATCGGGGGACAGTTGCGATTTTCCGCATGACTCCCCTGTACTTCTCTAAAATATGCCGGGGAGCTCGGGCTTTTTCGTATTTTTTCGGTAATGTCTTCCTTTTTAAAAAAACACGGAAGTAGGGATTGTATGAACATCATTGTCATTTCGGATACCCATATGCCAAGACGGGCGTCGAAGCTGCCTGGCATCCTGATGGAAGAGTTAAAAGGAGCAGACTTAATACTTCATGCGGGTGATTGGCAGACACCTGAAGTATGGAAGGAATTGCGGGGTTATGCGGAGGTTAAGGGAGTATGGGGAAATGTCGACGGCCCAGAAATGAAAGAGCTTGTTTCAGAAAAGCTCCTTCTTATGATTGAGGGTGTCCGCATTGGAGTCGTACACGGGCACGGAAAAAAGGGGACTACCGAAAAAAGGGCTCTGCATGCCTTTGAAAACGAAGAGGTCGACTGCATTATATTCGGCCACTCTCACATCCCCATGAAGAGGGAAGAAGGAGGAATTCTCCTGTTCAATCCAGGATCTCCCACAGATAAAAGGAGACAGGCGCTGTATTCCTTTGGCAGATTGACTGTCTCAAGCGGAAACGTGCAGGCTGAGCATATCTTTTTTAATGACAAAAGCTGATATGCAAAAGCCCGGCTTGTTAAGTAAGCCGGGCTTTTACACGTGAAATTTAAATAAGGTGCATTCCAATAAGTCCGCTGATGATGCCCAGAACCACTACGGATCCGAAAATAAAGAGAAGAACCTTTTTAGGATACGAACGAAATACCAACAATAAAGATCGAATAGAGGTTATCCCTGGTCATAATGCTTCTTCACTTTTGCTGTGTCATCTGCGATTAGATATGTGGAACGGCCAAAATAAAGAGGGACCTGCAGTTTTGATAAATCGGGTATTTGGTTTTCTTTAAACATTTCTGCATCTTTATATGTCTGCAGGATTTCACCCGAAAATAATTCATGATCACCGTGAGTTCGAACATCTGTTACTTTACATTCATAAGCGAAATAAGCATCTTGTAAGATCGGCACATCCACTTGTAACCCGTCCTGGTACGGAATGCCGAATTTTTTAAACTTATCTATATCTCTGCCGCTTGTCGTTCCGATAAGCTGAATCCATTCCGATAAATGTGCTGGCAAAAAATTAACTGCGAATACGCCACTTTCTGCAATAAGATTATATGTATGTCTGGCCCTGCCTATGGAAACTCCGTAAGTCGGAGGTTCCATGCCCAGATATGTGTGCCAGGCTGCCGCCATTAAATTTTGTGTACCATTACTTCGAGAGGTGACAATAGCGACAAGGCCCGGATAGGTGTATATTAGCGATTTATCTGTTGGGGTTCTCAGTTTAAATTCCTCCTTTTGAAATCTTTACACCATGTTATCTTTACGAATTAACAAAATCCATTTTATAATTCTTATAGACCAAATTCAACTAACGGCCTTTCCAGTTCAAAAACAGTCGGGAGCAGCACTCATTGGGATTCAACCGGGTGCAATGAGAGAACTTCACTGGCATCAAAATAGCGATGATTGGTTGTTTTACCTTTTCTAAAAACCATAATAATTCAGGGCTTTTGAATATAGTGTCCAGTACGAGAGGGTACATACCCGGTATCACCAGCTCAGCTCTATAATCAAATATGCGTTCTGCACTTAGCTGATCAGTACAGCATCTCCCTTGTCTTGAATTTAGGAAATTCCAATTTCCGGGTCTCCATTTACTAAAAAATCTGCAAATTCCTTGATAATCGGGCGGGAAGCTGTTTCATTAAGAATTGAAAGATAAATACTTCGATGAAAAGGTTGAAATCCTTCGATCATCTCAATCCTGTCCGCTTTCACTGCTGGAGCCGCCGCAAGCCTTGAAGCAAAACTAAACCCCATACCTGCCTCCACAGCAGCAATAACTCCCTCTGTACTTCCAATCGAAATCGAGGGATTGAAATCATCCAGGGAAAAGCCGTAAGAGTGAAAGTATTCTTCCATGACTAACCTGGTTCCGGAGCCCTCTTCTCTTAGGACAAGGTCATACTCCTTTAGTTTGCTAAAATCCAATTTATCTGTAATGGAAGAAGAAAATTGTTTTGGCGTTATACAGACGAGGGAGTCAGCTGCAATTGGACTAAAAGTCATTTTACTTGATGACTGTCTTACTCCTACTATTCCAACATCAATCTGATGGTTAAGAAGTTTTTCTAATATTTTTGTTGAATCACTAATTTCAACTGTAATTTTTACTTTCGGATAAAGTGTCCGAAAGTTCTTAATCCATCGGGGCAGGAGGTATGTGCCGGGAATGGAGCTTGCTCCAATGGTAAGGGTTCCGGTTAATGTATTGTGAAATCCTTTTAAATCATCGTTTAATTGTACCCATCTCTTTGTTATATCTTTCGCTGCCTGGTATACGAAGCTGCCTTGTAAAGTAGGTTTTATGCCAGAATGGCCTCTATCTAAAAGCTCGATCCCCAATTCTTCTTCAAGGCTCTTTACCTTTATACTAACGGCAGGCTGTGAACTTTTCAAAGCGGCCGCCGCTTCCGAGAAGCTTCTCTTTTCCAAAACTGCAATGAAGGCTTCAAGTTTTTTTAAATTCATTATTTCATCTCCCTTGGCATTTATTCTTAAAGTTAATTTTGTCTGCCTTGGTAAGGTAATTTAAAAATCCTCTGCATGTGAGTAAATTACGGATATTTAGAAATAGCCTAATTAAATTTTCTTTGTTAATGGGTGCATTATGCCGGCTGGAGCGGAATCAACAGGCAAGTTTAACAGAGCTTAGAAATAAAAGAGCTTGTTCCTCGAACAGGCTCTTTTATTTCACCGCTTTTCTGGTACTCTCTGATGCAAAATCTGCAATAACGACGAGAACCATGTAACAAATCAAAAGCAGTGTTATATTGGTATATTGGAAGTAACTCATACTTAGCTTAAATTGTATCCCCAATCCTCCTGCACCGACAAAACCTACAACAATGGTCGTACGCATAATGACTTCCCACCGATATAAGATATAAGTTAAAAACCGTGGTAAGACGTTTGGAAGAATGCCGTAATAAAAAGACTGCCATCGTGAAGCGCCCGCTGAGGACAAATTGCGGATAGGACGTGAATCCATATCCTCAATAACTTCAGCCCAGAGTTTTCCCAGTATTCCGAAGTTGTGAAGCGCAAGTGCAATTGCCCCTGGTAATAAACCAGGTTTAAATAGGAAGATAATCATCATTGCCCATACCAGCTCAGGAACAGACCGGGAAAAAATATATAGAATTCGGATAAAGCCGAATAAAATCCAATTATACCATCTCTTTTTTAATGTTAATTGCCCATTAGCGATATTTCTTGCAGCAGGGAGGACGGTAATGAACGCTGCCATGGTGGCAAACCCAATGGCCATAATACTCATCTTGAGGGTCTCAAGGGTAAGTTTTAAGGCACTTGCCCAGTTGTCTTTATCTAAGTAGGCAGGATGGGGGTTGCCGGCACCAAACATACCTCCAAAAAAACGCTGGCCATATTGAATATTTTTATCAGAAAAAAGATCAAGAAAATGAATGCCTGCTGTTACATAAACCCACGAGAGAATGATTAATAGAACAGTGAGGAAAGAGGAGAGCCAGCCAATACTGAGCCCATTCACTCGTTTTTCCTCAACCAAACCCCGTCGGACTATATTACTCCACCCATCAATTAATAGCACGAGGGCTATAAGAAAATAAACATAAGTCCAAACCTGGCTGTATTTTAAATCCGCCAATGATAATTGAATTTCATAACCCAGTCCGCCAAGTCCTACAAAGCTCATAATGGCTGAGGAACGGATGGAACATTCAAAGCGGTACATTGTATAGCTGATCATATCAGCCCGGACTAAAGGCAGGTGACCATAAACGAGAACTTGTAATTTAGATGCTCCTGCAGCTTTTAACGCCAAGATCGGCTCTTCCGGAACATCATTCAGCATATCAGCAAAAATCCTGCCTAGAATTCCGCCATATGGAATCGCCAAAGCCAGGATTGCTGCATACGGAGAAAGACCTACTGCCGCAACAAAAAGCCATGCCCATATTAATTCATGGATGGAGCGGGTAAAACCAAGAATACCCCGAAAAAATATTTTTGAAGTCAGGTGGGCCGCTTTTGTAGAAGTGAGTGTACCCGAAGCCAGAATTCCTACGATAAAGGCATAAAGAATGGCCAGCGACATTCCAGCAACAGCATAAGCTAGAGTAATCCAGGCTGCTTTTAAACCATTGGCCAATATATCAGGTGTGAAATCCGGCTCAATGGCACCTTTTACTATTTGCAGCAGGGTGACGAAACCGCCAGCGTGAAACAAACCAGAATTCCAGCAGACTGAGAATAGAGACCATACAAATATAGCAATCAAAAACACCGATAAAATAAACCTTTTTGGCAGGAGAAGAGCTGAATTTTTCATGTTATGCTTTCTCCTTTAAAAGGTAAAGCTCCGCCAAAAGGTCATCGGTTACTTCTTTGGTTGGCAGATCAAAAAAAATGGCACCATTTTTGATCCCGATTATTCTCGTGAAATATTTGCGGGCATATTCAACGGAATGGAGGCTGGCAATCAGCGTCTGCCGCTTCTCTGAAACGAGGTTTACCAGCATGGCCATCACATCTTCTGCCCTCGCGGGATCCAGTGACGCCACGGGCTCATCTGCCAGAATAATTTCGGGGTTTTGTATCAGCAAACGTGCCATTGCTGCACGCTGCTGTTCACCGCCTGAAAGATTAGCCGTTATATCGTAAGCTTTCTCGGCTAAACCTACTCGATTTAAAGCCTCCATCGCTAATCCTTTTTCCTGTGGAACAAGCAGGGAAATCAATGATTTAAACAGCCCCCAATCGGCCAGTCTCCCGGCAAGAACATTGTGAATCACTGCGAGGGGGCCGATTAAATCAAATTGCTGCCGGATCACACCTACTTTTTTGGCCAGCTGCTTTCCACGATACGAAGGAAGAGGCTTTTGGTCAATCAGAAGTTCACCGCTTTCCAGAGGTACCAACCCTGCAATGGTATTGAGCAAGGTAGTTTTTCCCGCTCCGCTTGGTCCGATCAGCGCAACTATTTCTCCATGGTTAATGATAAAAGAAAGGGAAGATAATGCTATCTTCCGCCCAAAATGTTTCGTTATTTGTTTTCCCTCAATTACTTTCGTTGAAGACATTTCTGAACTCCTTCTACTGTATCATCTTTAAAGCTTTTGCTACTTTCTCTATTTTTCCATAGTTAGAATTCTTCGTTTCAACGAATTTATCTGTCTGGAAGAAGTCGGTAATTTCTTTTTGTTCAGTTGTGATGGACAAAATGGCATCCTTCACTTTTTTATCTGCGCCTTGGCCAAATACATCATTAACATTGCTGTTAAGTGTCCAGTTATAGTCGAAGAAAGGAGGAGTTGTATAGAAAACCTTTACTTTGTTCGTATCCACCTTGTGGTTTTTCACTGCTTCCTGCCATACAGCTTCGTTTAAAGCGCCCGCTTTGAAGGAGCCAGATTCAACTAATTTATAGGTTGTATCATGGGAACCAGAAAAATTTGGTTTACCGTCAAAATCTTTTTCGGCATCAATGCCGGCTTCCATTAGATAATACCTGGGCATTAAGTGGCCAGAAGTAGAACTTTCGCTGCCAAATGTAAACGATTTGCCTTTCAAATCTTCAAGCTTATTGATGCCGGATGATGGCTGTGTAATAAATACTGAGTGGAACTGTGAATCACGCGGCCGCTGCGCGAAGGAATTGGCCTCAGGAACCAGCGCTCTCGCCTGTACACTTGTTAGTCCGCCAAACCACGCCATATGGATTTCACCACGCTGGAAAGCAGTTACAAGCGCTGCATAATCAACACTTGGAACAAATTCAACCTTCATGCCTGTTTTATCACTTAAATATTTTGCCACCGCCGTCATGCCTTTGCTCAGGTCAGCTGCATTTTGATCTGGAATTGCCCCTATTTTAAACACTTCCTGTGTTTTTGGTTCTTTCTTTTCTTTACTGTCCTGTTTATCATTCTGTCCGCTGCAAGCAGCTAAGGAGAATACAAGAACAGCTAGAATAATTACCGAAACCCATTTTTTCATCATTTACACCTCAATTAAATACTTTTTTCTTACTGCTCTATTTTACTCTATAAAATTTTTCAAGCAAGAGAGAATATAAAATTTTTATATATCACTTATAAATATTTTTTATAATTCATGTTTGCTGTTAAGCTAACGATTAATTGAAAACGAGAATAACGGTCATATTTTTATTTCCGGTAATTCTGTTGATGAAATCTCAGCTAATAAGAAAAAAAAGAGCTTAAACACCCGTCTATTTCTTCTTATTGAGTTATACTAGGGAGAAGACACTTAGTAGTGGTATAATAGAAAAATTGGGTGCTGGTGAAATTTAGATATCCCATTTTGCACAGGAAAGGCTGATCAAGATTGTTTCAGGATATTACCGTAGAAGATTTTATTGAATTTAAAGAGAAGAAGGGGTTCATTACGGTGGATGTTCGTTCTCCTTCTGAATATAAAGACTCTACCATCCCTGGGAGCATCAATATCCCATTGTTCGATGATAAAGAGCGGGCAGAAATCGGAACGATCTATAAGCAGGTAGGAGTGAAGGAAGCAAAGGAACGCGGACTCGAGATTGTATCCGCAAAGCTTCCTGAATTTATTAAACAGTTTAATGAAACCAAAGCTCCTAAGGCTGTATTCTGCTGGAGGGGCGGCATGCGGAGCAGGACTTCGGCCACTCTGCTGGACCTCATGGGTATTAAAACCTTCAGGATAGCGGGCGGTTTCAAGGAATACCGGAAGTGGGTCGTTGAACGCCTCGAAAACTTCGACCTGAAACCTGAGGTCTATGTTTTAAACGGATACACAGGGACCGGAAAAACCCTGATGCTGAAAAAGCTCGCCGAGGAAGGCTATGGCATCGTGGATTTAGAAGCACTCGCAGGACACAGGGGATCCATTTTCGGACAGATCGGGCTTGAGCCTGCCAACCAAAAATCCTTTGATTCTCTTCTATTAAATACACTGACTGAGCTTCAGGACCATCCTTTTATCATGTTCGAAGCAGAGAGCAGCCGAATCGGGAAAGTCGTCCTGCCTCACTTTGTCATTGAAAAAAAGGAGCAGGGAAAGCAGATCTTCATCGATATGCCGATTGAAGAAAGAGTCAAGCATATCCTGGAGGATTACCGTCCATGGGAGCACCAAACGGAAAGCATTGAAGCGTTCAACAAAATAAAGAGGCGCCTCCATACACCTATTGCAGCGGAGATCGAAAAGGATCTGGAGGAAGGAGAATTCCATTCGGCGGTTGAACTTCTTTTGATTCATTATTACGATCCGAGATATGCCTTTGCGAAAGAGAAATATCCACAGAATAAGATCCTTACTATAAAGGTTCAGAATGTAGACGAGGCTGTTTCCCGCATAAAGGAAATCCTTCCGTCTGTAAATAAGGCATCGAGCTTTAAAAAAATGTAATATCCCACTGTGAAACAGGGAATCTCCCTGTTTTTTTACAATATCTTTATACTCGCTCTATTGTCTCGATACTTTTCCATTTGATACAATGAGTTCACCTATACTGGGTAAAAATTGGCATTAAAATCAAAGGGGGATTATTTGTTTGAGTGCAAAGGAAAGTAAAATCGGCTTAGTGATGGCAGGGCTGCTCCTGTCTATTTTAATGGCTTCCATGGATAATACCATTGTTGCCACAGCCATGGGAACGATTGTTGCCGATCTTGGCGGACTGGAAAAATTCATCTGGGTAACAAGTGCCTATATGGTGGCCGAAATGGCCGGCATGCCGATCTTCGGTAAGCTGTCTGATATGTACGGAAGAAAAAAGTTCTATCTGGCTGGTATGCTTTTATTCCTTTTGGGATCGATTCTTTGCGGAACCGCACAGACCATTGAACAGCTCAGCATCTACCGGGCCATCCAGGGAATCGGCGGCGGCGCTCTAGTTCCTATCACCTTTACCATTATCTTTGACGTTTTCCCTCCAGAAAAAAGAGGGAAAATGACGGGATTATTTGGGGCGGTATTTGGTCTTTCCAGCGTTTTCGGACCCTTGCTTGGCGCATACATAACAGACTATATCAGCTGGCACTGGGTTTTCTATATCAATCTGCCGCTGGGCATTCTTGCTTTTATACTTATTCTTGCCAATTACAGCGAATCGCTGGAACACCGCAGCCAAAAAATTGATTGGGCTGGCGCCATTACACTAGTAGGGGCAGTGGTCTGCTTAATGTTCGCCCTTGAGCTCGGCGGAAATAAATATGATTGGGATTCATCCATCATTCTGAGTCTGTTCGGGGGAGTGATACTTTTAATTCCCGCCTTTATTTTCATCGAGAGAAGAGCCAGCGATCCGATTATTTCTTTTCCCATGTTTAAAAATCGTTTATTCGCATCGAGCACCATTGTAGGCTTGTTTTACGGAATTTCCTTTATCGTGGCCTCCGTTTATATTCCCATTTTCGTCCAGGGCGTTAACGGAGGGACGGCGACAAATTCAGGACTGATCCTACTGCCCATGATGCTGGGGGTAGTAGTTTCGAGCCAGGCAGGGGCCATCTCTGCCGCAAGATTGGGCTATCGGAACGTGATGATTGTCTTTGCCGTCATCTTTGCTGCTGGAATCTATCTGTTAAGCACCATTGACAGCAGCACATCAAGAACTGCCATAACGGTCTATATGATTATAGTAGGACTGGGCACCGGTGCATCCTTCTCTGTTCTCAGCATGGCAGCCATTCATCATGTCCTGCCAGCCAACAGGGGAGCGGCAAACTCTACCATGTCTTTTGTACGGCAGCTTGGAATGACGATTGGCATAACCGTTTTCGGGATCATCCAGCGAAACGAGTTCAGTGATAAAATGAAGGATGCCTTTGCAGGTATGAAGATGACCGCCCAGCAGACAGGCGCGTTTAAGGATCCCCGTGCTTTATTATCCCAGGAGCTGCGTGCAAACATTCCAGGCCCGGTCCTGGATAAAATCACAAATGCCTTGGCGGGATCCATTGCTGACGCCTTTTTATGGGCACTCATCCCTGCTGTGTTAGTGGTGATCTTTGTTTTTATGCTTACTAATGATAAGCTGGCTGGCCAGAAGGCAAAAACAGCCGATAAAACGAAGCAGGCTTAACGATATTCAGAACGGATGAAAAGGAATGGCTGTACCCAGTCCGCCTATCATTCTTTAAGAGGAGGACGGATGAATCATTCCGTCCCCTTTTCATTTTATTTGAACTTAGGGAAGCAGATTTATATTAAAATCAGGAATTTCCATATACAATTAAACTTATTTAAAGGCTGTATTAAAGGAAAGGGAGTTCTTATGAGTTTTTTCCAAAACGAGAATCAAAGAGAGTATATTGAAAAACTGGCAATGGTAACAGAGAAGTTTTCCGAAAGGGCTCAGATGCTTGATGAGACAAGAGGATTTCCCTTTCAAAATATCCAGGATCTAAAGGATTTCGGCTATACCAAATTGACCCTTCCGAAAGAATACGGAGGGCTTGGCGGAGGATTGTATGAGTTCCTGCTGTGTCAGGAAAAAATTGCCGAAGCAGACGGCTCTACCGCTCTTTCCATCGGCTGGCATGTAGGTATTACGCATCAGCTGAAGGAAAAGAATTCCTGGAATGCAGATGTGCTTCAAGAGGTATTCTCAGAGATCGGGCAGGGAGCGCTCCTTAACAGCGCAGCAACGGAAGCGAAGACCGGCAGTCCAACTAGGGGAGGAAGACCCGGCACCACAGCCATCTTTGAAAATGGAAAATGGATCCTGAACGGCAGAAAGACCTTCACGACTCTTTCTCCAGTCCTCGACTTGATTCAGGTCAGTGCATGGGTTGAGGAAGATGAGGGAATCGGCTGGTTTCTCGTCCATCGAGAGCAGGCAGGTGTTTCTTTTGAAAATACCTGGGATATGATATCCATGCAGGGAACAGGCAGTCATGATCTGATATTAGATCGTGTCGAAATTGATCCTAACTATTATATTGAAAAACCAGGAAGAAGAAAGACTCAAGGTGAGGGATGGCTTCTCCATATACCGGCCTGTTATATAGGAATTGCAGGTGCTGCCCGCCGTTACGCGATTCAATTTGCCAAGACTTATACACCAAACAGCCTGAACAGCCCGATCAAAGATCTGCCTAACATCCAGCGGCAGATAGGTGAAATGGAACTGCAATACATACAGGCCAGAAGATTCCTTTATTCCGTGGCAGAAAAATGGGAAGAAGACAGAGATAAAAGACCTGAACTGTCCAGGGAGCTTGGTGCGGTGAAGACAGCCGTAACGAATGCCAGCATTTCTATAGTGGATAAGGCAATGAGAGTCGTTGGCGCCAAGAGTCTTGAGCGCTCAAATCCTCTGCAGCGGTATTACAGGGATGTAAGGGCCGGCCTTCATAATCCTCCGATGGAAGATGCCGCGATCTCTGTTCTCGCAAAATCTGTCCTTGAAGATTGAGAAAGAATGAGAAAAGAGGCAAGAAGCCTCTTTTTTTTGCGGTAAATTATGTTAAAATTCTGAATATAAGAGAACGCTGTCAAAAAAAGAGCTCGGTGCAAGCCTGATAACCAAAATATAGTCCAAATCCAATCAGCGAAAGTCCCGACAGCACGGATATGACTGCCAGCGATCCGTTCCTGAGAAACCGGCGGAAGCTGCTTGCGATGGCCGCCATGGTGATATCCCAAATGAGTACGCCGATAAAGATCGCGGAACTGTACAGGACTAATTCCTTTTTTTCATAAGAAGCCGCCGTCTTTGCCAGGATGGAACCGTAGATTCCAATCCAAAAGAGGATGGTAAGCGGGTTGGAGAGGGACATAAAAAAGCCGGATGTAAAAGATTTTAGGTGGGATTCTGCACTGCGGGTATTTTTTACAGAGAATTTTCCTGCAGATGCCATGCTTTCGATTCCTGTGTAAATCAACACAAAACAGCCGAAAGACCAAAGAAGGGTCTTCATGAAGGGAATTTCAATAAACTGTACGAGGCCAAAATAAACAAGGAGCATATAAACCATGTCAGCAACGGTTGCCCCGAGCCCGACCAGCCAGGCATTCCAGAAGCCGCTTTTTATTCCTTTATCAATCTGGGCAGCATTAATGGGGCCGATAGGGGCGGCTAAAGACAAGCCAAGAAAGATATAGCTGAAGAAGATACTCAACGCACAAAACCTCCAGTATGATTTTCGGACAAACCTGCTGTTTTAAAGTTATTCATAATAGTCGGCTTGTACCACTGGGGGCTTAAAAAATATTTATTCTTTTCCCAAGGGTTTCTGCATGATGCCCGTCATGAGCAGCGCATTCCCTTATTGCAAAATCGATGGATAAGGACTGGAATAAGCGTTCTACTATTTGAAAGGAGTGATGAAATATGAGCAAGAGAGCAGTAAGGATTCTAGTATTTAGAATATGGGAGGGGATGGGCAGCTGATCATCCCCCGAATGGAGGAAAAGATGAAGAATACAACAGCTTTATTAATTATTGATGCCCAAACAGGGATTATAGAGGGACCGCCGGCAGGGCCTGTATATAATAAGGAAAATCTGCTGGGAACACTTAAAGAGGTTTTAAAAAATGCGAGAAATCAGGATATCCCGGTTATCTATGTTCAAGATACGGATGTAGGGGGAGAGGAATCCCTTCAGTTCCAGGTTCATCCCGAAATTGCCCCTCTTGCAGAAGAGCTTACTTTTCATAAGAAAGCGACCGATTCGTTTCATGGCACAGGCTTAAACAAGGCCCTGCAAAATCTTGGAATTCAGCATTTGGTGATCATGGGCTGCAAAACAGAATACTGCATTGATACAGCATGCAGAAGAGCAACCACTCTCGGATTTGATGTTACCTTAGTACGCGGGGGTCATTCCACTACTGACAACACCGTTCTAAAAGCCGGGCAAATCGTGGCCCATCACAATGAACATCTCCATGGGTTGAGTAATCTTGAAAATTTTATCATGGTCCGTGATTCTTCCGATGATTTGTTTGAGCATAAGCATTCAGCTTACAAGTAACCGTTAAGAAGGTGCAAAGCCATTATTTTGCACCTTCCCTCTTGCATATTAGTTCTTAATCACTATCATTTTATTTGAATCTCTGACACTTGTTAGCAGTAGTACAGTAGTCATTTTAAACAGTGCTTTAAAAAAAGTTTAGATAAAGTGTCAATGACTGCAATGTTTCTTCCAATTATAATGAAATTATCTTAAAGAACTTCAGGGGGAGGGGAATACATGAGAGACCAATGGAATGCACTAATGGATGCCAGCCTGGTTCTGAATGCCACAGGTTCAGGTGCATTAGATGGCCGGACCTTTGCTGTTAAAGATGTCTTTGCCATACAGAATGTCCGCAACAGCGCAGGTAATCCGGATTGGCTGAGGACCCATCCTCCTTCAGACAAATCCGCCCCCGTTATCGATGCCCTCCTGAAGCAGGGTGCACGATTACAGGGGACCACTCACACCGATGAATTGATGTACAGCTTAAACGGTGAGAATCATCACTATGGAACACCAGTTAATCCCCGTCTGCCCGACCGGATACCGGGAGGATCATCAAGCGGTTCTGCCTCTGCCGTTGCGGCTGGATTAACTGACTTTGCCCTTGGAACGGATACCGGCGGTTCAGTCCGGATTCCCTCATCCTATTGCGGCCTGTATGGATTTAGGCCAACCCATGGACTTGTCGATATATCAGGGGTCATTCCACTGGCAAAAAGCTTCGATACCGTAGGGTGGATGTCGAGGGACCCCCATTTATTGCTTCAGACCGGCAGCGCTCTTATTCAATCAAAGGAATCAATCGAAGAGGGTTTTGATTTTCTTTATTTCGACAAAGAAGTCTGGTCTTTTATTGAAGAAGAGGAGAAGGAGATTCTTATCAAAGCTGTTTCTTCCTTTCAAGCTCTGGCCAAAAAAAGCGAGACAATTATCCTTTCAGAAGAAGGTCTTTTTAAATGGGGGGAGCTGTTCCGTACGATTCAGGGGATAGAAATATGGGAGGAGCATCGCGATTGGATAACGAGCGTTCATCCAGCATTCGGTCCTGGAATATCCGACCGTTTCGAATGGGCTTCCAGTTTAAATAGGGATGAACTTCCTCAAAAACAGAAGGAAAGAAAAAACATAAAGGAATGCCTATCCCATCTATTACAGCATAACGGCCTTCTAGTGATTCCTACAGCGCCGGGGGAAGCCCCAAAACGGAATTTACCCGCAGAAGCACTGGAACGGACCCGCACAAAAACCATGCAGCTTACCTGTATTGCAGGATTAGCTGGTTTTCCGCAAGTCACTATACCTATTCTTAAAGCAAACGGCGCTCCGATAGGACTGTCTTTCATTGCAAATGAAAATCAGGACCTGCGATTATTAAGCTGGATTGAGAGGGTTACTTCTTTAGAAAATAGTGCAGAAGAGAGTAAAATAGAGACATATAGGTTTTAAAAAGAAAAAAGCCATTCTATCAGTAGAAAGATAGAATGGCTTTTTTCAGCTTCCCCGATATATTTGATAACCGTAGGGTGATATCAGCAAAGGAACATGATAATGACGATTTGTTTGTAAGATATAGAATCGGACAGGCACATCTTCCAGGAAGGCTGGATTATGCGGCTGAATTCTTTTGCTGCGGAAATAGTCCCCAATATGGAAGACCAGTTCATATCTTCCCGGCCTTACTTCTTCTTCTGATAAAAGCGGCTGATCCAGCCGGCCATCAGAATTTGTGACCGCTGTTTTTATCAATTGGCTGGATTCAGACGAAGGTTCAGTATAATAAAGATCAATTGCCACATGATCTGCCGGCAGGCCATGAGTTAAATCCAATACATGTGTTGTTACGCCAGACATCAATAAAATCTCCTTTCCTATTAGTTCTGTTAGAGACCAAAGTGGTTGGCTGACAATCCGCCTATGACAATGGGAAATTAAACATGAGAGGCGGTCAGCTGCTTTCAACAGCCGGTAAGCCGAGAAACTCCTTCTCTTCAAAACTGAAATATTCACTTAGCGTCTGTTTTCTGTCATCCAGGAAAAGCTGATCGGCCACTTCACTGACAAGCCTTGGTATACCGAATCTCATGCCGGATATTCCAGAGGCTGTAATGCCGCAGCTGATTAAAGCTGAATAGTTGTAGGTAAATATTCCATACAGGAGTTTTTTTCCTACTTCATCCCGGCTTTGCAGGGCAAATCCAGAAGTGAGGTAGGGGTGCGCATCTATGAGCGGATTGGAAATCTCCTCCGGCGCCTGGTACATATCTCCCCAGCGGTCAATGAATTTCTCAAGCAGCTTTAACTCCGGACGCAAACCAGGATCCGTCACAAGTCCCGTGCTGATCATTAAAAAATCAAAGGAGAAACTGCCATGCGGAGTGGTTACTTCTGCACCATTGCCGCATGCTCTTACTTCTTCCCATGGTGACCCAAGATGCAATTTAAAGCCGGGATAGGAAGCGGCACGGCCAAACGTATCATTGGTAGGCGGCTGATTATTTTTAAAGAAATGAGCCATCACAGCATATTTTTCTTCATCCTTTAAAATGCTAAATCGTTCAATAAGGCCGGATGGCTCCATCTTGCGAATCGGATTAATGCTCGGCAGCTCTTTTCTGCGGACAAATACATGAGCTTCAGCCACTCCTTCTGCCAGTGCGAAATGAGCGTTGTCGAATGCAGATGCCCCGCCTCCTAAGATACCAATCTTTTTGCCTTTTAAGGAATTAAAGTCTATTACCTTAGAAGTATGAGTATAGAGATGGGGAGGCAGATTTTCTGATATCATGGCAGGGACATGCCATTCACCTCCGCCTTGAATGCCTGTTGCCAAAATTACCTTCCGGGCAATCAGGGATTTGGAGGGAGCTCCCTGTCTGTTAATATGAAGCCTGTACAATCCATTTTCTATTGGCTCAATCAGCTGGAGCCTCGTATCATTTTGAACTGGAAGCTTTAACACGCTCTTATACCACCGCAGGTACTTCATCCAGTCCCCGCGCGGAATTTTATCGATCTCCTCCCAGCTTTCTGACCCGAATTGGGCCTCCCACCATGAACGGAAGGTGAGGGAGGGGATGCCAAGGTCTATAGAGGTTAGATGCTTGGGCGTCCTAAGTGTTACCATTCTTGCATAAGTTTCCCACGGCCCTTCGCTGCCTTTCGGATTTTCGTCAATAATAAGGATATTGGAAATCCCTTCCCGGAGCAGGCCAAACGCTGTTCCTAGGCCGCCCTGGCCGCCTCCCGTGATCACCACATCATATACATGTCCTTCCGGGTGGTTTCGGGGGCGGACCCAGCCGGCATTCCCGAATGAAAGATAAGAAAGATCTCTTCTGACTTGTTCGTTCAAAGCTTCTACACTCATATTTCATCCTCACTTTCTAAAGGTGTTGGCACTTAAAGGAAACCGGATTCTGCATTCTCTCCCGCTTTTTCCATTAATCGGAGCCACGCAATCTTGTATATTTCTTCTAACGCTGTTTGAAATTCTGTTGATGTGCTATTCTCCAATCTTTCTTTCATAGATTGATAGATTTCATATTTGTTTTTTCCGCGGACCGCCAGAATGAAGGGGAATCCGAATGTTTCCATATACGTCTGATTCAATGAAATAAATTGTTCATATTCTTGTAAGCTTAGGTCCTGGAGACCGGCTCCTTTCTGTTCAACCTTGGAATCATCTGTCATGGCTGCCTTTTCTCCTAAATTAGGATGAGCCTGTATGAGGGCAAGCTGCTGCCCGGATGGTGCATTTTTCACGATCGCTACCATTCTTTCATGCAAATGCGATAGGGAAGAAAAGGGCTTTAGAGCATCGGCTTCTTCAGCAATCCAAGGTGAATGTTCAAATACACCGCCCACCATTTCCACGAACTGTCTGGTATTCGTTTGATTGATTTTTTCGATGAATTCCACGCCAAACATCCTCTCTTACACGCTTTTAGCTTCAGCAGCCAGGACTGCATCCGGAACAGACATGACATCTGCCTTAGCAGGTTTGTTCAAAGCAAGATTTAATAGTACGGCTGAAAGGCTCCCAGTGATGATTCCATCTCCAAATAAAATTTTAAGAGTGGAAGGCAGGATGGCAAATAAATCGGGAACAACTGTGGCTCCGAGACCTAAAGAAATGGAGCAGGCAATGACCAGCAGATTGTTATTGTCGGCAAAATCCACACCGTTTAGCATTTTGATACCTGAAGAAACCACCATACCAAACATAATGACTGTCGCTCCTCCAAAGACAGCAGTGGGAATCATCGTGGCCAGGGCTGCAATCTTCGGAACCAGGCCGAGTGCGATTAAAATGATGCCTGCTGCAATGGTCACGCTTCTCTTTTTGATGCCCGATAGCTGTACAAGGCCGACATTTTGAGAAAAGGTGCTGTACGGAAAGGCATTGAATAAGCCGCCAAGCATAAAGGAAATTCCTTCTGTCCGATAGCCGCGGATTATATCCTTTTCGGACAGCTCTTTTCCGGTTATTTTGCTTAATGCGAGGAACGCTCCAGTCGATTCCACCAAGATGACAGAGCCTACTATGATCATGGTTAACATGGGTACCAGTTCAAATTTCGGTACACCGAAATAGAAAGGAGAAGGCATATGGAACCATGAAGCGTTCACAACAGCGTCCGTATTCAGCTTTCCCATAAAAGCCGCCTCAACAGTCCCCGCCAGAATACCAATCAAAACAGAAATAGCACGGAGGAAGCCTTTAAAGAACCGGTTCAAAATAAGAATCAGTACAAGGACCCCGAAGGATAGAATGAGATTTTCCGCAGAACCGAATTCAGGGCTCGATTGGCCGCCGCCCATATTTTTTATGCCAGTGGGGATGAGGGATAACCCTATAATGACAACCACTGTACCAGTAACAACAGGAGGAAAAAGTTTCAGCAATTTACCATATAGATTGGAGAAAAGGACCACGAAGATACCAGCGGCTATGATAGATCCGTAAATGGCGGAAATCCCATAATGTGTACCGATGGTAATTATGGGGGAAACAGCCACAAAGGAAGTTCCCAAAACAACAGGAAGACCTATCCCGACCAGACTATTGTTCAGAGACTGCAGGATTGTGGCCAGTCCGCAGGTAAGCAGATCTATGGCAATCAAGAATGCCATTTCTTCCGGTGTGAATTTTAAGGCACTGCCGACAATGATTGGGACTAAAATGGCACCGGCATACATCGCCAGAACGTGCTGTAAGCCTAGATAAAACGTTTTAGATTTTCCTATTTTCTTCTCCATTCAAAAATCCCCCTTTGTAAATGTCAGAAAACATAACATGTAATGTATTGAATATTTACATATTAATGAATTTTTAGAAAACTGTCATTGTGCACTATCACTAAAAATTTGAATGAGGGATATTTAAAATAAACAAGAATACAGGAAGCAGGCTGCAAAAATCACCTCGAAAGCTTATACTTTTTCCAAGAGGGATTTTACGCGGAAAGCCATCCGGATTTGAATAGTTGTTTCGGGATCCCTTAAGCTCCTGCCGAGGATTTCCTCACATTTTTCAATCCGGTACACGACTGTATTGCGGTGCACAAAAAGCTTCTTGGCCGTTTCTGATATTTGGCAGTGAGTTTCTACATATACAAATAAGGTTTCAAGCAGCGATTGTTCTTCCTGTCCGGCCGGATCAGCAAAACCTCGAAGGGCACAGGAATAATAGTTCTCCAAGTCCTCACGCGTAAGCCTTCTCATCAATCCCATTATGTCCTTTGAATGATAGGTATGGATATACTCCTTTTTCTTCACAAGCTTCCCCTGGCAGAGTGCATCCTCTGCCTCCTTATAGGCATTTCTAACCTGCAAGAACGTATCACACCAATTACTCAGACCGAACGAAATGGTGGCAGCGAAGTATTGCGAAACTTTAGTCTGGAGCTGAACAAGCTTGGATTTGACCTTATCAAATGGATCTGTCACATACTCTCCTGCTTCAAATAACAAGATACAGCATCCACTCCTCATAAAAAAGTGAAGGTTCGAATCCGCACCCGCGGTTTCTTCCTCTATAAAGCCGTAAATATCCTCCATTTTTCCAGGGAGCTCTGAATAGCTGGTGTGTAAGTCATATTCATCCAGCTTGCCTACAGCACAAAGGTAGCCTCGATCATTAGCCAAGGAAAATTCTTTGGCACGGCCGGCGATTTCTTCCTGAGAAGAAAAGGAACCCTCTAAAAATTGAAGGAAAAAGTCATTCCGCATACTCCGGCCATGCTGCTGCAGTGCATGTTCCTTTATTAACGAGAAGGAAATAACATTGGCAGCCTGTTCAATCGTTAATAAAGTGAATGGATCTGATTTCAGCACTTCTCCTGCAATCATCAAAAAACCTGTTTTCCTTTCGCTTATGTAGACAGGAAAGAAAGTATAAGTTTGCCTGTCTGTTAAAAAGGAGAGTGAGACAGGCCTTTTACCGAAAGGGAACTTTGACATTCGGTCTTTCAGACAAGGAAAATCTTGGGCAGGTCCTGATCGGTACATGGATCTGAAATACTGATCCACGATCTGTACCGGCCGCTGAATCATTCGAGATAAGTCGCGGAGCAGCAGTGGCAGACCCTTGCCCTGCATGACGATATTGGTAAATTGCTTATGTGTTTCGAGGGCAAAGGATAATTCTGCAGCCCTCCTGTCAAGAATGGCACGGAAGGTCTGGTTGACAATATCCCCAAGTGATAAATGCAGGGGAAGTTCAATGACAGGGAAGGATAATTCATTTGCAAGTTCAATCACTTCCTCTGGAATTTGATCTATAAACCGTTTTGTTTTAATACCCAGCGCCGAACATCCTTGAATGTGCATCTCCCGAATTAGGTCCAGCAGGGAATGTGGATCATCTTTAAGATGATAAGCAGTCGTCACCAAAAATTCATCCTCCTTTAAGTAATGGATGATATCGGGCGCATCCATCATATTTACCGATTTTACATCCCGCTCTTTTCCCATCATTCCGGCAATCAAGTGCATCCCATTCAAATTACGTATCGTTAAGAGTTCATAAACCTTCATGACAGCCTCCCTGTGTTACCAAATCTTACATATTAAGTAACTATTTTTCCCATCCTATCATAATTTTGTTTACTTTGCATAAAACTTTCTGAAAATTTTTACAAAATTACCAATGAAGTCAGAATTACATAGTTGTAAACTTTGGGGAGTACTATTTATTGTCATGTAATCTATCATGAAGCGGGTGAAACAATGGTCATTCAAGTGAATGCAGAGTTAATGAATAAAAGGTCCGCCGAAGCCTTAGTTGAATGGCTGGGTTCGTTTGGCCGGACAGGTAAAGGCGGCGTCACAAGGCTCTTGTATACAAAATCCTGGAAGGAAGCCCAGCAGGCATTAAAAAATTTGATGGAGGAAAATGGGCTGCCTGCCTATTATGACTGCATCGGGAACCTGTTCGGCAGGCTTCAGGGAACGGAAACACCCGGAAGGACCATATTGACTGGTTCTCATATTGATACAGTCATTGAGGGAGGAAAATACGATGGCGCTTATGGCATAATTGCCAGCTTTATAGCCGTTTTGCGGTTAGCAGAAAAATACGGCCCTCCTAAAAAATCGATAGAGGTGGTTTCCTTATGCGAGGAGGAGGGCAGCCGGTTTCCTTTAACCTTTTGGGGTTCCCGGAATATTACAGGAAGTTATGATTTAGACTGCGTAAAGGATGTAAAGGATTCCGATGGAATGTCCTTCATGGAAGCCATGAAGGAGGCTGGTTTTAATCCTCAAGATTACTCCCCGCCCATCCGGAATGATATTGATAGCTTTGTTGAAATTCATATCGAACAGGGTATGACTCTTGAAAGGAATGGGAAACAGCTTGGTGTCGTTTCCCACATTTCAGGGCAGCGGCGCTATACCGTCTTAATTAAAGGAGAAAGCAACCATGCTGGAACAACTCCTATGCCATACCGAAAGGATGCTTTGACCACAGCAGCTCGATTCATCACTTTCTTAACAGAACAGGCAGGAGAAACAGATCCACATCTGGTCGCCACCGTCGGCAGGCTGACTGTCAGGCCGAATGTGTCCAATGTCATAGCCGGTGAGGTGGAATTCACTCTGGATATACGTCATCATCAGGAGCCGGTTATAGATAGTTTCTGCCATACTATTTTCAAGGAGCTGAAACAACTCTCTGTGAACATGAATACGGAGGCATTTGTTTCCTTATGGATGGATGCAAAACCTGTTAAGATGGATTCCGGTATCGGACAGCTGGCTATGGAACTTTCTCTTGAGAAAAGCATACTTTGCCAAAAAATGATCAGCGGGGCCGGTCATGATTCACAGATATTCGGCCAGAAGTATCCAGCTTGCTTATTATTTGTGCCAAGTCAAGGGGGAATCAGCCATTCCCCCGAGGAATTTACCAAGTCAAACGATTTAGAAGCAGGAATTGATCTATTAACGGATGTTTTACACAAACTGGCATATTAAGAAGGAGTGGAAGCTAATGGCCTTTACTGAACTGGATATACCGATACGGACAATCATGACTCCGGGTCCTGTGGAAGTGGACCCGCGTGTATTACGGGCGATGAGCACTCCTATATTAGGACAATTCGATCCCGCTTTCACCTCCATTATGAATGAGGTAATGGAAATGCTGCGGCAGGTTTTTCAGACAAACAACCAATGGGCCTTTCCGGTAGATGGAACCTCCCGTTCCGGAAATGAAGCAGTACTATGCAGTATAATCGAACCCGGGGACCGCGTCCTCGTTCCGATTTACGGGAGGTTTGGACATTTGCTTGTGGAAATCTGCGAGAGGTACGGGGCAGATGTCCATACGATTGAATGCCCATGGGGAGAGGTATTTTGCCCACAGACGATTATCGATGAAATCCAAAAAGTATCCCCAAAGGTTTTAGCCATTGTACACGGAGAAACATCCACCGGCAGGATGCAGCCTCTTGAGGAAATCGGCAAAGCATGCCGTGAAAAGGACATCCTATTAGTCGTAGATGCGGTGGCCTCCATTGGCGGGGCAGAGATTAAAACCGATGACTGGTATATAGATGCTGTGATCGGTGGGACACAGAAATGCCTTTCTATTCCCTCAGGTATGGCTCCTGTCACCTATAATGACCGAATCGGGAAAATCCTCGCTTCACGAAAAAAAATCGAAAGGGGTATTGCAACAAAGGAGGACCTTCGTTATTTGAGGACCAGCCCTCCGATCGCAAGCAATTATTTTGACTTGGGCATGCTTCAGGATTACTGGGGCCCAAGAAGGCTGAATCATCATACAGAAGCGACTTCGATGGTTTATGCCCTGCATGAAGGATTGAGGCTGGTGCTTGCCGAAGGTCTGGAAGAGAGAATTAAACGCCATAAATTTCATGAAAAAGCCTTAACAACCGGCCTAACAGCTATGGGGCTGGATTTATTTGGGGATCCCGGGCACAAGCTTCCGTGTGTCACCTGCGTGAAAATACCTGCCGGAGTTGACGGAGAGTCTGTACGGGAGATGCTGCTGGAAACATTCGGCATAGAAATTGCTTCTTCATTCGGTCCCCTTCACGGGAAAATTTGGAGGATCGGGACGATGGGGTATAGCTGCCGCAAAGAAAATGTCCTATCTGTACTCGGAGCATTAGAAGCAGTCCTGATCCGGCATAAAGTAAAGGTGCATCGCGGGGATGCCCTGCAGGCAGCTCTTGATGTCTATACCCAAACCCAAATTTTCAATTCCAGTGAAACAAAGGCGGAGATACTATGACCGATTATGAACTTATCATCAGAAACGGAGTCGTCGTCCTGCCCCATACAGTCAGAACAACAGATATAGCTGTCAAGGACGGCCGTATTGTCAAAATAGGGGATCAGTTGACTGGGAAGGCAGAAAAAGAACTTGATGCCAAAGGGATGTATATTTTCCCAGGTCTCATAGATGTGCATGTGCATTTCAGCGAACCCGGCCGGGAGCACTGGGAAGGATTTGAAACTGGTGCAAGGATGCTGGCTTCAGGCGGATGCACTACATACTTTGATATGCCGTTGAACGGGATTCCTTCAACGGTCAACCAGGAAGCGTTCCGTCAAAAAGCCGAGATTGGCGAGAGGAAGTCAGTAGTTGATTTTGCCTTATGGGGAGGACTTGTCCCCGGGAATCTCTACGAACTTAGAGGGCTCTCGGAGTGCGGGGCTATTGCTTTTAAAGCCTTTCTTTCCGATTCAGGAAATGAAGAATTTGAACGGGCCGATGACCTTACCCTCCTGAATGGGATGAAGGAAATCGCCTCTCTCGGCAAAATCCTGGCCCTGCATGCAGAAAGTGCTCCGATCACGAATTGGCTGCAGAAAGAGAAGAAGGACAAAGGGCTTGCTCACGCAAATGATTATTTAGAAACCAGGCCGGTGTTTGCTGAAGCGGAGGCTGTTGAACGGGCCATTACATATGCAAGGATGACTGGCTGTCCTCTGCACTTTGTCCATATCAGCAGTGAAGCGGCTATTCAAAAAATTGAAGCCGCAAAACTCGATGGCTTGAATATCACCGTGGAAACTTGTCCGCATTATCTTCTCTTTTCCCACCAGGATTTAATTGAAAAAGGGAGCATTGCCAAATGTGCACCGCCGCTGCGTGAACCCCGAGAGCAGCAGAAGCTGGTCTCTTTATTGACAGAAGGAAAATTTGATATGATCGCCTCTGATCATTCCCCTTGTCCCTTTTCATTGAAAGATGGGGCCGTTTATGATTTGTTTCAAGCCTGGGGCGGGATCAGCGGGGGGCAGTTTACGTTAATGGCCATGATTGAGCTGGCATTAGAGCATGAAATCCCATTTACCAAGATCGCAAACTGGACAGCAGAGGCTCCAGCTAACCGTTTCAAGCTCCCATCAAAAGGGATGATCAAAGAAGGAATGGACGCTGATTTTGCCATTGTGTCCCTCGAAAAATTCACCGTAAACGAGGCGAACTTCCATGCGAAGCATAAAGAAAGCATCTATATCGGACACACTTTTCCTTGCAGGATTCATACAACCATTTCGAACGGAGTAATTGTCTTTGAAGATGGGAGATTTCCCGCCAATCTAAATCGCAAAGGGACCTTATTAAGGCCGGAAACAGGAGTATCTGTATAAATTTGGTTAGATTATATGACAGGGTTATTGGTTCAGCCCGGCATCCATATTATACTTTTAAAAATAAATCGAATGATCCGTATCATCCATATAGAGGGAGCCGGAAATGACATGGGAACGATCATGGGAATTTATTTAGCAGCTGGAAAAAGTGAACGAATGGGCACGAACAAGCTGGCTCTTCCATTAGAGGGAATCCCATTGGGAAATATAGCTATGCATACGGCATTGGCTTCATCATTGGACCATCTGGCAGTAGTGGTAAATAAGAAGGATCCTCTCGACTGGATGGATCCTCTTTTACAAAAGCCAGAGTTTAAAAAACACTGGACACTGGTCAGATGTGAAAAAGATGAGGCAGGACAGGCTTATTCTATAAAGATGGGAATCCAGCAAGCTATAAAAATACATGCTGATGCGGCTGTTATTCTTCTTGCAGACCAGCCTTTCGTACCCCGA
Source organism: Peribacillus kribbensis DSM 17871 (assembly GCF_000430765.1). GTDB lineage: Bacteria > Bacillota > Bacilli > Bacillales > DSM-1321 > Paraperibacillus > Paraperibacillus kribbensis. Next base: position 197,193 of record NZ_KE387243.1, on the reverse strand, counting down.
TTTATGATTGAGAATTTAATTACTCATTTCCGGACCCAGCCGTGTCTTTTCACTGCTTCTGGCTACAAAAGAAAACCAAGGCCTCCGATTTTATTTTCCAAAGAGGCTTTTCATGATTTGCTTCATTTGGAAGAAGACCAAGGAGCCCGTCATTTAATACGGGGGAAATGGTCCTCCAGGGGACACGTGGTGCAATATTTATGTGAATGCTATTTTCTTGATATCGACCATAAAGAGGATTATGAAAAAGCCAAGGAGTTGAAGAAATGGACATGAAGGAAGACAGCCAGGTGTTATTCATACCGCAGACTCCTGATGAGGCCGCTGCAATGAAACAGAGGCTGGGACAGGATGCCTGCTTTGTTGCTGCAGGTACTTTTCTTCAGCTTCAGTGGAACGAGAGAAAATCCCATCCCCGCTTTATAATTTCATTAGAACAGATCAAAGAATTGCAGGGATTGCAGCTATACGATGGTTATCTTGAAATCGGTTCACTCACCCATTTAGCTGAGATGAAAAAGACCTTATCATCCGAAGGAGATAGTATCCTGGCTGAAGCCATTACTCAGATAGCTTCTCCTGCCATCCGGAACCAGGCAACCATTGGCGGAAATATCATGAGCAAAAAAGGAGACCTGATACCATTGCTTTTAGCCCTCGATGCAGAGATTGCCTTTCTAACGGATTCCGGTACATTTCGGCAGAGCCTCTTAAGCTGGATTAAACAAAAAGAAGAGTCTTTGCTTTTGACTCATGTATACATTCCCCATATATCCATTAGCCGTTTAGAGGAGGTTTCTCATACGTTTTTCCGGAAAATCGGAAGAAGGGAGTCCTTTATTCCATCCCTCGCAACCATATGCGGTTCTTTTTCCAGGGATATAGAAGGACGCATCATACACATGCGGCTTGCTGTCGGCGGCGGGGACCATCCAGCAGAACGACTTTTTAACACAGAGAAGCATGTAATTGGAAGGAAAATAAACGAAGATCTCCTTGAGCAAGTCTATCAGTCCATCATTGAAGAATTCACACCGGAGAAGAACCCATTTGCATCGGCTGAATACCTGCAAATGGCTGCAGCCAATTTGGCAGCTGCAGAACTGCAAAGCTTCTGCTTAGAGAAGACCATATGAGGGAAGGAGACTCCAATTATGTTAGCAGCCATAGAAGGAAAGGGCCGGATCCGCCCCGACGGACTCTCAAAGGTAACCGGCAGCCTCAAATATCTTACAGACCTTTCATTTGAAGGGATGCTGTATGGAAAGGTTTTGAGGAGTGAGCATCCGCATGCCAGAATTACCTCTATTCATACAGAAAAAGCCCAGCAACTTAAAGGTGTAGCGGCAGTCATTACACATGAAGATATTCCAGGCTTGAATGGATTTGGCCTTATCTTTCCTGATCAGCCTGTCCTTTGCGATACTATCGTCCGTTATACAGGCGATGCGATAGCGGCAGTGGCTGCTGAAACGGAGGAAATCGCGGAACAAGCGCTGTCTCTGATTGAAGTAGGCTATGAGCCGCTTGCGGTGGTTGATGATCCTGAAAAGGCCCTTTTGCCACATTCCCCAAAACTTCATCCCGATGGCAACCTTCTCCACCAAACATCCTATATTCAAGGAGATATAGAACATGCCTTTCACTGCTGCTGCTTTCTCGTTGAAGAAACCTACGAGCTGCCCCGGCAGATGCATGCCTATATGGAGACGGAGGGAGGAGTGGTGGTTCCTGAAGAGAATGGCGGCATAACGGTGTTTATGGGAACTCAGCATGGCTACAAGGATCGATTTCAGCTATCGAGGATCCTGGATATTCCGGAAGAAAGAATACGTGTGATTTCCAGTCCGATGGGCGGCTCATTTGGCGGAAAAGACGAACTCAATGTCCAGCCCCATGCCTCCTTGCTGGCCCTGAAAACAGGGCGGCCGGTAAAGATCCACCAGACGAGAGAAGAGTCATTGCGTGCAGGATTAAAACGGCATCCTATGAAAATCACGATGAAGACCGGAATAGATGAACAGGGGCTTCTCCTTGCCCACCAGGTGAGGATCCTGGCAGATACCGGCGCCTATTCATCACTAGGTCCAGCAGTACTGGATTTTGCCGTCGAGCATGCGGCAGGGCCATACTTGATTCCACATGTGAAGACGGAAGGATTTTCTGTTTTTACAAACAACGGGGTTTCCGGCGAGTTCCGGGGGTTTGGAGGAAATCAGGTGACATTTGCCCTGGAAAGCCAGATGGACCGATTAGCGGAACTCATAGATCTTTCCCCTCTCGAAATTAGAAAAAGGAATGTAAGAAGGGCGGAGGATCGTGGACCCATGGGGCAACGGATCGCCCCTGCCAATGGGGCTGCAGATGTTCTTGAATCTATTGACAGACATAAGGATGAAATAGAAAAAGCCGCACAACCCGCTGACTCAGCTACCTGGATAAAAAGGGGCACCGGTATGGCCCTGACTATGCATGGAGGAGGGCTCGGCTATGGGAGGCTCGATGGTTCAGGCGGCAGGCTGGAATTCAGCAGGGAAGGAAAAATCGAGGTGTATTTTGGCTTCGAGGAATGCGGTCAGGGACTTCTTTCTGTTATAGAAACCATTGTAACTGACGAATTGCAATGTGCACCCAGTGACATGGTGATCGTTATAGGAGACACTGCGAGAGTCCCTCATACAGGCTCTTCAACGGCCTCGCGCGCCACAAGCATGGTATGGAATGCCCTGCAGCGTATGAAAGGAGAGTTCTCTTCCCTGATCCTGCAGCTTGCTTCGGACGTCAGCGGTATTTCTGTTCATGAGTTAAAATTGGGAGAAGGAGGAATCTGGAAAACATATGCTGATGAAACCTTACCTTTTATTCATTATAGAGATTTAGCAGAAAATGTTTTCTCAGATCCAATCACTGTATCCACAATCTTTGATTTCCCCACCACACCCGACCCGGTTCCCGGCGGACACTTTCTCTACGCATTTGCGGCTGTCCTGGCAGAAGTCGAAGTGAACCTCTTAACAGGAAAAATAACTGTCACGAGGCTCGACCAGGCAGTGGCTGCCGGACCTGTTATCAGCCGGCTTGGCTATCTCGGACAGATTGAGGGCGGGGGTGTGATGGCACTTGGCTATACACTGATGGAAGATGCAGCAATGGAAGAGGGGCTTTATATTCCCCGGAATTTTGATTCGTATCTCATTCCTACCATTAAAGATGTGCCTCTCGAAATGAATGTCGAGGCCATCGAAGATTTATATGATGGGGATATATATGGCCCCAGAGGAGTTGGTGAAATCGGAACGGTCGCCGCAGCACCGGCAATAACAAAAGCCATTCACAGTGCGATGGGGCATTGGATAACCAAACTTCCGGTGTCTCCTGAAGAGATTTTATCTGCGGTCAATGAAAGGGGGCTCTTATCTTGGAAAAGGAACAAGTGAGCGTTCAGGAAGAAAAGATGGATTCAGAATCCATAGAATTCAGGGCTGTCATTAATAACAAACCCATTCATTTATCCATACATCCTGTAACCCCCCTGGTGGAGCTGCTGAGGACAGAACTGCAGCTAACCGGAACAAAAATCTCCTGCGGAATCGGGCGCTGCGGGGCATGCTCCGTGCTTATGGATGGGAGGCTTGTCAATGCCTGTTTAATCATGGCTTTTCAAGCAAACGGAAAAAACATCGAGACCATTGAGAATCTTAGTGAACCCGGTATTCATCCCATCCAGCAGGCAATGCTTATGGAGGGCGGCTTCCAGTGCGGGTACTGCACTCCTGGAATGGTGATGGCTATAAAGGCATTAGGAGATGAAACTCCAGCTCCCACGGATGAACAGATTTTGGAAGCTCTATCTGGAAACCTGTGCCGGTGTACGGGATATGCCGGTATTATAAGAGCAGTAAAACGGTGTTATCATGATTAGATAACACCGCTTTTTTTGTTTCAGGCATGCAGGACTGCCAGTTTCCGTTTTAATTGAATCAGCTGGGCTATAATACTCACAGCAATTTCTTCAGGGCCATCCGCTCCAATGGAAAGGCCAACAGGTGAATGAATCTTTTCAGAAAGCACACAGCCTTCAAGCAGCCGGGCTGTTCGCGTCTTAGAACCGAGTATGCCTATATAGCCAGCTTCCTTCTTCTCGATGGCCTTCAAAAATTCCTGATCTTTTTGAAAAACATGAGACAGAATCACAACCGAATCGTAGTGGGTAAAACGGATGCCGGCTGTAATCTCCTCGGGCGTGCCCACGAGCAGCTGATCTGCCCGAGGGAAACGCGCCGGATTGCAGAGCCCAGGACGCCAATCCGATGCGAGGACGGAAAAACCGGTTTCAGCCGCAAGCCTGGCGAGTGGGATGGCATCGTCTCCTGCACCAAACAGGATCAGTCTTGGTTTAGGATAAAAAGATTGAAAGAAATATTGAGATTCTTGTATATCGAATAGAGAGCAATTCGACCGGTCTGCTCTATGCCTCTTCTGTAATTCCTCTTCGATATGGTTCAGGTCATCTGTCCAATTACCAAACCGCATCCCGTTATTAACTGAAAACAGATATTCAACATCTGAGCAGGCAAGATTCATTTTCCTGACCAGGTGAACAGAATGTCCAGCAGTAAGATGCTTTTTTAAAAGTAGAAGATGAGTTAGGAATAGAGGGGTAATCGGTTCCATAAGAATATGTAGAATGCCATTGCAGCCAGCTCCCTGTCCCCAGGAAAGGTCATCCTCACTGGACATATCATAAGCGACCCTTTCTGGGTTAAAAAACAAAGCACTCGATCCTACCCTTGCTTCCAAATCCTCTTCCAGACAGCCTGCACTCAGAAATCCGATACGCGGGCCATTCCTTTTAATTAACATGGATGCTCCTTCTTTTCGATAAGACGATCCTTCGACTTTTATGATGGTGGTGAGAACATCCGGCTCATTTTGACTCGCTTCAGGAAGCGAGTCAAGAATCTTATATATCGTTTCCACTAAGAGACACTCCTAATTATCAAAGGACACCGAAAATCTTCCAATTGATGTGAAGTTTTATAACATAATAACGGAAAATTCAGAAAATGTCTACGCCGGTGCAGCATAATTTTGATCTATTTCCTTAAAAGAGCTGGTTACCGAAATATTGATCAGCATGTTTAAGCAGTTTCTATTTTCGTCCATAATTTCATTAGGTGCTGCAGCTGAAGGTTCAGCGTATGAAATTTGAAAAAAACTGAAATATTTTTTTACAAGATGAAACCTTTTGTGGCCAGGCTCGTATGAATAAGTAAGGAAATGTTGTTTACTTGAAAGGGGACTCCTTATGCAAGAAGTTATATCCGTACAGAGACGTACCTTATTTCAAAAAGTCATCCAGGTTTTCATTGTCACCCTGATCATTGCGACGGCAGGGCTGTATGCGGGACAATTTGTACCAGCCATCCTGATGCTGCCGCTAATGGCTGCTGAAGTGATCATGCTGATTTCGGCCTTCTGGCTAAGAAAAAGAAAAGCTGTTTCTTATGCCTTTGTATATGCATTCGCTTTTATTTCGGGAATGACCACTTATCCAATCGTGAGCTATTATATCTCCGAAGCCGGTGCCAATGTGGTTCTGTATGCATTTGGCATGACACTCGGGATTTTCCTCGTATTCGGGTTCGTTGGGGCTAAAACGAAAAAGGACCTGGGATTTTTGGGCTCCTTTTTGCTGGTTGCTGTTTTAGCGCTTGTCTTTATTGGGATCTTCAGCATCTTCAGTCCTTTGAATAGCGGCGGAATGCTGGCTTATTCAGGAATTGGCGCCCTCGTATTTTCCCTTTATATCATCTTTGATTTCAATCAGATGAAGCACAGGGGAATTTCAGAACAAATGGTGCCTCTTCTGGCGCTGTCCCTTTACCTGGACTTTCTGAACCTGTTTATCAGTCTCCTGCGCCTTCTCGGCATCTTGAACAGAGACTAGGAAAAGATCGATGTCTGCTCCTGTGGAGCAGGCATCTTTTTTATGGTCTTATCAGCTATATAGATTGAAATCGATAAAAGGACTTGCTAGGCTAAAAGAAAAGAAGGAGGGCTTGGAGAATGGATTTATCACTTGAATATGCAGAAAATTTAGATAAACAAGATAAATTGCAGAAATTCCGGAATGAGTTTTACCTTATCCCCGGCAAAATTTACATGGATGGAAATTCACTCGGTCTTTTATCCAGAAGGGCGGAGGAGTCCCTTCTTCGTTCCCTGACAGATTGGAGGGAGCAGGGAATCGATGGCTGGACAAAGGGAAACGAGCCATGGTATTTCCTGTCGGAAAAGCTCGGTGCACTTCTAAGCCCTCTGGTTGGAGCGGAGAGCGGGGAAGTAGTAGTCACCGGCTCCACCACTGTCAATCTTCATCAGCTTGCTGCCACGTTTTATAAACCGCAGGGAAGGAGAACCAAGATTCTGGCTGATGAATTAACGTTTCCTTCTGATATCTATGCCTTAAAAAGCCAGCTTGCCTTGAAGGGATATGACCCTGAAACACATCTCATCTGTGCAAAAAGCGCTGATGGCCGATTTTTAAAAGAAGAAGATATCATTGATCTCATGTCAGATGAGATCGCCTTAATCGTCCTGCCGTCGATCCTGTATCGAAGCGGACAAATTCTTGATATGGAGCGGCTGACAGCGGAAGCTCACAAAAGAGGGATTTTAATCGGATTCGATGCCTGCCATTCTGTTGGAGCGATTCCGCACAGCTTCAGTAAATGGGGGGTGGATTTCGCCTTTTGGTGCAATTATAAGCATCTGAATGGAGGACCTGGAAGCACCGCTGGGCTCTTTGTCCATAAAAAACACTTTGGCACTGTACCCGGCCTTGCCGGATGGTTTGGCTCCCGGAAGGACAAACAATTTGATATGGAGCATGCCCTGACTCAGGCAGAGGATGCCGGAGCCTATCAAATCGGCACACCGCATATCTTCAGCCTGGCCCCGCTTGCGGGATCGCTGGAAATGTTCAACGAAGCCGGAATGGAAGCCATCCGTGAAAAATCACTAGGACTGACATATTATTTGATGGAATTAAGTCAATCCCTGCTTTCTCCTTATGGCTTTGTGATCGGAAGTCCCGCCGGCCATACAAGAGGCGGGCATGTCAGTCTTGAACATAAGGAAGCAGCCCGAATCTGCAAGGCCTTGAAAGATGCAGGCATCATTCCTGATTTCCGTTCCCCGAACATCATCAGGCTGGCTCCTGTGGCCCTTTATACGAGCTATGCAGATGTATGGAGAGTCATGCATGCCTTAGAGGAGATCATGGAACTTAAAAAATACGAAACATATCCAAATGAACGTGAAGTAGTAGCATAAGTTTATTCACCAAGAAGGCTGTTTCCTGAACCCGCTTCGGAGGCTGCCTTTTTTATTTCTAAATTTTCAGATTAATATTTGGTTTTTTTTAAACATTCATCGTATAATACAACTAAACATACCGACTGGTTAGTATGGAAAAGGAGAGGATCAAATGGATTTTTCGTATTCTGGTAAAGTTAAAGAATTGCAGCAAAAACTAACAGAGTTTATGGAAGAGAATGTCTATCCGAATGAAGAGCGGTATGAAAAGCAGCTGAATGAGCAGCCTTCCAGATGGAGCTCTGTCCCGCCGATCATGGAGGAATTGAAGGATAAAGCGAAAGCACAGGGCCTTTGGAATCTTTTCCTTCCTGAAAGTGAGTATGGCGCCGGACTCACAAATCAGGAATATGCCCCCCTGTGTGAGATTATGGGCCGGTCCCTCATCGGTCCGGAAGTTTTCAATTGCGGCGCACCTGATACCGGCAACATGGAGGTGCTCGTAAGATATGGGACAGAAGATCAGAAAGAACGCTACCTAAAGCCGCTGCTGGCCGGACGCATCCGGTCCTGCTTCTCCATGACAGAGCCGGAAACGGCTTCAAGCGATGCCACGAATATTAGCGCAAGCATTGTAAGAGAGGGAGATTCCTATATTATAAACGGACGGAAATGGTGGTCTTCCGGAGCCGGTGATCCGCGGTGTGAAATCGCCATTGTTATGGGCAAGACCGATCCCGATGCCGAGCGTCACAGCCAGCAATCCATGATTCTCGTTCCTCTTGATACGCCGGGAGTCAAAATTGAAAGGATGCTCTCTGTTTTCGGTTATGATCACGCCCCTCATGGACACGCGGAAATCACCTTCGAGAATGTCAGAGTTCCTGCAGAAAATATGATCTGGGGAGAAGGAAAAGGCTTTGCAATCGCCCAGGGAAGGCTTGGACCGGGAAGGATCCACCATTGTATGAGGTTAATCGGGGCAGCAGAAAGAGCGCTTGAGGATTTATGTAAGCGTGTACAAAACCGGACAGCCTTCGGCAAAAGTCTTGCCCAGCAAGGAGTGATCCAGGAATGGATCGCAGAAGCGAGAATTGAGATTGAGCAGGCAAGGCTCCTCACGCTTAAAGCTGCTTATATGATGGATACGGTCGGAAATAAAGAGGCCAAGGCTGAAATTGCCATGATTAAGGTGGTGGCCCCAAATATGGCGCTTAAAGTGATTGACCGTGCGATCCAGGCATTCGGCGGTGCGGGAGTATCCAATGATTTCACCATGGCGGCGCAGTGGGCCAATGCCAGGACTCTAAGGCTTGCGGACGGGCCGGATGAAGTTCATAAAGCACAGATTGCCAAGTTAGAGCTGAAAAAATACCGCAGCATCGAAGCAGAAAAAATCCATTGAAAGAAGGAAGAATCATGGAGGTTATGGAATTATTTAATTTAAAGGGAAAGACCGCCATTGTCACCGGTGGCGGCCGCGGGCTTGGCGCCCAGATCGCTGAAGCACTGGCGGAGGCAGGGGCCAATTTAGTGCTCTGTTCAAGAAAAGTGGAAGCCTGCAGGGAAACGGCAGAAAGCCTTGAGAAGCTTGGAGCAGAGACACTTGCCATGAAATGTGATATTTCGAACCCGGAAGATGTCCAGCATGTTATCGATGAAACGCTTAAAACGTTTGGCAGGATCGACATTCTGGTCAACAACAGCGGAGCCACCTGGGGTGCCCCGGCAGCTGAAATGCCGCTTGAGGCATGGAAAAAGGTGATCGATGTCAATGTGACCGGCACGTTCCTGATGAGCCAGGCCGCCGGCAGAGTCATGATTGAGCAGAAATCCGGAAAGATCATCAACATCGCTTCCGTTGCAGGCCTTGGAGGAGTCGACCCAAGGGTGATGGACACGATCGGCTATAACACAAGCAAAGGGGCTGTCATCACCTTCACCAAGGACCTTGCCGTAAAATGGGGGCGCTATAACATCAATGTGAACGCCATCGCTCCAGGGTTTTTCCCGACAAAAATGTCCAAAGTGATCATTGAACACGGAAAGGATCCGATTTTAGAGACCACGCCTCTTAAAAGATTCGGCAGTGATCACGATCTGAAAGGAGCCGCCCTCTTTTTAGCCTCAGAAGCATCGAGCTTTGTGACCGGCAATGTTCTGGTTGTCGACGGAGGCACTCATGCAATGTAGAAGCACAGGCTAAAAAGGATGGCTTGAAAACCGCTTTATATCCTACTTTTGGAGGTTTCAAGAATGAATGAGAAAAAACCTTGGCTTGCTCATTATCCAGATTCCATCTCCAAAGACCTGACAATTCCTGATAAGACCCTTCCGCAGCTTCTGTTTGAAACAGCGGAAAGATTTCCGTCGCATCACGCCCTTTCATTTTACGGAAAGAAGATTTCGTACGCTGAGCTTAAAATGGCCGTGGCTGCCTTTTCTTCGGCATTGAGAAGAAATGGTGTCCACAAAGGGGACCGAGTCGCCATTATGCTCCCGAACTGTCCTCAATTTGTCATCGCATATTATGGCATTTTAGCTTCAGGCGCCATCGTGACCCAGGTCAATCCAATGCTCGTCGAACGGGAGCTCAAGCTTCTTCTCCAGGATTCGGGGGCAGAGACCATCGTGGTCCTTGATTCCCTTCTTGCAAGGGTAGAAGCGGTATCCTCAGAAACGGAATGTCAGAGGATCATCCAGGTCTCACTGCAGCCCGAAGCTGATCCAAAGGAGCATTCCTTTGAAGCGTTCCTGGCACAGGGAAAAGGCGGGGTGCCTGCTGCTGAACTGGATCCCGAACATGACGTCGCCGTCCTTCAATATACTGGCGGAACCACTGGCAGATCAAAAGGGGCGATGCTCACCCACCGCAATATCGTGGCAAATGTCCTGCAATCTCATGAATTCTTTAAACATGACCTGGATTTCGGGAAGGAACGCTGTTTGACGGTCATCCCTTTATTCCATGTATTCGGCATGACTTCATGCATGAATTTATCGATTTATATAGGAGCTGAAATGATCTTGCTGCCTAAATTCGACATAGAGGAAGTCCTCGAGACGATTAAAAGAGAGCAGCCAACCCTCTTCCCGGGCGTCCCGACGATGTATGTGGCCCTGACTCACCATCCCAGGGCCGAGGAATATGGCATAGACTGCATCGAAGTCTGCAATTCGGGCAGTGCCCCTATGCCTGTCGAGCTGCTGAGAGAGTTCGAGAGAAAAACAGGCTCAAGGATCCTCGAGGGGTACGGCCTTTCAGAGGCTTCTCCCACTACACACTGCAATCCTAATTTTGCTTCCAGGAAGCCCGGAACGGTCGGAATCGGTTTTCCTTCAACAGAATACAAAATCGTGGATACCGCAGATGGCACCCGGGAGCTTCCGCCCGGAGAACTTGGAGAAGTAATTATAAAAGGGCCTCAGGTTATGAAGGGATACTGGAATCTGCCAGAAGAGACGGCCCATGCCCTCCGAAATGGATGGCTGTATACAGGAGATATCGGCAGCATGGATAAAGAGGGCTATTTATCCATTGCTGACCGGAAAAAGGATATGATCATTGCAAGCGGTTACAATATTTATCCAAGGGATATTGAGGAGGTCCTGTATGAACATCCAGCTGTTCAGGAAGCGGTGGTCATAGGCGTTCCAGATGAATACAGGGGCGAAACAGTGAAAGCCGTACTGGTTCTGAAATCAGGGAAAACAGCCACCGAAATCGAGATCAAGAATTTCTGCCGGATCAACCTTGCAGCGTATAAGGTGCCTGCACTGGTTGAATTCAGGGATTCTCTGCCCAAAACAAGTGTCGGTAAAATCCTCAGAAGGGCGCTTCGCGAGGAAGTCCGCACACCATGATTTCATAACCAAAAGGAGAGGACCTTCATGTGGTATAATTCTAGCTGACTTTACATAGATTGCGGGGATCTCCAATGAAAGATAAATTGACTGCTGCAGCAATCCGCCTTTTTGAGAAAAAGGGCTTCAGCACCACATCCATACAGGATATTGTGGAAGCTGTAGGTGTGACAAAAGGAAGCTTTTATTACTATTTTCCCAGTAAAGAAGAGCTTTTAAAGGATATCCATCAGGGATATATCGATGATCTCGTCAAACGTCAGGAAATGATCCTGCAGGATGATTCCAAAACCGGGAAGGACAAGCTGTTTGAAATGGTTCATTTATTAATTACTGAAATTAAGGACCATGGTGCAAGCGCCAAGGTGTTCTTCAGGGAAATACGGCATCTGAATCAGGAAAATTATGAAACGATCACAGAAAAAAGGGATCAATTCCGCTTTAATATTGAAAGGCTGCTAAAGGAAGGTGTGCAAAAAGGCGAATTCAGTCCTGAGCTCAATATACCAATCATTGCATTCGGCATTTTGGGGATTATCAACTGGAGCTATCAATGGTACAACCCTGAAGGCACTGAAAAACCGAGGGATGTGGCGGCCGCCTTTACCAATATGATCTTACATGGAATTGAATAATGGCAGGAGGGAGGCCATCCAGCTCTTCCCTCCCATCAAAAAGAAAACATACCAACCGGTCAGTATAGGAGGAAGAAGAATGTCAGAGATAAAGAATATTTCCGTTATCGGCGCAGGCCAGATGGGACATCAGATCGCGATGCTCTGCGCATTGGGAGGCTATGAGACCGTCATACAGGACCTTCAGGACGAAGCGCTCGCTAAAGCGAAAGAAAAACTGGAAGCCATCATGGCAAGATGGGTCCAGAAAGGAAAGATTTCAGAGGAAGAAGCAGCAAAGGCCTTCCATAGGCTTCGTTTTACAGCGAGTCTGGAGGAAGCGGCTGCAGGAGCGGATCTTATTATTGAGGCGGTAGTAGAAAAGATAGAGATTAAGAGAGACGTATTTTCTAAGCTTGATAAGCTGGCTTCTCCTCATGCCATCTTTGCTACCAACAGCTCAACAATTGTCAATAGCCTGCTGGCTGATGTGACAGACCGCCCTGATAAATTCATCAACATGCACTTTTTCTTCCCGCCTCTTGTGATGGATTGTGTGGAGGTTGTTAAAAGCCAAAAAACCTCTGAAGAAACTTCCCAGGCAGCCATGGATGTCTGCAGGAGAATCAACCGCACTGCATTTTTGCTGCACAAGGAAGTTTCCGGCTTCGTCGCAAACCGTATCCTCGGTGCCCTCCAAAAGGAGGCGGTCTATCTTTACGAGCAGGGAATTGCCGATTTCAAGGATATCGATTCAATTTGCCGCAAGGCACTGGGTCACCCGATCGGCCCATTCGAACTCATGGATCTTTCCGGTATTGATGTAGGCTATTTCGTCATGGAGCAGCGGTATAAGGAAACCGGAAATCCCGAAGATAAACCTTATTCCTGCCTTGAGGAAAAGATGAAAAAAGGAGAACTCGGAAGAAAGACAGGTAAAGGCTGGTATGACTATGAAGGACAGGGAGTGAAATAGATATGCCGCAATTTGTCTCTGTGGAAAAAGACAATCATATAGCTGTCATCACCATCCAAAACCCGCCTCTGAATGTGCTCAGCAAAGCAGTTTTCCTCAGCTTGAGGGAAGCCTTTACAGAGCTTGAAGGAGATGGAGAAACAACGGCTGTCATTGTGACAGGATCTGGGGAAAAAGCATTTGCTGCGGGCGCTGATATCAAGGAATTCCCTGAACTCATGTACAATCCCGAGATGCTTGGTTCTGTTATGGAAACCCACGAGGTTCTGACTTATATTGAACAATTTCCAAAGCCGACCATCGCCGTCCTGAACGGGATGACTTTCGGGGGCGGATGCGAGCTCTCCCTTGCCATGGACATGCGCATTGCCGAGCAGCATGCCCAGATCGGGCTCCCTGAAGTGAAGCTCGGGTTATTTCCCGGCGGCGGCGGAACCCAGAGGCTGCCACGATTAATCGGCGCACCAAAGGCAAAGGAACTGATGTATACAGGCGACCCTGTTGATGCCGAAGCTGCCTTATCCCTCGGACTTGTCAACAAAGTGGTTCCCACAGGAGAAGGACTGCTTCATGCGAAGAGGCTGGCCGAAAGATGTGCCCGCCATTCCCTGCAGTCCCTTTCCAGAATCAAAAGGGCAGTAAATAAAGGGCTCGACAGGAGCCTGCAAGAAGGCCTCGAACTCGAAGCGCAGTTGTTTACCGATATCTTTAAGACCGAGGATATCAAAGAAGGCGTCCAGGCCTTCATTGAAAAGAGAAAACCCGTATTCCAGAACAAATAAGGAGGCACAGCATGCAGGAGACACAGGTTACGGTCCGCTTCTGTGAAACAGATGCACTGGGCCATATAAACAATACGAGCTATTTTATTTATCTGGAGGAAGCACGCATTAAATTTTTTGAACTTCTGGGCTACAGCATGGATGTGAAGGATTGGAGCTTCATCCTCGCCTCGACAAAATGCGATTTTGTCAGTCAGGGGTATTTCAATCAAATTTTATCAATCAAGACCTATGTTTCAAAAATTGGCACGAAAAGCTTCCAAATCGAGCATGAGATCACCTGCGCCCAGACCGGAGAGCTGATCGCGAAAGGTATGGCGGTCATCGTATATTTCAATTTTGAAACACAAAAAAGCGAAGTGCTTCCTCCTTTACTGAAGTCTGCTTTAGAGGAGAACGTCTCTATCACTTGATATCTGAATTTTCTTTAAAAAGGAGGAGATTGTATGCCGGATCAGGCATTGAGCCAGACCATATTGGTCCGGAAGGGAGAGGAACTGAACATCCCCCTCCTGGAGGAGTTCCTTCATTCGCATGTCCCTGGTCTCCCAGATGGGAGTCTTGAGATACGGCAATTTTCGGCCGGCCATTCCAATTTGACTTATGAGCTGTCGATTGGGAATTGGCAGGCCGTGCTGAGACGCCCTCCTCTCGGACCGGTTGCCCCCAAGGCCCATGATATGCAGCGGGAATTCTTTATCTTACACGAGGTGCATCCGTTATTCGGCCCCGCACCAGTGCCCATTTTATTCAGCGAAAATCCAAAAATCACAGGAAGTCCTTTTCTTTTAATGGAGCGCAAACAGGGAGTCGTCATCGACTCTGCTTTTCCGGAGGGAATAAAGGTGGACCGCAAGCTTTGCAGGCGGATCTCAAGCCTGATGGTGGACCGTCTCGTGGAGCTTCATGATCTTGACTATCAAAAAACCCGGCTTTTAGACATAAGCAGGCCGGAAGGATTCATGGAACGCCAGGTGCATGGCTGGGTTTCCCGGTATCAGAAAGCGCAGACAGAAAATATCCAGGAAGTAGAAAAACTTACAACCTGGCTTGTCGGCCATATCCCTGCAGCTTCCGAATCGTCCCTGATCCATTATGATTTTAAATTGAATAACGCCATGTTCAATGAAAGCCTGACGGAAATGACCGGATTATTTGATTGGGAAATGTCCACGGTTGGAGATCCGCTGGCCGACCTGGGGGCAGCCATGAGCTACTGGACAGAGGAGCATGATCCGCCGCTCCTTAAAACCGGTCTTGGAAAACCGCCTGTCACGGTCATGGAAGGCTTTATGACCCGGCAGCAATTCATGGAGGAATATGCCAAAAAAAGCGGCAGAGATATCACCCACATGAATTTTTACCTGACCTTTGCTTATTTTAAGCTCGCGGTCATCGCTCAGCAGATATTTTACAGATACAAGAAAGGCCAGACACAGGATCCGCGTTTTGCCCATTTTGATACATTTGTAAAGAGTCTGATTGCCCATGCAGCGGAGATCGCAGGCTGATGCGGACCGGGAGGGGAAGCCATGAAAATCCACCTGCTCATGACAAAAGAAGAGGTGCAGGAAGAAAAGCTCAAGAGTGGCAGGAAGATCGCGGTTGTATTTGATGTTCTCCTGGCCACTACGACCATCACTGCAGCCCTGGGTGACGGGGCTTTAGCGGTCATTCCTGCCGAGAACAGGGAGGAAGCGCTTAGAATTGCCGCCTTCCTCCCAGAAGAGAAGGTCCTGGCGGGAGAATATGATGCCAAACCCATCAGCGGCTTCCATTACCCAAGCCCGTTCATGCTCAGGGATTCGGTGAAGGGAAAAACGCTGGTCCTTTCAACGACCAATGGAACGGTGGCATTAAAGAAGGCGGCGGCGGCAGAAAAAGTCTTTATTTCCTGCCTGCTGAACAATCCCGCAGCAGCCCGTGAAGTGTTCCAGGAATGCTCTCCGGATACTACCCTTGTTCTCATCTGTTCGGGAAATTCCGGTGAATTATCACTGGAGGACTTTTATGGGGCAGGTCATTTCATTGACTGTCTCGCCGCTCTCTCGCCTGAAAACACTGAAGTAAGCGATGCTGCACAGGCGGCATGCCTTTTCTATAGGGGGAATAAAGAAAAGCCCCTGGAGATTCTGCAAAGGTCCCGTGTAGGAACCATGCTGAAGACACATGGCCTCTCGGCTGATTTAGAACTTGCCTCGTACTCAGGAGCCCTTGACACAGTACCGGTCCTGCAGGATGGAAGAATCATTAGACGAAAGCCCTCTGCTTCACCATAAAACATAAGGAGGATGAAGAATGCAGCAAATCAAATCAGGAATCGGCGGAGCAGCCTTTCTAGTCTCAAAGCCTTCACTGGATGATCTATTTACCCCGGAAGACTTCACTTCCGAGCATAAAATGATCGGGAAAACCGCCAGACAGTTTTTAGAAAAAGAAATCATCCCTATTAAAGAAGAGATCGAAAATCAGGATTTTGATTTGATCGTCAAAAAGCTGAGGAAAGCGGGAGAGCTTGGTCTATTGGCCCACAGTATTCCGCAGGAGTACGGCGGTCTTGGCCTTGATAAGATCACAAAAGCGATTGTCGGGGAAATGATCGGCCCGTCAAGCGGATATGGAGTGGCCCATTCCAATCATACCTGCATCGCTACACTCCCGATTACCTATTTCGGCACTCCTGAACAAAAGGAGAAATATCTTCCGAAAATGGCAAGCGGCGAATTCCTTGGCGCCTACTGCCTGACAGAGCCCAATGCAGGTTCAGACGCCCTTGCCTCACAGACAACAGCCACCCTTAATGGCAGCGGCACCCATTATATCCTGAATGGTACGAAAATTTATATTACCAATGCTGTATTTTCGGATACGTTCATCGTCTATGCCAAGGTGGATGGCACCAAATTCACCGCATTTATAGTCGAAAAGGATTTCCCGGGACTTTCACTTGGTCCGGAGGAAAAGAAAATGGGAATTAAAGGCTCATCTACACGTTCTGTCATACTTGAAGACTGCCTGGTGCCTGTTGAAAACCTGCTTGGGGAAATCGGCAGAGGACATGTGATCGCCCTGAATGTGCTGAATCTTGGACGCTTCAATCTGGGTTCTGCGTGCATGGGAGCTGCAAAATACAGCTTGAAGAAGGTGCTTCAGTTTACCCAGGAACGAAGGCAATTCAATAAAAGAATAGCAGATTTCCCGGCCACCAAAGAAAAGGTCGCCAGGATGGCATCTGTTATTTATGCTTCTGAATCGGTGCAGTACCGGACAGCCGGCCTTCTAGAAGATGTCCTGGGGGGCCTGTATGATTCTTTCGATTCAAAAGCTGCCGCAACCTCCCTCAGTGAATATGCGCTTGAATGTGCCATCTGCAAGGTGCTCGGCTCCGAAACCCTCGATTATTCGGTAGACGAAGCTCTCCAGCTGCATGGTGGTGCGGGATTTATAAAGGAATATAACATTGAACAGATGTACAGGGACTCAAGAATCAATCGCATTTTTGAAGGAACAAATGAAATCAACCGCCTTTTGATTCCAACCCTCTTTTACCGAAGAGTGCAGAAGGGAGAATGGAACCTTGAGGAGCTCGTATCAGCTTCCCTCCGCTCACTAAAGGAAAGGAGTGTGAAGGATTCTGGACTGCTGTTTAAAGAAAGAGAAGCGGTCGATACGATCCGCCATTTGTTTATCGTGTCTTCCGGGCTGGCTTTAAAGGCACATGGTGCGGAGCTGATGGAGGAACAGGAAACACTGATGAGGCTTGCAGATCTTGCCATTTCCCTGTATGGGGCTGAATCTGCCGTATACCGGACTCTTAAGGCTGTTCAGGAAAACGGGGAAGAGAAGGAAAAAATAAAAATGGATCTTGCCCGTTCGTTTCTGGATGAAGCGATGTGGGAAGCAGAACGCCATACAAGAATCCTTATTTCGCAGCTTGCCCCTGACCCAGACGCAGAAGGTCTCACTAAGCTGGTGATGAAGGCATGTTGCCGCTTCGCACCTGAAGGAAGCGCTTTCAAGAGGAACAGGGAAATCGCAGACCATTATTTCACAGAGCATGAAGGTGCTCATTAAATGAAAAATCCATCCTATATGAAAGAAGGTTAAAACATGAACCAGGAGCACTTACTATCAGAATTGAATGACCGTATTCTGCACCTAAAGCTGAACCGTCCGGAAAGCCTGAATGCCTTCAGCCCGGAAATGATAACAGGACTGAAGGATGCGGTTAACCATGCCAGCCATAATCCTGGGGTACGGGCCGTCATCCTTTCCGGCTCAGGGCGCTCATTCAGCGCAGGGGGAGACGTGAAAACGATGGGGACGGCCGGTCCCGCAGATGTCTATGAACATATCGGCGGATTGAATGAATGCATTCTTGCTATCCGGAATTGTGAAAAGCCGGTAATTGCTGCTGTCCACGGCTTTGCGGCAGGAGCGGGCTTTAATCTGGCGCTTGCATGCGATTTAATTCTTGCTGCTGAAGACAGCAAATTCGCTTTAAGCTTCTCGCAGGTTGGATTGATTTCAGATGGCGGAGGCTCTTATTTTCTTCCGCGCTTACTAGGACCTCATCTTGCCAAACAATTTTTCTTCAGCGGAGAGCCGATCCCTGCTACCCGGCTGTATGAGCTTGGCGTTGTCAATGGACTCTTTCCGCTTGAGAGCCTTGAGGAAAAAGTGACGGAGCATGCTTCCAGGCTTGCACGCGGTCCAGGCAGGGCCTATGCCATGATGAAGAAGCTGATCGACCGCTCCTTTACCTCGAGCCTTGAGGAGATTTTAGAGCAGGAACGGATCACCCAGACACTCATGACCGCAACCGAGGATCATCAGGAAGGGGTGCAGGCATTCAAGGAAAAGAGGCGTCCTGCATTTACAGGAAGATGACTTCCTTCGTTCCGCCCCATGCATTAGACCTTGAATTTAATTGCAGGAGGAATAACCATGAATACGAGGCATTATCCGTATTGGCCCAAACGGCTTACAAAAAGTCTGACTGTACCTGAAACACCTCTTTTTGATAATTTGCTGGTCAGCGCGCGCCGCTATCCCGAAAAATCTGCCCTTCATTTTTACGGAGCCGATTTCACTTACAGACAGCTCCTGAATGATGCGGAGAAGCTTGCCGGCTATTTAGAACAGATCCTTCATGTTAAACAAGGGGACCGTGTTTTATTATTTATGCAGAATTCGCCCCAGTTTTTGATCTCTTTTTACGCCATCTTACGGATACGGGCTGTTGTCGTCCCGATCAATCCAATGAATACGTCGAATGAATTGGAGTTTTATATTAAAGACTGCGGCATCAGGACTGGAATCATCGGCCATGAGCTGCTGGATACCGTTTTTCCTCTGCTAAAGGACACGTCTCTGGATGATCTGGCTGTGGCCGCGTATTCAGAGTATACCCTTCCGGAAAAAACAGAGGTTTCCCTGCCAAAAGAAGCACAGATGATACAGGATCGGGGGGAAAAGATAGAAGGAATTCATGTATGGAGAGATATTTTGGAGGCAGACCTTTCTCCCGGCCCTTTTGAAGGGGAATGTGATGATATCGCGGTCCTTCCCTATACATCTGGCACAACGGGCCTTCCAAAGGGCTGCATCCATACGAACAGGACGGTCCAGGCCAACGCCATAGGTGCTGTTCATTGGATGAATTCAACCTCTGATTCCGTTCATCTTACATCGCTCCCTTTATTCCATGTAACCGGCATGCTGCACAGTATGCATGCGCCTATATTAGCCGGTTCATCCATGGTAATGATGACGAGATGGGACCGGAATACAGCGGCATCTTTGATGGAAACCAAAAGGTGCACGCACTGGGTGAATATCAGTACCATGGTCATTGATTTTCTTGCCAATCCGAACCTCGATAGCTACAACATTTCATCGCTTTCGAGCATTGCAGGAGGAGGTGCGGCTCTTCCGCAGGCAGTCGGGGAAAAGCTGCTGGAGAAAACCGGCCTTAGATATGTGGAGGGCTACGGGCTTTCAGAAACCATTTCTCATACGCATTTCAACCCTCCAGACCGTCCCAAAATGCAGTGCCTGGGAATTCCCTCTTTTGATGTCGATGCACGCATCATCGATCCAGCCACCATGAAAGAGCTTGCTGCAGGGGTAGCCGGGGAAATCGTGGTCAGCGGACCACAGGTATTTAAAGGATATTTCGAACGGCCCGAAGAAACCGGGCAATCCTTTTTTGAAAGGGATGGAAAAAGGTTTTTCCGTACAGGCGATATAGGCCGCTTCGATGAAGAGGGCTATTATTTCATGGTAGATCGTGTGAAGCGTATGATTAATGCCTCAGGATACAAGGTTTGGCCTACAGAAGTGGAATCCTTCCTTTATCATCACCCTGCGGTTGAGCAGGCATGTGTTGTAGGCATTCCTGATCCGAAAAGGGGAGAAACGGTTAAAGCCTTTATCATACTAAAAGAGAATTATCCGGATACGGTGAAAGAGGAAGATATTATTGAATGGGCCAAAGAAAAAATGGCGGCTTATAAATATCCGCGGGTGATTGAGTTCAGGAATTCATTCCCGACAACAGCCAGCGGCAAAATTCTTTGGCGGAAGCTTCAGGAGGAAGAAGGAACTAAAATAGGGGCGGTGGAATAAATGGCAGAAACCGTAACAGGCCATATCGAGGCAAAGGATTTAGGAAAAACATTGATTCACGAGCACTTTATTTTTGGATACCCAGGATTCCAGGGAGACAGCACCCTGGGAGGCTTTGATGAAGAAGAAGCTCTCCGGACTTCTATTGACATTGCCCATAAGCTGATGAAGCTTGGAGTAAAAACCGTCGTGGATCCTACTCCGAATGAATGCGGACGCAATCCCTTATTTTTAAAGCGGATTTCCCAGGCGACTGGACTCCAGATCATTTGCGCTACAGGATATTATTATGAAGGAGAGGGTGCTACTCCCTACTTCAAATTCAGGCAGGCACTCGGAACCGCAGAACAGGATATTTATGAAATGTTCAGAGCGGAAATCACTGAGGGCATCGAAGGTACAGGAATCAAGCCTGGAATCATCAAACTGGCTTCGAGTAAGGATGTCATTACGGACTATGAGAAAATGTTCTTCCGAGCGGCCGCCAGGATTCAGCAGGATACGGGCATTGTCCTCCTTACTCATACCCAGGAAGGGACAATGGGAGTGGAACAGGCGAAGATGCTTTTGGAGCTGGGAGCCGATCCTGATAAAATCATCATCGGCCATATGTGCGGAAATACCAATCCAGCTTATCATAAAGAAGTGATGGATATGGGCGTCCGGATCGGCTTTGATCGTTTTGGCATTCAGGGAATGGTCGGGGCGCCGCCTGATGAGGAGCGGATTAAAACGCTTCTGGCTTTATTGGAAGCAGGCTATGAAGATCAGATCCTCTTATCTCATGATTCCGTCAATATCTGGCTTGGCCGGCCGCCAGTTATGCCGGATCAGCTGGCGCAGATTATGCAGAACTGGCATCCGTTCCACTTATTTGACAACATCCTGCCTGTACTAAAGGAAAAAGGAGTCACGGAAGAACAGCTTGATAAAATGACCGAAAAGAATTCAGAAGCACTCTTCACCGTTTCAGCGGTTCAAGCTGCCCTGTAGTATTTTCAGAAGCAGGATCCTTGCACAGGGATCCTGCTTCTTTATGTATTCGGTTGACGAAACAGCGGGATTCCACCAAAATAGAAAGCGTATTCATATATAAGGAAGGGGACTTTTAAGGCAATGGAAAAAGAGCTACCCAGCCCGGTATGGGAAAACGGGATACATACTGATTTCAAAGCTTCATTATCTTATGGAGAATATCTGAACCTGGAGAAAATCCTGGACAGCCAGCGCCTTCTTTCCGGCCATCATGACGAAATGCTTTTTATCATCATTCACCAGGTAAGCGAGCTTTGGATGAAGCTCATGCTGCATGAGATCAACTCAGCCAGGGCATCCATCCAAAAGGATGATCTGGAATCTGCGTTTAAAATGCTGTCCAGGGTATCGCGGATTCAGCAGCAGCTGATCCAGTCCTGGAGTGTCCTGTCGACCCTGACACCGGCTGAATACCTGGAATTCCGGGGAAAGCTCGGCAGTTCCTCGGGATTCCAATCCTACCAATATCGATTGATCGAATTTGCTCTCGGCTATAAAAATATACATGCCATCCAGGTATATAAGCATGATAAGCTCCTGTACACAATGCTTGAAGAAGCTCTTCATGAGCCAAGTTTATATGATGTATCCATTGCCGCCCTCTCATCACATGGGCTGAAGGTGGATCCCGGATGCTTATCAAGAGACTTGTCAGAGGCCTATAAGCCGGATGAAAGCGTAGAAAATGCCTGGATTGAAGTGTACCGGAATGTAGAGCGGTACTGGGATTTGTATGAGCTGGCGGAAAAACTGGTCGATATCGGGAGCCAGCAGCAAATCTGGCGCTTTAACCATATGACGACGGTGGAACGGATCATCGGCCATAAAACGGGCACTGGCGGTTCATCAGGTGTAACGTATTTGAAAAAGGTTCTGGATCATCAGTTTTTTCCTGAGCTCTGGAGTTTAAGGACCAAGCTGTAAGAAGGAGGGAAATCATGAATAAATGGATGGATATTTCACAGCCTTTAAAAAACGGAATGCCTGTATGGCCGGGAGATACGCCGTTTTCCTACAAGGTATCCTGGCCCTATGAAGAAAGCGGGTCTGTCAATGTTGGGCGTGTGGAGATGAGCACTCATACAGGGACACATATTGATGCACCTTTTCACTTTGATAATGAGGGCAGGAAGGTGCACGAGCTGGATATCAATATTTATATCGGGGAAGCGAAAGTCATTCATCTTTCCGATGTTAAAAGTATCGGAGCCAGGGAGTTAAAAACAAAAGATATAACAGGGGCTGAGAGGCTTCTGATCCGCACGATGGCACATAAGGACAAGAATGTATTCCCGGCATCCATTCCGCCGGTCGAACAGGATGCAGCCGCTTATCTCGCCGAACAGGGGGTGAAGCTTCTCGGTCTTGACCTGCCGTCCGTGGATCTTCTGGACAGCAAACCTCTTCCTGCCCATCATACTTTAAGCAGCAGGGGCATTCATATACTGGAGGGATTGGTCTTAGACCATGTGGAAGAAGGGATCTATGAGCTGGCCGCACTGCCTCTGCCTATCCAAGGAAGCGATGGCAGCCCGGTCCGCGCCGTTTTAAGAAAAAAAGAATCCTAGAATCATATACGTTAAAGAGCATCGAGATAAATCTCTCCATGCTCTTTTTTATGCTATTGCTTTTTATAGAGTTCTAGCTCCTAAATATCTTGGTCCCCAATAGGTATTGGTTAATGATGAAACTTTCACACCTGAAGATTCTGCACTGATAAATTCATTGTTTCCAATGTAAATGCCTACGTGGGAAACACCAGAACCGGAGGTATTGAAAAATACCAGGTCTCCAGGAGATGGCGATGAAACCTTCAGCCCAACATTTGTGTATAAGGTAGATGAAGTCCTGGGAAGGTAAATTCCCTGTTCTTTAAACACATAATAAATGAAGCCGGAGCAGTCAAATCCAGATGGGGAAGTACCTCCCCAGACATATGGCGTGCCAATGAACTTCTTGGCGTAGTTTATCAATCTGGCAGTATCAACGTTATAAACTCCAAGGGCATTGAATGTACTTCGTCCAGCGATTCCATCAGCGGTCAAGCCCTTTGCTTTTTGAAATCTTTTTACTCCATCTGTTGTATATGAACCGTAATAGGTCGTAAAAGATCCGGTATAGCTGAAATAGGATTTAGCTTTCAGTAACGCCTGCAGCTGTAAAACATCCGAATGTGTCTGTCCAGGTGTAAGGGTTACATCTCCGATATTGGCGAATGCTTGAAGTGGCGATAACATAACGGCTGAAGCAATAGCAGCAGTTGCAATAAATTTTTTCATGTTAATTCTATTTCCCCCTAAATATTCCTTATATCTTTGACTTGTTTAATAATACTAAAACACTATGACAAAAAACCTTAATTTTTGTTACAATACAATTACAAAATATAGGTAAAAAGTCTAAGTTAAAAAGTAGAACATTAGGGAAATTTACGGCTTAAAGGAATAAAATGACACTTTTTGTCCCGGTTAATTCCAGGTTTTTCAACATTTTTAGAAAAAAATCCTAAAATGACTATAATTTACAAAATATCTTACCCTATGATTCTCCGCTCTTTATTCGTAATAAACTTGTAATATACTTCTTCAGAAAGACAAGAAATGATCATACTAGCTTCCATCATTCATTATTTAATTCCTAGTTGACTTATCAGAATATAAGGATTATACTGAATTCATTATTAAATACCATTACCAACCACGTATATATGGAGGGAATTTCATTGTCATATAGTTCTATCAGCCATTTAACATGCCCGAAATGCGGTTCAGAATACGATGATACCCAGCTGAATCAATTATGCTCCTGCGGCTCTCCGCTGCTGGTTGAATATGATTTATCTTCATTAAAGGGCAAGAAAAAAGAAGAAGTCTTCGATACAAGCAGAAATGACCTGTGGAGGTATCACCAGCTTCTTCCTGTCAGAGATCCTGAGAATGTGATAACGCTCGGAGAAGGGATGAGCCCGCTTATCGCTATGAACACTTTAGGGAAAAAACTTGGCATCCCAGGACTGTATATGAAGGATGAAGGGATGATCCCATCCGGTTCATTCAAGGCGAGAGGGGCGGCAGTCGGTATTTCAAAAGCGAAGGAGCTTGGTGTGAAACAGCTTGCCATGCCTACCAACGGAAACGCAGGTGCAGCATGGAGTTTATATTCAGCACGTGCCGGCATCGAATCTTATATCATCATGCCGGTGGATGCTCCTGAAATCACAAGGAAAGAAGTAGCGGTATCGGGTTCACATCTTTACCTTGTGGACGGATTAATCAGCGATGCCGGGGCGATTGTCGGCGGCCTGGTGAAGGAACAGGGCTTTTATGATGCGTCAACCCTTAAAGAGCCTTATCGGATCGAAGGCAAGAAAACGATGGGCCATGAAATCCTTGAACAATTCGGAGACAGCATTCCGGATGTGATTCTCTATCCAACCGGGGGAGGCGTCGGCCTGATCGGCATATACAAAGCCATCCAGGAATGGATTTCATTGGGCTGGATCAAAGAAGATAAGGTGCCAAGACTTGTAGCTGTACAGGCAGAAGGCTGCGCGCCTATCGTGAAAGCCTGGGAAGAAAAGAAAACAGAATCTGAATTCTGGCAGGACTCTTATACTGCGGCCTTCGGGATCAATGTACCTAAAGCCATCGGTGACTTCCTTGTTCTTGAAGCGATCTACAAGACAGAGGGCTGTGCAGTTGCTGTAACGGAAACAGACATCAGCACATATCAAAAATCGGTGGCAGAGCTTGAAGGAAGCTTTATCTGTCCTGAAGGCGCTGCGACATTTGCTGCAGCAGCTTCCCTTAGAGAAAGCGGATGGATAAAAGAAGGGGAGAAGGTTATCTGCTTAAATACTGGCCTTGGAATCAAATATCCTGAATCAGTCCATACAGCTCCCCGAACACTCGAAAAAGGCGCTTCCCCTGATCAAGTACTGGGTCATGTTCTTGTCTGATTGAAATCATAAAACTCCTGCCGCCAAGCGGTCAGGAGTTTTTTAAATTTAAGGATTTAAAGCAGGCTGATAAACCGTTCAGCAGCCTTTGAAAGATACCGGTGTTTAGGCCAGACAGCAGCCGCTGCAGATTCCAGCCGTGTATTTGTCAGTTCTGCATGGGTAACCGGTATTCCTGGATGGACATCCAATACTGATTTAGGAACAATGGAAGTACCGAATCCTGAAGACACCAGCTGCAAAAGAAGGGCCATATCCGAGCATTCCCCGATAATCTCCGGCTTCAGCCCGAGCCTTTTAAATTCCTTCATGATCATCGAATGAATGCCCAGTCCTTCTACACTCGGCAGAATCAGCGGGTGGGAAGACGCCTGCCTAATATCCATACTATCGGTCCCAAACTCACTGCCTTTAGGAAATATGGCAGCAAAATAGTCTCTTTCCAACACTTTATAATGAAAATGCTCATCCTGGGTTCCCACCCGTACGATGGCCAGATCCAGCTGCCGGCTTTCAATCAATTTTCCCAGATGCGGCGAATCACTTTGAATGATTTTATAGGTCACGTTTGGATATCTCTCTTTGAACTCCAGCAGATAACGGGAAAGGGAATAGGAGGAGAGCGTATTGACCCCGATGTGCAGCTGTCCCTGGATTCCCTGGCCGATTTCCTTAATTTCCTGGACCCCCTCTGACATAAGGGATGTCATTTTAACCGCATGTTTGTACAGCGCATGTCCGGCTTCCGTGATTTCAGGTTTTTTTCCTGATCTTTCGAGCAAAATAACTCCTAGCTCCTCCTCCATCTGCTTGAGCTGCTGGCTCAGCGGCGGCTGGGCAATATGAAGCCTGCGGGAGGCAGCCGAAATGGATCCTTCCTCCACAATGGCAATAAAGTATCTCAATTGTCTGATGTCCATGACTTTCTCCATTCAGTCTATATGTTTTACATATGAAAAATATATTTTTTAGATATTTTAGATATAGGCATAGTATATGCTACCATACTTTAGTAGAAAAAAATGAATGAATTATGGGGTTTTACATCGATGAACAAATTCTTCAAATTAGAACAGCATGGAACGACGGTCTGGAAGGAAGTCATGGCAGGACTGATTTCCTTTATCACCATCGTGTACATCGCAGCTGTGAATTCAGCCATCATGGCCGATGCAGGTCTGCCGTATGAATCTGCTATCATCGGTACTATTTTAACCTGTGTGGCGAGCTGCTTCTTAGTCGGCTTATGGAGCAATGCTCCGCTGATTTTGGCCCCCGGCATGGGCATTAACGTCATGCTCGCGTATACGCTCGTACAAAAAACGGGGCTGTCATGGCAGGAAGCACTTGCGGTTGTCGCGGTTACAGGAATCCTTTTTATGATCATTGCCTTTACACCGCTTGCAGCATCCATTTCCAATGCGATCCCTCACTCGTTAAAAGAGGGGCTTACAGTTGGGATCGGAATCCTTTTAACCATGATCGGGCTGCAAAAGACAGGAGTGATTGCAGCTAATAAAGATACCCTGGTATCCCTGGGCAGCCTGTCTGATCCCGCCGTACTCGCAACAATGATCGGCATCATCATTACAGTGACATTGTTCATCCGGAACATACCAGGAAATATCTTAATCAGTATCATCATCAATACCATTATTGCTTTTGCCTTTGGGTTGGTGGATGTGAGTGATGTTCACTGGAGTGTGCCATCTTTCGGGGAGTACAAACATGTGTTTGGATCTTTCTCTTTTTCAAGCATTGGATCCATTACATTTTGGTTTGCTGCTTTTTCGCTTGCCATGGTCGTCATTTTTGAGAACATCGGCCTAGTATACAGCCAGACAAGACTTGCTGAACATCCGGAAAAATACAAAAAGGGCATTCAGGCTACATCCATTTCGGTTTTATTGAGCGGGATATTTGGATCCAGCCCGACCGTAGCCACCGTTGAGGCAACAGCTGGAATCGCAGCAGGAGGGAGGACAGGACTTACATCCATCGTAACAGGATTCTTATTCTTGCTGTCTCTGTTAATCATCCCTTTAATTAAAGTGATTCCAGACAGCGCCATATCTCCTGTCCTTGTATTGATCGGGGCTCTGATGCTGCAGAGTATCCGGGGAATCAACCTCGATGACCTGACGGAAAGCTTTCCCGCCTTTGTCATCATCGTGTTCATTCCGCTCACATACAGCATCGTAGACGGACTGGCGCTTGGATTTATCACTTATCCGCTGATCAAGCTGCTGACAGGCAGGGGGAAAGAGGTCAGTGCGCCATTATATATCATTGCGGCCTTATTCTTAGTTAATTATATCGTCCAAGCAATGCACTAAATAAGTAAGAACCCGCTAAGTTATTGGCGGGTTCTTTTTACTCCTGCATTTTATTATAAATTTAAGATAGCAGACAGCCGTTTGTTCGAAATCTCAATCAGCAGAGTGTTTCCAAGCTGTTTACCAAGTTCAATGGTCTTATTGAGCAGCGTGACAATCCCATTAACCCCAGCGTTATCATAAGCCATTTTATCACAGGCAATTTCCGCATCAATATCAACTGAATCAAGGTTCACAGGATTGATCAAATGTCCGATTTCATGCCAGATGATGGCTTCCATAAGCTCTGGATCCGCACAAAACTTTTCATAATCATATACCACAATAAATCCTTCATATTCATCCGAAAGAGATGTGCAGAATACAGATAAAAGCCGGCAGTCAATACCGTTCACTTCCATTTGATCCGGTTTTAAGAGTCCGTGTGCGTCCAGGATCATTTTCTTGTTTTCAATTATTCCAACTGGTTTAGCTAAGTTATAAGCATCAGGACATAAGAAGCCGCCTATACAATCCATACTGTTAATCCTCCTGAATAAATGTTTCCCAAGGCCGTTCCAGTTAAAAGACTTACTCATATATATGGCTCCAAAAATGTGAATAGAGCAAAAAATCCATTCATTTTTCATGAATGCTCCGGCCTGAGAAAATACATACTACAAATAGGAGGTAATAACATATGAATCAAGACTTTATCAGTGATGAAACCGGGATTCCTGCGCTGCAATTCCCAGAGGAAACTGAAATTCGTTCACAAATCCACGAGGATGCGAACAAAAGGGGAACAGCTGAATTAAACGGGAATGAACTCACATATAAATCCGAGCATTTTAAATTAAATTGATTAGTCTGCGCGCTATAAAAGGGAATTTCTGCAAAAAGTATGGCCGAAAAACCGGCCGATTTATACATAAAACAAATGGATTCATTAAAAAACAAAGACCAAAGAATTATGTAAACTGAACCAGTGGATTTATTAACCTTAGCAATCCCAATATGATGTTCTTGGTTGAAACCTAATCGATTATAAAATGCATTCGTTCAATCTGATTT
The DNA here is from genome assembly GCF_000430765.1 of Peribacillus kribbensis DSM 17871. GTDB lineage: Bacteria > Bacillota > Bacilli > Bacillales > DSM-1321 > Paraperibacillus > Paraperibacillus kribbensis. Next base: position 168,625 of record NZ_KE387243.1, on the reverse strand, counting down.
ATATCTGATTGAACGAATGCATAATGACTGAAGATCAAAAACTGATAGAATAAAATCAGCCGCATGATTTGTATCGGTAAAAATCTCAAAAGCTTAAATTTTTATAATTTCTCATTATTTTAAGTAATCTTTGGTTGTGAGATAAAATACGTGTTTTTTATCTAACTTCCGATAATAAATATTATGTAAACTAGAATTATTTTTCGCCATGAAAGGCTTTCTCCCCTGATGACTAATGACATAAAAGTGTTGTCTTAATTGAGACAAATGTATTGCCCCTCCCTTATACAAAGAAAAAACATACACATTTAAAAGAAGCCATCAAATATTAACGGGTTCCGTTTTGAAGGAGAAAACTCGAAATAACATTATAATTAACATATTAAATTGCAACAAAAATAGGCAGCTAATTCCTGCCTTTTTTAATGCTTTTTGTTCTGTATTTTGTTTGTCCTCCGTTAGTTGAAGAACAACTTTATTCGAGTTCGGTAAAAACACAAGAGGCTACTACTGCACTTTTTGAACAAACGCACATGAGGGTTTAAGATAAACTAAGCGAATTCAATTTATTTTATTAATAGCAGCTAATGTTTCTGTAAAATAATTAACCTGTCTACTCATTTCTTTATAACGTGTCCAATGTATATAATGGTACCCCTTTAAAGTGACTATTTTACTTTTTTCCGTCTGATAAAAGTCATCTACTTTAGGTTGTTCCGTATTAAATAATAGGACTGGCATATCAGATGGAAATCTCATATTAATTGTTTTATCAATATTTCTACCCATATTATTTGTTTCGTTCACTATATTTTTGTTAAAGTATTTCCAAGCAGTAATTGCTTTAGTCATCTTTAAATTCTCTTTAGAATAAACTCCTTCCTCCGCTAATGGTGAGGTAAGGCCTGGAATTAAATATGATACCAATCTTATAATTCCTATTGGTGCTAAATAACCTGCAAATTTAGGGAAATAACCAGAATGTGAATTAGAATGTGAATCAGAAGCCTTTGGCAATGTAGGGTCAATTCCTATAACCGCCCTAACTTCTTTTGGATATTTATTCGCATAATACATGCTGTAAATACCAGAAATGGAGTGTGGCATCAGAATATACGGACCTTTTATATTTGATTTTTTCAGAGCAGTTCTAGTTTCTTCTACAATATTTTCCACTGTTCGTTCCTTATTAGTCAAATCGCTCCAACCATATCCGAAATTTTCTACTACGACTACTTTATTATTCTTTGACAACTCATTAATTAAAGGTTCAAAATCTAACACAGGTGCGGCTGTACCCAATCCACTTAATAAGACAATGGTATTTTCGCCATTACCCTTTGAATAGACATGCATGTGCTTTCCATCCACTTCAACTAATTGCCCTAATGGTGGATATTTTTTTTGTTCATATACAATCATAACCTGATGGAAAACCACCCAGAAAAGAGCAATTGCCACAATAACCAATAAAGACTTTTTCATAATAATCCAAAATCTAAAATTCTTTTTGATTTTCATTATTCCCACTCCTCCACCTTAATTTAATGTAAGTATAGAGGTATTCTTGAAATCGCAATAGCATCTGGGGAAGTAACCTCATCTAAGGCTTGAGGAGTATATTGAAGCGTTGTAACAAATGGTTGTTCTTCGTAATGAATTTTTATAAATCTTTTAATATTAATTAATGCAGAGTCGCATAGATGTCCTAAAGTATATTAAATTTTGTTTTCTATGCTCAAAAGTGGTCATCTAATTTTACTCCCTTAACCGTCTTTGTTGAATATAACTGCCCCGTTTGTTCAATAAGGATTTCAACAAAAAAGGCCGCTAATCCTTCCTGGATCAACGCACCCTTTAGTTTAAGTACATTTCTTCACAATATCATTTTATTTAAGTACAACCTTTTTTCTTCTTAAAGAATAGTGCCCGATTAAGGTATTAGAATTACATATTTCTTTGTCTGACTGTTTTAGTCGGGTTAGCCAGGTGCCTCGACCTCCCTTGCTTATCCAACTTAAGATTATTTGGTTCATATCTTTAATTATGAAGTAAATAAATAAAAATTAAATATAATTATCAAACAAATGATCAGTATCTTCTTCAGAAGGTGCATATAAAAAGAAAAAAGGCTTCGTTGATAAGCTTCTTTGTAAGACTTTCACCCTAGTATTATTTTATTCTCTTATAATTTTTTCAGCGTACTCCGCAAGAGAGCCAGCATTTTTACTTATTTCTTCCATCGTTGCTGCCAATTCCTCGATGGCGGCAGATTGGTTAGTTGATTCACTATTACTCTCTGAAACAGATTTGTGCAGTTTTGAAATCAAATCATTAATGTTTACTACCGAATTTCTAATCGTTTCAGTATGACTTTTTGAGTTACTAGCCATTTTACGAATCTCTTGAGCCACTACTGAGAAACCTCTACCAAAGTCTCCCGCACGGGCAGCTTCGATTGAAGCATTTAGGCCTAAAATTTGGCTGCTATCGGAAACCTCTCTTACCATTTTAGCCACTTTCTCAATTTCCTGTACGCTTTGCAGTACATTATTTGATTGTTCCACAATTTTTTGCATATTTTCTGCAAAATTTTCTACCGAACCGGCCATTCCTTGAATCGTTGCGCTTACCTGTTGAACGGCACCGGATAGGCTTGAGGCAATTTCAAATATACGATTATACTGTTCCAAACTACTTGCTACCCCAACAGCACCAACGACCTCGCCCGTTTCATCCAAAAGGGGAATGGTATTTGCCTGTACTGGAAATCCAAATATCTCTTTTGGTAATATCATTTTTTGAGGTTTCCCATCATAAACAGCTTCAAACAATCCGTCGCCCTTTTGAAGACTTTGACCATTTTCCAGTGCAGGAACAGTTGGTGAACCAACGCTTATTATTATATTCTTCCGATCGGAAACCCCAATACATAGATCCTGAGCAAACAGATCGTTTAAAAAAGGAGCGATTGTAATAAATGCCTTTACTTTCGGGTGTAATTCTTCCTCTTCGATAAGAGTTGCCATAATAAATTTCCCTCCAATTCATCAAACATTTAACAGTTAGCAAAGACTTGATTATTTTACACATTTTCCTATTAAGATTCAAACTAATTTTTTCGGTTTTCTCCCGTCTTTTCACTAATGCACGCACACACACGTCACTTCTTCCCGAGGCTGGTGTCACTCTCGAAACAAATCATGGATCGTTTAGGTCATACTGACGATCAAATTACGAAAAATGTGTATATCCACGGTACCCAGGAAATGAAAAAAGAAGCCTCTCAAAAGTTCGGTGAACTAATGAGAAACTTCCGTTAAAATCCTCAAAGTTAGCAAAATTTTAGCATTCAACTCATCTTACTCAGTCATATCAAAGGTTGAGGGGCATTATTACATCATGCCGCAAATAAGGTGAAAATGTGACACCTTGCAAAAGGGTGTCAGGATGCGCGCAAAATCAAGGTTTTTCCCTCTATTTAAATGAAGAGATAATTTTTTTTTTCATCCTATGGTTTTGAAGATAACATGCATGAAACGAATAAAAACATGCATATTTTCAGGTTATCAGTCATTTAGGATATTCAACAAAAGTACCCGTATTAGTTGAAGTTCAATATTTCCAGTCTTTGCTTTCTTGAATAAAAACAATTACTAAAAGCTTTATTTTATTTTGCGTAAATATTTAAAAAGCTTACCCCAAAGAGTAAACTTAACCACTATAAACACTTTCACACGTTCCAGGTCTTGGTTCATAAAAACAATGTTGTTTAAATTGACCAGTTTGAGGTTGGCCATACCATGTTGGAGGGCATGGTGCATGCGGATTAAAATACCAAAGAGCATATTTTGCTGGGTGGTCTCTCCAATAATCCAAAGTCTGTTTTGCTAATCTTCTTTCAGAAGCTCTTGCTCTTTGATAAAATACATTCCCTTTTTGAACTGCTTCAAAGGAAAAATTGCCTCCTTGTACTTGAAAAATAACTTGCCTAACTGTTCTTAAACCTCTAAAGTCTAAACAGTTTGCTACAAGACGATTCACAATTACATTTCCGACATATAACATTCCCTGTTTTCCTTCACCCTCGGCTTCTGCTCTCATCATCCTTGCCATTAAGTCAACGTCTGCACTTCGGTAACTTGCTCTTGGCATTTTTCCACCCCCAAAATATAGTATGAAAAAAAGCCTGCATTCATGTCATTGTTTATATAATTAAGAATGCTTAGTTTCTTCTGGAGTATTATAAAGAGGCTGTCTCCAAATATAATGGAAGCAGCCTCTTTCTCTTGGATTTTCTTTACGTATTTAATTATTTGCTGGAGAAGGTGCGCTGCTTTCAGGCTGCTTCTGCACTTCTTCTGGGCTGAGCGGCTGTTTATCCCCTGGATAGGGTTGATCAAAGCCTTTTGTTGCGTACCAGACAGAATGATTCAGCATGTTGGCGTTGACTTCATCCGGAGAAGCATGTTTACCGGTGAATTGATGCTTGTTCTTGTTTGACCATTCCGTCCATTTTTTTGAAAGCTCTTTTGTCTCTGGTGTAACTTGATCTGTATTGGCAAGTGCAGCCGTATTGGAGTTCGGCTGTCCGTTTAAAGCATCAAGCGGTATCTGGTTAGGCTCGAAGTTATACGGTGAAAAATCTGGCTTGTTTGTAAAGAGCTCGCTCATCGGTTCTGCGGCTGCATCATTTTGGTTCATAGCTGGGAGACCAAGTATTTGCTCGATACTGCGTACCATATTTATAACCGTCCAATAGTGGCTGTCCGTAATTCCCTTTTTTACCCATGGGCTGATTACATGAGCAGGCTCACGATGACCGTCGACATGGTCTAATCCATTCTGTGAATCATCTTCAGTTATAAAGATTACAGAGTCCTTCCAATAAGGACTGTGTGAAATAAGGTCAACGATTTTACCAATAGCAAGATCATTATCCGCAACCATTGCCTGTGGTGTAGGAGAACCTGTTGCATTGCCTGCAGTATGGTCATCCATTACCCACATCGTGTTTAATGCCGGTAAATCGTTATTTTTGACGTGTTCCTCAAACCGCTGCTTAAATATTTCAAATCGATATTGATCTGGAATATTCGTATCAAAGGTTGGGAACGGTTTATGGGTAATCGGCCCTAGAGTTGGAATATCATACGTTGCCGAATAGTTTCCTATAGGCACATGAAGATCGCCCTTTTTCTGTCCGGAAAGGATCTGATAATCTTTATACCAGTCCGTCCAGGTGCCAAACGGTGCTGATCCTGTGAAACCGGTTGTATCTTCGCCAAAGTTTTCCACAGATACATTATTTTTTGCTGCTTGATCCCATAAGTGTCCTGTAGGTGCATACGCCATAGGATCCCCGGCTCCTCCAGGATAGCTTCTAACATTAGCTGAATCTGTTTCTTTGTCCTCATAGTCCGTGTTTGTTCCCTGCATTACCCATTGGTGTCCGCTTGCTGATTGAATACCTGAAGTATATACGTTATCAAGGAGCGGGAAGGTACTCGCAAGTTTGTGAATGTTTGGAGTCACTGCTTTTGGGAACTGAGTCAAGGCTGGTTCTCCATTTCCTTTACCTAGATCTCCTAGAACCTGGTCATAAGTGCGATTTTCTTTAATAATATAGAATACATGTTTAATTGTTGAAGGCTCACCAACACGTTCCGGCATAGCCGCCGGTTTTTTATTGTGACGAGGTTTCGCGTTCAGGTTCTTTAAACCAAACCAGTTGTTGTCGGCAAAAACCTGCTTGGTCCCTTTTGCAAGATCCTCGGCAGAAGGGAATGGGATTAATGAAAGAGAACCAATTTGAGCATATGACGATTTCCCGGTAACCTTAACTCCTTGAATCGTTAAATCACGTGCAGGTCCACGGGAACCAATACCGTCCGCATTAGCGACGATTAACTTCTTATTTTCAGAATCAACAGCAATATCTACTGGAAACCAGGCTGTCGGCAAAAGTCCTTGCAGCTCAGGAGTCTTTTCAGGTCCATGCCAATCGTATACTGCAATCGCATTATCCCGCCCAAGGCTTACCATTAATTTGTTATCTACCACTTTCACAGCGTTTGGTGCTGAGCCTTTAGCAGCTTTAGGGTATGGTTTAATGTCTATAGTTTGTGCGACCGTATTAGTTTTGGAATCAATGACAGAAACTGTGTCGCTATTTGTATTTGCTACAAATATGTATTGGCCTGACTGCGTCATACGTTCAGGCTGCATACCCACTTCGATCGTTTTCTTGACTGTATTCGTAGTCAAGTCAATAACAGATACCGTTCCGGTCGAAGTGGCACCTGTTTTAGGATCCACAACCACATTTGTACCCGAAGAATTTACCGTTGTGTCCCCTTCTTTTTCGGCACGTCCGCCCTGGTTCGTTACATAAGCTATATTGCCTTTGACTAATACACCTGTAGGCGCATTTTCTACTGCAACTTTTGTTACAGAACCTGATTGAGGATCAATAACTCCAAGGCTGTTATCACGGTTCAGGGCAACTAGAAGCTTACCATCCTGTGTAACCGCTATGTCAAGTGGATTAATATTTCCGCCGACAGATGCTTTTGGCAGATTAATGCTTTTTTGTACGGATGGAGTTCCATCTTCACTAACTGACATAACGACTACTTTTCCGGTTGTTCCTGATGAACCTGTTGCATATAGCTCTCTGCCATCCGCAGAATAAGCTAATCCCCACATTTGAGAGAGGCCTAAGGATAAATCCTTAGTAGTCAATTTCCCGTTCGAAAGATCGACAATGTTAATTCCTTTTCCACCGTAATTATTGCGTCCAACGATCGTTGCGGCTGTCTTACCATTTGGATGTACAGCAACCGTAATAGGGTTGCCCCCGAATTCAATCTGTTTTCCTGCTGGCGTGATAAGTTGATTGACAGGTGTCAATACGGAGCCGTCAGCCTGAGGACCAACGAGCCTGTTTCCAAAAGCATAATCGTTTGCGGCATAAGCACCGGCAGATCCTAACAACACCGTACTTAAGGCAACTCCAGCAATCAATTTTTTCTTGTTTACTTTTTTCTTCACTTTTTTACACTCCTTCCTGAATCTACTTAAAGAGTACTCCTGTTCTGTTAATTTACTATGCCAGTTTAGTAAATTTATATAAGGATATAGTTAATCTCATTAATCATTATAGTTAGTAAATTTGCCCTAAAAATAGACATTTTGGGATATTATCCACCATTAAAAAATAGGTATATTCCTTATTCGTAGTCCTATTTGTTTATTTTTCACCTTAACAAATTTACATAATTTAAATAAAATTCAAATAAAAAATATAGAAAATTACTTATCCGAAAATTAAACATGCAATATCACACTCCGAATTGTGCTGTAGTTGAACAAATCATTTCGAACAGGTGCTGAGCATATATTATAAGAGGAAATAGAAACCATTACGATGTAACCTTTGAGAGATATGATTTAAAACTAAGTGTGGTCCAGATTCTAGCCCATTCACTGCGGATAGGCCATAAATGACCGTATGAGGCCGGATGAATGGTGTATTCTATGTAACTTCAATATTTATAAATGTTTTACCTATAGAAAAAAGAACCGTGTTAAAGAACGGTTCTTTTTTCTAACGAAAGGATAGTATGCATGTTAGTCCATAGCCAAAAACAATGGACCTAAACTCCTAAACGCTTTTTTGTAATTTATGACTCAGGTCATCTGCGAAGCCGCCGCTGCTCTGGCCATGGTCCTTATGAAGCCATTTATACAGAATAGGAATCATAAATAAGCTGATAAAGGTGGAGCTTATTAATCCTCCAATCACCACTATACCGAGTGTTTGAGAGATAATGGTGTCTGTTCGGGACGATAAAGCTAGAGGCAGCAGTGTTAAAATGGTTGTTAATGCAGTTGTGAGGATTGGCCTGATTCTGGATAATGTACCTAGTAATAGAGCTTCTTCCAGACTGTGTCCTGCCAGCCTATTTCGCTCTATTTTATCTACTAATACAATTCCATTTGTAACCACGATTCCGGTTAACATTAACAGGCCGACCAGAGCAGCCAGGTTCCATTCTAACTGGAAGATCAGCATTCCAGCGGCTGATCCAATGAAGGCTAGCGGTATACAAATTAAAACTGTGAGAGGTGCCTTCCATCCCCTGAAAACACAGCTGATAATCGACAGAACGAGCAATATTGAAAATGAGAGAGCTATGGCCATTTCATAAATCATTTCCTTTACTTGCTCAGGAGCTCCTGCAAAAGAGTACTGAACACCTTCTGGAAGCGGAGTATCCTTAAGTACACGTTTAACTTGTTTGGTTACTTTCCCTACATCTCTAGAAAGAATGTTTCCCGTAATAACAGCGTAAGGATGACCATCCTTCTCTTGTATCACAGATGCATCTGTGATGGGAGCTGCAGCCACAAGCTGATTTAGCCTAAACGTTCTCCCCTCTTTATTTTTAAACAATTCGTTTCCCATCTGGTTTAATAATCGCAGGGCCGGATCTGTTTCAGTGAGGGCTTGCGCATTTTTACTGTTCACACCCTTTAAATGCATGACAGTAGAATACGTATTATGGTTGATCGAAATCTCGCCTATTGTGCCTTCAGCGGTGTATAGCTTGAATCTGTTCATGATATCTGATAAATTCAAACCATTTTGTTCAATCATTTTTCGGTTCAGCGTTAGTTGATATTGAGAAGCGGTTCCTTCTTCATCAGCCAAACCTTGCACGGCCAGGCCCGGTATCAACTTTAGGCGATTTCCGACAGAGCGTGATAATTCTTCGAGAGTCTGGCTATCCGCCCCATTTAAATTAATTTTTAATAAAGAGTCATCCCCCGCGATACTTTTGTCGGTTACCGTGTAAATCGCTGAACTTTTAAGAGAATCCAACTGCTTTTGTAATTGGCTGGTCATTCTGGTTTTATCTGCATTTTTTCTAATGCTTAGGGACAGATTGGCTATATTCGGCTGCTGTATCCATCCACCTCCAGCATCAAAAACATCATCTGATTGAGGGGTATAAGAAGAACCGAGTCCGGAAGAGAATGAAGAAACATTTGGATTCCTTTTCAAAAGTCCTTCTACTCTCCTCACTTCTGAGTCTACTTCCTCCAGTGATGTATTTTTAGGCATTTCAATCTGGATACCAAACTGCCCCGTATTATTAGTCATGGGCAGGAAATTTACGGGAAGCAAGGCTGAGGCTGCACCCAAAACGACAAATGCACTTACCGTCACAGTACTAAGAAGCTTCTTTTTCTGAAAAACCCAGTTAAACATCTTATCAGAACGGTTGGCTAGGAAATCGTCGGTGGCTGCTGGCTTTCCCATCCAGACAAGATTATATAGAGCAGGAACTACAAGAACTGAGACAACTAAGGAAATAAGGAGAGCAATCACAACAGACCATGCAAAACCAGAAAAGGCTGCACCGACGAGCCCGCCGACAAGGGCTATGGGAATATATACAGCAACCGTAGTGGCCGTAGACGAAACAATCGCCGGGATCATCTCTTTAACACCCTGTGTAATGAATGCAAAGCTTTTTAATTCGTTTCTTTTTTCTACTTTTCTATTGATATTGTCTAATATAACAATAGAATCATCCACAACCCTCCCCATCGCCACCACAAGGCCGGAAACAGTAAGAATGTTAAGGGAGATTCCTAACACTTTTAGGATGCCGGCAGTAGCTAGAAGACATATTGGCAGGGAAATAGCAATCAATAATGTAGAGCGTACTTTGCGAAAGAATAGAAATACGCAAATCATGGAGAACAAGCACCCCAATAATCCCTCTTTAACAAGTCCCTGTAAAGAATGGTTCACCTGCTGACCCTGGTCAAAAAGTACGGAAGCTTTTACATCCTTGTTTTTAATCGGTGTTATATCCTGCAGCCGGCTGTGAATGCTTTGCGACAGCTGCGTGATATTGGATGAAGGCGTTTTTAATATATCCAGTACTACACTTGGGGTACCTTTTGTTCTGGATATGGTCTGAAGATTAACAATCGCATTCGAAATATCTGCCACATCAGATAGAGAAATGGTCTTCCCATCCGCCCGGCTTATAGACAGCTTCTGCAGATCTGTTCTGGTCAGCCCCCAGCCGTTCACTTTTATGGGAACCGTCATCTGGCTGTCTGATAAGTTCCCTTCTGTTTCAGTTGTGTGCTGTTGTTTGAGGGAATTATTGATATCGTCCACACTAAAACCGGACTTAATTAAGTCGTCCCTGCGAATCGAGATGGCGTACCCAGCGTTTCCGCCGCCTGACACTTGAATGTCTTTTATTCCAGGAACAGTTTTAAGTCCGTTTACCACTTCTTCTTGTATGGAAGTCCTAAGTATGTTTTCGGTAATATTGACATTATTGCTTTTTAGACTGATTGTCATAATAGGAAGCGAATGCGTACTAAGGCGGTTCACAAGGGGTTTGTCGGATCCTTTTGGCATTGGAATTTCTTCTATCGCTTTATTTACTTGCTCCTCGGCCTTTTCCATATCGTATTTCATAGGAAAATTCAGACTTATAAACGAGCCCCCGTTAAAGGAATTAGTTTCCACATCCTGAAGATTGTCTACTACCCTGACCGCCTGCTGGATAGGCTTTGTTATATATTCTTTAACCTGATCAGCCTGTAAGCTCTGTGCTTTTACTGTAACCGTAAGTGTAGGATTATTAATTTCAGGCAGATAATCTCTCTGCATTTGAAAGGCTGATATCACGCCCCATACCAGAACAATGACAGTAAGGGTAATAATGAGGCCAGCTCTTCTGATTGCGGCTTGTAGGAAACGATTCATTTTTAGATCGGGAGATGAATCCCGAATCCCTCCTTTATAAAGAAATAAGTATGTACGTTTTACAGCAACGCCAGCATCAAACCTAATCTGCCCTCGTTTCCAGCGAGTAGATGACCAGTGATAGTTGCTAAGTTAAGGTCATCGGTTCCCATTTGCATGAAAAGGCCCAGCAAGCAGACTTATGTCTTTCTTTAATCCCCTCTCTCCTTTTTAGATTAATCCCCATCTGTTAATCTACAATTTCAGATTTGTAAAGCTATATAAAATTTTTATTAAAAAAGGAATTAAGAAAATATAAAGAACCCGGGTTGTAAACAGCACCCGGGTTCTTCGCACTGCCTAATCTAGCAGTTTTAGTTGACTTTTACATTAGTCGATTGGCTTATATTGCCTGCTTTATCCTTAGCAGCGATCCTTAATGTTGCACCCTTTTTCTGGGATTTGATTTTGACTTTGTATGTTCCTTTAGCATCAGCAGTAGCTTTGCCTAGGAAGGTTTTTTCTTTGTAAATGTAAACAGTCGCACCCTTTTCAGCCTTGCCTGTTACATAAAGTGTTTTATAGGTAACTTTATTTACAGAAGGCTTGCCCGGAGCAGTAGTATCCAGCACTTTGACAGTCTTGGCACTGCTAACGTTTCCTGCCGCATCAGTCGCAGTTACTTTGATCTCGGTTCCTGCAGCCTGCCTGCTGATGGAGAATTTATATTTCCCACTCTTGTCTGCGGTAGTGCTCTTTTGATATTTTCCGTTTATATATAGTTTTACAGTGGAGCTGGCTTCTGCTTTCCCGCTCACTGTTGTAGATTTATCGATTACTTTGTCCACGCCGGGTGCCGCCGGAGCAGCGAAATCAGGCATTTTCGTGAATGATGGCAGGCCTGAGATATAGCCAATGCCGCCAGTTTTGTTAATGCCAATCTGTTTGTCGATGGCCTTCAATAATTCTTCCTTATTTACAGCAGCTGGGTCAAATTGCTTCTTATCGACTTCATCACCAGGGTGCTGGAAGTTGCTCATGATGTAAGAGAACCCATTGCGGTCCTCCGCTGCAAACAAACCAGTAGATTCCGCACCCGCTGGATTTGAAAGCACACGTGACAATTCTTTGGTATCGACATTATACGCCCATACAAAGTTGTTTGTATGCTGTGAGCTGTCTTCACCGATGAATAAAGTTCTCATTGCCTCGGAGTAGCTTAAATTATCCGGAGCGGCTACCTTGTCTACATTTGCAGTGTTTCCGTGGGCATCAGCGCCGGCAAGGTCTTCTCCAGCCAATAAACCATTCATTGTGGAAGCAACATACTTACTATTAATCGGCTGTCCTGTGGTGTCTTTTTGCCCTGCAGTTAAATCTAACTGATAAGTAACACCTGATTTTAATTTCGGCAGCTGAATATCGTCAGGTAATTCAGAATCCGCAGCCGCTTTTTCCATCCCGTTGCTTTGATCAGAGATAGCAACATATACTTTTTTGTCTTTGGAATTTAGTGTGATACCTTCCATTTTGTTGAATTCAGTAGTTGCACCCAGATAACCGGCATAACGGCGTGATTCCAGGAAAGCAGCTGCCTTTTCCATACCTGGCTTAAGCTTTAGATACTCAACTTTTCCGTAGGAATATTGTTTAATAGCTTTAAAGCCTTCTTTGGGCACATCAGAAGTTTCGAAAATATCGCTGAATTGGATGCCTTTATCTATCAGCTTTTTAATCTCTTTATCAGTTGCTTCCCCTAACTTGATCCATTCAAGATTACCTGCACCTGACTTATCGTCATTTACCTTGGTTTGATGGAATTTAGCGGCATATAACGTACCAGCGGACAAATCCTTCTCTTTATTCGCTACATACATAAACATCGAAGTATTTGAACCATCATCGCCGAAGAATGCCGTTTTGTTATCAGGCATTACTTTCATTAACTCATGAGAGAAACGGCCGATGCTGTAGTGTTTTACTACTTTAGCTTCTCCGTCTCTATTTACTGAGATCTCGGGGATATAGCCATAGAAATATGGATTTGCTTTAGACTTATCACCAAAATAAAGGCTGGCAAAACTTTCAGTCCATGTTCTTGCACTTGACGCCGGATCAAATTCAAAACCGCGTGCATCCGGTTCATATTCTTCAGAACTTAAGTGAGTGTTCCATGGTGAAAGTGAGCCATTGCATGGAATCCAAAGGCCGTTAACACTAGAAAAATCTACTTTCTTTACTTCTTTTTCCTTTAGTTCACCGGTTTTCTTATCCTGATCCAAAGTCGTTAATGACACGCTGCTAGGGACGATGCCGTATGCAGATTTTCCTGCAGCATCGAGCGTTTGATACTCGTAATGAGTGAGCATATATAGCTTGCCGTCAATCGGATTCAGCAGACTGTTTGAATCAGGAGCATCTGATACGAAATATGTAGGGCTGCCAGGAACACTGTTATCCATAATAGGATCTCCATAATAGTCGATAGGCGTACCAGCAGGGACTTTTTCACCATTTACTGTGGCTACTTTGTCCTCTGATTTAAATAGCTGTTTATATGTAAGAGGGAACTTTTTGATCTTTCCATTACTGTATTTCACCTCCACAGAAGCGTTTGTATACGTCTTTACCATTTGATCGATGGTAGCAGGCGCCTGCATGCCGCTAAATTTGACTGAATCAACCTTTACTTGCGGTGATGGCGCGGCTGCAGATGGCGATAAGGCAGGAATGGTAATCGCTAGTGCAAGTGCAGCTGCTGCAGTTCCCTTTTTAGTTATGCTTTTCATTTAATATCCTCCTAGTAAAATAGGTTATCTATCATTGTCTATTAAATGCTAACATTGTAAATCTACCACTAAAAAAGTTTTAATTTTGTGTAAACTTTTACAACAACAATGGGAATGGTTTTAAATTATAATGAAACGGAATGTTAACCGCTTCATCTCCATCATAATAAATAAAGTTCCCATTTATAAAAATGGGAACGGTGATGATAGATTTTTTTTAATTGGTAAAGACAATCTTTATATTTTTCTTCATTGCTTTTTCTAAATGCCGTAACTGCTTTTCTGCCTGGTACTTTTCGGCAAAAAGATTCCCCGCGCAAACAACCTCGAGTATTAATTCGTTGCGGTCCTTGCCGCTTTTGATTGATACAGACTTTACAATTCCCCTTTTAGATACATCCAGAGCTGAAGCCATTTTGGCAATAGCTCCTGCCACCCTGATTTCCTGCAATTCTTCCCTGGAAAACCAGTTTTCATAGCGGGCAACATACTGTTTTAACAATCCATTGCTTTTGAAAGATGCAATTAAGGCCAATTTTAAACGATCCTTATGCCGCAGACCATTAATGGATGTGTTAGCCAATAAATAAAAGGTATGCTGGCTGCTTGAGTCCAGTATTCCGGAATGTGAGTTAAGGCTTACAAATCTGTCTAAAACAGCGGGAACTTGGAGGATCGCCATTTTAGTTTCTTCTTTATTCTTTTTTTTATCTTCCAGGACAATCGCCAGGTTTAAGCTTTTATTCAAAAGCATTGGAAATGGTCTATAAGCATCCACGGCCATTGGGGTTAATAAAGGGAAAATCTGTTCTTCAAAATATTCCTCAAGATGTTCTACCTCGTTATCACTCAGATCTTCCATTTTCAAAAACTCGATGTTTTCATCCATTAACTGCGGCAACAGTAAGCTTTTCAATGTTTTAGTCTGGCGCTCGACAAGCTCATGAGTTTTCATTGCAATTTCTTGCAATTGCTGTTTTGGGGTCAGCCCCGCCTTGTTTTCAGGGTTATTAAATCCTGCTTCCACCTGATTTAAAAGTCCCGCAACCCGTACCATAAAGAATTCATCAAGATTGGAACTGAATATTGCCAAGAACTTTAGCCGCTCAAATAAAGGGTTTCTATGATCCACTGCTTCCCCGAGAACACGTTCATTAAATGCCAGCCAGCTTAACTCTCTGTTATTGTAATAGTCCGGAGTGATAAGATTCACTTTCCCTTTATCTAACGTATTCATTTAAAATCCCAACCTTTGTTCTATTTCAAATAAACCTGCTAATTTAAAATGGTTTTCTTGGACGAAAGGAAATGTTGTAATGTCCTATTCCCTTATACTTCAGCCTGTAGATTCATGATGTTCCACACGTATACTATTCCTTTTTTAGCAGACCATTAATCCTTTTAAATTAAATAATAACTTGCTAGTAATTCCGGTGGGATTGATTTATATCTTTTCGGCATTTCTACTTCCTAAATCCATTTAAAAATACCAGATTCCGCTCTCGACGTGTAAAAGCTGTCTTAAAGATAACTGTAATTGGCTTTAGAAATTCTAAGTGTCCATGCACATTATCTTGTTTCCCCTAATAAAATGTGAAGTGTTTATACTACCTTTGGGGGGATTCTATGTTCGTTGAACTCTTATTTATTATTATACTTGGAATCTCATTAAGTTTTGACAGTTTGGCTGTTGGCTTTTCCTATGGACTTAAAGGTATTTCGATTCCCCTTCCCTCACTTTACCTTATAGGATCCATTACAGCAGCTGCTTTCTTTTTATCAATGCTAATTGGCCAAACCCTGAGCCACTATATTTCCTCCGAGACTACAACCATTAGCGGAGGGATAATATTAATATTTCTCGGCTCTGCTGCTCTTCTGAAGTTCCTTAAACAGCAGGGAAGTGAGACAATTTTAAAGAATAATCAATTAAAGTCAAGAGCATTCACTGAGAATCAAAGAAAAATCTTGAAATTTTTCAACATTAAAATCGTTATCGAAATTTTAAGGAAGCCGGAAAAAGCAGATATAGACAATTCGGGTACAATATCCTTAAGTGAGTCCATTATGTTAGGATTTGCATTATCTTTGGACGCAATGGGTGTAGGAGTCGGAGCAGCGTTTCAAGGATACCCTTTATTTTTAACACCTCTAATTGTGGCCCTCATAAGCGGTTGTGTTCTTTTGATGGGTGCGAAACTTGGTAGGACATTCCAAAATATTAAATGGATGAAAAAACTTGAGTTTTTACCCGGATGTGTTTTAATTGTTTTGGGCGTATCTAAATTAATCTTCTAATTATCAATCGACTGTGGTCAGTTGATATTGAGAATCAAAAACTCCTCTCTGGACGACAGAAAGGAGTTTTTAAAAATGTAAATATTTATGCGGTTTCTTGGCTCGACTTAAATTACGGAAGCGATAATAAAGGTAAACCGCTCTAATTACTTATCGATAGCCATATGCCCGCGATTCCAAGATTAAAATACGATTCCCTAATACATATACACCCAAAACACAAATAAGCCACCTTCCAACGGCTGTATTATACATAGGGCTGGCTTTTAGTATCGCCAGCCCCTTGTAATGCACCTGTTGTGCGAAAGCGTCAATTCGTAAAGCGGTTGCACAGTTAGAATTTTTTTAGCCTGGTGAAGGATATTAAATTTAACAAATTTGTGTTATTTTCTTTCCCGACTGTTCTAACTCTTCCGAAGAACGTCCCAAGAAATTGCTCCCAATAATGGCCCATTCTTTTATTCGATTCAGGCTCATCGCTAAGGACGCGAACGGTCTGCTGCAATGCTTCTTCGAGGTTCAGAAGTGCCTTTTTTAATGGCTCAATCACTTCATTTTCTTCTTGCTGCTGCATCCTGCCCTCCTCCTTACTTCTCGATTTTAATGAAAGGTCCGGGTTGATGATCGGACAGTAACTCTCCTTCAATGGCTAACTCTTTATCGATAGCCTTTCTCATCCGTTCAAACTTTACTTCTGCCGCCATATCCTCTATTCCCTCTTTGGCTGTGACCATTAAATATCTCATCTGCTTTGTAAAATCCTGTACGATTGGACTTAGGGTTTTTTTAACAACCGGAAGCAGTGCGGTAGTTGCAATAGCTATCGCAGATCCGACAACTAACCGCTGTATATTTCTTTCAAACACAGGCAGACCTCCCTTTTATCACATTACCTAGGTTTCCTTTTTATGTTATTTTTTATACCTATCTAAGCTGCCTGCGGGATACTCCTTCCAGGTATGCTCCACATTTTAGATAAAGGATTAACTATCCTGGCGGCAATAGTGGCAATTAACAATATTGGTCCCCAATGCCACAGCGGGAGGGCTGCTGTTTTAAAGATGCCCGCCAAAGGAGGAATATAAATCACACTGAATAGAGATAGCCATGAAACACCAAGTGCTCCTACAAGGAAGCGGTCCTTAGTCCAATCTTTTACCGCTTCCCGGGATCCAGCCTGTCTCCATGAAAAGGTCTGTATCAGTTGTCCTGCTACTAATGTCGCAAACGCAACCGTTTGGGCGGCAGCAAGCGGCAGGCCGATGCTCAGCCCCCAAATGAACAGACCCAGGGATCCAAGACCCAGTACAGCGCCCCTTGTGATGACTTGCCTGTATAACGAACCATCAACGATTTCCTGTCTTTTCGTTTCTTTTGATTTTGATCCAGGGTTAACCGCAAGGATCATTGCGGGCAGAGCATCGGTCAGCATATTCATTAACAATATCTGTACGGGTACTACCGGAAGCGGCAAGCCGGCCATAACCGCCATAGATGTTACCAGGATCTCTGCAAGATTCCCGCTGAGCAGACAGCCTATTGCTTTCCTTATATTGCCAATAATGGTTCTTCCTTCTTTCACTCCATCGACAATCGAACCAAAATGGTCCTCCTTCAACACCATATCTGCCGTTTCCTTTGTAACCTGTGTACCGGTTTTTCCCATGGCAATCCCAACGTCTGCTTTTTTGATTGCAGGCGAATCATTGACGCCGTCTCCAGTCATTGCGACAACATGCCCCTTCTTTTGGAGAGTAGTAACAATGCGCAATTTATGCTCAGGTGTAACCCTTGCGTAAATGGCAATATCGTCTATTATGCGCAAAAGCTCGTCATTAGAGATACCATCTAATTCCTTTCCGGTGACTGCTTTTGTTTTGCCGTCATAAATGCCTATTTGTTTTGCGATTGCCAGGGCAGTGAGCGGATGGTCACCTGTTATCATGACAGGCTTAATCCCGAGCCTGACAGCATCACGGATGCTTTTTTCCACGTCAGCCTTAGGCGGATCCATCATGCCGCACATTCCTGTATAAATGAGATTTTTCTCATATTGTTCCTCGCTGGCTTTACTATTCAGTTCACGATATGCAAACCCAAGAACACGCAATGCCTCCTTGGCAAGTTCCTCATTTTGCTCCAATATTTTCTTACGCATAGAATCGTTCAACGGCACTGCTTCTCCATTGCTTTGATAGTGGGAACAAATATCGAGAAGTTTTTCAACAGAGCCTTTTGTCATGATAAAGCATTTTTCATGCTGGTTCTCCTCGTGGCATATAACACTCATTTTCCCGGTAGAGGAATCGAATGGGATTTCCTCTTTTCTAATCCATTGCTTGTGCTCTTGTTTCCATAATCCCCGCTTGCCGGCAGCCGTCAGCAGTGCTCCTTCAGTCGGGTCTCCTTTAATGCTCCAGCTCCCTTGTTCTTGGATCAGTTCTGAATTATTACAAAGCAGACCGATTCTAAGCAATTGATCAAGATCGCCGGATTCCTCGCCGGTTATTTTTCCTTTCGGGTCGTATCCATCGCCGGTCACTTTATAATCATGGTCTGGAGTGACAATCCGTTTCACCGTCATTTCATTTTTTGTCAGAGTGCCTGTCTTATCGGAGCAAATCACGGTGGTCCTTCCGAGAGTTTCCAGTGCTGATAATTTCCGTACCAGCGCCTTTTTCTTCGCCATCCTGAAAATTCCGGCAGTCAAGGCAAATGTGATGGTGATTGGCAGACCTTCTGGAATAGCTGATGCCGTAAGGGCAACAGAGGTTGTGACCATTTCAGTAAGAGGAAGCCCTCTGACAAGACCAGTGATAAATACAAGTGCTCCCACTGCAAGTGCACCTTTCATAAACTTTTTACTGATCGTGGTGACCTGTCTTTGAAGAGGTGTTGTATGATCATCTTCTTCTGTCAATAAAGACAATAGATGGCCCATTTCAGTGTTCTTTCCTGTTTCGACTACAATGGCCTTACATTTGCCGCGGGTTATGTGTGTGCCCATGTAAAGTAAATTAGTGCGGTCATTGATTGGTACGTCTTCCTTGATACCTGCTTCTTTTTTCTCAACAGGCAGTGATTCCCCTGTTAATGCAGATTCATTTGCCTCCAGGCTGGAGGAATGGAGAATGCGCAAGTCTGCAGGAACCCGGTCCCCCGCCTCAAGCTCAACAATATCCCCTGGAACCAGATCGTACGCAGCGATTTCGGCAATGGATCCATCTCGGATCACCCGGCAGTTAGGCGGTACGAATTGGCTCATTGTTTCTACTGCACGGTCAGCTTTCCTTTCTTGAACAGTCCCTATTCCCGCATTTATCAGAAGAATCGCGCCCATGATCAAGCCATCGAATAAATGACCAGTGACAGCACTCAGGATGGCTGTTGCGCCCAAAACCTGGGTGGTGAATTCCTTGAATTGGCCCACATATGTTCTTATCCAGTGAGATTTTGTCTTGGATACCAGCTGATTTTTCCCATAGACAGCTGATGCATGGTCTACCTGTTCCTGATCGAGGCCTTTTTGCATGTCACTCTTATAAAAGCTGACAATGTCGCCTGCTGCCTTTGAATGCCACGGGGTTTTATCCCTATTAAAAGCTTGCTGCAGCTCTTTTACAGATTGATTCTTTTTCTCGGTCCAAACCTTTGCCCTAGAAATGAAAGTAAGGGAAAGGGCATCCCCTATTAGATTAACTAACGGTGCACTGAGAATAAGGGGCATAGCAAGAATCGGTCCTGCCAGATTCCATATTCTCGTTATAAGAAGATTTCTATTAATAACCTTACTTAATTCACCGGCGTATTCCATCGTTTTTGCTATTCCATATAACTGATTGGCTCTTATATATGGATAAAACGATACAACCTTACTGTTTTCCGGGGTATCCTCCTTGATCACAAGAAGGATATCGTGCCTTTTTGCTGTACGTATTGCTCGATGCGGTACAAACTCCACATCGAAGTCTGCAAGTTGTTTCTGCAATTCAGCAAGGTCCACTTTATCCTTATTATTGATATAAGAAACTGTTTTGCCGGAAAGATGATTTAACAGGTCTTCGCATTCTTTACGTATTGACCCCTCCTTAGAGAGTAAGGAGGCATCCTCAAAGACAACTGCTTTCAGATGTTCCAGACCAAAAACCGAACCATTTTTTGGAATCATCTGATTGTTTTGCCGCGCCATAAAGTCTGCCTGTTTCCATGCATATTCCGCAGAAACAGTTATTGGCCTTGGATTTGCCGCCAGCAATACGGCCAGTGAGATAACTGGATTCCTTGTCACCGCTAATGCAGCGGCTGCACTGAGGAAACCCAATTTTCCTGCCTGTCTGCTGTAGGCTTCAATTTTTTCAGACACATACTCCTGATCCATTAAGACCTGTTCATCCGAACTTTTCCTTTTCCAATTCAAATATTGAATTAAGCTTAATGCCGATAGAACAACAAGATTTTCCCTGATTAATGCAAGACCAATAGCACCCACAGAGAGCGCCATATCGGCAATATTCTGTTTACCTTCTATTGAGGCCTTTTTTATTCTTTCTTTGAAAAACGCATATCCAGTGACGACAGATATACCTGCGGCCATGTAAAAAAGCAAAGGGTGCTGAGAGAAAAACGACCTGCCCCAGAATAATTGTTTTACCCCTAAAATTAAAAGACCTCCTACAGATAAAGCCAGCGGCAGGGGAATTCTTTCTGCCGGGGCTCTTGCCCTTAGAGGTATGGCATCTAAAAATGAACTGACTCTGTTTGTGAAGCCAGCGGCCTTTTCTTTGTAAGCTGCTAGGTCAATTGTGGCAGCGGCCTCGCAGGCTGATACAGCATACACAGGATTTTCATATTCCTCTTTGTCATCATAATCTTCCAAATGGTGTTGTTTAAACAGCATCTCCTCAAATTGAGAAACTGCAGTACAGATATGGTTCAGTGATAAGGTGTTTTCATCAAAATGGATGAGGATCTTACCAGTCACATCGCTTGCTTCTGCCAGTTGTATTCCCTCAATGGAAGAAAACATCTGTTTGAACATGAGTGCTGTTTCTGGTGTATTTTTTAAGCCGTAAAGCTCTGTACGAAGCCTTCCCGGCATAATGTGATAAGCTCTTTTCTTAAAGTTTAGTTCCATCCTCTTTAAACTCCCTTATCCAAAAACATTCATTAAATAAAAACTGGTTTTATTTTTTGTTTTTTTTTTTGAACTATACATCTTAAAAAAGGGATGCGTTCAGTTTGAAATCCCCTTGAACACGGTTCTTACAAAAAAAGCGGGACTATAACGGAAAAACAAGGATAATTTGTTGGGATTTTGGAAAAAATTTAATGAAGAAAAGAGGAGGTCGTTATATGTTTAAACGTTTATTTTCCTTTAACAATCCATTGGGATTAGCTTTTACAGCAACTGCGCTGCTGCTTGCACTATCCCCCGAAGCAAGAAAAGGAACAAGAAAAGCATTGGTGAGAGGTGCCGCCGCCCTGCTTTCTGTTGGCGACCAGATGAAAGGATTAACAGCTGGAGCCAGAAAGCAGCTTGGCACAATCATGAATGAGGCAAAAGTGGAAAAAGAACAGATGGCTCTCCCTGATTTTGGTGAAATGGTCAAGAATGCGGGAAGTAAAACCAAATCCACAATGAACAATGTACTGAACGATATGAAGATGAATATAGGAAACCCGGCTCCTTCCAATTCCGTTTCCGTTGAAATGAGTCAAGAATTCGCGGTAAATCCGTTTGAGGATTTTCAGGATGCAATAATAAAAACAAAACAAAAGAAGCCATCCGTAAATAAAGGCCAGACAAAGAATAACGTCCATAATGTCTTAAGCAACCAGGCTTATCAATCAATCACCGGAAACCCGCCTAAAAAATCTTAAGAATAAAAAGGGTACAGATCTAACATCTGTAACCCTTTTTTATAGACGGACTATATCTCGAGCTCTGAAAAGTCAGGGAAATGAGATTCTAAAAGTCCCTGACGGTTATAGGATTGACCATTCAATAAATAATTTCCTGCGTGGTAACCTGCCGATGAACCCATTCTGTTTCCGATTACACTTCCAACGAAGGATCCAACAAGAGTCCCCACGCCTGGCATTACGGCAGAACCCAGAATTGCTCCATATTCTAAGCCGGCCATAAGGCCAATACTTCCTGTGATGTTTTTGGCCGTGTTCACGGCATACTGCTGTTTAGTCAGGTTTCCATTTGCCGCTGCCCGAGAAACACGGAATTGGTCTAAGCCGCATGAAATGATACCTGCCCAAAGTGTGCCTCCTCTAAACATAAACTTCCCTCCTCTACTCATTAATTTGTCCATTTGGTTGCCATACATGATTAGGACCATTAGTGATTATGATGAGAGACTTTGTAAGCACTATCAAACAGTTCCAGCTGACTGTCCAGTAATGGTTCATTTGGTTTTCTTTCTATATAGGAATAGTTTCCTTGGTCATCCTGCTCCCTTGCCTTAACATTATCATTTAGCATAAGGTCCAGAATGTCTTTAATCCGCCGTTTTATTTCATCTTTTAGGATAGGGAATGCGATTTCTACCCGTTTTTCCATATTTCTTGTCATTAAGTCAGCAGAGGACAGAAATAACTTCTCTTTACCGTTCTGATAAAAATAATAAATACGGCTGTGCTCCAAAAAGCGGCCAACAATACTGCGCACCCTTATATTTTCACTGATACCCTTAATCCCAGGACGGAGACAGCAAATTCCTCTTACAATTAAATCAATTTGCACTCCTGCCATGGAAGCTTCATAAAATTTCATGATTAATTCCTTTTCAGTAAAAGAATTCATTTTAGCAATAATACGTCCGTTGCCGTTTATTTTATGATTTTCGATTTCTTCATCTATAAGTTGGATGAAACTTGATTTAATATCCATTGGGGATATAGAAAATTGATGGAAGTCCGGCTTTTTACTATAGCCGCTTAGATAATTAAAGAAATTGGTCGCATCCATCCCGATTTCTCTATTGGAAGTAATTAAGCTTAGGTCTGTGTATACTTTGGCAGTCTCCTCGTTGTAATTTCCTGTTCCAAGGTGGACAATGTATTTGATAGACCTGGCTTCCCGGTGCACTATTAGAGTGACTTTACTATGAGTCTTTAGGAGCGTCTTTCCATATATAACTTGACAGCCGGATTTTTCCAGCTCTTTGGCCCAATGGACATTGTGCTCCTCGTCAAACCTTGCCTTAAGCTCAAGAAGGACAAGCACCTGTTTTCCATTCTCAGCCGCCTTTTTTAAATAAGTGATGATCGGCGAATGCTCACTTACTCTGTACAAGGTCTGTTTAATCGCCAGTACATTTGGATCGTCCGCAGCACACCTTATCAAGTCGATTACCGGTTCGAAGGATTCATAAGGATGATGCAGCAAAATATCTTTTGCAGCAGCAATATCAAAGATGCTCTCCCTGTTATCCTTAATATTTGTGATCAGGTCTTTGGGCGGCTGTGGAATCAATGATTCAAAGATAAGATTATCTTTTAAAGGAGCGATTGTTTTATAAAATCCAAAAAGAAAAGTCAGATCAAGCGGTCCTTTTACAAAATAAACGTCACGCTTATGTATTTCAAATTCGTTTACTAAATACTCCAGCATGGCATCATCAATAAACTGTTTCGCAATTTCTAATCTTACGGAGGCTCCCCAGCGGCGCATCTTCACTTCTTCTTCAATTTCTCTTAAAAGGTCTCTTGCCCCTTCTTCATGTATTTCTAAATCGGCATTCCTTGTTAAACGAAATTGTGTTACCGACTCAACTTTCGAGCCGAGAAACAACTTGTGAACAAAGTGGCAGATGATGTGCTCCATTAAAACGTATCGCTTATGATGGTTCACCTTATTCCTAATTTCAATGAACCGTTCGAGACTCCGCGGCACCTGCACAATCGCTAACTTTTGGTCTGCCTCTTCATTCTTGTTATCTTTAAGAAGGACAGCCAGATTCATGCTTTTATTAGCGAGAAGTGGAAACGGACGGTATGCGTCAATTGCCATAGGGGTTAAAACCGGAAAAATAATATCATCAAAATAATATTCAAGGTATTCTAATTCTTCTGAGTCCAGATCAGATATAGGCAGAAATGATATCCCTTCTTCCTCAAGAGACGATAAAAGTTTCTTTAATGTTTTGTATTGCAAGGAGACCAGGTGATGGGTAATATCAGTGATTTCGGTTATTTGTTCCTTCGGTGTCAATCCGGCCTTATTATCCGGCCTCGAAAACCTGGCTTTAATTAATTCTTTTAGTCCAGCCACCCGCACCATAAAGAACTCGTCCAAATTCGAACTAAAAATTGCGAGGAATTTTAATCTTTCAAGTATAGGGTTATCTGGGCTGGCCGCCTCCTCCAGGACTCTTTTATTAAAAGCCAGCCAGCTAAGTTCCCGGTTATTAAAATATTTCGGATTATCTAAATCTCTTACCACCGTCAATATATCCTCCTTTGCCGCGTATAAAATTTTATAGCTTTCCTGTCCTATACATGTTTAAATTCAATTTCTATAGTTTTCCGCATGGATTTTTCTAAATGCCTTATCTGTTTATCAGCTTCCTGTTTTTCTACGATCCAGCTCTTATTACAATAAATCATCAGCAGCATAGTATTATTTGATTCAGCTGCTAACTCAATACCCTCGACTATATTTCTTTTGGTGATGTTTAGACTGAACGCCAATTTTACAATTGCCCCCAAAACCCGCAAATTCATTCTCTCTTGTTTGGAAAACCATTCTTTAAAAGGTTTCATCCGGCTTTTAAACGATGAATTTGAGGAAAAAGAAGCAACCAGCGCTGTTTTAATCCTGTCTCTTAGCGAGAGTCCATTAATCGTAAGGTTCGTTAAAAGGTAAAAAGTATGTTGGTCAGAAAAATCACTGTCTATAAAATTCCCCAGCCCATATAGGAGACAGCTATAATTGATAAGAGATAAAAAAGAAGACCGATCAGAGGTTAAATGTTCAAGATTCAACTTTTCAACGAGCAGGCGTGCTGTATGGCAGCTTTGAATCCCTTTCTCTATATCTTGTCCGAATCTGGCTGCTATCTCCCGGATAGATTTCTCAGCCATCGTCTTTTTCTTTGGAATCTGCAGCCGCCCAATTATGTTTTCGTGCAATACTCCTTCCCTGATTCCTTTTTGGCTCACCTCAAATAATTGGCTCCGGGTAACACTGAAGATAGCCAGAAATACTTCAATCGCGGGAAATATGATATCCACCCGTTCTTTAGAAAGACCCTCAGTCTCTAATAGGTCCCCGCTGTTTTTGGAGAGAAGATCTTTTCGTACATTCTTTATATCCTCTTCGCTCATTTGAAACTGTTGGATTGGAAGGACTGGATAAGCTGTTTTTGCTTTCCATATAGACCCAATGCTCCTTGCACTGCCGCCAATCCCTATAATGGGTTTTTGGGAATCATACAGCCAGCCGGCTTTCTTGAGTTCTGAGTTCAAGTAATTGGATAAATGTAAAAGTTCTTCCCCACTCGGTATTTTGCTTTTTATAAACTTTTGCTTTAAAGATAAGACTCCGAAAGGAAAGCTATATGAATGGATCATCTCGCGGTTCTTGAACTCAGTAATCTCGGTGCTCCCCCCGCCAATGTCAACTGTGATGCCATCTGCCAGGCTCGTAGATTGCACCACACCTTTAAATCCATAATAAGCTTCCCTGTCCCCCGACAGTATTTCTACCGAAAAGCCCGTATGCAAAAAAATTTTTTCAATAATTTCTGCTTTATTGGATGCCTGCCTGATTGCTGCTGTTGCAATGACTTTAACTAAAGCGGCTTGCTGAAGCGCAATCACATCTTTAAAGGCCGATAGGGTGTCCAACAGTATCTTTAGACCCGCCTGGCTTAGCATTTTACTTTCATCAAGGTGGGTCTGTAATCTTGCTGAAACCTTTACGTTTTCATCCTTTCGGATTCTACCCGAGCTATGGATATGGTAAATAACAAGTCTTATCGTATTTGAACCAATATCAATAATTGCATGTTTATTTTTCAAAGGATGATCATCTCCTCCGATACTTTGTCAGGTGAATGAATCACTCCTGCAGAATAACCGTAATCATGAAATTAATATTCCCTTTTTTACATAAATAATGATAAACATACCATAGGCAAAAACCCTTCTCATGAAGAGAAGGGCTTGGCTGTTTAATATAGGGGTACTACTAGTATGTGACAAGGTTGAATGTTAATACCAATTTTTTTCATTAATTATTAATTTTACCATGAATATCTGATTTATATTTTCATTAACTTTTTAAATACCCATCTCTGAAGACCATTCCTAAATTTCAACTTTCTCGCCATCTTTTCCACCCCCACCTTTTCACTCGCTGGGATAGAAGCAAAATATTGCCCCTGCTTTATATTGTCACCGTTCATCTCAAAAATTAACTGGCAAATAGATGATAAGCTTTAACATCTTGGGGCTTTATTTAGAGGATAAATGGTTGGTTAGATCCAGAGTAACGTGACAACACTTACTTCATATTATTAAATATAAGCAAAAACGTGATACAAATTTATGGTTCCAAGCTGTTTTTTTTATCGTCCAACAATGCCGGCTGTACTTCCGGTGCATTGCCGTATATACCTGAAGTTACTCGTTTCCTAAACAATAAAAAAGCAGACAATAGTGACATGTCTGCTTTTTTATACCGTTAGCTTTATACCAATTATACCTGCTGCCACTTTTACTATGGATATCAGCTTCCCCAAAACTAAATGATTCCTGAAAGAATATAATACCAATTATACAAATCGTTATGGTGATGACTCCGGACCACCTGCATATGCCAGGCCTAAATCGTTCTTCTTTCCAACCAGCAGTAAGGGCAATTTCTTTTTTTCAATGTTCTTTGTCTCCCTCGAGGTAAAATCGACTTCTTTACTGTTCACAGTATCTAACACAGCCTTGCCGCGGATTCTTCTAAAAAGCCTTCCTTCAAAATCAAGTATTTGTTCATGAGGGCCGTGTGCGAGCATGGATACTTCACCCCCTTGCCTAAATTATTGATCACACAAATCCAAAATTTTTTCTCCCAACACAAAAAACCTTGTAAAAATATACAAGGTTTTAGAATGCAGAAAAACTCGAAAAATACCGAGGCTGTCTGCAGTTTTTTATGAAGTCTTTTAAAATCCGGGCTGCGGGTTCCATGAAAGGGAACCCGAACTCTGTTACTTCAACTTCGACATAGGGATATATCCCATACTTGTAACTTTATCTGCGAAATCATCACTTCTAACAAAATCAATGTATCCCTTAATACCTTTTTGCGGATTACCTTTTGTAATCATGTATTCATATGACCAAAAAGGGTATTTTTTATTTGCCACATTATCTGTTGTTGCTTCGACACCATTTATTTTTAATGTTTTTAAGCTATCCTTTTTCTCTCCAACAAGATAGGACATAGCCAGATAGCTGATGGATCCTGGGGTGGTATTCACTGCTTTTTCAACAGCACCATTTGAATCCTGGGCAGTTCCAATACTATCATTTATAGCAGTGCCCTTCATAATGGTTTTTTCAAAGGTCGCTCTGGTACCTGAAGCGGCTGGGCGATTGATTACATTAATCTTTAACGATGTTCCCCCAACCTCGCTCCAATTGCTGATTTTCCCTGAGAAAATACCTTTAATTTGTTGATCGGTTAATGATTCTACCTTAACATCCTTATTCACAATGATTGCAAACGCAATTCCCGCAACCTTATTATCTACAAGTCCATTTGCTTTTGATTTATCAGCTATTTTTTCAGCGGAAGGTACGTCTGAGTTTCCTATATCGACAGATCCTGTTGCTACTTGATTCACACCTGTTCCGCTCCCCCCTCCCTGAACTGTTACTGAAAGATCAGGATATTTACCCGCTATTTCATTTGCTGCCTCTTCAGCAAGGGGCTGAAGCGCAGTGGATCCCGCGGCATTAACAGTTCCGGAATAGTTTTCCTTATCTTTATTACCTTTTTGGTTATCATCTTTTGCAGCATTATTTCCGCACCCAGTCATTGAACCTGCAATTAACAAAATGGTTAATGCCCACTTAATTTTACGTAAACTAGTCATGATTCCCTCCATAAAGTAAATGTTTTTTTAAGTTCTATTTATAGATTGCACATTATAGATACCAATATCCCTACTATTGCTTTACTGTTAATAAATATTAGAGATTTAAAAAATCAGAAATAAAAATTTCGGTTTTTAATAATTTTCTCCGTACCATAGAAAGCGGGATTATGACGAAGGGCCGTTCATCTTTCAAAAGTCGAAAACGGGGGAATTCAAGTCGTTTAATCTTTTGAGAAGACTATCTTCTCTGTATCATTTAAATGAAAAGTGGCCAAATCTGCCTCCAAAATGGGCGCACACGCCATTTTAAAGGAGAGATAGGGTAAGTATATAGAGCTATAAACTGTGCTTGAAGAATATTTTGGTGGTCAGTATTAATTTAAGCATTGAAAAAGACTCCCAGCCAAATGGTTGAGAGCCCTTTGAGAGCCAAAAATCCGAATGGAAACAAGTACAAAGGTACATGCAAAAATGGAGCGTTCTTATTCTTTCTATTTTTATTGGATTAATTTCCCTTATTATTTTTTTATACAAAAAAACAAAGACAACACTTAAATGCTAATGTTGTATTTCTACTATCAGGTCAATCGGTATTTTTTAACCTCTCAATGTTTCTTAGTGATCTAGTCAATAGAAAAGCAGAAATCAATGCTATCATACCATTAATTAAGAATGATATTTCCGGTCCAAAACTCTGCCATAACCAGCCTGTAAGCAAGGAAGCTGGAAATAGACCTATTCCAGTGATCATCGCATAGAAGCCCAAGGCTTCCCCTTTGTTTTTGGAATTTGCCATATCCACAACCAATGCCTTTTCAATACCCTTTGTTAAAGATGAATACAGTCCATATAAAATAAAAAGGACAACCAATCCTGTAACTGAATGTACTTCAGCAAATCCGATATAGACTGCCCCATAGACTGCGTACCCCGCAGTCAGAATTCCTCTGCGTCCAAACTTATCGGAAAAGACGCCTGAGAAATAGGATAAGGAAGATGCAGTAAGGTGAAAAATCAAATACATCAATAATACATTAGGCGTTGATACTCCAAGATTTGCGGCTCTCAGAAGTAAAAAAGAATTGGACGAATTTACGATGGTAAACAAACCTACAATCCATAATAAACTTTTCACCTGTGGATTTAACTGCTTCCATTGTAAGTAAGTAATCCCGCCGCTTGTTTTTGGTTCTGACTGTGTTCTTCTTTCTTTAATCGTTAATAAAATCATCCAGCCAACTATTACGGGAATTAAGGAATACATAAAAACACTTTTTATATTTTGGCTTCCTTCCAGCTGCAGGATGGTGTAAGCAACCCCAATTCCTAAAGCTGCCCCTAACATATCAAGCATTTGATGAAATCCGAAAGTCCTTCCTTGCTTCTTTTTCCCGCCAGATTCTGATAATAGTGCATCTCTGGGAGCGGTCCGTATCCCTTTACCAGTCCGATCTACGATCTTCCATATCAGCACTCCTATCCAGGAACTAGAAAAAATAAGAAAAACTCTCCCCACCCCTGACAATCCGTACCCTGTTAGGGCCAGTCCCTTTCTATTTTTCAGCCGGTCAGATTTTCTACCGGAAAAAAATTTGAGGACACTTGCCAGGCTCTCAGAAAGACCATCAATCACACCGATTAGAAAGGGTCCGGACGAAGCAAGAAATATAGGAATTAAGGGTGTGACCATATAGGTCCCCATATCCGTAAAAAAACTGACTAGGCTTAAAATCCAGATATTCCGCATTTTATTTATAGGAACCTCCTCAAACGATATTTTACCTGTGCTAATACGCATCTTCATTTGCCCAAAAGAAAACAAACTCAAGTCGGGTTCTTTTTTTGTTAATTTATTATCAGAATAAAATTTAATGCAGAATTTCCAATTAGTACACTGGCTAAAACCAGCCACTTTTTAATTTCCCCAAAAATCTTCCGCCCTGGTCAAAACATCATCACTTTGCGGTGTGCTTGCAGCTCCAAACATGGATACTTCCGATTTATTTCCCCAAGAAAATCACTGAAAATAAGCTCATGTGGTTTAGTTGATTAACAAATCCAAAGGTATCCAGTGAATTAAAGGCAAAAAAAAGAGGCTGAAATAATCAGCTTCAGCTTCCTACTGTAAGGATGTCAAATTAATCAAAAAGATGAACATCGGTTATAGCTTGTTGGAGATTGGCTCTAGTTATTTGTTTACTGAAATCTAAGCCAAGACTTACTACTGTTTGTGCAATTTCAGGTCGAATTCCAGTTATAATCGTCTCTACCCCAAGCAGTTTTAATGCATCCATTACACTGAAAATCTGGTGTGCCACCATTGTGTCTATTATGACCACACCAGAAATATCAAGGATTAGGTACGATAACTTCAATCTCCCAGCTTCTTTTAATGTTTCTTCCATCAATAGTGCAGCTCTTTCTGTATCAATATTTCCAACCAAAGGCAGAATCGCTACTCCGTTCGAAAGAGGAACAACTGGAACTGATAACTCTAGAAATGCAGTTTTCGCATTTTCAATGGTTTTCTTATAGTATTGAACATAGGTTAAGCTAAAACAAAAAACAGCATGGTCCAGGAGAGGATCAATAATTCTCGAACTTGTAAACACTGTTTTTACTGTCATATTGTGTTTAATGACTGCTTCTTCTAAGGCTTCACTTATGAAAGTTCGATAAAAGGCTGTATCTTTAAGTGCTTCGTCTAATGGAATTCCTAAACTAAACACAAATTGCCCTGTTTCTTTCCCCCATTTTTCTATATCATTATATGCTTTTTCTTTATCAACGCCTTTTATAAGTGCTTCCCCAAAAAGAGCTACAAAATCCGCTCTGATTTTTATTACCTCTTGTTCTTCAATCTGAGAAATCAGCTTCTTTTGTGCATCACTTGCCTCAGATAATCTAATTTCATGAACTTTTTTCGCGATCTTATACTTTTCCTCTAAGATTGTTTTTCCAAGAATCTTTAAATCATTTTCCATTTGTATCATATCCTCCGACAGACATTAATGTTTCAACTCACACTACATATATCTTACAAGGTAGAGAACAAGTTGTACACTTTTTACACTATAGTATAACTATCAGCCAATATTTCAAGTAAAGGAGATTTTCATTTTTGTAACCAAGGGCGACAGTAGCGGCCCAACCTTCTTTAACTCGTTAGCTAAACAAGTTAGCAATAACCAAATCATCATAAATAGAATTTTGGTCATGCAGTCAAACCCAGGAAGAATAGCCATTGATATGGCAAATCCCTTAAAAAAGGATAACCCAACGGCAATCAATTTTATTCATAAAGAGTTTCATGAATTAAGAGCCAGTCTGATTACTGCCATCAAAACAAGTTGAGAGGATGTTAAAAATGTTAAATGAATTATCCATTTATCCACGTCCATTACAGTTTGAAAACCGTGAGGATAAGGAGGGTCCGAGAATACTTCGGCGTAGAGTGGATAAAGAAAACCAAACCTTCTCACTTTTAGAAGTGAAACCATTAAACCCTATTATCGGTGCAGAGATTGAAGGGGTTGATCTATCCAAACCCCTTTCGCCACAATTAAGGGAAGAATTAAACGAAGCATTGCTTGAATGGAAGGTCATATTTTTTAGGAATCAAGATATAACTTCTGAGGAGCAGATCGCATTCGCACAAAACTTTGGAGATTTGGAGGTTCATCCATTTTACAATGCACCGGAGAACCGAGCAAAGGAAGTCATTCAGTTTAACAGAAATAAAATCCAAAAAGGCTTTGAAAATATATGGCATTCGGATGTATCATTTCGTGAAGAACCGGCAAAGGCCGCAATTCTTCGCTTAATTAAAGTCCCCCCGGTTGGTGGGGACACTCTTTGGGCAGACATGGGAGCTGCATATGATAATTTACCAGATAAGATAAAAGAGAGAATTGACACGTTACAAGCCCTGCATGACTTTACTCCATTGTTTAGTCATTTGATGAGCCCTGAAGAGCTTTTGAAAAGGCAAGAAGAATTTCGAGCAGTGGTCCATCCGGTCGTTCGTACTCATCCTGAAACAGGAAGAAAGCTGCTTTTTGTCAACCCCTCGTTTACTACCAGAATAGTTGGGCTCCTCGAGAATGAGAGTGAAGAATTACTGCAGTTGAGGCAATCCTTTCTTTCGAACTACAACGGCGTGAGGAAAAAAGTCGGGAAAAGAGGCTGAAAAAGCCAGAATCACTCTCTATAAAACGCTGGATGAATTTAAGATAGTAGAACAGCAGTCACTTAGTACCCGGCAAATTGAAACTAGGATGGGTTGCTAAGAGCATTCTCTGGCTGCCCATCCTTTATTTCGTGATTTTAATTATTCCTGCGAACCTTGTTTTGAATATCTTCATTTAAGTCCTGTTCTAAATTGTTTGTTTTAGTTTGACCTCCTTTTTCAATTTCCTGATAGAAGTCTTTAGTGAAGTTTTGTGATTGCTGTTCTTCATTTCGGCCCTTTTGTTCTTGAGATTGTTTTTTAATTTTATTATTTTGTGCCATATGATATCTCTCCTTTATTTTTTAATGATATACTCTACTATTTCCCCTCACTTCTAAAGAAAAACATTATTATCAATGTGTTTTTGTTTTTTAAAATTTTTTAGTTTTGTTGTTGACTTAAACCACGGTTTAAGTTGTATCATAATCCTGTCGACAAGCAAAGATAAAATTTGGAGGTCTCCCGATGAAATATTGTTCAATTAGTGAAGCTGCAGCAAAATTCAATATTACAGAATCATCGTTACGTTATTATGAAAAAAAGGGACTGCTGCCACTAATTGAGCGGGATGAGGCAGGTAGGCGGTTATTTTCAGAAGATCAAATTTCACTCCTTGAAACCGTAATTTGTTTAAAAAATACGCACATGCCCATTAGTGGTATTAAGCAATATATTGATTGGGTTGTAGAAGGAGACAAAACCATTGAACTCCGGCTTGAAATGATGAGGAACCACAAGCAGTCAGTGTTAGATGAAATTTCGTTAATGACAGAATCAATAAAGGGGATTGACTTGAAAATTACGCGCTATACAAAACGCACTATTCCAGAAAAGGTATAAATTTGTTTTTTTAAGTAAAAAAATAATTGGAAAAGAGGAACTAAAATGAAACTATCAGGAAATACAATCCTTATTACAGGTGGAAGTGCTGGGATAGGATTAGCTTTTGCTGAACGCTTTATAAAGGCGGGAAATAAAGTTATCATTACTGGTCGACGTGAAAATGTACTTCAAAATGCAAAAGAAAAATTCCCAGACCTTATTACTCATGTAAGTGATTTGAGCATTGAATCTCAGCGTATCTCATTGTTTGATTGGGTAACTGAGAACTATCCAGAAGTGAATGTGTTAGTGAACAATGCAGGGATTCAACAACGCTTTAATGTGTTAAAAGCAGATGCGAAGAACAATTGGAATTACTTCAATAAAGAAATCACTACAAACATTGAAGCACCCTTCCATCTGTCTATACTATTTGCTCCATTTTTCTTTACAAAAGAAGAAGCGACTATCATTAACGTCACTTCTGGGTTAGCTTTTACTCCGTTTGCCATTGCTCCGATCTATTCAGCAACGAAAGCGGCACTTCATTCATTTACAATGAGTTTACGACACCAGCTTTCTGATTCATCTGTAGAAGTAATTGAAGTTGCTCCTCCAGCAGTGAATACAGATTTAGGCGGAGCAGGGCTGCATACTCATGGAGAGCCGTTAGAAGATTTCGCAGATGGGATTTTTAAAGGATTGGAAGAGGGTAAGCAAGAAATTGGATATGGAACTTCGGTAGAACGACTACGCATGTCACGAGATAAAGTCGATGAACACGTAGAGAATATGTACAATGCAATGAAAAATACAATTGAATAACTAGCCTTTCTTCATGTTTGACATGAAGGGCAAAAAACTCGCTAAAGTAGCAAGTTTTTTTATTCCATTGCTTATTCAAGCTAATCTGCCCCATTCTTCAACTAAAGCACCCGTTAGTGAAGTAAAGACAGTTGTAATGTTTATAATACAACATAACGCGTAGTAAATTAACATTTCGTTATTTTCTTGCTCTATTGATGTTCATCCACAAATATTCTCCGGTTATCTGGTTTCTATTTGTAAATCGAGGGTAAAAAGAACAGATAACCTTCGAGGAGAGAAACAAAATGGCAATCGAACAAAGAAAACGATATATTGTAAAACTAGTGAAACACTCCAGATTGTCATAGTTGCTAAGAACCTGGAGTGCATGTATAAACAAGTTTACCGACTATACGGAAATTTCCTTACTGATGAAAAAGGAAAAGATACTGGAACAATATCTTTTGAAGAATTAACTTTATCTCCTCACATACAGGAAAAAACATATTTACTAACAAAAGATTAATTTCACCAAAAAAGGGCTTGAAAAAGTCCTTTTTTTACTTCAAAAAACGCGTTATAGTAATTAACTTTTTTAAACGTTATTTAACTAACGCACCCGTTAGCGTAAGTACATTCCTTCACTTAAAAAAAGTTGCCAATATGACAGTTCCGTTCTTTAATTCTTCCATAACTAAGAAAGTATAAAGAACAATAAAGAAAAAAGCCTCCAAACATGGCCGCAGTACCTTAAAAAATCTTTTGTGTGTAACAAGAAAGAGATTTCTAGTTTTAAAGGTATATTTTAATTCAGGCACAAAACAACCCTTTTTTTCAATGCTTATTCTGAGTAATACTTACCGGAATTACGGAAATGTTCAGCAAGAAACGAATTAACTTCTTCCGGAGTTTCAAGTGCCAGAGAATGGCCCGCGTTGGCAATGACTTTACACATACCATTTCTTACTGTGACAGCAATTTTATTCGATTGTTCAACCGTATAGGCATGATCTTCAGCTCCTGCAATCGCCAACATCGGAACATCCACTTCATTTAGTTCACTTAGGATTCGTTTGCGATGAACCACCTGATACGCAGCATCGCCAATCGTACGATCCAAACCCTCTATGTGATCCTTCCAGAAATTGAGTTCATTCGCAAAAGACGGATCTTCAAGTGACGTGTCTCCAAACATGATGTATATTAAAGTTTGGGACATGGGCTTGCCTCCATAAATCTGTAGATGCTCAACAATTGGCTGAAATTCATCTATTTTATATTCTTCTTCAGCGGATGTCCCCAGCACTGTACATGAAATAAGGAGTTCTGGATGCCTTGCAGCCAGACGCAAAGCAATGAAGCCCCCCATAGAGTTACCTACAAAATGACAGGGGCCTAAAACAAGCTCTTTAATAAGTGCTGCCGCATCCTCTGTCAATGTATCCAAATCAAGCATGTCCAAAGTATCTTTAGCACTTTTCCCTTGCCCCCGATGATCATAACAAATGACTCTGTATTCACCAGCAAACCGTTCCACTTGTTTATGAAACATTCGACTATTAAAGAATAATGAGTGACTGAAAACCAAGGCTGGTGCATCTTTTGGACCGGTATCCTGGTAGTAAAGCGTAGTTCCGTTTACATCAATGAACGGCATAAATGAACCTCCTTTAATAATATTAGTATTTACACTTTCCAGATTACTTCTTTATGGGATTTTTATATTAAGATAGTGGAATAGCCAAAATCCTGTTCAACAATTCGCGTTGATCGATAGTTTTTCGTTATAAAATTGTTGTAAATAAGGCAAGCGTGAACTCTATCGTGTACTTATGGATGGTTAACTAAATCAATGCCTTGATGTAAGGCTTATGACTCGAAACCGGAAATCACAATCTCCCAAAGGTCTTTCGGGCCTTTGCCGCCGCATTTCCATCTTTCCGCTTTTTAAGGCCATTATTTTGATGAATAGGATAATCTTATCCATAACCCCCTGTCAGCCTATTCCCCGTCCACGTTTTGCGATGTCTCATCCACCACGATTTCTTCCTTCTCCTGTAAAACCCGCGGGATGGTTTCCTGTAAAGCGGCGTGAAGACTTAAGTCTAAATTCTTTATTATAAAGATAAATTCCTTCTTCCACTAACCTGCCCCTTTAGTGGAACAAGAAAAAACCTTACTCCATATTTAAGTAAAGCACTCGTCATTTTAATAAATTGGCTTTTCTCAGCTGTTGCTTGTCGGGGTGTACAGCTCTTCTTTTACATTAGAAGATAAAGCGACTTCCTCAAATGAAAAATGGTTCCTACATCTTTTACTTTCTCATCAGTAAGAAAAGTACCGTACAGTCTGTACACCTGTCTATCCATATTCTCAAGGTTTTTAGCAATAACCACAACTTGAATTGTCTCACCATTGCGTTCGAGTTTCACAATATATCTCGTTCTTTGTTATTTCATTTTCAATTTCTCCCCAACATCTAGTTCTATCTCTATTTACCCTTGTGGTCTTTAAGCCAAACTAGCTGGCTAGAGCACTCACGGGCCCCTCTTGAATTATTCAGACTTTACTGGGACACGAAAAAAGTGAAACAACCAAAGTCTATGCCCATCTTAGCGGTAAGATAAGGAAAGATTACTACAATAAATACTTCTAAGGATGTTTAACTGTGTTTGTGGCCTTTTAGTACGTTTCTAGGCTTTTATTAGGAAATATATTGATGAATGAATATGTTTGAGCTCTTGCACGTTTAATTTAAAGACGAATAGATCCATAATGATGTAGATTCTCAAAAAGAAACGCAATGATACTCTCATAATAAGGTATAAATTTTTTTAGTTTGATTAGCTTTATGATTTCCTCATTTGAAGCCCATTTAGCTGCTTGTACCTCTTCAGTTTGTAATTTCAATTCATTCAGATCAAAATCATATTCAATTAAATAATAATCATCAAAGCCACGTTCAAAATTAATAGTAAATTGTGGACGTATCTTTTCAAAGTTATAATAAATCCCTAATTCCTCGAATAACTCTCTTGAAGCAGCCTGCTGACTTGTTTCGCCTGAAATCGCACTACCACCACAAGTGATATCCCAAAGGTTTGACCATCCTTGCGTAAAGGGCTGACGCTTCTGAATGAGCATCTCTCCTTTTGAATTAAATATACATACGTGTACTACTAAATGAAACTCGTCTGATGTCATTTCATCCCCACGAGTTATTTGTTTCTCTATTTTAATACGATGTTCATCATATAAATCCCACTTTTCCATTGCTAAACTCCTTATATATATTTTTGTGAAGTTTTCAATTTGGATCGTATACAATGCTTCGAAATCCTTTTTCAATTAACGCACTCGTTTCTTTAAAAACACTTCTTACTCGCTTAACTGATTCATTGTGCAATAATTTCTGTGTACTCCTCTGGAGATGCCTCTGTTGTATCGACTTCAATATCATAGTTTATACCTATGTGAACCACAGTCGCTTGTGAGAATGCCATTCCAGCCACACGGTCCCCCGTTTGTTTCACGAGAGGTCGAGACGGCAGGTTCACAAAAGACACCAACCCATAGTACCTTGCACCCTTCCAAAGCAACTTGCCATAGATTATAAGCTTCTATTCCGGTAATGAAGACATCGTCAATAATTATCCGTGCTCCTCCACGAACCATTTCAGCTATTCCGTGCATCCATGCAGATTCTAAAGAACGGAATTCAGTTCCTGGATTTACAGAGCCATTGGAATCAAATTTTATTCCGCGGTCTGTGTTAAACATTGCTGCTGGCATTGCATCAATTAAATCGTCGATACTAAACCTTAACCATGACGTTGGCAATGAATTTTGGAGGCACTTTGCGATAGGGTTTTTTCCGGAACTCGACCCACCATTCAGGATCATTACCTCTATCATACTTTTAACCTCTCTTCAGACCATAACCCTTATGCAACTCCTTTTCTTCTGAAATTAAGGAAGTATGCCACAATTGAAAATTCAAGAAACATTTAAAAAACTTCTTTAAACACTAAACTGCCTCGTTTGTTGTATTAGAAATAAATAAAAAAGCGTCAATTCTTTCTACTTACTTATCTGTATTCCAACTGCCTTGAAGTTTCCTGATAAATATAATTTGACCAATATGATATGCGTTATGTGTAGTTGAATTCCCAAGAATCTGCCACCATTTTGCCTTCACCGAAAAACCTATAACATAACTTTCTATTTTTTCAGTGGATAATAACCCATCCCACTTCAAAAGAACATCAAGCAACGTTTCCTTTAAGTCATTAAAGGTAGTATTTTCGGGTATTTTAAAGCTCTCTTTATTATCTTTAATTGAAGGGGAGGCATCTATGCTGCAATTAATGTACCTAGTCTGCCAGCTTTGATTCCAATATATTAAATGCTGTACGATCTCATTTATACTGTGAGAATTTTCATTTGGCTTCCACAATGCTTGTTCTTCTGTTAAATTCTCCACGGATTCTGAAAATGGTCTGTACCAACTCGCATCATAGGCATTCGCTAAGAACTGGTCAGATAGAATATCTTTTATTTCAGTCAAGTAAATCACTCCTCAATTCCCATATTCCAACTTAATAAATTTCTGTTGCTTTTCCTCCCCAATTATTTTCGTGTTAAATACTACAAAATCCTTTTCTTAAAGTAAACTGCCCTTTAGTTCAACAAGGAAAAATGACCGCCGCAGCGATCATATCATCCTAACAAAAGCACCCTTTAATCAAGAAGAGTGAATTTATATAAAGCTGTACCGATCTTTTAATTACTTTTCCTGTTACTTATGTTCATAATTTAATACTTCTACATTAAAACTGTGAGAACATCGAAGTTAGGTGCTGTCACAGGATGGAGTTACTCTTACTTTAACCGAATCCTCAGCATATTCAAAAGAGCTATTATTTTTATCAGGGACTTGAATTCTCATGGAAACATCATAAGAATGATTGTTGTTATAAACAATGCCCACAATCCTCTGTGACTTCCATCCAAAAGTAGCTGCATTATTACCCGGATATTCTTTCATCACCCTTTTATCAATAGATGAAAATATAATATCGCTAATTATATCCTCTGTTGTGACATACATATCATCATCATATTGTTTAGCTTCTTTTGGCTCTGTAGGTTTAGCGTAAGCAAAGTTTCCCATGAAACACATTAATAAAATTGTTGAAAGGATTATTTTATTGATGACGCTCACTCCATTTTTTGCAGTTAGAATATACATCTTTATGATAATATCCGTACAAACCATAACCCGTGTCGTTAAACATTTTTGAGAACAACGAAAAGGCTGCCTAAGCAGCCGAATGACTTAAAATAACACACCCGTTTGTTCAATAGGGAGGAGCTTTTAAGTGATACTGAAACCAAACAAACCAACCTTTTTCTTTGTTTTTAGCTATAAATATTGCCCTTGAGCTAGGTTAGCCCCAGGTGCATTAGGGCAATCTAGTCGTACTAGCCACGACTTTGCAGCAATTTCCCTGCCACAAAAGTTTTTTACCATTCCATAATAGTCTTCCTCCTCTTTAATTCCCACTGTTTCCGGGAATGGTTTGGCAGATACTACATTCCACTTTGTATACATATCAGGAAAACCATCTATTCCTGTTCCATAAGTTTTGGGTATTAAGTTATTTAATGCCTCTATTACCTCTTTTTTATCCTTAATTGATGTTCTTTCCAAATCACTTACCACTGGGCAACCTTTAGGTTGTGCGTAGCCAATAATTGAATTAAAAAAGACCATCGGAATACTAATAATCAGAGTAGATAGCATTTTCATATTTCATTCTCACCTCAGTTCCAAACGATATTAAAATTAGTCCGGATACTGGAATAGTTCATTTATTTATATATAATCACACCCTTATCCAATCAATAAAAAAAGGGCTGCTGCAGTAGCCCAGCCTTTTTCAACTAACGCACCAATTAGTTTAATAAGCACACAAAGAGTATAATGTTTTTTTTTAGCTTTTAAAGTCGAAATCCCCTCGATGTTTCAATGTTGTGTTAGACTTAATTTATAAAACTATTTTATCCAAGGAATATCTGACTTTTTTTAGTCATCCCTTGTATGAGGGAAGGAGAATAAGAAATGGAGACAATTAGTATTTTCCTGGATGACTATCGCAAAGCTCCTGACGGCTATGTGTTAGCCGAGACCATTGATGAGTGTGTAGAGCTATTGAAAAACTTTGATATTAAACATCTCTCTTTGGATCACGATTTATTAAATAAAACAAGAAATGGATTTATGCTTGTTCAAAAAATGATTAAGGAA
The DNA here is from genome assembly GCF_000430765.1 of Peribacillus kribbensis DSM 17871. Taxonomy (GTDB): domain Bacteria; phylum Bacillota; class Bacilli; order Bacillales; family DSM-1321; genus Paraperibacillus; species Paraperibacillus kribbensis. The sequence continues at coordinate 128,472 of NZ_KE387243.1, read as the reverse complement.
AAACTATTCGCAAAACACATAACTATTCACTCTGCCAATTCCGTTGGCGGTAAAGCTATGTACAACTGTTTAAAACAAGCACAACGCGAATCTATAATGCCCCCTAGCATTATTGTATCCTTAAGACCACTTCCGCTAAATTTCTTCCCGCCAAAGGTTCTTCAACATTATTTGGAAATACGGTAAACCCTTCTCATTTAGATCTCAACCCTGGATTTTCGTTATTTATTCAATCAGTTACTATACCGAACTTATATTATTAATTTTTTTAGATGCCACCCAATAGAGATAGCTCGTTTGAAATAAAAGACCAGGAAAATAGAAAGTATTTTAAAGTCTGCCAGTGTTGTGGACTTTTTCTTTTTTATACTCTCATTAAATAAACCTTCCCAATCATAACCATAAGAAAAACGCTAAAGAATTCTTCTTAACTCTCCTCCCCATTAGTGAAACAACAAAATGCCGCCTAAGCAGCCGAGGAATCTTAAACTAACGCACCCGATAGCTCAATAAGGACTTCTTAAGATTTGCCGAATGTAAAGCTCGGATTGCATCAACAGCGTGACTGCCCCAGTGAATTTCAAACCCAAATTTCCATTCCCAAATAGCCTCTATTTGCTCGTTCTTCTCGTATAAAAGTAAGCCTTTTTTAACATCCTTATAAATATCTAATATGTCATCCGATAAACTTGCCCCCACAGGTTCTTCTAAGTGGTAGGGATTGAAAACCTCCCAATAATGATCATATTGACCAAAATCAATTTGTGGTACAACTATATTAAGGTCCGTTACCTCGTAGTTTCCTGGTTCTACTTCGGGAAGAAAGATTGCTTTGGAATACAAATCTAAAAGAGATACGAGGAGAGCTTTTAATTTAGAATGTATCTGATTGGAGTCAAAATCTTCAATTATGCTGCAATAGTGCACCGCCGATTGGAAAAAGTCATCTAGCGCTTTTATTTTCATTTTATCTCCTAAAAAACTTTATATTTTCAATTTAAATTCTATACAATCATTCAAAATTCTTTCAATTAACGCACCCTTTAGTTGAAAAAGAAACCACCTCAATACTCAACTATATTTAGCCATTGACCATCTGGACCAATGGTTATATGAGGGATCTTATTTGATTGAAACATTTTGTATATGTTCAGATTGTTTTTGGTTAATTTACGTAATTGTTCTGATACATTAGTCTCGGAAAAAATCAGATAATCAATTGTAGTAGAATGTAAATAAAATTCGTAAATATATCGTTTTTGATTGTCTTTTATATAACCCATATAGCCCATTTCCCTTGGAAAAGTTCGTGGTAACGGGAATCGATTAACTTCAATAAAGTCATTTGAAATTTCATTTAATAGGTGTTTTTCAAATTCAGGAATAATCGCATAAATATAACATTCTTGCTTGTAAAAGCAATTGATGATGCTAACAAACTCTTTTTCTTCAATTTCTTCTTCGAGCAATATTTCCTGTTTTTTCGGAATGCTTCTCAAACCCCATTCACTCCTATTTTTGATTTGACAATTAGACTGGAGATGATTCCTTCTTAAGGAAACTGCTTCGTTAGTAAAAAACAAGGCTGTTTTCGCAAACTTTGTTGTTTTTACACAAAGTTAGAATACCGTGTAAAAATTAATAAAATCTATTTGGAGGCTACCTTATGGAAAAAGTAATATATGAAAATGGAATTGTGGATACATTAAATAAACCTTTTTCAGTTTGTTGGAAGGTATTTGGTCCAAATGATTGCTGAGATTTGGAAAACATTACAAACTACAATTACTTATTAATCCATTTACCTTTCGCTAGAAATATCATACAATTTTAAAAAAATATGGAGGATAAATATTTTGCGTAAAACTTTTATTGTATTGGCTGCCATCATTTCAGAAATCCTTCTTACCCTGCTGGCGGCTTCCTTTTTCCACGTTTCCTTCAGTGAGATAAGCTTCTTTATAGGGCTGGGCATTACCCTAGTGATTTATGTTTTTTCCAGTAACGGCGGCATTTTTTCAGATTACCTGAAAACGATGGTCAGAAGCGACAGCGATGTAATATGGGTGGAAGGCAAAGAAGAAGATACTTCATTTCATCCCAGCTGGCTGTTCCTGGGCTCTGTTATTTTCACTACCTTCTCCCTTGTATGGACAGCAGGATATTACTGGTCTTATTTTTGAGTAATTCCTAACCGGCGGAGCTCCAAGGTCTACTCCCGTTTTCATTTGAATAAGAATCATTAATGCAATCTTCAACTTTACTCCATTTCTTCTTTGGTGTTGAATATATACCACTGGAAATCAAAACTATCATCAAGACTTTCCCAATAACTTTTGACTTTATTGGAATCCCCAATAATTAAACGTCAATAAACATTAAAAGAGGCGGAAGCGCTTCTTTTTTATGCAATTTTTAACCTTTCAACTGTTAGATAATTGGATTTTTTGCACGCCGAAAATAGCATTTGCTCCACTTGTTTTTCAATGGATAAAGATTTGTCTATTTCAAGTCACCGGGACCAGTAGAGGTAATTATCAAGGTACTTGGTTGCCACACCACAGAAGATTTAAAACAATACCTTGTAAGTACTGGGGAACATTTAAAGCCGGCTAGCCTTGCACACCGTATACGTTACATAAAATCCTAACTTAGGTGGGCATATGAAGAAGGCTATCTGAATATCAACCCGGCCGCAAAAATAAAAGAGCCTAAATTGGGTCAGGGAATACCGAAATTTCTTACTGATCAGGAGATTGAATTACTAAGAGAGGTTTGTTATTCCCCAATCGAAAATGCATTGTTTGAATTTATGTTTTCGACGGGGTGCAGGATTGGTGAAGTTGCAATGCTCAACAAAGAAAACATAGATTGGTTCAGCAGATCATCGATAGTCAGAGGGAAAGGTGATAAAGAACGCGAAGTTTATTTCAATACTCGCAGTGACATTTGGTTAAAGCGTTACCTGGATCAACGGCAGGATCAAGATTCAGCTCTATTTGTCACAGAACGCTGTCCTCATAGGATGAGTACAGCCCAGAAAATATTTACCCTCACCAATTCCGCCATAGTTATGCCACTCATTTATTAAATAATGGGGCCCCTCTTGAAGTTATTCAGACGTTACTCGGACACGAAAAAAGTGAAACAACCAGAGTCTACGCCCATCTTAGCGGGAAAATAAGGAAAGATTTCTACAATAAATACTTCTAACGAAGGCTGCTTCAGCAGCCTCCATTATTAAACTAACGCACCCGTTTGTTGAATAAGAAAATGCCGCCTTTAAGATGGCGGCACCAGAAAATTAATTAAAAATATTTAAAATAACTATTAGCAATAATGTAATACATAAGAAGGCAATCATAAATTAGCCAATAAATCTTATTGGTTTAGGTAACCTTTTTAGATCGGTTTTAACAATCTCTGAAGCATTTCCTTCTATTTTGTTAAAGTGGTCAATTACATCATTAAAAGGTTTGTTCTCCTCCTTCATACACTCACCCCTTTTACTAAATTAACATATAGATTAACTATATGTTTTTTAAATTAAGCTAACCTGCCCCTCTTTGTTCAATAAGGACTTCAACAAAAAAGGAGGTTAATCCTGCTGGGATCAACGTACCCGTTTGTTTAATAACGAATTCTAAAAAAGCGATTGATCCCTTCCCTGTACTAACAGACCTTACAAGTGATCAAACTATATAAACCTTCTTTTAGTTCTCTAAAGCATCGTTTAATAACTCAAATATAGCACCCATTAGTTTAAGTACATTCTTTCACAATCAGTTGCTATCTGTATCAAAAATCTTTATTTTATCAGCTTGTTACTTCATATTCATCGGGGTAGATATACATATCAAAGTTAATGGTTGTATCTGTCAAATAACAAAATTCTATTATTTCCTCATTAAAACTGATTAGAGGTTTTTCATCTCCATAAATACTTTGCACAACCATAATTACATAATTTACATCGTATTGTTCCTTAATGGCCTTTAATATTGAGATTTTGTGTTTCAAATTTCTAATTGTGTCCAATACTTGTGCTTTGACATCTAATCTTTCAATATCAGATTTTTCCGCAACCCAAGAGGAAAATAAATATTCCTTTCCATTCCTTCTTTTATCTCCCTTTTTCCAGCAACTAAACGGCTGTATACCTAGTACCTTCGTTATATTGTCCGGATTAAAAAAACCTCTTTCATTTGAAACTAAACCTCTGCTACCGATTTGCCCATTACTCTCTATTCCAAAGTATATGTAAGTATGTGTTTTATCCATCTCTTACTTCCCTTCCAATACCATTAAGTAACCAGGATAAATTCCTTTTCTGCTTTCTAACAACTTTAATTCAACAAAATAATGCATTAATCCTTTCTGGTATTATGCCATCACTTAATGTACTGACCTGCCCGTTAGCAAAATAAAAAAAGAGCTGCCATCGCAGCCCCTGTTCTTCTAGTAAAATACCCATTACATAAATAGATATTCACATTGCGAATTAGGGTAATACTCATTATATTCAATGAGACATTCTTTCATAATACTTGCATCTCTTGGAAGAGTCTTCTCTAGCTGAGCCCATCCAATAAGAGTTAGTTTTTCCGGCATATCTATAGGTCCGGTAATAGCATCCCAAAAGGCATCCCAATTTTCACCGTAAAAATTAGGGAACGCTAATTTTTCTTTAAGTACCAATTGCAAATCATACGCTGTTTTTATATTTGTTACATCAACAGTTAATTCGTTTTCACAATTCAATTTTCCACCCTCCAAGCAGAGTATTATTATTAATATTACTCTTTGCTGGATTACCTTTCTAGCAGTATTAATAATAGACAAATCGTTAGTCTTTTATTGGCTTTTACTGTTTCGTCGAATCCTATAATTAACATAACGAAAAGGGCCGCCTCAGCAGCCCCTTCTTCTTAAACTAACGCACCCGTTAGCATAACAAGAAAATTATTATTTTATTTTTTTTGACATTTTAAAATTAGCTAATTTAACCCCCTTTTTTTCCACAGTTTGTGAACAAACAATTTTGTAACCTAGATGTTCAAAAAATGGCTTAGCTGTAATACTTGCTTCGGTATCAATTTCTAAAAGATTTAATTTCTTTGCATTAGATTCAAGCATATCAACTAAAGCTTTGGCTATACCTTGTCCTTGATAATCTTTATGAACAAATAGTCTATCTAAGTACCCACTATGTGTTAAATCGCTAAAACCAACAACTTTATCATTAACTTTAGCTACAAATGTTATATTTCTACTCAATGATTCCTTCCAAGATTTCATTTTAGATTCTTTTTCATCTCTTGGTGCCCAAGCATCCAACTGTGCTTGGGAATAATCTTTTGAATTTACAGAATGAACTGTTTCATAAAACAAAGAAACAATCTCTTCGGTATCAGTGTCCTTAAACTTTATAATCTTCACTATCTGTTATGCCTCCCCTTATTAGATAAGCATCCTAATAAAATTTCCACTCCAACTTCATCTTACATTGTCCTGCCCGTTAGTTAGACAAGTTCTGTTTTCGTAAATATTGTTGTTTTAGAATTTAAATGGGGACAAATCACTTCTCTGTTAAAATGCAAATGATACAAATTTTAAATTTATAATTAATGGGGATAAGATAAGTTTTGTTGAAAGTTGGGCTCTATCTACAAATACTTTGGTATTTAATGTTCTTTACAAATATACTTGGATTTATAGGTTCAAAAAGTGAAATATTGCAAGACATAGTTTGGTTAGGAATTCCTGCTTACGGGTTAATCATCACCATTGTTTATCTACTAAAAAGGAAATTCGAGAATATTGTATGATTGTAATATTTCTGTCTCTATCAATAATTTTCTTGTGGTTCCTAATTTCTTTCATTGGCAAAATGTAAGTTGAATGTGAATATGAAAAAACTTGACCTCTTTTGAGGTCTTTTATTATGCACTTCTCAACATCTCAACAGTTATCAAACTTGACTTTTGACACGCCAAAATAAGCATTTGTTCTACTTGAAAGCAACAATTTATGCGAAAACAGCCTTCTTTTTATAATATCTTATTGTTTCATCATCAACTATCCTGCTTTAGTTAAACAACAAAAAAACTGCCTAAGCAGCTGAGTGATAACTAACGCACCCGTTAGTTAAACAAGGGTGCTAAGTAATTTGAAAATCTTTTGGTGCCCATACTGCTATTTCATTGCCTGGAACAGCTACAATTAACCATTCGTGACCGCCATAACCTTCTCCATCTCCAGCTTGCCAACATTCAAAATTTTTATCATATCCGTTTACAAATAGTACTTTGCCAGACTTAAAAGTTATAAACAAGTGGGGAGATGTGTCACCTAAAGAAATATCAACAATTTCTTCTCTCCGAATTTCTAAGATTCGCTTTATGGATTCTTCTTCATCCAATTCATCCATTTTTTCATTGTATTTCGGTAGATTGCCTGAATTCTTTGGAAGGATAATAAATTTGTTCACCTCGATATTTAACCACATAAGATCAGGCTCTTGGTTTTTGTAATGGAGAAAGTATAGAAAAGTACATCCTGGACCAGCACCAAATTTAATACCATCTAACTGGCTTCCAATAAATACTTTTTTCAAAGCAGCTTCAGCAAAACGTTTGTCCGATGATTTGATAAAAACTCCTCCAATATCCTGTTAATTGACATTTTTTAAACTACCTACTCAGTTACTTGAAGAATGAAAGAACATTCCTTTTCTTCCAGAAGCACACTTGTTAATTAAATAAGAAAATTATATTTTGGTACATTAATAGCTTTTTTAATGCCTCGGCTAACTGTCCAGGAACAATTTTCTTTCCTAATGGAATAACTTTTTCCTCTATAACGACATATCCACGCCGTGGAATTTTTTGATAAGGTTTAACATCATATCCATCTTTCTTATTCCACTCAAATTCAATTAGCTTCAGGTTTTTGGTTGCCTTTCCTTAGCCGTTTATTCCCAACACTCTTTCAATAGTTGACTGTTTGCTGTCTACATCGGGTTCTATTGAGTGGCATAATTCCATAGAACCTAATAATGTTTCTTCCAATTCAAGTTCATTGTAGGGATAATTAACCTTGGCAATTACATCAATTTCCCTATTTAATCCTTCCAATTTTTTAGATTCACCACAAGAAATAATAATCAAATCATTGTGGGGATTACAATAAATTAATACAATCCCATAATTGAAAGACTGTTAGAAAATTAGTTCTGCATTATATATCAATTGAGTTTTCTTCAACTAATCTGCACCGTTTATTTATTTAAGAATTCAACAAAAAAGGCAGCTAATCCTTCTTCGAATAACGCACCCGTTAGTTCAATCAATAAAAATATATAACACTTAACAATTCAATTAAAATCACTAAGAAAAAAGCTATACCAAATCCAATTAGTTGTTTTTTAGTTGCCTTTTTTAATGTATAACGTTCAAATAATGTTAAAGAAAATCCAATAAGTACGTAAATATTAGCAATCCCAATATAAATGTTGTCAGGACCGTAATACCAAGGAGAAACTAAGTATATGACTCCTGCTAATATCCATAAAACTAATGCTGGAAAAAATAAAGGTTTTATTCTGTTTCTAAAAAGTCCCATTATAAAATCGCCTCTCTAAAATGACCTCCACCCAAAAATCTTACTCAAATAGTTCAATAAAAATGTCATTTTTCCTTCTTTCACTAACCTGCCCCTTTGTTAAACAACACAAAAAAGGCTACTGAAGCAGCCATAACGTTTTTTAACAAACGCACCCGTTAGTTTAAGTACAATTCTCACAATGTTTGCTTTTTAATGCATTCTCAATTTTTAGATGTTGGGAAATATTTAAGATTTCCTTTGCTTTTAACCCCGTTTCTTCAAAAAGCTCACGTTCAGCGGTTTGTTCTAAACTTTCACCCATTTCCATTGCTCCACCGGGCAGACCCCATTCCTTTGTGTCAGAACGGCGTTGAAATAAAATCTCTTTTTTTTCATTCATAACAATAATAGTAGAACCAACCAATATTAATGGTCTATTTCCGATTAGTCCTCTAATTTCCTTTATGTAGTCAGCCACTTTCCCAACTCCTATTTCCTGCCTTGATCTATCCCATAACTGATGTAAGTACGATAGCTACTCTTAGAGTTTCATATAAACCACCGACTCCATTTAACTGGATGTCCTGTTTAGACAAAAAAACCTATCATAATAAAAAAGTGGTTTGTTCTGTTAGAATATAGGATATTAACTTATAAATTGGCTACAAGGATGAGTAGCTACAGATCACATCTCTGGTTACCCATTCTACCAACCAGCATCTAACTTAGGTGCTGGTTATTATTTTCCAAACACTTACTTTGTACTTAAACAAACGCACCCGTTAGTTGAATAAGAGCCAATACCTTTTGAGTTCAATCCCCTCCGACAAATATTTTTTTATGGCTGGATTGATGATTTCATAAGACTTTGGTACTGACCTTGATTATTTTCGTTAATAAACATCTTGTATTTTTCCAAATCATTAGATTAACCCAATAAGTGCCCGTCCTTCATAGGTTGCATCTGACAGTTCCGAAAATCAAATATCCTTTGTACCGTTGCGAGGCGGGTATTACTGTTTGATATTTCTTAACTATATCCTAATGTAGTAAAATATAAAAAAGTACATTAAATGTAGTTTAACCCACTACTTATTATCCAAATGGAACATAAACATTTAGGATGAATTCATAAACAGAAAAGTTTCACATTTTTAAAACAAGGTGGAATATATGTCATACGAATCTAAGATCAAGCAAATAATTAAAGATACGCAGAGTAAAGTTCCTGATAAGCGTCACAAAACTTTAGACTCTTTGAATCAATTAAAAGATAACGAAGAAATAGGTCTGGATTTTGGTATTTTTGAAGATATTATAAAAGCTGCTTCATTCCACTTTGAGTCCACTAATGAAGAGTGGGATGACCCGAGTTTCCAGCTTATTGATTTCGTCAGTGATTACCAAACACCTGAAGTATCAGATGCAATTGCTCGTTATTATCAAGGTTTTAGTCGTGAAGCAAAAATCCGGGCGTTGTATTATTTATGTTCATTCGAGGAAGAAAACAATCTATCAGCTATTATGGACATTTTTGAAAAAAACTTGCCCTCTAAGAATGCAGTTATCGTAACGGAGCCTTTATACGATCATCCTCGATGGATTCAAAGGATCGTAGAGAAATTTTACATATATCTCTCAGACGAAACGTATAAATATCAGTTTTACGACCTGCTATTGTATTGTTATGAGAACGAATTAATACAAAATTTTCACCCGGATTATGTATATCCGCTATTGCTTGAGGATTACGAAAAATGTAAAGAGAAATATAAATCTTATCACGATTCTTACAGCCTTAAAAAGGTCTATATTGATTGGAAAGAAAATTATATAGACCTCCGTTTAGAAATTGAGTACGTATTAATGAATATGGCCTACCATTATAACGAAAAGGTTCAAGAAGTATTTGATGAAGTTCTTACATTTAAGGATCCGATATTACAAACCAGAGCTTTTATTTCAACGATGGAATTCAAAGGAGTTTGGGATAAGAACCTTCTCAACGATCTATCAAAAAATATTGAATCCACTCAACTTATTTATTATGGGCTGCACCGATTACGTAAAACTCATTTATTCTTGGCCGATGAGAATAAACAACCTTACTTTGCTCGTTCTTACCTATTTCATTATTTAATGGAATACGATGAGTATCAAGGAGTCCCATTCGAGGTGAAAATTGAAGATCATCTAGATATCGAAAATCATTACGGGCAGCCAATCCGGTACTATCTCGCCTCATTTATAGGAGTAGATGAGAAAACATATTATGGTTGGGTCGGGGCCTTCCCGCTTGAGGTTAAGGACAGTATAGATATATGGGAAGGAACCTATACAGAATTAGAAGAATTCGTACCTTCCAAGATAGAGGAATATAAAAACAAATTTATGAAAAAGAGAGAAATAAATAAAGAACAGCTCCAAAGTGAAGTGTATTACGAAGACACGCCTGTTTTTAATAAAGGATGGTTTGCAACCTATTTAGTTCTAGCTGCAATTTGGTCCGTTCATTTTATTTCCTCTATCTCATATGGATTAATACCTGTCTCTGCTATAACGGCTTATGTCCTGTTTGTAACAATACGTTGGATTATAGAGAGAAAATCTTATATAAAAATTCAAGGAAGCAACTTGCATATTCAGTACAAATCACAGGTCAAAAATATTGAGTTGCATCAGATTAAAAAAGTCTCTCTACGTAAAAATGGCCGAAAACGCATTGCGGAAATATATGATAAAAATAATCATTTGTTAATTTCGTTTCCTACCAGGGTATTTGATTATGATACATTCATTGAGTGTGTTGAAGAACTTACTGACCATCTTAAAGAGCCGCCGTTTCTTGAAAGTGAAAAATATGAACAATGATCCCTATAAAATAAAAGCTATGTTAAATAATATTGTTGATAAATGACCATAAAAATAAGGACCTGATTTGGGGTCCTTTGTTTTAAATCCATATTGTTGATTAGCACCCGTTAGCTCAATAAAAACCTACCAAATTTCATAATAAATACCTTGGTTATTATGATTAGGTTCATCATATTCTTCTCTAAGTGAATTTTCTCGCTTTTTCATATAAGTTACATAGCGGCTTAAACTCTCAATAAATCCATTTATATCGCCCTTTAGAATTTCGTAATAAGTATAATCCCATTGTTCAATATAGTAGTCTTCTATTTCTTCCAGTTTGCTTTTACCCGCCTCGCTTAAAAGCACTATATATTTATCCTGAACCTGATTTACAATCTTAATTGAAAGGGTACACCAATAAGCCTCCATCACTGAACTATCAGTAATATGGAAGGGACTTATTACTAAATCGTCAATATAGTTAAGACGCTTAATAATACTAGATAGAAGGTTAATTTCTTCTAGAGTGAAATACAAACTATTATCACGACAATGTCCTCCAGCCAACTTATCCAGCTCAGCAGAACACTGTTTGCCAAAATCCATACTCATTTCCTCCAAACTAAAAGTTCCAATTTTGATTTTAGCATCTTCTTGTTCGATTATATTACCCTGTAAGTGGAACAACAAAAAGGCTACCATTGCAGACAAGCTTGTTAAACTAACGCACCCGTTAGTTCAAGAACAACTATTAAAGTTTAACCTTTTCAAAATGTTCAACTGTTGGAAATGGGTCATAAAAATTATGTAATTTCTTTTTCCATTCTTGATACTCGTTGGATTGTCTAAATCCAATTGTATGGTCTTCTAATGTTTCCCACTGCACTAGTAGTAAATATTTTCCCTCAATTTCCATACAACGCTGTAACTCGTGATATATGTACCCTTTCATTGAAGAAATAATTTCTGATGCTTCACGAAATGCTTCTTCATATTTTCCTTCCATACCTTCCTTAACTTGTAGCATAACAGCTTCCAATATCATTTAATTTCCACCTTTTTTATTGACTTTTTGTTGAACTATACTGACCCGTTAGCTGAAGAACAAAAATGCTGCCATAGCAGCCTCCTTCTTTAACTAACGCACCCGGTAGTGGAATAAGAATTTTTAATCTCTCCCAGTATTTAATTCATTTAACAACTTACTTATATATCCAACGATGTACTCCCTTTGAGTTTTTTCTTCAATATCATCGTTCTCAACAAGGTCTTCAATAGCTTTATTAACGATGTTCCATAATGGAGTATTTTCAAATTGCTTATATGGATGAGACATCTTATGTACCTCCTACACTCAAGCACCCCTAATAATGAAATCAGTTTGTCTCTTCGTTTATCATATCTGCAAGACGCTTAAAAGCTGTATTTATGGGATTCGCTTCTAATTTTTTTCGAATCAAATTTGCACATTCTTCAGGATTTAGAACCGATGTATCAATCTCCAGATCATAGATACCGGGCAAATGAACGGACTTCTGCCACAACATAATGGGTTTTGGTACAGACCCATCTTCAGCGTAGCTATTATTCCAAGTCGCAATTCGTCGATCCATTACAACATTTATGGGACATCGGATACCTACAAATAACACGGGAAAGTCCTTCAAAATACGGACACACTTATAAAGAATTCCCCTCCTAGTTGAATAGTTATCGTGATGTCCAATATCAACTACAACGTTCAATCCTAATCGACTGTGTGCTGCTATAGATTCATACATAGCCTGATACAAGGTAACGATTAATGGCTCTAAATCAGGGCGTTCGCCTCCAGGTCTTAATCCAATACCAGGTTGGTAACGTTGAGGTGTCATTCGAATAAAGTTATCAACACCTAAATTCATCCAAACTCCATCAAACGTATTTTGTACAATAGTTGCTATACTTGATTTTCCTGACCGAGGAGTTCCGTTTAGAATCACTATCTTACCTAATGGATTTCTATTTAGCAATTCTGTCTCCTCCTATTACTATAACTTTTTTATTATACTAACCTGCCAGTTAGTGGACCAAGGAAAAGGGCTCCCGCAGCAATCCAATATTCAACTCTTGCACCCTTTAGTTGGAGTACATTTTTTCATAATTTTGTTTTAGTGCTTATCAATACTGTTAGTTATATGGTGAATTAAATTCTTCAACGAATAGTCCACTCCTTTCTACACTTACACGGGCTTTAGGACAATCTTTTATAGCTCCTATATACATATAGTAGTCGTACCCAAAAAGAACAAAATATTCTTTTTTGTAGCTTAATTTACACCAAATAGCATCACGTAAAGTTAGCTTTACTAACTCCTTTATTTCTTGTTTAGATACCCCTTTACCTACCCACATTTTGGACATAAATTCAGAGGCTTTTTGTTTCTCCACTTCATTGGAATTAAGCTCCAAGGCATTTAAATATATCTTATTAAAATTCATTTCATTCATAAAAGAAAAAATCGCATTTATATAGCGTTTTTCAGTTTTTAAATACACTTCTTCACTAACCTTACTACCTATATCTGAATAAGAAGTCCATTCATAATTTTTATAGGAACCATTAATATCCCTATTTAAAGGGTTATATTTCGTTATTCTCCACGAATACAAATAGATATTCCCCCTATTTATTTTTACTAAAAATGAGTTTATTCACTACTTATTAATTTATTTCTTACCTGCCTATTATTTAAAAAAAAATGCTGCCTAAGCAGCCATATGTTCTTCAACTAAAGCACCCGATAGTTGAAGAAAAACACGTAAAATTACTTTTTCAGTTGATTTATAATCAGTTTCAATACATCATTCTGTGACATATTATTAGTCAATATAGTTTCTCCATTTACGCCAAGATAATCTTTTGGATTCCACCAGACACGTAAAGAATCTTCTCCGAATTCCATCTTTTTCGAACTAGAGTTATGACGTATGACTGTTTCCTCAAATGATAAATCAAAATAATAAGTAAATGTCTCTTGGTTATAGAACTGAATTAAGTTATTTAACATTTCACCGTAACGACTTTTATACAAAATTCCTTCCACAATAACAAATTCACATCTATCTTTACCATATTCTGCAATTTGACGTATCAAATCAATTGAAAGGTTCCCTTCACTATCGTGAACCTTCAACATATCACGGCGAACGACATCCTGAGAAACCAAGAGTGTTCCGTGCCCAAAATGATTTTGAAGACTATTCGCAGTCGTTGTTTTTCCACTCCCCGAGTTTCCTCGAATGATTATTAGCTTAGATTCCATATTCTGCTCCCAATTTATATTGTATCGGTAGTATTTCTATATCGCCTTGAATATTCCTCTTAATGTTACACGGCCCTTTGTAAAACAAATAAGCTACAGAAGCGGCACATTGATCTTCCACTAACGCACCCTTTAGTTAAACACGGAAGCAATTACCTTAGTGATTAACTTGTGCTCGATAGATCTTTTTTTCGTAATGGTTCCATTCCTCATTCAATTCCCTCCAGGTTATAATCTTCCAAGGATTAAAGAAGGTTTGGCCGTTTTTATTAAATAAAAGGTTATTTCCAATGTAATATGACGAGTGTTGAATTACACCATCTTCATTAACCCAAGTAATAACATCCCCGTTTTTAATTTCATCATTTACTAAGGAATAGTTAGCTCTTTCTAAACCTTCTTTAAATGTTGCCGGATGTATCCATTCATTGATCATCCATTCTTGTTTCGTTATAGCAAACAAAGTAGCAGCCAAACAGTTACTACCCGAAACTATAGAAAAGTTATTAGCATATTTCCTGATATGTTCAGGAATTCGAATCGGTATATCGCAGCAGGTCCAACTATCCCATAAACGAGCATATGCTTTTATTGCATTTACTTTTATACTGTAGGGCAACTCGTTCCAAATATCGTATTGTAAAACAACAACCTCTTTACCTTCGTCTACAAAAATGTGATCTTGAGGTATTGATGAATTAGAGAAGAATGATAAAGGAAAAATTAAGCCCCTGCCGATACTTATTTGATTGTGTAAGATCTTTCTCTTTTTTTGTTTTTCGAGGTTCTTTATCCAACTAGGAGGTGCAACAATAACATATTGAGTTTTACTTGCGATATTCCAATATGTATAGCTATTCAAAAGTTCAATTTGTCTATAAGATGGGTGGTTAAAGAATTCTTTTTTTGGAATTACCAAAACTTCATTTAGTTCATCCTTTATCTTACTCAACTCTACCTTATCTAAGAAAAACAAATCTTTCTCTGGTACAAATCTTTCTACCCACCGCTCAAGTTGCTCATTTGTAGGTGTTATATCAACAGTTTGCATTACTACACCTCATTTCTTTTGTATAACTTATGTTATTTGTTTTGATTATTTACGGCCTTAGACGACTTATTATTTAACTATTTGGAAATTTAGTGCAAATTAATTTTATCATAAATGATTGATGAGCTTTGTTAAAATGCAGAACTTAGAAAGTACTTCTTTTTGATAAGGATTCTATTGGTCACTCAAATTATTTTCTTTATAAAAAAAGGCTGCCACAGCAGCCCTTACTAACGCACCCGTATGGTTAAGTATATTTCTTCACAAACTTTCGTTATTACAGAAATGGTGTCTTTAGTTTATGCTTTCGACTTTAATTGTGTATCGAGTAAAATTAATAACTTTTGTTGGGCTCTTTCATCACGAATAATTTTATTTACACGGTTGGTGTTTTGTAAATAAGCTCGGATATTCCTATTGGTAATAAACAATTTATAATATCTATTGTCATCGTATATCTGTCTAAACCAATCCTGTTGTTTCAACAATTCAATATTTTTATCAATTTTTCTTGTATCCAAGGCTCCTGTACTAACACCTACCAAGCTGGATAAAAAGCCCGATAAAAAATCACACATAAGTAAATCCCGTCCTTATTATTCCTAATTATTTGACCAGTTTACTACACTATCCAGCCAATTATAAAGGCTTCCAATTTGAATCCTTTTCGTCATTCTCATTAGGCTTTCTAACAAACTCAGTACACCTTTCTTCGAAGGCTCCGAACACAAATTTTCCTCCAAAATTCAGGTTTGTATTTTTTAATTTTATTATATCATTCGTTATTGAACTAACCTGCACCGTTAGTTCAATAAGAAAAAAAGGCTTGACTCCTTCTTGAAGTAAAGCACCCGTTAGTTGAACAATCATTATTTTAAGGGATTTCCTGAAACGATATGCCAATGGAGGTGTTTCGAGTCCTGATAATTACCTAAATTAGTAATAACTCTACAACCCCATTTTCATTAGTCACTATAGCAGCAACTTTTTTAATTACTCTAAGAAGTTCAAGCAATAATTCGTTGTCATCCTCTTCCAACGTAATTAAAGAAGAGATATGTTTCTTTGGTATTGCTACAATATGAACTGGATAAAAAGGTCTTGTATGATAATAGGCTAATACATTTTCTGTCTCCATCACTTTATTGACTTGTGTTTTACCACTTAACACCTCTTCACAGTAAAAATCTTCGGTCATAATACCCCCTCAAACATATGGATTTTCCTCATTTATATCCAATATTTATTTTATTCCCTTATTCATCAATCCTGCCCCTTTAGTGGAATAAAGCCAACAGATCTTAAACTAACGCACCCGTTAGCTTAATAACACGTTAGCCTTTAAATTTCATAAAGTGACTTGAATTCGGATAAAGATTTTCCTTTAAAAATCCTAAAGAAGTATAAAATTTATCAGCCTGTTCCGTATCTGTATGAAGTACCAAAATTTTATAATATCTTTTTGCTTCGTAAATTATTTTTTTCACCAAAAGGCTTCCTATACCGTTTCTCCTATATTCTTTACTAACATAAAACCTTCTCAGCCTACCAATAAATAGTTCATTTGAAAATGGGTCTTTATTTAATCCACCAATAGCAACAAGGACACCTTCTTCATTAAATACTCCAAATAAACCTTCTCCAGAATGATTAAAAGTATTACTGCCATTTGTATAATCATTTACTAATCTTTCTACAAAACGAAAACCATCTTCTTTACTTTGCATTACTAAACTATCCAAATCATAATTCAACAGATTATATATTTTCTTTACCTCATATTCCCCCATATGTATCCCCCTGCGAATTAGTATTCTTGTTTTAAATTATTCTGCCCCTTTAATGAAACAACAAAAAGCTACCTAAGCAGCCAAGTAATCTTCAACTCCCTCAGTTTAATTCGATTTTCTTCCGAATGCTCGCTTATTCGCAGGATTTCAACCACCAAGGATATCATCCTTTGACTGTAGGAAGTAAATTGAGGACATTTAGGCTACATGGAGGCATGATTAAATAGAGGAGTAACTTTCCTTCTCCATATTCTACCATATAATGCACGTCTCCACGCCGCCCCTGGAGGCTTTCCCTCCCATGTCTCAACGGGTCAATGCCCTCTCATTCCTTCGTTATGCCTATCCAAGGGGTGGAGGCCAGTTATGCTAACGCAATGGATAAGAGCCCTTTTGTTGAAGAAACCTGGTACTCCGTACATATTTGAAATCCTACGAATAAGCCAACACTCGATCTAAGAGAGTTCTCTTCGAGAACAATAAAATGGATTAAACTACGCTGCCAACTCCGTTAATGATTGAACTTTCTTGGCACAATACGATTCGTTTTTGCGTGCTATTCCTACGAATATCCGGGCTAACTTTCCAACTAACTTCATGATGGATTTCATCTTTTTCATTTTCTTCACTTTAACATTGTTGGAGTGAATGGCCTTAAATTCCGGGTTGTTCATCACTAGGCTCATAGTGGCCAAGTAAAGGAAACACCTAAGCCTTGATCTTCCACGTTTGGAAATGACAATTTGCCCTTTCCACTTTCCTGAACTAGCTTCAGCGAGATGGAGTCCTGCATGGCGAAGTAAAGAATTGCCGTGTGAAAACCCACTTAAATCTCCGGCTTCCCCTAAAATACCAGCTAACGAAATTTCACTAATTCCCTTTATCATAAGCAACTTATCTGCAAATGGAATTTTAGGCAGTTCATCCTTAATTGCTAGTTCCACTCTTTCCAGTTGTTTTACCGCTAGATCATACTCTTCGAGTAATTGTTCAAGATGAAATTTGTAAGCCTCTATTGCTTGTCTTGTACCAACAGATTTCCTAGCTACATTGAGCAGTAAATAGGCTTTCTTTAACCCAGGCTGTCGCTTCATGAGTGACTTCCAACCGGACACTATCTCTTCAGGATTCATGGAACCCAGTTCCATTGGGGACGGGAAAAGCCTTAGTGTGGCAATCGCACCTTTAGCAGTGATGTCTTTAAATACTTGCCTAAGCTCAGGGAAAACAATATCCACCCAGCGATTTAATTGATTAACAGAGCTGACAAGTCTTTTAACAATGACATCCCGGTTGGACATTAGAACCCTAAGTTTTTCAAACAACTCAGAGGTATTCCTGACAAAGGCATAGTAACCATTCTTCACCATATCGGCTATTACAAGAGCGTCTTTCTTATCACTCTTGGATTGTGTATTATCACGGTTTTCTTTATTTCTTTTCACCAGATGAGGATTAACAGTTACTACCTCAATATCTTTTTTTATTAGCCATTTTGAAAGGTTGATCCAGTAATGACCTGTAGGTTCCATCCCGACAATAGCTGCCTCTAACTTATGTATTCTTTTAAGATTATTTAACCAGATTAATAGGGTCGAAAAACCGTCTTCATTGTTTGAGAAAGTAATTGGATCTCCTACAACAATCCCGCGGAAATTGACAGCTCGTGCAACGTGAAACTGTTGTGCAATATCAACCCCAACAACGAGATGCTTATCGGTTATTCTCTCTATTAGTTGATTTTGTTTGTCCTGCATTTTAAACTTCATAGTAAGGGTTCCTCCTAAGGTTTTGAGTTAGAGTCGTGTCTTACTCATATCTTACTGAGAGCCCTATTTTTTTCAAAGTTGAAAAATAACGATCTACAGGAATGCTAACGCACCCGATAGTTAAGTAAAGCCTCTTTTTCTTTCTAGTGCATATCATCCCGTACTGTACAATACTTTTGAAAAAAATGAAAATCCCACACACACGGTTCTTTATCATTTGCATATCCTTTAAGTACAGGCACTTGCTTGAACAACTTTTTTCTCTCTTTTAGCTTTTTCTCTCTTTAGGACCATGAGTTCATTTGGTACAAGACAAACACAGTATGAACGGTATTTTTTTGGTGATCCCATTCGTTTATCAGTGCTTTATATCAAAATCATCTAAAAAATAAGTTGTGGAAGAAGTAAAGAAATACCTTAACTTACACAAATAAGTGTATGCTACACTCTTCATGACGGTAATTGTGCCAACAAACTGCCTTTATGAAATATATCCACGTGGTATATAACATAATTCGTAGAATTCCCTAAATTAAAAACATATGTACGAAGAAGAGGGTATAGAACCTGTTCTTCTTCTGGAGGAAAAAATGCATGGGAGCGGATACTGGATACGGCTTACAATAGAGTATGCCTCAAAGATGAATCTGTTCTGCTTTAACAAATAAAGAAAAATTCTCTACTGACGTTAACAAACTCTGAATAATAATAAAAGGTCCTCAAAGGACCCTTTTCAACAATATTTAATTCCAACAGACGGCTCCAATAATCACTAAAAGGATAAACAAAACTACAATTAAAGCGAAAACTCTTCCGCAGCCAGATCCATAACCACCGTATCCGCAACCACCGTATCCATATCCATATCCATATCCGTACATAAGTTAATTCCCCTCTCTTAAATGATTATTATTTAGTACCCGTATCCACAGTAGGAAGCACCTATAATAATTAGTAAAATAAATAATACAACGATTAAGGCAAAACCGCTTCCATATCCAGCATGATCACCCACCATTTATACCTCCTTTCGAACTGTTATTATAAGGTATGTAAATGGAGGAAAAATGTATGGGCAACCCAAAATTATCCTGTCAAGAGCAAGGCACCTTCATCAGAAGCATGCCAGCTGCCTTGCTCCGCCACTTTTCATAACGTTCAACTGCGACATAGAGGAAAAAAGGTACCGAGTTTAGTCAGCTAAAATTAATAAGGGTAGATGTTGGTTTGGTAATATTTTGGTAATATTTTAGTAATATTTACACTATTTAAATACAAAGTTATTCTAACATACGATTGAGGCTCCTCAACAAAGTTCAATTGTATTTACTGATAAGATATTTCAAGGATATAGATATAAAAACACTTACCACGGAAGATTTAAAACAGTACCTTATAAATACTGGGGATCATTTGAAACCGGCAAGCCTTGCATATCGAATACGATTCATTAAATCCTTACTTAGGTGGGCATATGAAGAAGGCTATTTAAATCACAACCCGGCTGTAAAAATAAAAGAGCCTAAATTGGGACAGCGAATACCGAAATTCCTTATTGATCAGGAGATTGAATTACTAAGAGAGGTTTGTTATTCCCCAATCGAAAATGCTTTGTTTGAATTTATGTTTTCGACGGGGTGTAGGATTGGTGAAGTCGCAATGCTCAACAAAGAGCACATAGATTGGCCCAGCAGATCAGCGATACTCAGAGGGAAAGGAAATAAGGAACGCAAAGTTTATTTTAATACCCGCAGTGACATTTGGTTAAAGCGTTACCTGGCTGACCTGCAGGATGAAGATTCAGCCCTATTTGTCACAGAACGCTGTCCTCATAAGATGAGTACAGCCCAGATACGTTACATTATAAAGCGAATTTCGAAAAGAGCATCCTTCAATAAAAATAATTTACATTTACCCTCACCAATTCTGCCATAGTTATGCCACTCATTTATTAAATAATGGGGCCCCTTTTGAAGTTATTCAGACGTTACTCGGACACGAAAAAAGTGAAACAACCAGAGTCTACGCCCATCTTAGTGGGAAAATAAGGAAAGATTTCTACAATAAATACTTGTACCAAGTTAGTTAAACAAGGGCGATTCAAATTAGTTGCTCATTATACACGCTAATTGGGTGTATTTTCTCTTGTAATAAGTTATTAATTATTTGCTTTATTACACGGGGTTCTCGTAAGTCGTTGTTTTCAAAGGTTCCAAGTTCATTTACTTTTATCCACTTGCTGTCAGAAATTACTCCTTCTTCGAGATTTAGAGAACCTCCTGTAACCTCACCAACAAAATGAAATAAAATAACTGGATTGTTTGTACTACTAACAAAATTATATACACCAGTAGTACCAATTAGCTTTACATCAAACCCTGTTTCCTCTTTAACTTCCCTCTGAGCTGTATAGAGAATGTTCTCTCCGTATTCGACATGACCACTTGGAAAGTTCCACTTATCAATTGCAGTAGGCTTATTCTCTTTTATAATCAAGACTTTATCATCATTAAAGATTGACACACTTGCTACTAAAACAATTCCATCTTGTGACATCTGAGTTCTCCCCATTTCCCACTTAAAATTAATTTATCTCTATTATACCTGTTTAGCTTTCTTTCACTGACCTGCCTCGTTTTTTCAATAAGGAATTTTTTTAAAAAAGCGGCTAATCCTTCCTTAATTAACGCACCCGTTAGTGAAATATTCGTTAAGATCTTTTTATTTGAATAATTAAGTTAGTTCACCTGCTATTACGGCTTTTTAAAGAACTGATTACTACACTAAATACCTTCTCCAACACTTAATCCATGGTAAAATAAAGAAAATACAGGTTAAGGCGGGGGATTTATGTGAAATTATTTTTAATTGTCGCCTTTCTTATAACCGTTATCTTCTTGTTGGAGAAATTCACTAACAAATGGCTGGGTGTCAAAAAGAAAAAACTGTCTGAAACTCCAGGGAAAAAAGTAGATTTCTGGGTTAGAGTTAGTATTGTAGCTCTCTTCGTATGTACGATACCGCTTCTAGTGAGTGGGGATGTATTCATCCCAAAATGGTATTGGATCGTTTATTTAACTGTTTTATTGGGTTCGCAGGTAATATTGGAACGAATCTATTTAAAGAACTCCAAACAATATATTTCTACACTAATTGGCCTTATTATCGTTTTATTATTTATTTATTTTTTAGAACCCCTTTTGCATGTACTAACGTGCATCTCTCTCTCGTAATTCCTTTACGATTTTGTTTATTTTCTCTATTTCCATAACAGATTCTCCCATAAGTATAATTCCTTCCTCAATATGACAATTAGTTGAAAGAAATGTTTAATCAGAGAAATCCCAGAACAATACTTCTATCTCTTGACCACCATAAACATTATCGTCACCAATAAATTTTTCAATCTCTACTGTTCCATCCTCCATAAATACAACTCCCCAACGTTGTCCTGGAACTGCAATTTCAACCATAATAGCATCATTTCGAACTTTATTTAGCTTATAGCTTATATTGAGGAATTTGATTAAATATTTTGGGCCCAACAAACCATCTCAATTCATTAAATATTATACAAATTATAATCTAAATCCTTATCGAACTAAACTGCCCGTTAGTTTAAGTACAATCATTCACATACTGGTTTTTTACCAAACAGCGTAAAACTTTTGTTCTTAACACAACCCCAATTTGTTCTAGTGAATTTTTAATATAAAGTTATTGATATCTTAATTCATTAACATTGTGATAACAAATATAAATTTATACACTTTTGATATGTGTGGCAATTGGAGGTTCGCTTAATGGCATTAATCAAATAATAAGAAGACTATCCTCACTGGATAGTCCTTTTTCTGTATTTTATTACTGGCTATTTAATTCATATGCCCCAAAAGTTAGATGGTGTTTTTATCCACCTTGCCTTTCGATTACTTTGCCATTTTCAGTTAACCCTCTTACAATTCCTCTGCCTAAATGAAGAAAATAACTTCTTCCTTGTGTCTTAAATATTTTAGCTTCATGAGAATTAAAAATGACTATTTGCCGTTACACTTGTGCTTCAAAATCTTTAATCCTGGCATCCGGGCTCAGGATCTTTTCCGGTTGGAAATCGTTTATTGGCTCTCCGGCTTTTACTTTTTTTACCCAGTCATGGTTGGCAAGAGCGCCTTTCCCTAAGGTAACAATGTCAGCTTCTCCTTTTTCAACGATTTCTGCAGCTGTTTCCGGGTTCTCAAGGTGTCCATTCGCAATAACAGGCAATTTACCGAATTTTTTTGCTAATTTTGCTAATGAAGCTCCGCCGTCCCCAAAGGCTGAATCGGTAGCGGTCGTGCCTTCCCCTTCCGGAAATGCTGGCTGCCAGGCTTCGTACTCCGTTACATGGATGAAATCAAGACCAGCTTGTCCCAGCTGACCAAAGATGATTTCAGCATCTTTTTCCTTCCCAGCCCACTTGTGTGTATAGTCATTTACTTTCCCTTGTGAAATCCGGATCCCAACGGTGAAATCCTGTCCAACAGCTTCCCGAACGGCTTTCGATACTTCTTCCAGTAAACGCACGCGATTTTCTGTAGAACCTCCATATTCATCTGTACGCTGATTCGTATAATCGGTTAGGAACTGGTCTAATATATACCCATTTGCCCCGTGAATTTCAACTCCATCAAATCCAGCTGCTACTGCATGTTTAGCCGCCTTCACAAATCCATTGATCACTTCTGTGATTTCTTCCTTGGTAACTTCTCTTGGCGTTGGGAATGGTCCCTTTCCTCCGTAAAACTCCATCTGTTCACCTTTTGGAGGAACAGACGAAGGAGCTATTGTTTCATTCACAAAACGGTTTCCTTGTGACAGGGCTCCTGCGTGCATGAGCTGTGCAAATATTTTAGCTCCAGCTTGATGAACAGAATCCACTACTTTCTTCCATGCTTGTACTTGTTCGTCATTGAAAATGCCTGGTTGATTCAAATACCCTTGACTGTACTTATCGTCTGGGTAAATTCCCTCTGTAATAATCAGGCCAAATCCGCCTTGGGCAAATGATGTATAGTAAGAAACCATTTGATCGGTTGCATAACCTTCCGATCCAGCACTTGTCCGTGTCATGGGAGCGACACCTGCCCGGTTATCTATTGTGGTACTGCCTAATGTCACTTTTTCAAACAATACGTCTTTATTTGTCATAAATAATACTCCTTCCAAATTTAAAGCATAAATAGTCTTTTCCCTTTTATTGAATGATTTAACATCCGTCAATACTCGAGGTTACACCTTCCATTACTATTTGAGGCTTTTGCTTATCTAATTCATGCTTAAACTAAAAAAGAGACTGCTTATTCATTAAGCAGCCTTTTTTTCGTTTTATATCGTCATTTCATTACAAGACCACCATCTACATGCAGGCACTGCCCCGTTATGAATGCAGATAAATCGGATGCAAAGAATAACACACTGCCTGCTATATCCTCCGGGGAAGCCAATCTGCGCATTGGAGTTAGATGAATGATTGATTCTCTGACATCATCTTTTGTTTCAGCGCTGGAGTCAGTTGGATAAGTGAGCCCTGGTGATACGGCATTCACCGTTATTCCAAAAGCGCCTAGTTCTTTGGCGAGATTTCTTGTAAAGCCGAGCAGCGCCATCTTCGCGGTGGAATAATCATGATAAGGAATGACAGGGAAATCTATCAAATTACTTACAATATTGATGATTCTTCCATACATTTGTTCCTTCATAAATGGCATGGCCGCTCTGCATATGTTATAGGCGCCATGAACATTTCCTTCCCATTGCTGATTGTAATCGTCCCATTCCATCTCCCAGGCCGTTTTCCTTGTTCTAGGATTGAAGGTGTAGTGGCTTAAGGCATTGTTCACAACGACATCGATGGTGCCAAAGTTTTCGATAATGTGGGCCATCATTTCATTTACCTGCTCAAAATCAGTGACATCAGCTTGTATCGCCGCTGCCTGACCGCCCCTTGTCTCGATGTCTGCTGCTATATCTTCTGCAAGATGTTTATTACTTAAATAGTTAATAATGACAAAGGAACCTTCGGAAGCGAATTTCCTTGCGATAGCCGCCCCTATTCCCCTGCTGGCTCCAGTTATCAAGACCACTTTATCTTTTAGATTCATCAAAGCACCCCCTACTCCACGTCTGGATCGAATCGTTCCAGTTCCTGTTCCACATTTCTTTCAATATCCATGATCCTGACAAGGTCCAAGAGATTAAATCCCCCATCATGATGCCAGCCGGGTTTTGCCCGGTTCATTTCTCCGATGGTACTTATCCGGTTTACACCGTATGATCCCAATAAATCCGCCAGTATAAACAGTCTGTTAGGCGAAACAGCCAGGCCGCATGATTGTAAAAACTGCTGATAAGGCTTTATTGCAGCTGCGGCATCCTCCAGAGATTCCGTTGAAAAAACATGGATGGAACGATTTAAGGGTGTACCAGCAAATCCCGCTTCCTCATGGAAAATGACCGTCCAGGAGGTATCCATGCTGCTGAAATAAACGGAGATAGGCCTGTTATTCAATGCCTCGAGCTGATATTGGTTTCTAAACCGCTGAATGGACATCGCTTCTTCATCAGAAAGCTTAGCTCTCGGTTTTTTCTTGTGATATCTTTCCATTTCAGCTGCAAGCATTTGAGCAAATTGTTTGGGGCTTATAGCCCCTCCTTCTTCCACATAGACAGACTGAGGAGTTAAGCAGCTTTGCTGATCATAGACTGATATATCCTCCGTAAGCTTATGAATACTTTCGTAATAGTGATCAGGGGTTAATGCTTCCCTGCCAACCATTGCAAAACTGATTTTATGCCCATAGGATAAAACCCTTTTGCCATTCGGGACTTTCTCCTTCACTTTTTCAACCGTGTCCTGAGAACCATAGACAATAACCACCTCTGATTCTTCAATCGCCGGTTCCTCCAGCTCGTTTGTTCCGCCCTTCCATGGAAGAATGGCGATGGTCTCCGCCAGCCTTTCATCCACCTCTGCCAGTGACTGTGCGAAAAGGACAGGCAGCAGAGGCTCGGACATAGAAGTTTTTCCAATAGCCGCTGACTTCACCAGTAGCCCCATGATCAAGCTCCAAATTTGGACACCCGGGACATTCCCTGAAAAGACATGGAATATGGATTCCGGGCCAAAGGCTCTGCTCATTCCACCCGTTTTTCTTGGCCGGAATTCATCCAGCATAGCGGGCTGATCAAACTCCTCATCCAAGAAACGGAGAAGCTCTTTTTTCCGAAAGGTTCTTATATACCGTTTTACCTCCAGGCGAACCATCTCTTCATCATAGCCTGTGACTACTGGAACCAGCTTCTCTGCCAAACGCCTTAACGCATAATCTGGATTGAGCCATTTTTGGACCGCCAGATCGATTTTTTCGACGATTTGAGCAATTGGCATGGATGCAAGATAAGCGGAGCGGTTGAATTTGACCAAACTTGCAATATTCTTCATATCTTCGCCAGAAATAATCGGATATTTCATCACAAAGGTGGATTCACCGCATTCGATGATTTCTTCCCTTTCCTTTAATTCAATGGTTATGGGTGTTCTATAGACCTTTACTTCCACCGTGATACTCACTAACGCTGTACACCGCCTAAGTTTGACTGAAGAAGCTGGTCCACCGCAATCGAACAGCCCCTTGCCTCTGATCCTTGAATTCTGCCAAGCAGCACAAAACCATGTTCCGTTTTATAGCCCATATCCTCGGTCAGAATGGCCAGGCAGGAATTCCAGTTCGCCAGATCGTAATGGGCGAGGACACCAGCCGCTCCGTCCTCAACAGGTTCTAAAGTGTCTGTATTCAGGACAAGTGTTTTCACCCATGACGGACCCTTCTTATCATGAATGGCCGTTCCGTTTAAACAGCTTGACTGTATGGTCTGGTCATAGATTTGTGAGCTGAGCTCTGTCATCCCATACATATTAATGATTCGATTCCTGTCAACATGGAACTGTTCCGAAAACAGACCATATAATTGATCCATCTCTACTTCACGGGACTGCCCTTTAAAGCCGCCGGTATCAAAGATGCGGCTTCCTTTTGGAAGATGAAACTGAAGACCCCTTTCTTTCATGTAATCAAGGATATGAACATAAGCGAATGTGGCTCCCATCAGCATCACAGGCTCCTGCTCGGCCTCGCAGGCTCTTATTGCTTGGATCAGCTCATCTACATTCAAACCATGCTCAGTAAAGAAGAAGCGGCTCTTGTCTGTGCCATAATAAGTGACCGCATTAGTTAAATAGCGGGACAAGGATGAATGTTTATTCAAGTCCTCAGCAGGAGATAGCACAAATATGGTCATCCTGTCACAGTCAGGAAGGACAAACTGTTTAAAAGGCCCCTTCATGGAGGCATCCGAGACTGAGAGGACAGGATGATAATTTTTCCCTTTGGCATCCGGGTTTGTTGTACCGCTGGTCATAAATACAGCCTGAGCTTCCTGTATGGGCTCACAGGAAAGCGGCAAATGCTTAAAAACCTGAATAGGCATCGGGGGGATATGCTCCCAATGCTTAACCGTAAGAGGCGTTTTTTTTCTTGCCTGGCAGAATTTCTTATAGGGCAGATTAGTTTGAAATTGATACTGAAACAGCTCCAGTGCCAGTCTGTTATAATCATCCTCATATTCAGCTTTGTCTAAATTCAGGTTATGCTGATCAATAAATTGTAAAATTTCATTCGTTATTTTCGTTGAATTCTCTCTCATTTTGACTCTCCCCTTTTCAACCAATCAGGAATATTTTTAAAGACCAGCTGCAGCAGAACAGAGGTGAACGCTCCTATT
Organism: Peribacillus kribbensis DSM 17871; assembly: GCF_000430765.1. GTDB lineage: Bacteria > Bacillota > Bacilli > Bacillales > DSM-1321 > Paraperibacillus > Paraperibacillus kribbensis. Next base: position 101,276 of record NZ_KE387243.1, on the reverse strand, counting down.
AAAATACTATTGGAAAGGAAGGTACCTGCAAGTCCTGAAGCATTTTCAAAATTAGGCGGCAACGAAACAGCCAGAAGGATCGACAGCCCGATTATCATATAATTGGCTTGGGAATTTTCTACCTTGGCGAGAATGGAAATTCCCGAAAATATTAATGAAGCGGCCGCTGGCAGAAAGATGCCGCCAACCACTGCATCAGGCGTTAAGGCCAGCAAGGCCCCAGCCTTGGGTACGAACCCAAGAACGATAAAAATGATTCCTGCCGCCATAACCGGGTATCGTGAGCCAACCCCAGTCATTCTAAGAATACCTGTATTCTGAGCATAGGCCGTCGTAGGGAACCCCCCTATTAGAGAGGATAACATCGACCCCGCCGATTCACCGGCAAATCCATTTCGAATCCGTTTGGAGTCTAGTTCTGTGTTTAACAAGGAGCCAGCGGCCTGGTAAACGCCCATTGCTTCAATTACCGCCACAATATAAGCCACAAAAAAGGGAAGGAACGTTTTCCATTCAAAACTTAAACCGCCGTATGGAAGAAAGTGCGGAAAGCCAAACCAGCCCTTTTCTGCAACAATGGAAAAATTGGTTTTACCCATAAAGACTGCAAGGATATCTCCTATGACCAACGCAATTAGAAACGAAAAAGATTTCCACATTCCCTTACCAAAAAGAGATAATACTAACACAACGACTGAAGTCGTTATAGACAATAAAAGGGTATCGGCGGCTGCGAAAGAATGGTCACCGGGTGAACCTCCTAAAAACTCATACAAGGTAAAACTGGATAACGAGATTCCAACGAGAAAAATGACCGTTCCTGATATAACTGGCGTAAAAAGTACTTTCAAACGTCCTATAACTCCAGTAATGGATAACAGAAACACGATAATAGCACTTAAAAAAATGCCTCCACTGGCCGATGCCAGCCCATTTGCCTTCCCGGCAGAAATCATAAGAGAGTCAAAGGCAGCGGACGGTCCCTGAATAATAGGTAATTTAACAAGCCTGGTAGCCTGGACTAATGTTACCAAGCCAGCAGTAATAAATATGGCATTGACCATATTTACAGATTGAGTAAGCGGCAGTCCTATCATCGCCGCTATAAAAATGGGATCAAGCCATACATTCGATACAAAAACATGCTGCATCCCATATAAAAAAGTGTTGAAGCGAGCTGGCTTTTCTTCAATCCCTATCAATATTTGATTTTCAGTGCTGTTTTTTTCTTCCATGCTAAAAACTCCTTTTAAAAAATCTTATTTCCAGGCGGACACGGTTTTGGCCAATAAAAAAAGCCAGACCCTTAATGCAGGACCCGACTTAGATTAAGTAGATATACATATATCTTTCCCATACTAAGCTACTTCCCCACGCAGGTATAATCCTGATCGGGTCCAAAGGGTTAAAAAACACACTCGTTTTTCTCTCAGCCGTTTCCGGGCACCCCTAGTAGAACTTATACGATTTAATAGAGTTTATAATAATCCAATTGTATCTATTAGTAAAGATAAATAGAATTCGCTTGTCTATCCATTAAATAATCCCTGTCGTTTTTAGCGTATAGCTTTCATTATTCTTACAAACCATTATAAAAACTCTTAATCGATTTATTGTTCTGAAATTCCCTGGGCTAATAACAATAGAAATATAAATACTGATAACGAGAATATAAATACAGCATTTGATAAAATGCTGAATATTTTTACTGTCCTATTCCTAGACCTGACCCCTAATACCAAAGCCACTATAAAACCAACATCAATAACAAAATATAGAGTGATTGGCACCCATAAGCTCCGATTGAGGAAAAGGCTGCGAACCAGAAACAGGATGACGACAAGCAAAAACAAAGTCATCGTTAAAATAAGCGGTCGAAACTCTTTTCTGCCTACAAGCTTTATTTCCAAAAGACAACTCCCCTTAATTTAAATTCGCATCTGCATCCAATTCCATTATGTACCAATTAAAAAATGGAGTCTAACGATTTATAGATGTACGTTTTATACAACTCCATATTCCCCCCTACACTCTCAACTCCTGCTGTGATTATTTTATGGACAACTATGTAACAGAGTTTATTAAACCAACAAAACGGAAATACTTAAGTACGGATTCTTTACTTTTACATACTATTTACACATTTTTTGAAACCTTTTTAAACCCTGGCCGTATTATTTACTCAACGTAAGATTATTTCTTAAATAAAGAATAGAATGGAAGATTAATTTGGGCATTTATATTATGCAATTTGTACAATACGCTTTTGAAGCATATTATTGGTTAATATTAATTTCTATTTTTGGTTCCTGGTTCCCTAAGTTTCATTCATCAAAGCTTGGCAGCTGGGTCAACCGGCTGGTCGCCCCGTATTTAGGGTTCTTCAGAAGGTTCATTCCTCCCCTGGGGCCGATTGATATTTCACCGATTATCGCTTTATTCACTTTTACATTTTTAAGAGCTTTCGCTATAGAAGGTCTTCGCCAATCATTGAGACTCCTGAACGTCTAAAAAACAAAAAGCCTGTGACTGTAATAGCAGCCACCGGCTTTTTCCATTGGGATTATGCTGGTGATTTAAATGGCAGTAAGGAGTACCTCTTTCATTGTATGAACAATAAATGATACATCTTCATCCGTTGAAGACAAAGGCGGCGATATGGTCAGGATATTATTGTAGCCTGCCACAGTCGCTCCGTTTTTGCCGATGATTAATCCCTTGGACTTGCAAGCAGCGATAATTTCATCCAGCTTGGATAGATCGATTGGCTGTTTTGTTTTCTTATCTTCTACAAGCTCCATTCCCAGCATAAAGCCAAAGCTGCGGATATCTCCTACATGAGGATGGTTTTCTAATTCACTCATTTCTTCCCTTAATCGATTTCCTAAGATCCTCGAACGTTCGACAAGGTTTTCCTTCTCATAAATTTCTAAATTTTTCAAGGCCAGTGCACAGGCTGCTGGGTTCCCTCCGAATGTATTCACATGCCGGAAATAGCCATATTCATCAGAGCTCTTAAATTTTTCATAAATATCGCGTCTTACCGCTGTGGCGGATAAAGGCAGATAGCCGCTTGTTAAGCCTTTTGCCATCGTGACTATATCCGGCTTCATGTTAAAATGCATATGACCGAATTTCTTTCCTGTACGGCCAAATCCGCAAATCACTTCGTCCATGATGAGCAGGACTCCGTGCTTTTTACAGATTTCCTGCACTTTCTCCATATAGACAGGATGAGGAACCAGAATTCCTCCGCCGGTTATGGCAGGTTCCATGATGATGGCTGCGATCGTCTCTTCACCTTCCCAAACGATCGTCTTTTCAATCTCCAGCGCACATTGCAGATTGAAATCTTCAATCGACTGCCCATCCGGCCGGCGGTAGCTGTCTGGAGGACTCACATGGATAAAGCCAGGAGTCAAAGGCTCGTATTTGAATTTCCGGACAGCCTGTCCTGTCGCAGCAAGCGCTCCCATTGAATTGCCATGATACCCGCGGTAACGTGAAATAAATTTATAGCGGCTCGGATCCCCGTTTTGCTGATGATACTGCCGCACGATTTTAAAGGCCGCTTCATTGGCCTCAGAGCCGCTGTTAGAAAAAAAGATCACATACTCCCCTTCAAGCCATTCATTTAACTTCTCCGCTAACTGTATGGCTGGCATATGACTCTGAGATAGGGGGAAATACGCCATTTTTTTCATTTGTTCAAACGCTGCCAGCGCCAATTCCTCTCTTCCATATCCCACATTGACACACCATAATCCAGACATCGCATCTAAATACTTCTTTCCATTTGAATCCGTAATCCACGAGCCATTTCCTTCTTCTGCAATCGTCGGCGCAGCCTGTTCTTTATAGGGCGTCATATGATGCCATAGATACTGGCGGTCTTTCTCAATCAAGTCTTCCGTCTGATTCTTCATAATAGACATAATCCCATCCTCCTTATAAAAGGTCATTCTATCGATCGAAAAAATCTGGTGCCTGGACTGATATATTTTCCGTGCGGCACCAGTTATGGGAAACAGCTGATGCAGAATCAGCACTCCCAGTATTTTTTATAATTGAACATTTCCCTGCGCCTGCTCGATGAGCTTCACAGAGAAATATTTTCGTGCATTAGGAGTTAAAATGAGTAAAATTTCTTTTGTTGGTTCCTCTTCGGTATTGCTGTCCTGCTCAAACTGGACGATGTCTCCGCTTAAGCTTTCTATGACTTTTTTGATTTTGTATCCTTTTTGAAGAAGATCATCAATCTGTTCCCGTTCCAGTACATACTGCTGGTGTTCTGACATTTTCCCTCCCCTTTCTTCTCTTATCTTCATTTCTTTCTCTGCTTTACTTTGCGGCTGTCTCTATGGTTTTGGCCTGCTGGCTTTTGCCGTACTTTGCTCTTTTAATATATTGTCCGGATCCTGGTTTTCCGACGAATTGCTTCTCACGGATGACAAATTCACCTCGTGATAACACCGAAACAGGCTCTCCGGTGATTTGCATGCCCTCAAATGGATTGTAATCGACGGCCATATGATGGGTTTCAGCTGATAAGACTCTTTCCGTATCAGGATTGAAAATCACGATATCAGCATCCGCTCCAACGGCAATCGTTCCTTTCTTTGGATACAATCCGAACAATTTTGCTGCCCTTGTGGACGTAAGATCAACAAACTGATTGAGAGAAATTCTGCCCTTCTTTACACCTTCAGAGAACAGAATGCTGACTCGGTCTTCGATAATCGGGCCGCCATTTGGTATTTTTGAAAAATCATCTCTTCCAAGCTCCTTCTGGCCGATAAAATCAAATGAACACTGATCGGAGCCTAGAGTCTGCAGCTCTCCCGCTTTTAACGCATTCCATAATACATCCTGATTCCATTTCTCCCTGAGCGGCGGGGACCAGACATATTTTGCTCCTTCAAAATGCGGTTTTTCTAAATAAGATTGATCAAGAACCAAATACTGCGGACAGGTTTCTCCCCAAATTTCAATTCCCTTACTTCTGGCTTCTGCAATCTTCCTGGCTGCTTCGGCACAGGATACATGGACGATATATAGCTGGGAATCAGCCAAATCCGTCAGGGTGATCGCTCTTCCAGTGGCTTCTCCCTCTGCTTCCGGCGGGCGTGTTAATGCATGGTAGATGGGGTCAGTATTTCCATCTGCCAATGCTTTCTTTACTAAGTAGTCAATCACATCACCATTCTCTGCATGCACCATGACCAGAGCTCCATGTTCCTTAGCTGCGATTAATGTGCGGAACAACGTTTCATCATCTGCCTGGAACTGATTTTTATACGCCATAAATACTTTAAAGGAGGTAATTCCTTCTTCCTCAATCACCTGGGGAAGTTCATTTAGTACGTTTTCATTGGCTTCGACAATCTGAAGGTGAAATCCATAATCAATGACGGCTTTGTTTTTCGATTTTGCGTGCCAGGTTTCAAGGGCACTTCTCAATGTTTTTCCTTTATTCGTTAAACAAAAGTCAATAATGGTGGTCGTCCCTCCAAACGCGGCAGCAATCGTCCCGGTTTCAAAATCATCCCTGGTCGTAGTCCCTCCAAATGGCATATCCAGATGTGTATGAGGGTCAATTCCGCCTGGGAACACATAACACCCGTCTGCATCAATGATTTCTGCATCAGGGGCTGTAAGGTTGGCTCCGATCTGGCTGATGACCCCATTTTCTATGAACACGTCTGCCTTGTATGTATCAGCCGCAGTCACGACAGTTCCATTTTTTATGATTCTTCTCATATAAACTCCTCCTTCAATATTAGGATTTGACCACTTTCTCGGCCGTTCCATTAAGCAGCCCGAGTGCTGCCTGGCGCTCATTCCAAGTCATCGGCGGAAGGTCATTTGGTACTTCCACCATGTCGATTGCCCCATCCACCGGACAGACAATGGAGCATAAGTTACAGCCCACACAATCCTCTTCTCTTACTTTCAGGAAGCTTACTCCATTTGAATCTACCAATCTATCGATGCATTGATGGGAGGTGTCTTCGCAGGCAATATAGCATTTGTTGCACTCTATACAAACATCCTGATTGATTCTTGCTGTAATGTTGTAGTTTAAGTCCAGATTGCCCCAGTCTGAATATTTAGGGACGGACTTTCCGACAATGTCCATGACGGAGGAAATCCCCTTATCATCCAGATAATTATTTAAGCCTTCTATCATATCCTCCACAATTCGGAAGCCATGGTGCATGGCTGCGGTGCAGACTTGCACACCCGTCGCTCCCATTAACATAAATTCCACCGCATTCTGCCAATTGGATATTCCCCCGATACCGGAAATCGGAATAGGAATGCGGGGGTTCCTGGCACATTCTCCTACCATATGGAGAGCAATCGGTTTAACGGCGGGTCCGCAGTAGCCTCCGTGAGCTCCCTTGCCTCCAACATGCGGAATGGTATTCCATGTATCAATGTCCACGCCTGCCAGGCTGTTAATGGTATTGATCATACTGACCGCATCCGCTCCGCCCTTTACTGCTGCCTCTGCCGTTGAAGTAATATCCGTTATATTAGGAGTTAACTTAACAATAACAGGTGTTTTAGCTGCCTCCTTCACCCAATAGGTTTGTCTTTCAACCAGCTCAGGCACCTGTCCGGAAGCGGAACCCATTCCCCGCTCTGCCATTCCGTGCGGACAGCCAAAATTCAGTTCGAGGCCGTCTACCCCTGTGTCTTCCACTCTTTTTACGATTTCATGCCACTTTTCCTGTTTGGGCTCCACCATCAAAGAAGCTATGATGGCATGATCCGGGAAACGTTTCTTTGTTTCGTAAATCTCCTTTAAATTCACTTCTAATGGACGATCGGTGATTAATTCAATATTGTTGAATCCCGCCACTCTCTGCCCGTTAAAACTGACCGCTGCAAATCGCGATGAAACATTTAATATAGGATCGCCCAGCGTCTTCCAGACAGCGCCGCCCCAGCCAGCTTCGAAAGCCCGCTGGACCTGATACCCCGAATTCGTCGGAGGAGCCGATGCTAACCAAAATGGATTTGGTGATTTGATCCCCGCTAAATTAATCCTTAAATCTGCCATCTATTTCCCTCCCTGTTTTTATTTCACAAGCACCCGTGTCTATACGGTTTCAGCAAAGAAGGGAGCTAAAGAACGATGTACCGCATGGGCACTTTCTTTTCCCTGCTGGGCTGCAGATACGACCATGGCTTCTCCCTGTCCTTTACCAAAAATGACATCTCCGCAGGCAAACACTTTTTCATTGGAAGTTTGATAGGATGCAGAGTCTACCTTGACGACACCATCATCATGATGAAGATTGAATTGCTCAATCAGTCCGACAAATCTGGCCTGGCCGTTGGCTTTTATGACCATATCTGCCTCCAGGATGAATTCTGATCCCTGAATAGGAACAGGCCGCCTGCGGCCATCCTCCGCTGGTTCGCCTAATTCCATTTTGATGCATTCGATTCCAATCACCCGTCCCTGCTCATCACCTATAATCCGGCTGGGTGCGGTCAAAAACCTGAATTCAACTCCGTCCTGCTTCGCAAATTCATATTCAAAGGCATAGGCGGTCATCTCTTCAGAGGTTCTCCGATAAAGGATCTTTACGTTTCCGGCACCCAGACGCACAGAGCTCGTAGCCGCATCAATGGCCGTATTCCCGGCACCTATCACCACCGCTTTTTTACCAAAAAACTGATGAGAAAGAGGCTTAGTTTTGGTGTCTCTTACAAATTCAATGGCATCATAAACTCCCTTAAGGTTTTCTCCCTCTATGCCCAAATCCGGCACATGAGCCATCCCGATTGCTAGAATGACAGCATCATAGCTGTTCACCAGTTCGTCAGCTGATAGGTCCTTTCCGATTCTTGTCTTTGTATGAATGGTCACACCCAGTTTTTCAACCTGCTCGATCTCCCAATCAGAAATGGCCATAGGCAGACGGAAAGGAACAATGCCAAAGGTGTTTAGTCCTCCCGCCTTTTCTTCAGCCTCAAATATGTCCGCTTTATAGCCAAGTCGTGCCAATTCCCTGGCTGCCGAAAGCCCAGCAGGTCCTCCGCCGACAATCGCCACCCTTTTGCCATTCTGGGTTCCCGGCTCAAAGAAATCCACTTCATTTTTGATCGCCCAGTCGGTGGCATAACGCTGCAGGTTTCCGATCATAATCGGCTTAGCAGTGTGATTCAGTACACAGGCTCCTTCGCATAATTCCTCTGTCGGGCATACACGGGAACAGCTTGCCCCCATAGGATTCGCCGTCATAATGGTCTTCGCTGATCCCTTTAGGTTTCCTGATGCGATTTTCTTGATGAAACTCGGAATATCGATCCCGGTTGGACAGGCTTTAATACAGGGAGCGTCATAGCAGTAAAGACAGCGGTTGGCCTCCTCCAACGCTTCATTCTGTGATAATCCCGGATGTATTTCTTGAAAATTCAGATCTATGTTTGTATGATTGATCTTCAAATTAAATAACCTCCTTTAACATAGAATGACCGGTCCATTATTTCAATTGCATGTTTAATACGGTTTCAAGCAGGACATTTACACCCTTTTCACAATCTTCCCAAGGTGTCCATTCTTCTTCACAATGACTTTTCCCATGGATGCTCGGCACAAAAACCATGGCGGTCGGCACATAACCCGCTAAAAATTGAGCGTCATGGCCGGCACCGCTGACCATCCTTTTATACGAATATCCTAATGACTTCACCGATTGCTCGAGCTGGTTCACGATCTGCGGATCAAACCAGACGGTATTGCGGTCCCATAATTTTTTCGCTTTAATTTCACAGCCTTCATTTGAAGGGAAATCAGGCAGCCCCTGGATGATTTGTTCCACCTGTTGTATGACAGCCGGATCCTTATGCCTTGCTTCGAGCGAAAACACCACCTTATTCGGAATAACCGTGTGGATGTTCGGCCATACATTCATCCTGCCCATTGTAAAGACCAGATCAGAATCGAGTGCTCCCAGTTTACTGCGTGCGTCAGCCAGGATATTATTGGCAGCAAACAGGGCATCCTTTCTCATGGTCATGGGAGTAGTCCCTGCGTGATCCGATTCTCCTGTTATTTCGATTTCGTAGCAGACCATTCCAACCACGCATTCCACCACCCCGATGGACAAGGATTCCTGTTCAAGTATCGGCCCTTGTTCGATATGCAGTTCCAAAAAGGCAGAAGCTTCTTTTAGACGAAATTCATCCTTCCCTTTATATCCGATGGTCTCTAACGCTTCATCAAAGCTTACGCCATCCGAATCCCTTTTATTAATCATAATTTCTTTATCGAATTTGCCAGATAGTACGCCGGATGACATCATGGAAGGCTCAAATCTTGCTCCTTCTTCATTTGTAAAATTCACAACCATAAGGGAAATTCTAGGCTTCATGTGATTTTCAGCGAATGTACGGGCAATCTCCAGACCGGCAGCGACCCCGAGCACACCATCAAATCGTCCGCCTTTTTTTACCGTATCAAGATGGGAGCCGATCACGATTGGCGGCTTGTCTTCTGTTCCTTCCAATGCGGCATAAATATTTCCCATATCATCGACTTTTACTGTCATGCCCAGGTCTTTACAGACTGAACAAAAATAATCCCTTGCCTTACGATCTTCCTCGGATAAGGACAGGCGCGTAACCCCATTCTTTTCGGTGCGTCCAAAATCAGCGAACCTTTCCAGTGTTTCCTTCAATCTGCGGCCGTTAATGAGCAATTTTTGCTGTTCCAAGTTTTGCTCCTCCTTTTTCCTGCTAAACGAATGGTTCTTCCTTCTTTTCATTCACATAATGGGCCAGTTTTTCTATATTGATTTCATAGACTAGGCGCGGCCGTCCTTTCTGATGAATCAATTCCTTTCCGATGATGGCTGCAATCTTTTCTTCGCTTAAGTTTTTTAAGATTCTGGCTGCATGCCGCTCCGTTGTATTCATCCCAATGCCCACTTCTCTGGTTGTAAGCTTCTTTTTTTGCATCATGGATAACCACGCATAAAACTTACGGAGACTTAGCGAACGATAATGATTGTCATGATTTAAAAGGTTATACTCCATGGATTGACGTGTTCCTAATGGTCCGTGAATCCTTTTTTGTTCATCAATTAAAAAGCAGCACCCGCCATCCGTCTTTCGTGAGGCAAACTCCAATGCATTCTTCGCATTGTATGAAGCACTTTCCGCTGTACTGCCGATGCCGATTCCCAGGTTGATCCCGATGGAAAATGAATCATTCAATTGCTGTAAAAACGTAAAATCTTTTTTCTTTCTCGTTACTCGGTCTAACACTCCGTAGGTTGTATAAAGAGTAATGGTGTTTTCCTCCATCAGCACAGAGCTTGAAAAAAACCGGTTTCCATAGGCTTGTATGCTTTCCTTTATGGCCGTAAATTCCTGGAGCAGAGACTCTTTTCCTGCTATATTCATAATTTGAAAGCGCAGGGCTGTAATTTGGGCTTCCTCTTTTTTTCGCTCATAACCTTTTAAAACCGCTTTACGCAGGGTATGGCGGATCGTGGCCTTTGTATGATTGATTAAAAACACAGGTGCCTGAATTTCCTTCAGCCCTTCATATACCGAATTGATCGTAGTGGCGATGACCTGGATTTTATTATCTTTTAATAGAGTGATGTGATAATCCAATAAGGCCCCGCTCCGCTCCATTTCTAAGGTGCTGGACTTTAAATAATAGGTCTTATTAGTGATATTCATTTCTTCATAAATCTCTTTTAAATCATTTGCTTCGACAATATCAAAGCTGATGTCTGGGAAATGGTTGTAATGTTTATAGATGTTCAGTAAAACCCTATATATATCTGACCCTTCAAAGGGTACATAATAGGCAAGACTGTCATGAGGGATAGTTCCTTTTGAAATATGGTAAGGAGTTGGTCCGGCAAACATATAAATATCTGCTGGTTCTGTATGATGGTCGATTAATGCGGCAGATTCTTCGACAGTTTGATAGATGAGCGTTTTTAGTTCAAGTTCCTGAAATTCCTGGGCGATTTCACAAATTTCTTCTACCAGTGGCTTGGGACCGATCACAAGCATGTTTAAGCTGATGATTTCACCTCCTTATCCTTTGTCTTTAATAGGTCTTTAATTAATTTTATAAACCGAAAATAAAACGGATTCCATAAGTTCGTGAGACATTCTGACATAGTTTGGAAAAAACAGGACTTTTGGTGCAGGCAGTTCGTTAGCTACGCGGCTGGAGGGTGACAGCTAGGAGGAAGCATCATATAAGCCCCATTAAAAAACACCACAGTTTTAGACTGTGGTGTTCTTGGTGGCAAATCCCATTACAATGCTGTTGTTTCTATATTTTCCGTACTGGATTCAGGCATTCTTTCTGATTTCATTAATAATACATAAGTAATAAAGCCAAAGCCGATTCCGAAGAACCATGAATACGTGTACAGCCCCTTTAATGAAGGGACCATCAGGCCGATAAAGGAAGCGATCAGCCCTAAGGCGAGTGCTGCCAGCGCCTTTATATTCCAGCCGTTTTTATACTCATATAGACCATCTTTTCTATAGAAACTGTTTAAATCATATTTTCCCCGTGCCACCAGGTAATAATCCGCAATCATAATACCGCCAACCGGTCCAAGTGCCCCTCCGATCGCTCCAAGGACATTAAAAATCGTGTCTGAGTTGTTATACCATAGCCATGGTGCAACAAAAAATGCCGCCACAATTGAAATCAACCCTGCTTTTACGAAATTCAGTTTTTTAGGGAACAGATTTACTAGATCATAAGCTGGTGAAACTACATTAGCTGCCACATTGACAGACAAGGTAGCGATTAAGAGCGCGAATGCTCCCAGGAATAATACGATCGGGTTACCGAATTGCTGAAGCAGTTCAACAGGATCCCAAATCGGCCTTCCAAAAGCAATAACCGTTCCGGAGGTTGTAATGATACTCATAACAGCAAAGATAATGGCCGTTCCTGGCAGCCCTATTGCCTGGCCGATCACTTGATCCTTTTGTGAGCGGGCAAATCTGGTAAAATCGGGGATGTTCAAAATCAAGGTAGCCCAGGTTCCAATTAATCCAGTGACCGAAACCCCAAATGCTGTCCAAAATGCCCCGCCCGTTAATGTGGATGGTTCAGCGAATAATGGCCCTAATCCCTTAGATACAGTAATCGCCCAAATAACCAGCCCTAAGCCTAGAACAATTACCAGCGGGCCGGCCCAAAGTTCAAAGAATTTAACTCTTTCCATCCCATGAGAGATCACCCAGGCATGTAAAATCCAGAATAGAGCGACCGCCAAAGCATCATTCAATCCCATACCGATAATATGAATGGAAGAAAGACTGTCCCAGCCTGGTATCAATGTACCCAGTACCGCACCCACAGCTTTACTGCCTAAATAGGCCTGTACCGCAAACCAGAAGATCGCCACAATGGCTCTGATAATAATGGGCAGCTGCGCCCCTTTATAACCGAAAGAAGCACGTATTAAAACAGGAAAGGGCACTCCATACTTGGCACCTGCGGAACTGTTCAGCCACATGACCACAATAAGGATGATATTGGCTGTAATGACGGTCGCTAATGCCTGCCAGACATTCATCCCTAAGCCAAGCAGACTTCCGGCCGTTTCATAAGCCACAATATTATGGACCATTCCCATCCAGACCGTTGTATAGTTCAGCCAATTCCAATTTCTCTTTTCCTTAGCGACCGGCGCCAGGTCCTCATTGTATAAGGAAGGATCCTTGAACATCAAAACATCTTTATTTTCCATTGTTTTAGCACCCATTCATATTCCTCCTTATTCCTCCTGTAAATTGGCTGCAATATCATTTGCCGCCTATCTGTGCAGAGCTTTAGACCTACCGATCTCATTGGACACCTATCTATTTTTAGAATTCCACCTCCATGTAAGGGTCTTTAAAATGTCTTTATATCTTTTGTTAGCAACATTATCTTTTGAATCGAAAATGTTATCCATGAACTGGTTAGGTAATCTCACCATACTTTTAAATAAACGTACAAACGATCCAAAAATTAGACTTTCACATCCCCTAAAAGATATAATATAGAAAATCTTACATAACAAAGGAGTATGAGTCATGGCAAAAACTTTTAAAGATATGGTTACAGAAGCACGAGATAATGTGAAGGGCATTTCCTCACAGGAAGCAAGAGAAAAAATCAACAGCAATCCGAACACTTTGGTGATCGATGTTCAGGATGCAGCGGATGCAGGTGCATGCGGTCTTATTCCAAGCAGTGTCAACATTTCTCTTGGAATGCTGCCGATCAGGGCTGATCAGCTGGTACCGGAAAATCTTCGTGATGAAAAACTTCAGGACAGAACCCGCCCTGTGATCGTAACTTGCGGAGCAGGCGGCCAGGCAGCTCTAGGTGCCTATGTTCTAAAACAAATGGGCTTTGAAGACGTAGCGTTCATTGAAGGCGGAACAAGCGCTTGGAAAGAAGCAGGCTTTGACGTCGAAAGGTAAAATAATACAACAAAGAGCACTGGCTGACAGTGCTCTTTGTTTTTATAGATAAGGGAAAGATGATATTGTATTTCACAATTTTATTATATTACTTATTTTTTCTACTGCCGCAACTGCTTCGATCTCCACCAGCTGATTGGGATATCCCAAGACGGTAACTCCTGATAAGGTGCTTGGAACATCATGATCCCCGAATTCTTTTCGAATTGCCTCCCAGGCTGTTACTAAATCAGAGCGATTACTTGAGGCTACCAGAACTCTTGTATAAGCAACGTTTTCTAATGTGGCAGCACACTCTTTTAACGCTTCCCTTAAATTATCCACACAAAGCTTGGCCTGAAGCGAGTACTCTCCTATATATTCTACCTGGCCTTCTCTATTTAACGGGCATGCCCCCGCTAAAAAAAATACGTCCATGCCTGAAGGAATCCGGCTGGCGTAGGCATAATCTACTGAAGCTAAATTCTGTGAGCGTATGAGGGATATTTTATTATTCAATTTAAACACTTCCTAATCTTGTTTTATGCTTACTCAATTCCACCTACAGACAATTCTCCTGAAATAAGTAGATTCCTTTTCCAATTTCTTAAAGAGACCATTAAAAAGAAGTCTGGTACCGAAAACCAGACTTCAGGTGTATATTCTCATTGAAGAAATTATTGTGCCAGCAGGTCCTGGTATTCACTATGAGACTCAAATTGTTTCCTTGCAAATGAACAAAGCGGAATGATTTTATGTTGATTTTCACGTGCATACTCTACAACATGCTGAAATAGCTTCTCTCCTACCCCCTGGCCTCTAAGATCTTCAGAGACAAAAGTATGATCAACCACTAATTCATTTCCCTCTCCTTTTTCGAAATGAACTTCAGCCGTTGGATTATTTTCATCATTTCCAATAAAAAAAGAGTTTTTTCCTTTTTGTATGTCCATTATGTAATCCTCCTTTATCTGTACTTATGTATATCTTCCACTAACTAAAAATATTAAACTATCTATGATTTTATTACTTTGCTATCCCTGTTAGAAAGATATTGATTTGTAGTATCATTTCACCATAAATGATACGAATAGTAGTAGATGATGCCTTTTTTTGAGACAAAAATCTTTCCCCAAAAGCTACTCCTCCGACTGGTAACATTTTATACAGTGGTCCAAAGTGAACAAGTGCTCCCCTCTTCCGCCAGACCCTGGCACGATTTGTCTCTATATTTCCGAAATTGCGTTAACTCATATGTTTGCGACGATAAGAAGACACCTCTCCTCCATCAGCCAAGCACATCGATTTCAACGATACCTCAGTCCGACTAGGACCTCCGTAGTCCAGGCTTTAATGGAGGGAAAAAACGATAAAAAGGCTCCCGACAACAATTAAAGCCCCGCGTTAATGCGGTCGGTACTTCCGGAATTAATTGGTAAGATTGATACTTCTACATTGGATGGAATCCAGGACAAGGCGATTTTACTTTTGTATTGGCAAGTAGACGGTTAGAACTTGTTGCCATTAATTTAGAGGATTTAGAGGTAAATGATTTGGGAATGGATGTACGAGTGCGGGAAACGAAAAGCAAAAGTGATTTAATCAAAGCGGTAGTTTTTTCTCACAATGAATATTGCCCTGTGAAGGTGGCAGGGGATTGAATCAAAAGTGCGGGCCTTAACAGTGGAACATTATTTCGATAACGTGGACAGGCATGGCGATGTACGATGGCTTAAGTGATAATTCCATCGCTAATAATATGAAGAAAAATGTTGGGAAACTGAGTGCTTAAATTAAGAGGAGGCGGCTAACGTTTCAGCCGCCTCTCTCCCTAAGGTTTAATTTTATTTTTGGTGTTCTGAAAGTAGTTTTCCACCTACACCAACATTGTCAGAGTCATTCTCTCTTATTATTACTGTAAATGCCTGTTCAGGCATATTTAGTACCTCTTGAGAAACCTTGGTGAATTTTTCAACTAATTCAGCTTTTTTCTCTTTGGATAAAACAGGTCCATCAAATTGAATATATGGCATATACATTCACTCCTTAAAAGCAAGATTGGTATCCTTCAGGATTACCGAGATTATTGTATCCAAAATCGATTAAATATACCAAAATAACGCTTGAGAACATACTCAATTAACAATTCTTGTTCCACTAACCTGCCCCATTAGCCATCCATGAATCGCATATATCAGCGATTCACCACAGAGAATGAAAACAGGTTGTGCAAACTAAACTGTTTAATGCTGAGAAGAAGGTCTTTGAACTATGGTGCCTAGAGCCCATCGGTTAGTCTGAATACAACGACCATGGTGCACCACCGGCTGTCGCACCCTTGATGGGTAGCACTCATGGGAGATTAATCCTAATTCTGGGTTGTTACGTCCAGCTTCACTTATTTTGCTCTGCTCCTAGGGTTTATGGTTAGCAAAAAGCTGCCGAAGCAGCCATTTCACCCGTATAATATACTAGCTTTAGTTTCCAATTTAACATACATGACATAAAGTTTATTTTTCAATTTGTCGAAATTCCGCTTAAATCTTTGCCAATAAGCCTTCTCCGTAGGCAAATGATACCCGTTAGGGCGAGGGCCTTTGCACCCGTTAATAATGCATGTTCTCCTAGTTTAGAACCTGCAGCTTTGCGGAATTCATTCGTATGGGTAATTAAATCATCAGGTCCTTTTTTAATAAAGGTTGGGAAGTTGGAATGACATGACAAATATTTTAAATATACATTTGTATAAACATAAATAATAATATTATTATTTATGTATTTGGTTAACGCATTTAGAGTTTCAATCAATTTAACAAATAACGCCCGTTCCGGAGGTGGCAACGGGCACTTTTAGAATATCTATAATTCCTAACTGAGCAATGACTATGTCATCCAGTTCCAATGAATATTAATGCAAGATTTCACCTTCAGTTTCCTTGATAAATAGAATCGTAATCAGAGTGATTACCATGAATATCTGTATAAATGATACGGTTGCTCCAAAAGCCCATCCTAAACTGATAACAAAACCGATTAGGGACGGAGCTACCGTATTTGCCCAGCGCTGACCAGCAACTCCCCAGCTATATCCAACACCTCGTACATTGGTTGGGTAGATTTCACCGAACCATGTATTCCAAACTCCCCAGGCACCTAAGCTAAAGAATGCTAGCAAAAAGTTAAGGATATAAAGCTGCGTGATATTTTGGGAGTAAGCAAAGGCAAAGCCGAAAATTGCCGCAAATAATACGAAGCTAAACATGACCTTTTTGCGGCCAAATTTACTTGTAAGCTGAGCGGAGACCAGATAGCCTGGGATCTGGGCAACGGCTGACAAGGCTACAAAACTCATGCTTTGACCCATAGATAACCCTTTTTGCTGAAGGAGTGTAGGTATCCATGTGTATAGCCCCCAATATCCAAAGGAAAAAGCAAAGTTTACGATGGTTTGCAAGGCTGTTGTTTTGAACATAGCACCTTTGAAAATCTCAAAGAAGCTTCCCTGTTTTACCTGATAGACAGCCAGTTGTGTGTCTTCAGGCACTTTTGTGTGTCCTTCACTAATTTGCTCAAGAATGTTCTTGGCCTCAGCCGTCCTTCCTTTTCCTGCCAACCAATAAGGGGATTCAGGAATTCTCGCAATCACAAATGCCCATAAGCCTGCTAGAGAGCTTACCAATAAGACAGCCCTCCAACCTCCCCAGATACCATGAAGGTTCATTAAACCACTTGTCAATCCAACTGCAATCAAAGTACCTATTGGCCAGCCAGCAGATAAATAAACAGCTGCTTTTCCTCTTGTCATCACAGGAAGCATTTCTTCATAATAAGGGAAGATACAGGCAAGTACACCCCCTAATGCAAAACCTGATAACATGCGAAGCGCGTACAGCGTTTCGTAATTCGGAGAAAAAGCACTGGCAAGCGATACCAAACCATAAAGCATTAGGCTGTACATAATCGTTTTCCTTCTGCCAATTTTATCTCCAATGATCCCTCCAACATATGTTCCGGGAATCATCCCTAAGAAGATGGAGCCAATGAGTGAACCAACTTGAACCGGAGTCAGGTTAAACTCCGCTGCAATCGATCCACTTAGCATGATGATAATCATCATTTCCCAGGCTTCAATCACGAAAGCCATGAACAATGCAATCCCTATTTTCCTGTGGGTTTTAGTAAATGGCATCGTTTGAAAATAGGAGCCAATTTCGACCGCCTTGTTTTCTGTTTTAGCTTTAGCTACATTTTGCACCATAACCTCTCCTCCGAACTAACTCTTATTATTTTTTATATTTTGCTTAAAGGAATATTGAATAGCTTAAAATCTTTTACTTCATCCGCTGGAGGTGACTGGTACCCTACTTTCTTGCTGTGGGTCCAAGCTAACTTCTGTTTGAGTTCTACCAAAAACTCAGCATATTTAAATGGAGAAAGACTTGCGTCGATCACAGGTACACCCAATTCATCCTGCAGTGTTTCAAAAAAACCGAACTCACCGGTACACCCTAAAACAATGACATCTGCTCCATCTTTTTCAATCGCTTCCACGGCAGCTTCTCTGATTCTTCTTTTTGTTTCCGCAGGATCCTTCTGGAAGTCATGCACACCTAACTCAAGTGACTTAAAAGATGATAATTTATGCCCAAATCCGTATTTATACACATTTTCTTTCATTTCCGGAATCCATTTTTTTCTGCCAACAAGAATTGAAAAATTTTCACCCAGAGTAGTCGCAAGATGTAAAGCAGCTTCTGCAGGCGCTGTGATTACCATTTTATTTGCCACCTCACGGCATGCTCTTAGAGCTGGGTCATAAAAACAGCCGATGATGGCTGCATCATAACCGTCTTCTTCTGCCTTCTTTACAGTCCGGATTAATTCAGGAATGACCATTGCTTCATAACAGCTATATTCTAGATGAATCGGACCTGCTCCGGCTTCAAAGGATACAACATCCACTACTGTATCCGGGCTTTTATAATGATTGAATTGTTCCCTGAACTCCTGATCAAAAACATCTGTGTGAAGTGGATTAATAAATAAAATCTTCTTCATAAAATCATCCTTTCATATTGCAGAATATTCAAAATTTTAAAAATACTTGTATTTCCATATTACCATAATCATTTCTTGTATAGGTGGAATTTCCTTCAAAAATTTTTATTATCAATTATTCAAGTATCTCAATTTTTTTTTATATGTTCCGTCCCATTTAACCAAATCCGGTCACCAACCGTGAATAACTGGTCTAGGATTTGAGCCATCACAGTAATAGGTTCGTCTCCCCTATGGCTACGTGTATGTTCTGCTCCATAATAGTTCGCTATCCCCTCAATCATCCTGACCGCTTCCCAATCCCTCAAGTAGACCAACTCACCTAAACTTGTAACTATAGTTTGGTTTTCCCTTTTAGGGTGCCCATTTGATTTGTATGCGACGTTCACTTCACGTCCGGACCATCCGGAATGCCTACCAATACTGCAAATAGGGAGAGTCTCCCAAACTTTTTTAAAGTCTGGGACACTTATCTTCCTAACGTAGCAGGAAAACTTTCTCCATTTTGATAATTAGAATGCGGTTCAGATCAGTACCACCAAAATCAATTTTTTCTCCGATAATTTGCTGTTTCCTCTTCATCGACAGAAAGCGTCTCTGGATTAATAACGACACCATACTGCTCCAAAGCCGCATTAAGGTTGATATAGCCATCCATTACATCCTCAAGGACTCTGTTTGGCTCTCTCTCGAACGGGTCCCCGAATCCACCGCCTCCCCCGGTTTTCACGATGACCTTATTTCCGAACTTCATCGGCTTCGCATTTGCTTTCAACGCTTTTTCTTCGTTCTTACCCTCATAAATGATTACCTCAGGCTTAGCTGCCTCACCGCCTCCAAATAGTCCCCAAGCTGGAGTTGCAGACCGCTCAAACCAAAGGTATAGATCTGCTTCATCCGTCAGTACTTCATAGCCCCTCTGCATGCCGAGGCCACCGCGATTCCTTCCCGGCCCACCTGAATTCTGGCGTAATCCGTAGGTAGTAACCTTAAACGGATACTTATCTTCGAGAACTTCAATGGGCAGATTTTTAAAATCTCCGTTCACATTGTTAATCAATCCTGATTGACCATCATTTTCCGCAAAACCTCCCCATCCGCCGGCTGTCGCTTCTACGTTCAAAAATGGGGAATTCCTGCGTGGATCATGTCCAGCAAAGGTTATGATCATGGAGTCCCCATAATGGGCGCCTGCACTCTTTTCCTTGAGGGAAGGCGATAATGCTTTGACCACCAAATCTATCAAAAGACCTAAGGCGGAATAATAGAATACACAGGCTGCTGGCTGTTCCGCACTGAATATGGTCCTTTTTGGTACTATAACGTTCAACGTCTTAAAATTCCCCCCAGTTACAGGGGCATCAGGGCTTATCAGTTCTTTGAAAGCAACACGGCATGCGGAAACCGTTTGGGCAAGTCCACAGTTCGTCATGCCCCTCACTTGTTCACTTGAGCCGGTAAGGTCAATGGTAATATCCTCCCCTTCAACAGTAACCTTCACCTTAACGTTTACGGGTTCATTGGACACACCATCATTATCCAAACAGCCTTCCGCTTCATATACACCATCCGCTATTTGAGAGATCATTTCACGGTCTAAAAGCTCGGATTGTTTGAAGATATCTATGATGGAACGGGTCACTGTTTCCAGGCTGAATCTACCGATGATCTCATGAAACCTTTTTTCACCTGTACGACAGGCAGCAATTTGTGCATTAAGGTCCCCTAATGCGGCTTCGCTAAATCTGCTGTTTGTAATGATGAGATTAATAATATCCTTTAACGGCACTCCGCCGTCATAAATCTTTGTAGGGGGAATACGTATTCCTTCCTGGTATATTTCGGTGGCATTCATGGAAAACCCGGGATCCTGGCCGCCTACGTCAAGCCAATGGGCACGGTTCGCTGTAAAACCAACCAGTTCTTCTTCGTAAAATACCGGTGAAATGACCGTAATATCGTTAAGATGAGTACCTGTTAAATACGAATCATTCATGATATAAACATCGCCAGGTTTGTAACTATCCACGCCGCCAATATATTTTGTGTTGATCTTAATGCAATCATCTAAGTTCCCAAGAAAAATTGGAAGACCAGCCGATTGTCCAAGCAATTCAGCGTGGCGGTTGAAAATGCCAACACTGCAGTCTTTCATTTCGTAAATAATCGGAGAAAAAGAGCTTCTTGCGAGACTCGCGTTCATTTCCTCTGCAGCCGATGATAGAGCATTTCGAATGATTTCCGTTGTAATGGGATTTTCTAGAAACGTATGGGTCTCTATTTTGGTTTTCGTTGCCACGCTTATCGTTCCTCCTTTGTAATTTCAAGATTCCCTAAACGGTCTACTTCAACGCGGTAACCATATGGTACAACAGTAGTTGTACTTGGATCTTCTATAATGGCAGGTCCATAGAACCGATGCCCATACTGTAGATGTTCAGACATGAGAACAGGTGTATTTATTTCGGTACCATTCCAAATCACCTGTTTGTTTGTTTTCGGGATCACGTCTGTGGCTGTTTTCGGGGTGTTATTCGATTCCTCAACGTCGTTTTTTTCCAGTTTTCCATATCCAGTAATACGGATGTTTACTGCTTCCACTGCTCCTTCCTGATTGCTATGACCATAAATCTTCCCATGCATCTGATGGAATAGGTCCATTACCCGACCATTATCTGATTGAAATGGAACGTTGACCGTATACTCCTGGCCCATATACCGAAGATCGATACTACGCTGCAGAGACATATTTTCTTTCTTCACCCTTTGCTGGGATAGAATCGTCTTCGTTTCCTCTTCCATTTCTTGATAAAGTGCATCGATTTTTGTCATGTCCTCATCCTGCAATGCCGATACAAATGTGCGAACGGCATCATGCCGGATGTCGGTTTGAAGCATGCCCCATGCAGAGAATGTTCCCGCGACAGAAGGAACAAGGATTTTCTGGATACCAAGAAGATCGGCTATTAGTACTGCGTGCATCGGGCCAGCCCCCCCAAACGCTACTAGGGCAAAATCACGTGGATCAATTCCCTTTGACACCGTAAGGGTACGGATTGCGTCCGCCATTTTTGCATTGGCAATATCACAAATGCCTTCAGCTGTTTCAAGGACACCTAAGCCTAGGCGGTCTGCAATTTCTTTAACCGCTTTGAAGGCCGCATCCTTGTCCAAGATCATATTGCCTCCAAGAAAACCGTCTTCAATAAGACGGCCAAGAACAAGGTTTGCATCTGTTACGGTCGCTTGAGTTCCGCCCTTTCCATAGCAAGCAGGCCCTGGATCAGATCCCGCGCTTTTTGGCCCTACCCTGAGTCCGCCTCCCTCAATCCAGGCAATAGAACCGCCTCCAGCCCCGATTGTATGAATATTAACCATTGGTGTAAGGATAGGGAATCCTTCCAATGATGTCTCTGATGTGACATCCGGTTCTCCATCAATTACAAGGCTGACATCAAAACTGGTGCCTCCCATATCTACACAAATTAAGTTTTTATATTGTGTTAGATTTCCAAGCGTTATGCTTCCTACTGCCCCCCCGACGGGTCCAGATAAAAGTGTCTGGATCGGCATCTGTTTTGCTACCCTGGAAGTCATGACTCCTCCATTCGACTGCATGATATACAGGTCTCCAACCAAGCCCGCAGACTCTGTTCTCTCTTCCAAACTTGAAAGATAGTTTTCTACGATAGGTGCGACATAACCGTTGATCACGGTCGTGCTCGTGCGTTCGTATTCCCGCCACTCTCGGGCAATTTCATGAGAGAGGGAAACGGACAGCTGCGGTGCTCGGTTTTTAATCACCTCACGTATGGCGATTTCATGATCAGGATTTTTGTATGCATGCAGCAGACTTACTGAAACGGAATTGAACCCTTTTTGCACGATCCGATCAAGGACTTCATTCAATTGAGCTTCGTCGATGGCTGTTTCTACTGACCCATCGGCCAACACTCTCTCCTCCACCTCAAAAATGTTTCGACGTTTCACTAGAGGTTCAGGCTTCCGGTATTTAATGCTGTACATATCCGGTCTGTTCGCGCGTCCAATCTCATACACATCGCGAAATCCTTTTGTAACGATCAACGCTACGTCCGAACCTTTGCGTTCAAGAAATGCATTTAGTCCCGCGGTTGTTCCGTGGACGAAATAATCAATGGTTTTAAAATCACCCACCAGGTTTTGCATTCCTTCCAGTACACCATCCGCAAGGTTTTTCGGTGTGGTTAAAATTTTCTCGGTTTTATAACTTCCTCCGCTTTTGTCATAAAGAACTAAATCTGTAAATGTTCCTCCAATATCGATTCCCAATTGGTATTGTGACATAATTCCACCTCTTTAAATGTAATGTAATCCTTTTTGAATATTCTGACTTACATATTGATTACCATCCTGTAACGGTGTACTTAATACTTACCCCCTAGACTAGGATAGCGGCCCCGCTTACTGTATTGATCAGGTCACGGGTTACATGATTGAGCCTTTTACTTCCCGTTGATGTGACCACAACTATATCCTCAATCCTTACACCGAATTGACCGCTCAAATAAACACCGGGTTCAATACTGATGACCATGCCTTCTTCAAGGATCTGCTCATTATTGTTTGTCACAAAAGGCTCTTCATGAACTTCGATTCCTAATCCATGCCCGGTTCGGTGGGTAAAATAGTCGCCGTAACCTTCCTTGGTGATGACATTCCTTGCTGTAAGGTCGATCTCCTTTAACGGAACTCCAGGACGAACCGCCTTTACCGCTTCCTCCTGTGCGCGTCTAACGATGTCATAAACTTTTTGCATTTCTTTTGTGGCTTCCCCGCCAACCAGCACAGTTCTGGTCATATCGGAACAATAGTGGTCTTTAATGCCACCCATATCGATGACTACCATATCGCCATCATCAATCATGGTGTCATCCGATTGATGATGGGGAATAGCGCCGTTTCGTCCAGCACCCACAATTGGACTGAAAGATAAATCATCCACTCCGTAATCCGCAAAGAGACGCTTCATTTCATCGGCAACTTGTTTTTCGGTCATACCGGGCTTGATAAAGTTGATGATTTTTTTCATTACGGTATCAGCAACCTGTCCGGATGCTTCCAATAGGTCCACTTCCTGCTCGTCCTTAGTAATTCTCGCTTTTCCTATCACCTCTGTACTGTCTACAAACGTTACTTGGTTACAAAGCTTCATCAGGGCCAGTAAGTTTTGACTCGGCCACAGATTGTCGACAGAAACAAGCCCTGCTTCTGGCAGTACTTTTGCTAGAATCTTAAGTGATGGGTCTCCGTCTTTCCAAAAGACGGTGTCGAAAGGTCCATCTAGTTCAATTTCTTCTTTGGACATTTCATGTACAATCATTACCGGTTTACCAAGCTTCGGAATAACGACTGCTTGTAATCTTTCATGAGAGTCGAGCCATGTACCGCTAAAATAGAAGAAATTTGCAGGAGCCGTGATGACAGCAGCCTCTATATTCCTTTCATCCAATAGATGTTGCACTTTTTCAATTCGTTTTTGATATGTCACTCTTAACCCTCCATATGAAATTCAAATATGTATTCATATAAAAAACTGACCCATATAAAAGGATTGCCCCTCTCGCACGAACCGTATATATATGGCAAACAATTTAATGCAAAATAGCTGCTGTATATATCGTGTGTACAGAGGAAGTCAGACCTCATATGAGTCAGCCTCTTCTAGCTGAAAAATCTACGTATGCAAATATAAGAAAAATAAGCTTAGTTTTCTATTATCGTTTAACCAAAATCCATACAATCTCGCAATCTTCTGTTCCATCATTGTAAGCCCAATGTTCCTCTCCACGAGGGATGAACGTAGCCTCACCGGATGAAACCCGGTATTCTTTTTCTCCGCTTCGTGTCACAATCGACCCTTTTAACACAAGCCCGTATTCATCCTCTTCATGAGCACCCGTTCCTTCAATGGGAATCCGGGCTCCCGGTGGGATGGAAACAGTGCCCATCAAGGTTCGGCCGCCTTCAATCACCGCTTCATTGAATAGGGTCTTCATGGTGATTCCCGGTCGGTTGTCTTCAGCTACATCCTTTACTTTAACTACTTCCATTCATCTCGCCTCCTTAGCTTGACGTTCTGGTGTGTAATTTTTTATTTCAAATGTATCAGGGTCAAGTATAACGCCATAATCACGTTCAGCTTGTTCGGCAGTGATGTATTCATTTTTGACATCGTCCACAACTTTTTCAACAGGCCGGTTTATCGGATCCCCGTAACCTCCTCCTGTTGCTGTTACAAGACGCGCAACATCATGTTTATTTAAAGGATACTGGTTGTACTTGCCAAACGGACCGTCTACTTCTCCACTTGCTTTCACAATCTCAAAATAATTGGTAGAGCCGTCTTTTCCTCCCTCTGCTCCCCACACGTTATATTTATGCCGTCCGAAAGAGGCAGTAAATACTTGATTGTTCGTAAGTGCCTGGTATGAGCGTACCACTCCATGCCCGCCGCGGAACTCACCTGCACCGGCCCCGTCGGTGTATAAGCTATACTCATCGACTAACACGCCATTTCTGGTTTCACACACTTCAACAGGGATATTGAATGTTTCACCATCCAGGATACAGAATTGGGCAGAAGCTCCATCTGACCCCTTAGCTCCACCCCAGCCGCCAACGGAAGGCTCGACAATCAAGAATCGTTCGTTCGTATCCTGATGCTGCCCGGAAAGAATGGCGACACACACCGATAAGAAGTGTCCTGCAGACAAACGGTGAGGCACGACAGGCGCCAGTGCTTTCCAAACCAGGTCAGTTCCAAATAGCATGGACTCCCAATACATCGAAACAGGCGCAGGCCGCACCGCATTGAATATGGAACCTTCATCTGTAAGAACCTTAAGCGGGCGGAAAGATCCATCATTCACATCCTGGGAAGGATTCGTAATCGCGAGATAAACCGTACGGACAGCTGACACCAAACCGGTTAACGAAGTGTTGATCGATCCTGTAACCTGTGGATGGCTGCCCCTGAAATCGCATATGAATTCATTTTCCGTGATCTCTACCTTTACCTGGACTCTGAAAGGCCCGTCTTGAATGCCATCATCATCTATGAAATCGACTGCTTCATAAATACCCTGCGGCAATTCTTTAAGAGACTTGAGCGCTAATTGCTCCCCATGGTCCAAAAGGTGATGGATGGAGTTCACCACGATGTCCCTGCTATACTTCTCACATAGTTCCTGAACGCGTCTTTCTCCGGTTTTCAAAGCCGCTACTTGTGCCCAAAGATCCCCTAATGAAAGATCAGGGAAGCGCACATTTGCACCTATAATATCCACAACTGCCTGGTTCAATTTACCTTCATCATAAATTTTCACACATGGGAACTGCAGACCCTCCTGGTAGATTTCAGTTGAATCTGTAGACATAGAACCAGCGTCTTTTCCTCCAACTTCAGTCCAATGAGCTTTATTAGCAGAAAAAGCTACTAGTTCTCCTTTGTAAAAGATTGGCATAACTAAGCCAACATCACAAAGGTGGGAGCCGCCTCCACCATAAGGATCATTAATGAGGAAAATGTCACCTGGTTTTAAATCCCCTGTTTTGTTGTAGCGCTGCAATGTTTCGCGAACCATGAAGGAAAGCATACCGATAAACCCTGTTACCCCGTTCCCCTGGGTAAGCAACTGCCCTTTTGGATCGGTCAGCCCACTCGCATAGTCTAATACTTCATAGATAATGGGACTCATCGATGTTCGTGCAAGAGCATAGAACATCTCTTCCCCAATGGCGACTAGAGAGTCCTTAACAATGTCTAATGTAAATGGATCTACCTTTGAAGCAACTGTTTTTACCATGCTATTACACTCCCATCTCAATGATTAAGTTTCCATAGACGTCTACGGTTACGGTTTGACCAGGATAAACAACGGTCGAGGCTGTTGGTTCTTCCACAATAGCCGGCCCAGCAATTTTAGCTTCCGGATTGAGCTTCGCTCTGTCATATACCTTAGTGTTAATCCATCCATTTTCCTCGTACAAAACAGGCCTTACTTCCTTTAAAGCATCCTCCACGGAAAGACCATTACTCTCAATCCTAGCAAGCTCTGGTTTTTTAACCGAACCAAGGGCAATCAAGTGAAGGTTCACGATTTCAGTCGGTGATTCTTCCAGCTTAAATGTATACAATCTTTCATGCGTTTGATGGAATTCTTGAATGACTCGCTGCATGCTCTCGTGATTCATTTCACCATTTGGAACAGGTACTTTTACGGTATGTTCCTGGCCTACGTAACGGAGGTCCACGTAGCGTGAAAACAGGACGTTTTCTTCCTTGACTCCTTCCGTTTCATATTGGGCAAACGCTTCTTTCTCTTGTCTGGTTAAAATATCATTAAATTCGCTATAATTAATTGCTTCCACGCGGCGAATATAAGTTTGAATATAGTCGTGGCGCAAGTCAGTCATCAGCATTCCCCATGCTGAGAAGACGGAAGCCGCAACCGGAACAATTACCTTACTTACCCCAAGTTCTTTCGCAAGTGCAGGAGCATGCATAGACCCCCCTCCACCAAAGGCTACTAGTGCGAAATCACGTGGATCGTAGCCTTTTCGAACGGATATGAGCTTTAATGCATTCAGCATATTGGAATTGGCAATCCGGATGATGCCAAGTGCCGCTTCATCAACTGACGTTTCAAAATGCGAAGCAATCTTCTCATGGATGGCTCCTTTTACTCGTTCCATATCCACATTGCTATCAAAATTCCCAGGAGAAAGTCGGCCTACCACAAGATTCGCATCGGTCGTTGTAGGTTCAGTTCCGCCTTTGCCATAGGCAATGGGTCCAGGCAATGCACCTGCAGATTGAGGGCCGACACGCAGTGAACCTCCGTCGTCGATCCATGCAATGGAACCGCCGCCATTTCCAATTTCCACAATGTCGACGACCGGTACTTTAATTGGATAACCCGCTGTCCGGTCGGTGCGCTCAATGTTGTATTCTGTTGTTACTTTTACTTCACCCTTGTCAATCAGGGAACATTTCGCCGTTGTTCCTCCAATATCAAAAGCTATGATGTTTTCTTCTCCAAGGATCTTCCCGAGTATAGCGGAGCCGTAAATGCCTGCAACCGGACCCGACTCTACCATATTAATTGGTGTCTGTTTGGATTGTTCAAATGTCGTAGTACCGCCATTAGATTGCATGATATATTTATTAGACTTGTTTCCAATTTCTTTTAATTTATTTTCAAGGCGGTCCACATACGATGAAGCGATTGGTTTTACATAAGAGTTCAAAACAGTGGTGCTTGTCCGCTCATATTCCCGCCACTCTCTTGTTACTTCATATGATGCTGTAACCGCGACTTCAGGCCATATTTCTTGAATTAACTTTACCGTTTCCATTTCATGTACAGGGTTACTGTATGAATGAAGGTACGAAACGGCAATAGCTTCTACCTTTTCATTCTTAAAATACGAAACGATTTCTTCAATTCTTTCTTTATGTAAAGGCTGGATGACTTCTCCCTTGTAATTCAAGCGCTCTTCAACTTCCTGGCGTAGATAACGAGGAACGAAAGGAGCAGGCTTTTCGTATTGGATATTAAATAGATCTGGTCGGTTTCCACGGGCGATTTCCAGCACATCTCTAAACCCTTTGGTTGTAATCAAGCCTGTCTTTACACCTTTTCTCTCTGTTAAGGCGTTAATTATTACGGTCGTACCATGGATAAACGTTTCTAGCTGTTCAGTGCCAATACCGCTAACACTGATGACATCCAGCACACCTTGTTCAAAGTTCGGAGGAGTAGTATGGCTTTTAGCGACGCCAATTTTCCCTTGCTGATCAACATAAACTAAATCCGTAAATGTTCCACCAATATCAGTTGCAACTCTCATGACTTTAACCACCTTATAGATTATTTAAATAACTGCTTTTCTAAAAAATAACCGGTGTGACAAAACAAAGTACCTTTGCAATTTGATTGAGAGGGTTTGACATAAAATGTGTAGATGTGGATGGAAAATGAATAGAATCACCTGATTTTACAGTGTACTCTTCTCCATCAACCTCAAAATAAAGTTCCCCTTCAAGAACGTAATAAAATTCTTCACCAGGATGGTTCGTGGATTTTTCACCAGGCTGACCTGGAGGAATTGTTAACAACAGTGGTTCTACCGTCCTCCCTGCAAACTCCCCTCCTAATCTCGTATAAACCACACCTGATCCTTCCAAGCGAAAGGGTTTTTGCTCTTGTGCCCGAACTATGTAATTGTTGTTAGCATAATCCTCGAAAAAGCTGGTTATTGGAACCTCTACTGCATCAGCTATCTTTTTTAGCGACGTAATAGCAATTGAAGATGAGCCTCGTTCAACCTGCGATAAAAAACTGACGGATAATCCCGTTTTCTCACTCAGCTCCTTCAACGTCAACTTCCTTTCCAATCGCCATTCCTTGATCCTTTTTGATACTTCTTCTTCCACTAGTAAAACCTCCAGCACTCTTAGCAAATACTGTGTTTCATATCTGACTGTAATTTTTTAAGTAATACTGTATTTATTATTTATGTTATCACAATATTTAAAATGATGACAGTATTTTCTAAAAATTTGAAATAGTGAAAAATGCCTTTGTTATTCTGTTCTTAAAAAGGTGGAAAAAGCCGGCATGGCTAAATCATCAATTTTAAAAGAGATTTATAAAAATGCACGCCCTAGTCTTGGCTTTAACTGATTTGTGCGCTTGGAAATTAAATCTTGCAGGAATCAGACCAACTAAACCAAGTAAGAGTTTGTATTGAAGACCAAGCCAACTAACCGTTTTCCCTAACCTCTACAGAGCGCGATTCCCAGTAACATGCTATTTGAATATAAAATTGGTCGCGACTTCTATTCTACTTTACCAAATGTCTCAAAACACTCGGGTGCCAATCCAATACTTATATCCGCTAACAGACAGAAGCGACTCTAGAAGAGGATATAGTTTTGTACATGGAAGGCTTTTTAGCACACCACTTAACACTGTTGGAACCGTGCTCGCTTTTAAGACGACTTCATTGGGACTCAGACCAAAAAGTGAAAGCGAAAGAGCGAACAAACCAGCAAACAATCCTTTGGCTATTCGCGTGTGGATACCCACTTTCCATCCCGACTGTGTCATCATACTCCAATACGATTTGTTCATCCTCAGCTAATTGAGCGGAGGGTACATAGGGCATATCCTGCATTTAAACCCTATAAAAGTGTGGAAAATACCGTATAAAAAATTGCCTTACATACAAAAAATAACACAGTATCAAGGACTGTGATGGAAAAAAATTATATACTTTCTTATCTCTCAAAAAAAGCTACTCAAAAATTTAAGCAGCCTCTATGATTGAACATTTAATTTTCTTTTAACGCGTATCGTACCTTAAGTAACTTATCTTTCACTCTTCTATTTCTAGGACCATCTCAATTTCAACTGGTAAATTCAAGGGAAGGACACCGGTTCCTATAGCCGACCTTGCGTGCTTCCCCTTTTCCCCGAAAACCTCTACCAAAAGATCTGAAGCACCATTGATTACTTGTGGATGATTATAAAAGTCATATGTAGAACTTACAAATCCGAGTAGTTTGACTACTTTTTTCACTTTATTTAAATCCCCGAGCTCTTCCTTTACTATACTGAGTAAATTTAAAGCAGTAATTCTAGCCGCGTCATAGCCTTGCTCGATAGAAATATCTTCTCCAAGCCTACCTTGGTAAAGTGGCTTTCCATCGATAAAGCATCCGGAGCCAGAAGTAAAAAGAAGGTTTCCAGAACGATTAATGGTAACATAATTGGCCAGTGGTGCTGGTGCTGGTGGTAACTCATATCCAAGTTCTTTTATTTTAGACTCTATCATTCTTATACTCCTTTAGTTTATCTCGTTTTTTTTCAAATAACTTAATGACAGAGGCTGTTAAAATAGCTACGCCATTCCCCAAAGATGCTAAGTTAAATTTCATATTTGGGTGATGAAGACCCGGTTCTAGGCCTGTACCTAACCCTACCATCGTTGCTTGAATATTAGGTCTTTCCTTTGTATAAAAATGAAAATCTTCCCCGCCCGGTGTAACAGGAGGTTGGACAAGTGATTTTTCACCAAGTATTTGGCGAACCACTTCTCCCACTATTTCTTCCATATCAGGGCTTTTCTCTGCTGCTGCCATATGCGCACGAATTTCAAGTTGTACTTCAGCGCCATTGGCTTCCCCTGCATATTGAACAGCTCTCATTACACTTTCTGTTAAAGCTTCCATGGCCTTATTCGTTTGTGCTCTAAGATCGATACTAAACTCTGCTTCATCGGGAATAACATTGATGTTTTCCCCACCGGCTTTCACTTGTGTAACTTTTGCTGAACTTGGTAAGGTTGGATCAACCTTAACCGAATTAACCGCACTTATAATCGCCCCAAGGGAATCTACCACATTAATGCCCAGATTAGGTCTTGACCCATGGGATTGTATCCCTTTAATTTTTCCTTTTAAAAGAGTGGCAGCTCCATGGTAAATAGCAGAGGATGCCTGCCCCATCCCAAGTTCGAATACCGGTCTAACATGAATACCGAGCAAGAAATCCACGTCATCGACTATTCCATCTTTTATGATTGCTTGAGCACCTTTC
Source organism: Peribacillus kribbensis DSM 17871 (assembly GCF_000430765.1). Taxonomy (GTDB): domain Bacteria; phylum Bacillota; class Bacilli; order Bacillales; family DSM-1321; genus Paraperibacillus; species Paraperibacillus kribbensis. Next base: position 70,110 of record NZ_KE387243.1, on the reverse strand, counting down.
CCTGTCTCTTCAGCAGGTTGGAAAATAATTTTTAGGCATCCACTATTCGGTTGGAATTTGAATTCCTTTAAACAACGAAGAGTATTTAAAACCATGGTCATATGCGCGTCATGCCCGCATGAATGGTTTGCCTTCCATACACCTTCCACATTCTGCCATAATGCATCCATGTCCGTCCGTAAAGCGATAGTTGGGCCAAGAGTACCGCTGTTCCATTTAACCACTATTCCACAATGACTTGGGTACGTTTCGTATGGAAGACCTAGTTTATCTAGTTCTTTACAAAGGAAATCTCTCGTTTTTTGTTCCTTCCAACTAACTTCTGCCAAGTCATGTAATTTGTCGTAAGTATCTAGCAGAAGAGTGTTGTTATTCCTCACCCATTCTTTGATTCTAGATAGACTAATGTTTGTTTGTGTATTATGCAGAAGGATCACTTCTTTCTAGTACGTAATACGCAATATGATCTTCCGGAATCACCCCGGTGACATGATAGCCATTTGAAAGGGCTTCATTTAGTTTATTGCGAGTGTATGATCGCCACACTTGGAACAGTTCAGGTGCGTCATCCTTCATTTGCCGTACCTCTTTTGGAATAGGTATCAGATAACCTGAAATATGTTGTTGCAATCTATAATCATCACTAGGAATAGGATGTTCACCGTCAAACTTAATGTCAGATAGTTTTTCGTAATTCTTCCACTCGGCTTGGTTGCGGGTTTCCTCAATCGCAAATATCACCGGTTCAGACAAAAGATCCCATTCCACCAAGAATCTGTCGGAGGGTGTATCTTTATTTAATTTATCATTCATGTAACCATAATAAGCTTCAATATACGTTTTTACATATCCGCCCAGTTTAGATAGGTTAAGATATCCATTTTTAACTTCAAGGGGGTCAAAAGTCCATATTATTTTTTCGTAGCCATATTCAATTGCCCACTCTCGTTGTTTTAATTTTAATTGCTTACCGATTCCTTGATTTCGATATTGGGGGTGTATGGCCATCATATGAGAACATAAATATGGCTTTTTTCTAACATTACTGTATCCGGCAAATCCATAGCAAAATCCCACTAGTGTACTGGATTCCTTTTCAAATGCACCAATCACGACCCCGCCGTTGTGAATGGCAGCCATCATTTGTGGGAGAGAGGTGACTACCTCTTCTCCCCACACTATTTTTTGTAATTCAACAATGTCAGACAGTGGTTCGAGTTCAGTTATAATCTTATAGATAAACTTTGCTTGCATAACTGTTCTCCTGTCGCAACACTTTTCCTGCGGTAGTACCGATATACTTGCCTTCTTTTACGGCCAGCTGACCATTTACAAAGACGTAAATTATTCCAACTGGCTCTTCTAGTGGGTTTTCGTATGTTGATTGGTCATTCACTGTTTTGGGATCAAACACTACAATGTCCGCGGCATAACTTTCTCGGATTAATCCTCTATCTTTTAAACGAAGCAATTGTGCAGGCGCCCCTGTCATCCTACGCACGGCCTGTTCGAGTGTAAGGGCATGTTTTTCGCGCACATATCTTCCTAACACACGTGGATATGTTCCGTAAAGTCTAGGATGGGGTTTCCCACCAAAAATCCCGTCCGACCCCACTATCTGTAGCGGATGTTGCATTCCATAAATTACATCACCCTCATCGCCCCAATGAACCACCATCGTAATTCCCGCATTCTCCTCGATTAGTAAATCAAAGGCTGCGTCTGCAGGGTCTTCTTTTAGTAATTTAGCAACTTCGATCATGTTTTTGCCTTCGGCCCAGCGGTTTTTTTCTGTAGAAACGGCAGAAATAATAATGTTTTCCCAACCACAGGTAAGGACCCAGTTTTCGTAGTCTTCATTATGCTTAAATTCTTGCTTTATTTTTTCTCGGATTTCCGGTTCCGTTAATTTTTCTAACAGTTCAGAAGTTCCTCCTGCATGCATCCAAGGAGGTAAAATAGCGTGAAATACAGTTGATCCAGCTGTATACGGGTATTGATCAAATGTGATTTCAATTCCTTCCTTACGGCCCTGGTCCATTTTTTCAAGTGCTTTTACAAATTTTTCTCGATTTGTTTTACCTGCCACTTTGAAATGAGAGACATGAAGACGAACACCTGATTGACGGGCGACATCAATGACTTCATCCAACGCTTCTAAGGAGTGGTTGCTCTCGTTTCGAATGTGAACCACAAAGCAGCCGTCATATTTAGCTGCCCCTTTGCAGATAGCAATTAACTCTTCTTTATTGGAAAACACATTGGGAGGATACACCAAACCTGAAGATACCCCTACTGCTCCCTGCTTTATCCCCTCTTCCACAAGGAGTTGCATTTGATCCATTTCGTCTTTTGTCGCCGGACGTCCATCAAAGCCCATGACAAGTGTCCGTACAGCCCCATGTGGCACCAAGTATGTCGCATTCCCTGCAATTTTTGAATTTTCCAAAAAATGAAGGTATTCATCGATTGTGTTCCATGGCCAATCGCCAATATCTCCATTGAGTCCTTTTAACTGCTTTTGCCATAGAGGCTTGGTTTCTTCAGATACTGGCGCAACAGAAATACCATCCTGTCCAAATAATTCAGTGGTAACACCTTGTAATACTTTTATATGATGGATTTCTGGTTTGGTACAGAGTAAATCAGAATGAACATGCGTATCGATAAATCCAGGTGAAACAGCCAAGCCCTTAGCATCTATCACTGTTGCAGCCTGTTCATTACTTAAATCACCCATTTTACAAATTACCCCGTTTTTAATACCAATATCTAGTTTCGTCCATGGATTTTCTGTACCATCAAAAACCTGTCCACCTTTTATAATGAAATCAAACATTTTATCCCTCCTGTTTATTAGTTCTACTATTTCTTTATTTCAATATCAATTCCTTTGTAAATAACTCTTTATCGATCACATATTGATTCAATACTGCTTCGTTGATTTCATAGCCAATACCGGGAGAGTCCGGCACTTGAAGCCTACCTGGTTGAGATAACATGACCTCTGGCGTAACGATATCATAAGCCCAATAACGATCAGAAGCGGATGTATCCCCAGGGATACTAAAGTTGTCGAGCGACGAAAGGGCAATATTATGTGCACGTCCGATCCCAGCTTCAAGCATCCCCCCACACCAAACCGGAATATTGTGAGATTTACATAAATCATGAATTTTTTTAGCTTCTGTCAGTCCGCCCACACGACCAACCTTAATATTTATAATTTTACAACTTCCTAGTTCAATAGCTTTTCTAGCGTCTTCCACTGAATGAATACTTTCATCCAGGCAAATTGGCGTAGCCAGCTGTTCTTGAAGCTTAGCATGATCAATAATGTCATCGTGAGACAATGGCTGCTCAATCATAATAAGGTTAAACTGGTCCAATTGTTTAAGGATATTCACATCATTTAATGAGTAAGCTGAGTTTGCATCTGCCATCAACGGGATATTAGGGCTAAATTGTTCCCGAATGGCACGAATCACTTCGACATCATGACCTGGTTTAATTTTTATTTTAATTTTTTTGTAACCTTCTCCAATAAATTGCTCCACTTTCTCGAGCACTTTTTCGACGGTATCCTCGATACCGATACTGACGCCTACATCAATTTCACTTTTATGACCCCCAAGAGCGGTTGCAAGTGAAATACCTTGTTGTTTTGAATATAAATCCCAAATCGCTCCATCAAGGACAGCTTTAGCCATGTTATTCCGTCGGATTGGCATAAAGAGTTCATGAATGTCAGTGGGATGTTTGATGCTTTTAGCTGAGAACAATTTAGGAATAAGAAATTCCTTAAGAATATAACTGACGGTTCCTGTGGTTTCTTCATTATATATAGGATATGGAAGAGAAGCGCTTTCTGCATATCCTATAAAGTCGCCGCTATGGACACTGACTACGAGAAAATCTTTATATGTCAAACGGCCAAAGCTGGTCTCAAATTGGTTTTTTAGTGGCATTTTAAGTCTAGAAATTTCCACTTTATCTATATTCATGTCATAGCCCCTTTCTCTATTTAATGTTAGAGGATCAATCCTTCTCCTGCATAAAAAATGGAAAGTACTGTTCGCTCGTTTGTTGATAGTCATTAATTCTATTTTGTACCTCTTCCCACTTGGATGAGGCGACGCCAGATACAATAACATTCAGCAATGAAAACATCGTAGCCATCCCGTTTAGTCCTGCAGGAGAGGGCGTGTAAACTTTAATCAACATATCCGCTAATGATCCTAAGGGAGATATTTCGTTATCCGTTATAGCTAATATTTTCGCTCCCTTTTTCTTGGCGGCCTTGACAAACGAAACAGTCTCCTCCGCATAACGCGGAAATGAAAACGCAATAACCAAGCTATCTTTGTCCATGTCTGAAATTAAAGAAATTGCGTCGTCAATTTCTCCTCTATACAAATGGGTGTTACCTTTCACAATGTTTAAACTAAACGCCAGCCAATTAGCTGCTGCATACGAGCTTCTCATTCCAATGACACATCTATTTTTTGAATACAGAATAGCATCGATAATTTTTTGATATAATTCTGCATTCAAAGAATCCAGCGTTTTCTCTATAAAAGCAATATCCCGCTCTTTAATTTGTTTGATAAGATCATCATTGTTCTGACTGAGAGCACCAGTTGATACACTATACTTTCCTAATGGATCTGTTTGTCCATTCTCTAATAAAGTTGTTTGAATCTGCTTTTGCAAATGACTAAATCCTGTATATCCAAGCGCGTAACAAAGGCGTATCACCGTAGTCTCACTGGTTGATGTCAACTCACCGACTTCTTTTGCCTTTTGGAAAGCGATTTGTTGTGGATGGTCCAAAATAAATTTAGCTACAATTTTTTGACGATTCGTTAACGTATTAAAATTCTTGCGGATGACTTCTTTGATAGGTTCCATATTATGATCTTCCTTTCTAAGATGTTATGGTCAATGAATTGGCACCTACTCTTTCACATCTCTCATATCAAAAATTTTCTGTTATACCTCTGATGTCTGTTTCTTATAATCGTGAACAGAATCTAAAGGGAAGATTGGTCGATTAATTCGTTTATAATCAAATGACGAAAAATCACAAGTACTTAAACCTGGTGAATCTACGGTAATAATTTCTTTTGCTATTGACTGAAAGGCTGCTCTAAAGTGCTGACTTGATTTTAACGCTACAATTTTATATTCTTTTACGTCCATCCCATGAAGTAAGAAAACCTGCTCATCAAAGGTTTGGGCTCTAACTGAGCAAACTAAGATATCTACATTACCGGTTTGTAATCTCGCAGATTTCCCTAGATTTACTTTTATCCCACGCCACATCGGAGAAGATTGAAAAAACTGACCGTCCGATAAACTCTTAACATAAACTCTTAAAGACAAGGGTTGGCCGTGTAATAAATCTGTTTTTCCTCCCAATTCCACCTCTATATATGACCCTACCCCTGCTTGGTGGGCCAACTCTGCTACTTCAGGATCGTAAATAAATCCGAAGCATGTCTTAGGAGCATTCGCTTCTACCATAGCTTTTAATAAGAAGGTACCATCCCCTGGAGTCCCTCCACCTGGATTATCTGATGTTTCATTGATGACGATTGGAAAGCCAGGTTTCGCTAAAGCCTGCTGGATACCCTCCTCAGGAGTTGGCAGGTCAGGTCGAAACTCTTCCCTCTTATCCCAGATAGTTTTGGCTACTTCTTTCCCCACTTTCTCCGCTAATGAAGAATTACCGTTTGTGATTGTGATGACAGAAACGCCTACATCAGGAATATCCGTATATGGGAACCCGTGGAAGAACGTGCAATCCACTACTCCCTGTTCCTTTTCCCATTCCCAGCATTGCTCATTGATTTCCTTTGCTGGGGATGCGTATGTTGTGGAGGTCGGAATGATAAGCGGCAGCTTCTCCAGATGTATGACAGGCTCCATTTCACCTTGAATGATTTGTTCTAGTAATCCAATGGCTTCCCTTCCTCTATCATGGGAGTCCGTATGTGGATAAAAATTAACGCCTAGAAGAGCATTTGCTTCTTGCACCATTATATCAGTTAGATTTGCATGCAAATCTAATGTTACAACAATAGGAATCTCATATCCAATTGATTTTCGCAGTGCTTTAAGTAATGACCCTTCTAAATCATCCATCCCTTCTGCAACGCCAGCCCCATGTAATGCTAGACAAATTCCGTCTACTTCACCTGCATTTTGGATGCTTGTTATTAGCTCTTTCTCTAATGTTTCATAGGTCTCTTTCGTGATCATTCCTGACGGCCCTGTAAACGCGGAAAAGGTGGGAGCGATTTCGATGCCAAGTTGATTGCATTTATCAATCATCCCTCCAACGTAATCATCGACTCCTAAATGTCTTTCGATAATTCGCTCGTTATGATCCCATTCCCAGTTTTTAAATAATTTTACTGTCGTTGGCACATTTGAAAAGGTATTTGTTTCATGAGCAAGCTGTGCAATAGCAATTTTCATATAAAATTCCTCTTTTCTTTAATATTATTGAACTAAAAATCTACGCACTCTTTACCTTTGATACTAGTGATTTTTTGGTATCACCAAGTGTAAAGCAAGCTACTACAGAGATAATGGAAGAAAGAATTAAAAACCAGAATGCAGCATTGTATGAACCATTAAAAGCAGTGATTAAAAAGCCCATGATCATCGGGGACACAAAGCCAGCTACCTGGCCCCCGAAATTAATCATTCCAGCTGCAGATCCCATAACTTCAGTAGGGAGAAATTTCAACGGTAATGACCAAATCCCTGCGAAACCTGCATATAGGAAAAAGGCTGAGATGATTTGATAGGTGACTGCCAATTGAAGGGAAGGTGTTTTAAACATGAGATATAAAAACAGAGCTCCCAGTATTGTCACAACAATCGAGAAATATTTTTCACGGCCTACAAAGTATTTATCTACGACCAATCCTCCTAATACCATGGAAATTCCACCTGCAAAAAACGGTAAAGATGCCACAAAACCAGCGTGCAAAAGATCCAATTCACGCACTTTTAAAAGGTAAGACGGAAGCCATGATGCAAAACCCCAAATCACAACATCTAAACCAAACCATGCAATAACCAGTTTCCACATTATAGGTGTCCGCAGCAAATCTTTCATTGAAATTTGTTTCGTCTCCACATGCTTTTCTTCCTCTTTTTGTTTGAACGGCTTCTTTAAAACAATCCCATAGACAGCCACGAGAACTAGTCCAACTAGTGCAATGACGAAAAACATGTTTCTCCAACCTAGCCATACCATCATTGGTGCGGCAAAAAGCGGAGCGATAGCAGCGCCAAACGCGTTGGAAGATAACATCGCGGACTGTGCTTTCGCACGTTCTGCCTTTGGAAAATATTCGGCTATTGCTTTTGAACTAGCTGCCGGAAATCCGCTTTCGCCCACTCCGAAGAAGAAACGGATGACGAGCAAAGAAACCAATGACCACGCAAAGCCTGTAAACGCCGTAAATAGGGACCATGCAATAAGTGATAAAATCATGACTCTTTTTGAACCGTACTTGTCTGCAAGTACACCTCCGGGAATTTGCATTAATGCATAACCCGCAAAAAAGCTGCTTAGAACAACCCCTAATGATGCAGCACTTAAATGAAGGTCATCCCCTATTGATGTAAGAGCGACACTCATTACCATACGGTCTAAATATGCCACCATCCAGCCTGCAAAAAGAACAAAAAGGATAAAATACTTATTCTGTGTAAACTCTAGCAAACGTCCCATAATTTCCCTCCCAAATCAATGTTAATTACCAACCGGTTTGAATTAAATGTGTAAAGCATTAAAAGGAGTTCTTATTCTTTTTTTACCTTGGCAAGTTTGTTATTACTAATGGAGAATGATTTATTTTGCGGTAAGTTAATTTCTTGAGGATATTTGATGAATGTCTAAGATTCGATTCTTACATATTTCATAAATATGATTCCAAGGTTTCAGCTTTTCAAATACAGCACTAGCTGTTATCACATCGGTATCTGCATACCGTTTTCCGATAATTTGCATTCCAACGGGAAGTTGGTCTGAAAGCCCTGCAGGGATCGATGCAGAAGGATGACCCGTAAAATTGGTGATATAGGTCATACACCATCCAATTAATGAGTCTATTTCTTCACCGTTAATTTGACTCGGACCAAGCGTGTTTCCCCAATGGCCATTTTCTGTTGGAAGAGAGGCTACTGTTGGTGTTATTAATAAATCATAATCTTTAAATACATTTTGAATCACATCATAGATTGTAGTACGCATAATTTGATCTTGGTTAACATCAAGCATGTTCATCTGGTAAGCTTTCTCAATCCATTCAAGATACTGAGGAGGCAAATCTTCTCGATGATCCTTTAATAAATCTATTCCCTTACTTTTATAATTTTCGAATATGGAAATTGACCCTCTCATTACAATCCGATTAAAGAGTTCACTTAACTCCCGTTGATCATAAGGAATACCAATGTCAACTTCTTCAACAGTAGCTCCAGCCTGTTCGAATACCTTTACTGCTTCGGCTACCGTTTGAGCAACACGACTATCAACAGGGTAAACGCCAAAATTTGGACTGTAGGCAATTCGCCAATCTTTGATAGAACCATGTAATGCCGACCGGAAGTCCACTTTTTCATTTAGACTATAAGGATCTCGATTGTCATATCCCGTTAACATACTAAGACTTAGTGCTGCGTCCTCGACGGTTCGTGTCAGTGTTCCCTCAGTTGAAAATATGTAAGTTCTAAAACCGTCAGGTCTTCCTAAGAAAGGCACACGTCCACCAGAAGGCTTAAAACCATATATTCCACACCATGCCGCTGGGATACGAGTGGATCCACCAGTATCCGATCCTTGAGCAATTGGAACGAGACCATCAGCAACTGCCGCGGCGCTTCCACCAGATGATCCCCCTGCGTTTCTACTTAAATCAAATGGGTTTCGTGTAGGTCCAAACAAATAATTATCTGTCACCCCACGAAAACCTAAAACGGGACTATTTGTTTTACCTAGTAAAATTCCACCTGCCTTTTCAAAGCGCTCCCCATAGGCACAATAATGGTTTACTACGTTATCTTTAAATGCTCTGATGCCTCCAAAAGTAGAAATCCAGCCAGGCTTGGCGCCAAACAAATCTTTTAAAGCTGAAGGCACACCATGAAACATGCCAACATCTTCACCGGCTAACAAAGACCGTTCTGTCTCTTTTGCTTTGTTCAATGCGTCTTGATATCCAAAGTAGACAAAAGCATTTAAACTTTTATTTCTTTCTTCAATACGATTGATAAAGGCCTCTGTCACTTCTACAGGGGAAAATTCAAGGTCTTTAATTTTAGCAGCTATTTCACTTGCAGACATATAGGCCACTTCATTATGAGAAATCATATAAAACCTCCATAGTTAAGAATTTTAATCGCATGGATCAATTCAATTCCCATAACCCCCTTTTTACTTTTTAAAGTAAAAACTTCAAAATTACATTTTATTTGAAGCTATAACTTTATATTCTAAAGTTTAAACAATTTAGAAAATTTCGTCAATTATTTTTTAATTTTTGCCTTTGTCAAACTTGGCTGTTGATTTCCGCTCCCGCAGCAGGAGTCTTCGTGCCTTCCGCTCCAATCAACTTGGCTATAAAATCAACGTCCTTTAGCACAATCTCAAAATGCGGCAGAAAAAAACGGCATCATCACAAGCATGTCCCCGAAAGGCAATTGCTTTGATAATGCCGCAAATTTTCCAGAAAGTTGTTACAGTTGGATCCACCAGATCTCGTTCAATCTGAAATAAAAGGCTTGAACTCAAACCTGTTTGTACAGCTAATTCCTTTAAAGTTAAGTTTTTGTTCTTCCTTAGTTCACGGATTTTTCTTCCTTGCAACACGTTTTTTCCTCCCTTTATTGTAAGTGGCAAGAAAAAGTGTGGTTTTCTGAGGCTGGTTGATAACATGGTTCTTTAAGACAAATTTCCTGCCTTAGTGGACATTTCTGGTAAAATACACAGGCTGACTCAGAACTTAAGCTAGGAGGATGTGAAAAGTTAATTTTTTCTTTCGTTTCTTCAAATAAGCTGGGAAGAGAAGAGAGTAGAATTTTAGTATAAGGATGTTTAGGATTTTGAAAAATGGATTGAACGGGACCTATTTCCACGATTTTCCCCTTATACATAACCGCTACTCTATCACACATATATCGGATCACTGACATGTTATGAGAAATAAAAATATAGGTTAAATTCTTTTCTCTTTTTAATTCCTTCAATAAATTTAGAACCTGCGCTTGGACGGAAATGTCTAAAGCGGATGTTGGCTCATCTAAAATCATAAACTGAGGATCTGTTATTAGTGCACGGGCAATTGCAATTCGCTGACGTTGTCCACCACTGAATTCATGTGGGTAACGATTCATATGGTCTTCCTTTAATCCAACCCTTTTCATTAAATAAATGAGTCTTTCCATTTTTCCTTTTTCTTTTCGTTCTTTTGAATTTAACGCCAATAGAGGCTCTAGGATAATATCTTTTACCCTCATTCTGGGGTCTAAAGAGGATTGTGGATCCTGAAAGACTGTTTGGATTTCACCCGGCCGGAGTCGTTTAAATTTCTTTTTCTTCCAGAGTTCAATTCCTTTATAGGCTATCATTCCATCCGTTGGTGTTTCCAGCCCACTCAGCATTTTACCCAATGTACTTTTTCCAGAACCTGATTCTCCAACAAGGCCAACAGTTTCCCCTTGCTGTATGGACAAATTTGTGTCCTTTACAGCGTCAATCTTCATTGCCCCGGTTTTAAATGTTTTTCTAACTTGATGGATATCAATCATTTTGTTCTTTTTCTCCTTTCCAACAAGCGGTATAATGCTGAGGCAAAATCTCTACAAGGGCAGGTTGGTGGGTACGGCAATATTCTCCCGCTATTGAGCAGCGGGCAGCAAAGGAGCAGCCATTAGGACGATGACGAAGATCCATGATTTCTCCTGGAATTGCTTGTAATGGTTGGGCTGGATCTGCTAAATCGGGAAGGGCATTCAGCAATGCTTTTGTATACGGATGTTTTGGGTTTTTTAATACTCCATTTGTTGAACCAGATTCAACAATTTCACCCCCGTACATGACTAACGTCCGCTGGCAAAGTTGTGAAATCACACCCATATCATGAGTTATTATCAGGACAGAGGTGTCATTTTTATTATTCAATTCTTTAATTAAATTTAAAATCTCTGCTTGAATTGTGACATCTAATGCGGTGGTTGGTTCATCGGCAATAAGTAAATCAGGCGGTGCAGCCATTGCTAAAGCTATTACAATCCGCTGGCGCATACCTCCGCTTAATTCAAAAGGATATTTTGCAGCGACCAGTTCTGGATCATGTATGTGAACGTCTTTTAAAGCTTGAACCGCCAAGCGAAAGGCCGCTTTTTTTGATACGGCCCGGTGCCTTTCGATGACCTCAGCCAGCTGTCGTCCAATTTTCATGGTTGGATGTAGGGCAGTCATGGGCTCTTGAAAGACCATACCAATCTTTTTACCTCTTAAGGCTTGAATTTCTTTTGTTCTTATTTTTAAAAGATCGGTTCCATTAAAAAGGATTTCGCCATTAGACGTTTTGGCGTTATTCCCCAATAAGCGCAGGATAGATAGGGCCGTCACCGATTTTCCAGAGCCCGATTCACCTACAATCCCTAAAATTTCTCCTTTTGAAATGTTCAAACTTATATTTTTAAGTACTTGCACGCTTCCTCTCATTCCAGTAAATTCTACTGATACATCTTTCATTTCAAGTAACATAGCTGCCTCCTAACTATTCGACTTTGGATCAAGAATGTCACGAATCCCGTCACCGATTAAATTAAAGGCACAGGAAGACATGAAGAGAAATATTCCCGGAAAAGTTGGATACCACCAGAAATCCAGCAAGTATTTCCAACCAATGCTTATCATTGCCCCCCATTCTGGTGTAGGAGGCTGAGCTCCGAGGCCAAGAAATCCAAGGGTGGCAATCATCAATATCGCATCGCCGATATCAAGGGTAGCTTGGATTATCACAGGTGATAAGGAGTTTGGGACGATATGCTTTAATATAATCCTTACAGGATGAATTCCAAAGGTAATAGCTGATTTTACAAAAAGCTTCTCGCGGAGAACTAAGGTTTCACTGCGCGCTAACCGAACGTAAACAGGAATTTTGACAATAGCGATTGCCAGCATAGCGTTTTGCAGGCTTGGACCCAGTGCCGCAGCCAAGGCCATCGCTAAAATTAAAGTTGGGAAGGCTAGGATCATGTCCATTATCCTCATTATAATTTGATCAATATACCCGCCAAAAAAGCCGGAAATGGTTCCCAAAACAATTCCAATAGCTGCGGTAATCAGAATGGCCAAAACACCCATTCCCAGTGAAAGTCTGCCCCCATATAGGATTCTTGATAAAATATCCCTTCCCACTTCATCTGTTCCAAACCAATGTTTACCCGAAGGGCCTTGGAATTTTTCAACAATATAAATTTTGGTTGGGTCGTATGAAGTCAAAACAGGCGCGAGCAAGGAGGTAAGAATGATGACAAATATAATAACAAATCCTATCCATGTCATTTTATTGTTTTTTAATTTATACCAGACTGGGTGAATAGTTATCGGTTTTTCTATTTGTTTTACAGTCTGTATTTCCGCACTCAATTTAATCCACCTCACTTTCTCTCAACTGTGGATCTAGGAAATAATAGGTTAAATCTACAACAAGATTAATTAACACATACCCAATTGATATCAAAAGCGTGAAGCCCATTATGGCAGGAAAATCAAGGTATGATATGGAGTCTACGACATATTTGCCCATACCTGGCCAGCCAAAGATGGTTTCGGTGACCACTGCACCGCCTAATAGAGAGCCAAATGAAATCCCTACAACAGTAACGGTTGGAATTAGGGCGTTTCTCAAGGCATAGCGATATAACAAAACCCAGCCATGAATCCCATTGGCCATGGCAGTCCGGATATAATCTTGTCCAAGGACTTCTAACATGCTGGCCCGAACTTGACGCGTAATAACTGCAAGTTGAGCATATGACAGAACAAGGGCGGGAAGCAGGATATGTTTAAGGCTGCTTTTAAAAGCTACGATATCACCACTTAGCAAGCTGTCTATTAAATAGAATCCGGTTACTCTAGTTGGAGGATTAATATTCAAATCAATACGGCCGCTTGCCGGGAACCAGCCTAGATAGCCATAAAATAGTAGAATAATGATTAATCCGCTCCAAAAAACCGGCATAGACACACCACTAATGGAAAACAGCCGGGAAAAGTGATCCCAAAACCGATCTTTTTTAACTGCTGCCAGGACGCCCAATGGAATTCCTATTAACAGAGCAATAAAGAATGCCGCCATCGCAAGCTCAAGTGTAGCCGGGAAAAAGGCTGTTAAATCATCCAGCACGGGTTTCTGGGTGCGGATGGATGTCCCTAAATCTCCACTGATGACATTTTTTACATAGGTAACATATTGGATCCAGACCGGTTGGTCCAAACCCAATTGTCCCCTAACTTGCTTGAGTGTTTCTTCACTGGCTCTTTGCCCAACCATCATTCTGGCCGGATCACCTGGAATGATGTGGGATAAGAAAAAAGATACAAAGGTTACTCCAAATACGACGAAAACAAGTAACGCTAATCGTTTCATAATCATTTTCTTCATGAGAAACACTCCCAAACAATGATGTTAATTCGATATTTCTGCTAAATTATAGATGCCTTCAAGCATTGGGTTGTAAGTAAAGCCGTTAACTTTTTTGCTCATAGGAAGCATGAAATCCTTTTGATACAGAAGAATATAAGGTGCATCATCTAACTCAATCGTTTGTACTTTTTTATAAATGGTTTCCCGTTCACGCTGATTATTAATAGTTGCAGCCTGATGAAGCAGGGTGTCAACTTCAGTATTTTTATAGAAAGCACGATTACCGGATAAACCGAAATTCTTGGAGTCCAGCCAGTAATTTAAAAAGGCATAAGGATCTCCAAAGTCTGGGCTCCAGACTCCGAGCGCCAAATCAAAATCGCCTTTGTCGATCATATCCCGTGACATTGCATAGGCAACCTTTTTTAATTTAACCTTGACTCCAATTTCAGCCAAATTAGCTTGAATCGTTAACGCTTCGGTTTCCCACCAGGTTTTATTATCCGAGTAAAGTAAATTTAAAGTAAGATTTTTTACGCCTGCATCAGCTAATAGCTTCTTCGCATTATCTACATTATGGTTATATTGTTTGGCTTGATCGTCATATCCCCATAAACCTTTAGGAATGGGGCCGCGCATTTGCGTAGCTAGGCCTTGCTGAACCGCATCAATCAACGATTTATAATCAATACCATAATTTAATGCCTGTCGTACTTTCACGTTTTTCAACGCGTTATTTCCTTTACTGGTATTGATATAGACATAGTCTACCAATAAACTAGGCCTTTGTAATACGGTCACATTACTCGCCGACTTAAGGCTTTTTAACTGTTCGACTGGGATTCCCTCTGCTATGTCAATATCACCTTTTTCAAGCTGCAGTTTTTGCGCAGAAGGATCTCCGACGATCTTAAAATATACATTCTTTATTGCCGGTTTTACCCTGGAGTTGGGGTTGAGGCCTAATTGAATATATTCTCCTTTTTTCCAATTAGCCATCTTGTAAGGACCGCTGCCCATCGTGTTGTTAGCTAGATAGTTCTGGCCTAGATCTCCATTGACTTCATGTTCCTTTACCTTTGGACTGACAATGTTTCCATAGTTGGCGGCTAATGTTGATAGGAATGGAGGAAAGTTTTCCTTAAGTACCATGGTTACTGTAGTTGGATTTTCTGCCTTAATTTGTGAAATCACACCATATACCTCGGAGGGGCCTTTGCCTATTTTTAATAAGCGCTCGAAACTAAACTTTACAGCTTCCGCATCAACTGAACTTCCATCGGCAAATTTATGTCCTTCATTAAGTGTAAACGTCCATGTTTTTCCGTCTTTGCTTACCTTCCACTCTTTTGCTAAACCTGGCTTAACATTTGTGGAAGAACCGTCATAATCAACTAAACGTTCATAGGCTGGATAGGTGATTTTCCACGCAGAGTTGTCCATCGTAACTGCAGGGTCCAAGGTGCCTTGGTCAGCCATGATGCCCACTGTTAATCTATCATTGGTGCCGCCATTTTTCTCTGCAGCTGTATTGGCTTCGTTTTTTGTGCTATTTGCATTCGAATTGGCATTTTTTGTACAAGCACTTAGCATGGCAATAACAGCCATAATCAATATCCAAATGAATAACTTTTTTTTCATAGTAGTCCTCCTCATAAGAATATTAGAAAAGATGTGATTGATATTCAGAAGTTCAGGGAAATTTTGTTGATGCTGGTACTTGGAGTTATGTAGCATTACATTCTGTCGATATAAGCATAAATGGGGATATTATCTGTTAGACATGCCCAGCTTTGATTACCTAAATCGAAGTGCCACTATTCTTGTTCGTATGAAGTAAAACCAGCACTTTCCATAGTGTGTTTTAATAATCTGCGGTTTTCTAGGTTGAAGTTAAAAGGGGTTTCAATTCAAACCAATTTGATTTGGCTTTTTCATGAAATTCATCGAAGTCAGTACCCATATTCAGCCATCCATTTTCATCGCTCAGCCATAGTAACGTCTACAGCTCCTCCTGTTAAATGAGGAAAAGGGGAAAACGGGCTTTTTGAAGGATTTGCGACGTATTTAGTAAGCTCCTCATCGGTTTTTTGGGGGAGTATCCCATTTGTTGAAACATTTTTTTCGTATTGTGATAGATTGCATATTGTGTTTCATAGGACCTTCAGCCATCCAAAAGAACAGATTTAGTATCGGTGGGAGTAATCCGGCTGCTTTATACAATCTTTCAACTGCTCCTTGATGTAAGAAAATCTCGCTGGAAGATCCGGGTAAATGGTGATAGTAAGGATAAAATTTAATTTTTGTCTAAGTGGCTGTTAATGAAACAAGAGGCTCACCCATCCCGGTTTTTGGCACTTCATTTTTATGCCCTTACATCTTTAACCTCCTTTCACTATATTTAACTTTTGTTAAATATACTTAATTTTCATTATATTTTTAATATACAAATTTTTCAATTAACTGTTTTTGCATATAAAAATCAAGTACGGATAAACGATTTTAATAACATTTTCACTGTTGATGAAAAGCCATTTAAATGTTGTCGATATTTGTTTTAACGTTAACATTGGTTAACAGCCTACTAGCAGCCACCTTAGCTACGTCAGGATTCTTCACCTTTTAGCCTGCCCTGGCATAAACTTCACCGGCATTTCCTGTCTCAATGTAATAATCAGCAAATCGTTTCTGTTTTTCGTTCATTACATGTCACCAACCTCTAATTATCGATAATTTATATCACTATATATCTAGTAAAAAGGAATATAAAAAAAACGTGTCGAATATACTAAGTTAGGAAAAGAGGTGAAAATCATGGCACATCCAACTAAATGTACTCATTGTGAAGGTATAAATATATCAAGAATGAATCCTGAGCCAGGAACAGCACATTTTATTTCTGTAGTGGACACTAACCAAAATCCACCTGCAATCATGGCTGCTACTGGAAACGCAATTAACCTATTTACTTGTGCATCTTGTGGAAATATCATGCCTTTCAAAGCATAACTTTCGCCGCCCTCATGTTTAAGACATGGGGGCATACATCTAACAAAATATGGTGGATATAATCAGGTGTAAAAGAAAGACCTATTTAGGGATTAGGACTTTATTGTAATAAGAAGAGAAGGCCTCCCCACCAGCTAAGTATCCTTCTCTGAGATTTTCTCAACATTACTGTTTGCCTCCATAGGATTTCTGCATTCAAAGCAGTAGCTCCTCCCCTTCAGGTCGTTAGGTGTGAATATAACATGGAAGGAAATTCAAGTGAGCATTAACCTAAACATTGGGACCATAGATGTTCAACAT
Organism: Peribacillus kribbensis DSM 17871; assembly: GCF_000430765.1. GTDB lineage: Bacteria > Bacillota > Bacilli > Bacillales > DSM-1321 > Paraperibacillus > Paraperibacillus kribbensis. Next base: position 53,119 of record NZ_KE387243.1, on the reverse strand, counting down.
GTATTTAATACTTTATTGGCTGAAATCCTTATATAGTGGGTTTCTTATTTATTCTTATTAAACGTTTGTTCAAAGTACTGTTACCATTTTTTGTTCTATTTTGACAGCTAAATAAATTCTTAGTTATAAACCATTGGTTAGCAAGAAAATTTCCGAATCCGATTGACATCATGATATAAAGTCACTATGCAAACAGGACGCCCCCAAGAGCGTCCCGCATAAGATATCAAATAAATTATAGGTAATAATCTATTTCCGATGTTTTAAAAAATTGTGGTGCATACTACTTCAATAAAATAGAATCTATTATTTTTTAAAAGAAAGCGACAAACTTGTCTGTCTACTTCCTACTTTTAAATCGGCATCATATTGGCACATTATTTACTTTGATGGTGTAGGGCCCCGTTTAAGATCCAAAAGCTTCAAACCGAACTTCTTTTAATTCCGTCTTCACACCCGTAATGGATATGCCCGTACCTTTATTTTGGTCATAAGCTGTAAAGCTAACAACTTTTTCCCCCGAATTGAGAAACAATTCAACAGAATGTAAATCAAAATAAAATTCTAGCGTCTTCTCTCCCTTGAAAGCACCAAAGCAGTTGTCAAGGACAATTGGTTCCTGAGAACCATAATCAGAATTAATTAATAGTATGTTTTTCTCTAAATTAAACTCAAAACTTGTGGACTTTTCCTCGTTTTTGTTTAACTCAATGGTGATTTTCTTTGTATTTTCGTTTGATATAACCTTTAAGTATCCTGCTTCAGTCCCAGCAATATTCATTTCCGACTGCAAGTTAATATTCTCAAAAACTTCAGATTCTCGAAAATACTTTTGATGATCGATAAAAGGCGTTTGAAATAATACAGAATTTTTTATACTTAGCTGTCTAGGAATGGACATCATTCCGTTGTATCCATATTCTTTCGGAGGCATAGTATCGTGCCAGCGATGCATCCATCCCATTAATACTCTTTCTCCGTCTTTACCTTGTGTCGATTGAGGAGCGTAAAAGGTATGACCATAATCTAGCAGTCCTTTTTTGTGTGTTGTAAACACACCATGTTCAAAGTCCATTTCCCCAATCACGTAGGCAGTTTTATTTTTAATTTGATCACTATATTCGGGGTCACATGGCATTTCCGAAAATAACAATACATCCTTGTCATTAATCCGAAACAAATCAGGGCATTCCAATAATGTATTATCATCAAACTTCGTCTGATAAATCGATGAATGGAACGTCCAGTCTAACAAGTTGTGGGACTTAAACATAAGAATTTCACCGCGTCGCTGCTCGTTTCTTACTGCCAAAACACAGTAAAAAACTTCGTCAACTTCAAGTATCTTGGGATCCCTAAAATCACAGATCAAGTAACCCTCTGGAAGCTGCTTTTTTCCAATTACCGGATTTAGTGGATACTTCTCGAAATTCACCCCATCACTTGAATATGCTAGACACTGACTCTGCGAAATCTCTGGCTCATCTCTATCAAATCCAAGATTCGGATCAATATGGCCAGTATACATCACATATAATTTCCCTTCTTTTTCAATGGCACTTCCTGAGAAACAGCCGTTTGTATCGTACGCCTTATCATTAGCCAGCGCCTCAGGCAGATACTCCCAATTTATAAAGTCCTTTGTTTTTGCATGTCCCCAATGTATATCATTCCAAACAATATCATAAGGGTTATGCTGATAAAAAAGGTGGTACTCCCCTTCGAAAAAAATAAATCCATTTGGATCATTCATCCACCCGATTTCAGGAGAGAAATGATATAATGGCCTGCTAGTCACTTTCTCTTTACTTTGCTGTATATATTCGTTCGCTTTTTGTAATCGATTCATTGTGCACCCCTCTTATTTAATTCCACTTTGGACTGAGCCCTCAACAATATATTTCTGAAAAATAATATATAGTATCACAATTGGTATAGTGACAATTGTTAACGCAGCCATGATATGGCTTGTAAAAATGTTATATGTATCACTAAAAATAGCATTCAAAGCCACTTGGATGGGCATTAGATCTGCATTCGATAAAGCCATGACCGGCCATAAGAAATCGTTCCAAGAAGCGAGGAATGTTAGAATTCCTACTGTGATATACATATTCAGGCTGGATGGAATAACAATCCTTAAGAAACAGCCAATTTCACTTAGACCATCTATTTTCCCTGATTCAATGAGTTCGCCGGGGAATGATAGAAAGTGCTGCCTGAATAAGAAAATATTCATCACATTTACGATAAAAGGAAGAAGGTACCCGGGTATCGTATTAATTAGACCCATTTCATTCACTACTGAGAACAAAGGAAGAATGGTCGCTTCAACCGGTACAATCATTAAAGCAATAATAAAAATTAGAATTCCATCTTTAAATGGGAATTTAAATCTGGCTAGTGCATATCCCGCTAACGAATTGATTGTCAATCCGAACACAACAGTGAGAGATGCGTAAAGGAGACTATTTAATAGATTTCGAAAAATATTATAGAAACCCAATAATTCCGTATAAGACTTCAAGGAAAGATCGGAAAATCTAGGGAATATAGCATAAATACTGCCAATGTCCTTGTAGATAACCTCGTCAATCTTAAAAGAAGAAAGCACCATCCATACCAGTGGAGTAATAAATTGAAGAGCGATCGCTATGGCTACTATATAAAACAAGCACTTCTTTACCATTTTCATGCAACGTTCTCCTCTCTAAATAACTTTTTAATTCCAATAGATAGGATTACCAGAAACAACGTAAACATCAAAGTGATTGCACACGCATATCCAATATTTCTATGACGGAATCCGTATTCATAGATATATTGCAAAATAGTCATTGTTGAGTAATCAGGACCTCCGCCTGTCATGACCATTGGCTGAACAATCAGTTTAAAGGCCTGAATGGTCGTAGTGATAACCAAAAACATCGTTATTGGTTTCAATGATGGTAGTGTGATATAAAAAAACTTTTGAAAAGGATTGGCGCCATCAATTTCTGCCGCTTCGTACATCTGATGGTCAATGTTCTTTAGCCCAGCTAAAAAGATCATCATCTGGTATCCACAACCGGACCAGGCGGAAATGAAAACAATAGTATACATAGCTTGGGAAGCACTTGAGAGGAAAGGCTGTTTTCCAATTCCCAGATTCGATAAGATTTCATTGATAAGTCCTGATGTCGGGTTCAACATCACCGTCCAAAGGATTGAGATGACGACCAAGGATAGAACGGCCGGTGAAAAATATGCGGTTCGGAAAACACCGACGCCTCTTATTTTCTTATTCGCGATTAAGGCTAAACCGAGTGCCATAGAAAGCTGAAGCGGGACAACCAGGACGACGAATTTAATGGTATTGAGAAAACTTTGTTTCAATACATCATCAGACAGCATTTGTTTAAAATTATCTAAGCCGTTAAAATGTTTATCATTAGGCTTTAATAAATAATAATCGGTAAATCCATACGTAAAGGCCAAGATGATTGGAAGAACGATGAACAAAAGTGCAAGAATCACGGCTGGAGTTAAAAAGCCGTAAGCCGAAATTACTTCACCCTTCTTATAATGCTGGCTTTGCCGATAATGTTCCGTTGTATTTCTCACTTGTATGAACGGGCTTCTTTTCTCTAATTTCATGTTTTCACATCCTTTTTATAAATAAAGAGGTGAGGTAGGAGACCCCACTCTCTTTATCTCAAAATTACTTTCTATATTTCTCGAATTCCTTATCAATCTTTTTAACTGCATCATCAGTGTATTTTTTGATGGTTGCTGAATCTGTTACTTTATTTTGCGCAATCTTTAAAAGTATATCTTTTGCAAATGTTTCAGAAAGGTACGGGTATCCTGGAGATACAGGACGGGCTTTATTGGTGTTTTCAACTTGATATTTTAAAACTGTCCAAGCTTCGTTGTGGTACTTATTATCAGTTTTGGTATCGATTTCGGATATAGAATTGACCCTTGTAGGAATTGATCCATTCTTATGATAATACTCTTTTGATGCTTCATCATTATTCAACCATTCCATGACTTCAACTACTTTTTTAGCTCGTTTTTCATCTTCCTCTTGACCATTGCGAACAAATGCCCAGCTTCCGGATGGTGTATATAAACCATCAAAGTCCTTATTCATTTTCGGATAGCGGACTGTTCTGAACTTTAAGTCAGGATAGTTATTTGTCAATTCATTTACATACCAGAAACCGCTGACAGATAACGCGGTCTTGCCAGAGTGAAATGCCTTTTCTGATTCTGATACACTAGCTAGAGCTGGTTCTTTAAACAATTGAGCAAATTTTGTTAGAGCCTCCACCGACTTTTCGCTATTTAATACTCCATCTACAGTCACACCATCTTTGCCCACGATGTTGGTGTTATTTCCCCAAAGAAGAGGTGTGAAATAATATGTTCCTGTTTCATAAACCCCGCTTGCTACATCAGTTAATAGTGTACTGACAGCCGCTTCATAGTTAGCAAACGCAGGATTGTTGGTGGTCTTTGCAAATTCATCGATTTTCCTTGTCAGTGTCAAAAATTGATCCCAAGTCCAGTCTTGATCGGCTGCTGGGATTAATGCTTTTACATCTTTAGGAAGTGCATTAATCATATCCTCGTTATACATAACGGCTACGCCAGAATCGGAGTATCCCATTCCGTAAAACTTCCCCTTAACGGTTCCTTGTTCTACAATAGCTTTTGTAAATCCATCTTTAAATCCGTCACTCATGTAGTCATCTAACTCGCCAAGAAGTCCTGAGTCAGCATATGCTGCAATGTCAGGCCCATCAAGTGTAAATATGTCAGGCATGTTGTTTGCTGTAATTGCTGCATTTAATTTATCTATGTAACCAGAACCAGCGCCTGCGCGTGTAATATTTTGAATTTCCACTTTTGGTCCACTTGGATGTTTTTCATTATAACTTTTCACTCGGTCTGCAAACATTTTGCCTTCTGGGTGATCTGCTGAAGCTTGGGTCCAAATTACGATTTTCTCATTACTGCTGGCTCCTTTAGATTTACATCCAATTAAGGATAAAGCTAAAGCCACAATTGTCATAAACAAGAATACTTTTCTCATACTTTCATAGAACCCCCTTGTTTTTGAATAAACCGTGAAAACGTATTCACGGTTTCTGGTTAAAATGTTACAATGTTTAAAATTTTCTGTCAACAATTATTTTTAAGCGTTTACAAATTTCTAATTTATTTATATGATTAAGTGGGAAGTTAAGTTGTTCGAATAAAATTATCATACTGAATACGTATTCCAAAAGGAGTCATAATATGAAAATGACAATGAAGGAGATTGCAAAACTAGCCAACGTTTCGCAGTCTACCGTTTCACGTGTAATAAATGGAAATACAGGAGTCAACGAAGAATCCGCTAAACGTGTTCTTGATGTTATTGACAAAGTTGGATTTATTCCCAATAAAGCAGCACAAACACTAAAAAGGAGTCATTCACACATCATCGGTGTTTGCATTACAGAAACATATAATCCCTATTTTATTGAATTAATAGATCAATTGGAGTCGCAAGCACGCAAACATGGTTATAACATTCTGTTGCATAATTCAAACCATAATCCCATTCAGGAATGGGAGAGCGTTCAGAATTTTATCTCCCGTCAAGTGGATGGAATGATTATTGTCCCAACTGGTGATTATAATGTCGAGCGAATCAGCAAGCTATCGACTCCATCAGTCGTAATCACTCAAAACCGTAAATTTTTGGATAGTGTAGGTCTCGATCATGCTTTAGCTGGGAAAATAGTAGCGGAAAAGTTTATCCATTCCGGCCATAAATCATTTGGATTCATTGGAACTGAACCTGATGACAAATATTTTGGTTACCGAATGGCATTAAACGAAAATGGTATGAAATTAAAAGAAGAGAATTATGTTCAGCTAGAGGAATCCTCCACGAATAATATACTAATGCGGCGTGATATTGAATCCTATTTGAATCAAGTAGGGAATATTATTGATTTTACATGTGCATTTGCAGCAAATGATATTATGGCTCTAGAATTCATAAATGCTGCTAAAGATAGAGGAATTTCCGTGCCAGAGGATCTAAACATTATTGGATTTGATGACACATACCTTGCAAAAATCATGGGGATTTCAAGCATCCATCAGCCTATCGAGGAAATGGTAACAACAACGTTTGAACTATTATTAAATCGGATGGAAAATGAAGTATCTTCTAAACCTGTTCAAATCAAATTGAAGCCCACTTTGATTGAACGAAACAGCTCTAACTTAGTTAGGGTACCATAATAATTTTTATAGCCTTGGCCAAATCCTAGAAAAACAACTTCTTGGTTTCAAGGGCTCTACATATGCTTAATTCCGTTTATTATGTTACTACTAGTATGTTAAATAATCCCAACTATATAACCCTGCAAATGCCACCATTACCTGGCATTTTTTCTGCCAAACTACTCAAATGCGCAACGTCAATATTCAAGCCGTAAATGACAGCTAATAATCTTGTTCTTCCTTGACTATATATATACCGAGACACTTGTGGAGCAGATGAACGGCGGTTAGCGTATTGTTTTGGGTCACTATCTTTCCATCTGCTAATAATAAATGACCACCTAAAACGAACCCTGCTAATAGCAGGGTTCGGAAGTTTATCTTTGATGACGATCCTCTTTCCTCATCAAAGGATTGAACTTGTTGTGTGTCTCACTTTGATACCAATAAACAACCGATGAAACGTCATCCTGTCGTTCAAAAAGACCATTCTTGTTTACGCCACTTTGCTAGGTCGTCACCTATAGGTCCTCCGCAAATCGTATCGGATCCAGGATATGCCAGCGGTAGAACCCCCTCATACATCATCATTGTAATAATAGTTATGAACTCCCTCATCTTCATTCGAATAGTATGGATAACCCATAAAAGGCGTACAATACGTGTTTTCTACTTAAACAATGTTTATAATCCCTTATTCCCGTATATTTATTAATATAAGCTTTTCAGCGGCAGACATTGTTTCGTCGTTTTAATCATTATTCAATTAATGCAGGACCAGAGGATAATAAAATGTACCTAAATGATGCTAAGGACAAAAGGGAGTATCGGTTTGAAGGAGAAGGTCCTCCATATAAGGAGGCCCATTTTCCGCCTGTGATGCCAGACGCACAAGGACATTTTGACTATATCAACCCAAATGATATTTGCATTATCCTTTAGGACCATGTTTGCTACTGTTAGACGTGTCTTAGATATTTGGGACACCCAATTAAGTGGTTTTTCCACAGAGATTTCTCTAAAACGAACTAATTGTACGAGTAGATTGGGAGAATGCCCACTCTGGATACGGTTTTCTAGAATTTGGATTTGGTCGTAACCCGGATGGCAGTATTGATAATACGAACCCTTATTGTGAAAACTTTGATGTACTAGCTCATAGAAACAGGTCATACCATTAAAAATTCAACAATTGGATGGCCACGTTTAGGTAAAGATACTCCTGAATATCATGCGCACCATGAAGCGTTTGGAGATTTGGTAGCAATTGTTTCGTTATTGCATTTTAATTCGGTAATCACCATCTCCTTAAGCATACAAAAGGTAATCTCTTCTCTGAAAAAGTCAGTAACAATATAAATGAAGCGAAAAGTAAGAATGCTACAGTTTATGCCTATGGAGAAAAGTTTAAACATGAAAATGGAAAAGACAAATACTTTGGTTTTTCACCAGGCAGAGGCATTCACGATATTCATATGAAGCCAGGGAATAGTTCCAGGTGGCAAAGTGACGATGGAATATGGCAAGATGGCGGCGTTCTTATTCACTTTGAGGAAGAAAATCGATGGGTGGGAATATTTCTCGCGTTTCAATCTCAGTCTTGGTGTACTGATGACCAAGGACATGCAACTAAGCCCGTAAGTGAGTGTAATCATACCAATGCAAAAACCATCAAAAATGAAACGGTTTAAAACAGATAGAAGTTCCGTAATATTGGGAATCCCAAAATGATAAAGGGGCTCCCATTTTTTTTTATGATTATTCACTCTTATTCAAGTTGTAAGAATATCGCTTGGAATAGCTTGCATAGAGTTGTAACCGATAAAGGGGAGCAGTTGGACCCGAACCAAAGTATTCTAACATCTAATTTTGATAATGAATTTTTGGGGAAAGTCACCCAGGAAGATTTTTATGGAATAGTATTAGGTAAAGGCAAGGAAGATATTCATAAGTTGAAATTAGTTTTTATTTCATCAGCGGATAATGACACATATGAGGATATTACACCAGAACAGCAGGTGGAATATACCCTGGATTGATCCCTAATAAGGGATCTTTTTATGTAACACTCTGTTAAACGACGTTGTTGATTTTTATCAATAGAAAAGAGAACATTTAAGATCCCCTCTAATATTCTTTACAATTATTAATGAGACAATATTTTTTTTTAGTTTAATTATAAATCTAAATTAATCCTCTATGTAAACCGATTCTAAGTGAATTTAAAAGTCAGCAGCAAATACTTTTCCGCTGACTTTCAAAAAAAGAATTATCTACCTGATTTTACAGTCCTTTCAAGAGTTTGATAATCTAGTTCTTCTCCATTTGAGGAAATCACTTGTTTATACCATTCAAAGCTTTTCTTCTTATAGCGTTTCATGTCTCTTAAATCCGTTTCATCTCGGTTAACAAAGACAAAACCATATCGCTTTTTCATTTCGCCCTGGGAACTTAAAAGATCGGTGGATCCCCATGTTAAGTAACCGAAAATGTCCACTCCCTCTTCCATGGCAATTTTCATTTGTTTTATATGTTCTTTTAAATATTCAATTCGGTAATCATCTTCAACCGTGTTGTTTTCATCTAATTCTTCTCTTACACCAATACCGTTTTCTGTAATAAAAATAGGTAATTTGTAGCGAGCGTACATATCTTTTAAGGCCACTCTTAATCCAATAGGATCAATTGCCCAGCCCCACTCATTGGAATCCAGCATTGGATTTGGGATAACGCCAGGAATCACGGAAATATCATCTTCAGTATGCTTTACAGTTTTACTTTGGTAGTAGCTGATACTTAAATAATCTACAGTATTCTCTTTAAGTAACTCAGCATCTCCCTTTTCAAAAACCGGCATAATGCCTTTCTTTTCTAACCTACTAGTTACGTATGATGGGTACTCACCATGTGTGAACATGTCGAGGTAAAAATCGTTTAATAGTTCTTTTGCTTTTACGTTAGCAATTGCATCCTCTGGTTTAGAAGATACCGGATAGGTTGTCATATAGGTCACCATTCCCGCCATTTGACCTCCGGGAATGATTTCATGGAGAGCTTTAACCGCTTTCGCATGGGCAATAAATGCATTATGGGTTACCTGGTATCGTAAAGCTTCCTCGTTTTCAGCTGCTGACAGATCAACGCCCCATAAATCAGTATGGGTTAATACTAAGTTTTGCTCGTTAAATGTCAGCCAGTATTTAACTTTATTTTTGTAGCGATCGAATACTGTTCTTACATAACGATCAAATAGTTCAACAACTTTTCTGGATGCAAATCCATTATACTTCTTAGCTAAAGCAAGAGGTAAGTCAAAATGATAAAGGGTGATTACTGGCTGTATGCCGTTTGAGATCATTTCGTCAAAAACATCATCATAAAATTGAAGGCCTTCCTCATTTACTTCTCCTTCGCCATCCGGATAGATTCTTGTCCAGGAGATACTGGTACGATAGGCGTTGAAACCCATTTCTTTAAATAAAGCTATATCTTCCTTGTAACGGTGATAAAAATCAACAGCTGTATTCCAATCAGAAAAACCTTGAGGGATAGGTCGTGCATCTACGATAGAGGGTCCCTTACCTCCCTCTTTATTGGCTCCTTCAGTTTGGAAAGAAGTTACAGCACCACCCCATAGAAAGTTATCAGGAATAATATTTGCTTTTTTTGTCATTTTAATTTGCTCCTCCCACTTGGTATAAATAAATTCATGAAACCTCTTAATCTAGAAATCTCGCTTGTTATAATACCTGTGTTCTATTTATGGATTCCTCAACCTTTTGGTACATGTCCACGAATTCTTCAGATAAATCTTTAATACTAAGAGCATTCATGAGATGATCTTGTGCATGAACCATTAAAAGTGACATCTCCACCTTGTCTCCCCGAATCTCATTCTGTATAAGTTGAGTTTGGATATGATGTGCTTGAACTAATTCTTCACCTGAAAGCCTAATTTTTTCATAGGCACCTTCAAAATTGTTGGTTTTAGCAAGTCCAATCGCTTCCATAGCAAAACTTCGGCCATTTCCGCTGTGAAGTATTAACTTAAAGATTTGTTCCTCTGAATTCATGCTTCACCCTCCTCAGCTTGATAATATTCTTCATTTAGAATCTTCGGCGTGATTTACTAATTACTTTATCTAGAACAAAGTTAATAAATAGAAAAAGGAAAAAAGAGATACTGTACTATATTGACTATGCAGATTTTGTTACACCACCATTCTTTTTAGAAATTCCGCCTTCTTCCTGCAGTTTCTGCTTATCCCATATTCTAAAAAATGGATAATATAAAGCTGCAGATAGCACTACGCTGAACAATTGCAAAACAGCTCCTGATATTTTTCCGCCTGTGGCAAGGAAACCACCAATTGGGGCAGGTGTAGTCCATGGAACCATTACGCCGGCTGTTTTAGCGACTAAGCCTAAATCCATTGCAAAGTAAGAAAGAGTTACCACTACAATTGGTACACCAATAAAAGGGATCATCATAATTGGATTCATGATCATTGGCATGCCAAAAGTAATTGGTTCGTTAATATTAAAGAACCCCGGCGCAAGTGCTAACCTGCCAAGCTGCTTCATTTGCTTACTTTGTGCTCTAAAGAAAATGATAAGTGCTAATCCCAATGTTGTACCAGAGCCGCCTATTGAATAGAAAATATCCATAAATTGAGAATTAACAACGTTAGGTATATGTTCCCCGGCAGTATAGGCAAGTCTATTTTCATCTGTAAGAGCTAACCAAACAGGAGACATAATGCCCCACACCAATGCTTGGCCGTGAATACCTGTTACCCAAAGCATTTGTGCAATGATTACCGCAATAAGAGCACCTGCTAATGACCCTCCAAGGTGAGAAAGCGGCTTTCCAAGAAGCTCACCTACAATATTATGCATGGTACCAAAAGGTGTATTCTGAAGAACCATTCGGATAACCCATAACGTCACAATGACAGCAAATCCTGGAATGAGTGATGCAAAAGATTTAGCTACTGCGGGAGGAACACCATCTGGCATTTTGAATACGATGTTTTTCTTAACAATATAACGATAAATTTCAGTTGCAATAATAGCTACAATGATTGCAACAAACATACCCTTACTCCCTGTGAGTGCTAGAGGAATACCTGAAACCTCAACTGCTTTATCCGCTCCTTCAGGAACAAAAGGAATTTTGTAAGGTGTTACAAGGAAGAAACCTGCAACTGAAATTGCTGCAACGGACAATGGGTCAAGCTTATACCGCTCTGCAAGGCGATAGGCAACGCCAAAAGCAACGAATAGGGCAAGTAGGTCAAACGTCACTCCGACAGGGGATAACATATTATCCATCCAGTTACTTCCAAATAAACCTTTCATAAATCCTTCATATCCCGGGATTGGTATAAAGGCGAGTATTAAAAATAAGGATCCTATAATCGTTAACGGCATTGTCAAAATAATTCCATCCCTTATGGCCTGTAAATGCCTCTGCTGCCCAATTCTTGCGGCTGTAGGCATAAACTTTTCTTCCAGGAATCTAGTAAATCGATTCATTCATTATATCCTCCTCATTATCTCGTATTAATATAGGTCTCCTCATCACGGTTCTAACCCTGGTTCTTCATATTGATGGCAAACTCCAGAACTTTCTCACCATTTACCATTCCATAATCAACAGGATTTATGACATCGATTGGCACCCCTTTCTCATCCGCCATTTCCCTAAATTGCTGCAGCTTGTAGCGAACCTGTGGCCCAATGAGCACAACATTAGCATCACCGATATTTGCTCTGGCTTCATCCATTGAAACCGCCCAAATTCTTGTTGTTATTCCCTTTTCTTCTGCTGATTCTTCCATCTTTTGAACGAGTAAGCTTGTAGACATACCTGCTGCACATACTAATAAAATATTCATGATTTTTCCTCCTCTTGTTTTCCTAATATTAATGCAAGTTCTGTGCCAACACTAAAAATTAAAGCGTTTTCATTTCATTCATTGTTAATGTGTTTTTTTACTTAGTTAGTGTTTTAAATGTGTGTTCCAATATTAAGCAAGAATAGAGTAGTGTATCGATTGTGTGTAAGATAGTAATTATCATGCATTGAAAAAAATTGCCATTTAGAAATGAATCCACGGTGTTTGATACATTGAATTGAATATTGTGTCTATTCCTATGCTTCCCTCGCTAGTCTCAAAAAAAAAAAGTCTGCATGAAACATTTGCAAACCTTCTTAATTTATTGGAATTTGTCCTTTGAAATCAAAGAAATGCACCATGTTGCAAATCTCATCATCTGTAATTTGAATTCTGTATCTATGTTCAATGCGATGAAGTGATTGTTTTATAGATTTGTATAACGCATAATGTTCATTGATTATTCGTTCTTTATCCTTGCAGGTAACCGAGAAGTCTCTGCCGGCTAGTCTATCAACCATACAACTAATATGCAGAACGACTCCAATCAAATCATGGCTATTAAATTGAGTGTTCAAGCTACTATGCAACTCTTCTACACAGCCCCGGATTAAAGGGATGAGTCCCTGATCATTGATATGGTGTAAATGATGGGCTAGCGTTTCCGCCATTTTCAAATAAGCCTCTTCTGTGTCGATAATGTCCTGAATAATTCTAACCGCCCTTAAACTCAGTACTTCCTCAAGATCAAATTGTTTAACATCTACCTTCATCGGAAAGTTGCTGACAATAGATATAATTTTATGGTGTTTACGCATTTCATCAAGCTTCGCATGGATTGCTGTCTGATCTGTAAGATTAATAGGAATAATCCTTACTTTTTTCTCATCAAACTTCAAATAACTTGTAAGTATTTTTTTCAATACTGCAGCAGTTCCTTTACCTGTAAGGCAGGCAGTAACAATTGCCATTTTTTTGTTCTCTACACGTTCAATTTCTTCCTCTTTTGTATAAAAAGAATTTAGGTTTAGCAAATCCTGGTATATTTCATCTAGCGAATAGCCGACGATAGCTTTCCTGGTTCCTTCTATTACATGAGGAGTACTCACCATTGAAACAACACGTACCGGCACGCCCATTTCTTTTTCAAGCATTTCACCGAACCTTACGAGTGACCCCATATCAACAAGCAATAATAAACCTTTTCGTGTAACTCTATTTTCAACAAATATTTTTAGTTTTTGGTAGACTTCCTTTGGATCAATATGAAGCGGCATGTCCATAGCCTTAGCGTGGTTAGAGCTTAAAAGCTGATTTGTTACTTCCACCATTGCCGGAGCAGTACCGATTCCATGCATGATGACCACAACTTCTACTTGACCGTCTTCCTGACCAATTACTTGACTTTCAAACACGAAAAACATAGTTAAAAATGCCGCTTCATCTATCGGCAAATCAATGTCGATACTTTCCTCAATCATTTTGATACAGGTAAGTGCAATATTAAATTCTTTGTTATAGGTTTTTCTAATCTTGTTTAATTGCGGATTAATGATCTTACTGCCATTCTTAATTCTGTCTATAGCGGTTTGAACATGCAGTGAAAGTCCAAGCATCACCTGTTGATTTAGTGATTTTTGAAGCTGTTCTTCTGCATACCGAACCAAGTTCTCAGCTAAATCAATCACCTTGGGGTCAATGACCTTTGTCAAGTCCTCAATATTGATACGCTGATTCACTCCATATATATATTGAGAAAAATATTTATCAATATCGATATTCATCAAAAGCTCTAATTCTTCATTATTTAATCCTTTTTCCTTAAGCTCGGTAAATTTTTGTTCAATATTTTCATATATATTCTGATGGTATTTCTCCTCATTATACTGAAAGGTTAGATTTCCTCCATCAGAATTAAAAATATAATATTCATATCCTAATTCTACGATATGGTTATGTCTATTTCCCGTAAGCAGACCTTCCCTCAAATATCCGGGCAGATCTGAACTATTTATGTTTATCCGATCCTTTTTATTTGTAACGAAGTCGGCGTATGCTTTTGCACATGCGAGCTGTATATCAGACTTTAACTGTCCTATGTTGTTGGGGCAATGATAGTATAAAAAGGATAGTATGGAGTTCGGGGAAACACTAATTTCTTTGCCTAGACGCAGGGCTTCTTCTCTGAAAAAAGTGAAAATCAAGTTTTTCCGTTCCTGTCGATCTCTCTCTCGGAGAGAAGGCAGTCTGATAACCATCGGAATCCTTCTATTAAAGGTTTTTAACAGGGTCAAGTCAGGATCTTCTGTCGTTGCTGCAAGAAGTAAAACCTTTGCTCTGCGTTCCGTTTCAGTTTCTCCTAATCTCCTGAATACACCTTTATCAATAAAGGTAAATAACATTTCCTGACCTTCAAAAGGTAACCGGTGAATTTCATCCAGGAAGAGAATGCCTTCGTTCGCTTTTTCAATCAATCCTTGCTGGGCCGTTGCTCCAGTAAAGGCACTCTTCCTAATTCCGAATAATTGTCCTAATAATAGTTGTGGATTATGGGCGTAATCAGCACAGTTAAATGTGATAAAGGGGGCATCATCTTTCATTTTTTTAGTTTCAATAGCATACTGGTGCAAAAACCCAGCAAATGTGGACTTCCCTACACCTGTTTCTCCTAAAATTAAACAATGCATGCCAAAGGGAGGGTAAAGAATTGCTGCCTTACCTTGCTCAATAGCTGCAGCAAGACTTGGACTGTCTTTTAGCAACTGATCCAAACTTGTGCTGTGATGATTGCAATCGTTTTCTTTGCATGAAAAAAACACGGGTCTTCCCTTTGATTTTTGTACTTTCCCTTCTTTCCACAATTTATTTAAATCGCTGCTCACATTTGTTCGGTCATAGTTTAGGCGTTCTGCTAATTCATGAGCACTAATTCCTTTCTCTGTTTTAATTTTAGAAAGCTCATTAAATATGATATCAATGCGTTTCATTCCAACACCTTCAGTTCTGTCCTTATATAACTAAATTCCACAGTCGCTAGTCATTTACTTTTTTTATTCCAATTAGATTGTTGCTAAGTACAGTCCCATATACTCTGCCAGATAGTGATTGACATAAACTAGTTCCAAAAAACTCCAAACTGGATCCGTTTGCTTCTTTTAAGAATAAGTATTTGAAGATAATTGCCCCGGAAGATGCTTTTAGTATTCATCATCTTTGGAGTCTTTTAACATAGCCGGAAAGTATTTAACTAAGAATGTGTTTAAATTTGACAAGTTTATCCCCTCCTATAGCTATGATTCGACACATTACAAATAATTCCTTTTCCCTTGATAATTATAGGATTATTAAAATCTATAAATAACCTAAAAATTTATATCAATATCATATTTAAGAACATAAAAAAAAGGACCTGAATAGTCCCTCCCTGTTAATTTATATGTTTTAGTTATGCTTTATCCCAATCTAAGTCTGTTAAAGAATTAGAATCTATTTCTGGTCACGCTTTTTTTCTCCAAAACAGAACTTATAGATTTCTCCAAACCTTTATTATGCATAACAGCTACTTGTGCTTCATACGGATAAAGCTTGCATTAGTTACATAGACTTTAACAAAGTCTTTTGATTATTTAGTAGGACCTATGGAAAAACCACTTCTAACTCTTTGGTTTCCTGATTCAATGGATGATAACAAGCATAAGACCGTTCAATCCCACTATAATACTGTATAGTGGTTTGAGGATGGGATTCATAACATTTTGCAGAAGCATAGTTGCACTTTCCAGAAAATGAACAGCCAGTATGCATATCAGTTGACTCTAAAGTTTCTTCAAGATTAGAAGATTCTTCCTGTCTTTCAAGCTTCAAAACGGATTTTAGCAACATATTGGAAATGGGATGGAAAGGTTTCGAATATAGTTCATCACTTTTGGCTATCTCCACAATTTTCCCTTTGTAAAGAACGGCAACTCTGTGGCAGAAAAATTTTATTACACTTAGATTGTGGCCGATGAATAAATAGGTAAGATTAAATTCTTCTTGAATATCTAATAATAGATTAAGAATCTGGGCTTGGATAGAAACATCAAGTGCCGAGGTTGGTTCGTCCAAGACAAGAAATTCGGGTTTTAGGGCTAAGGCTCGTGCAATACCAATCCTCTGACGCTGCCCGCCAGAAAATTCATGAGGATATCTATAGATATGTTCTGATTTTAATCCAACTTTTTTCAATAATTCAATGGACTCCTTTTCCGCTTCTTGTTTACTTGAAACGACACCAAGTCTTAACATGGGTGCGGTAATTTGTTCACCAATGGTTTTTCTTGGATTTAAAGAAGAGGTGCTGTCCTGGAAAATCATTTGCATCTTCAAGTAATAAGGGATTTTTTCTTTATCAGTCAATTGGCTGATTTCTTCACCATTATATTTTATTGATCCGCTGCTTGAACTTGTTAAGCCCATAATCATCCTGCCTAAAGTGGACTTACCTGAACCTGATTCCCCGACCAGCCCAAGGATTTCTCCTTTTTTAATTTCTAAATTGACATCATCAAGAGCCGTAAAGTATTCTTTTTTCCGAAAAAGTTTATTGTTTTTTTGGGGAAATTGTTTTTGCAGATGCTTGATTTCCAATAAGTTATTCATAATCAGACTACCTCCTTCGAATGATAACAATAAACAAATTGAGTTCCTGAATCATTTGCATAAGTGGCATCCGGAAACGCTTTTTTACATAAATTCGTAGCAAAATTGCATCGTTCAAAGAAACTGCATCCCTCAGGAAGCTCGATGAGATCCGGCGGCGTTCCGTCGATTTGAATCAGGCGGTTCATCCCTTTACTTCCGGGCTCCTGAAATTCAGGCATAGCACCCATCAAGCCTTTCGTATATGGATGTACAGGCTTTGAAAGAATATCATTTGTTTCACCGTATTCCACGATCCTGCCAGCATACATAACAGCCACCGAATCACATAAATTAGCCACCACTCCAAAGTCATGGGTAATGATCAGAATCGCTGTCCCCGTTTCTTTATTGATTTTTTTCAATAAATCCAGTATTTGTTTTTGAATCGTTGCGTCTAAAGCCGTGGTTGGCTCATCGGCAATTAATAACTTAGGCTTGCAGCTTAAAGCCATAGCGATCATCACCCTCTGTCTCATTCCCCCGCTTAAAGCATGCGGGTAAGAGGAGAGTACTCGTTCAGGCTCGTGAATGCCCACTAAATGTAATAATTTTACGGCTTGGTCCCTGGCTTCCTTTTTTCCAACTTTTCCTCGTGAACGGATTATTTCGAACATCTGATTACCAATCGTGTAGGAAGGATCCATTGCAGTCAGTGGATTTTGAAAGATCATCGCAATTTCTCCCCCTTGTATTTGTCTATATTCTTTCGAGCCTTTACCAACAAGGTTCTCACCCTTAAACAGGATTTTTCCATCTTCTATCTTTCCGTTAGGCTGAGGAACGAGGCCTAAGATGGAAAGGCCTGTTATACTTTTTCCAGAGCCTGATTCCCCAACCAAGGCCATAATTTCACCTTTATCGATGGAGAAAGAAACGCCGTTTACCGCTTTAACCTTACCCCTTGATGTATGGAAACACGTTTTTAAGTTCGAAACTTCTAATAAAGCCATTGGCCTATCCCCTTCCTTATAGGTAATTATTATTGCGTTCTTTTGTGCGGATCAAAGAGATCTCTTAACCCATCTCCCAGCCAATTGAAAGCAGTAGCCACAATTAGAATAATCAGCCCAGGAATCGTGGCAACATGGGGAGCCCCCAGTGTCAAAACTTTCATACCGTCTGAAGTCATTTTCCCCCAATCAGCGGTAGGCGGCTGAACGCCTAACCCAAGGAAACTAAGACCTGCACCTAAAACCATAGCCACCCCGATCAGGGACGTGGAATAAACGATGAGATCGGAAACAACATTTGGCAATATTTCCTTAAACGCAATTTGAAGTTTATTAGCCCCAAGTATTTTCGCGGCTTCTATATATTCTTTTGTTTTCTCGGTTACTGTGGATGTATAGACCACCCTTGTCATATACGGCAGCATAGTAAGACAGCAAGAAACCATAATGGTTAAAACGCCAGCCCCCATAATGGCTGATACAACTATGGCAAGCAAGACGGTCGGAAATGAAAACAGCACATCCAGTAATCTCATAATCACTTCACCTGTTTTGCCACCCCAATAACCCGCAAGCAAACCAAGTATTAAACTAAGACTGAACATACAGGTAATTGGCACAACGGCTGTCAGTAACGAAGTTCTCCCTCCCCATATTAAACGGCTTAGGATATCTCTCCCTTGTTCATCCACACCAAGGATATGTCCCGCTGTTCCTATGCCCAATAACCGCTTTGATCCATTCGAGATGTTAGGATCATATGGAGCTATAATTGGAGCAAGCAGTGAAACAGCCGCAGCCACTAGAATGATGAATAACCCCATAACAGCGAGTTTGTCTTTTTTAAATACATTCCATAGCTTTTTCAGCTTGTTTTCCTTCCTGTCAAAGACAAGCGGGTGTTGAAGAACTTGCTTCGTTTCTAAAACCGGTTCAAATTTTTCCATTGATCTAATCTCCTTTTTTATTAATGTCTAAGTCGAGGATTAAGAGAGGCAACCAATAAATCATTGATTAAATTTACCAGAACAAAACTTATAGCAATGAATAATACCCCAGCCTGAACCATTGGAAGGTCCTGGCCTGTTATCGATGAATATAACTGGCTGCCCAATCCTGGCCAAGAAAACACTACTTCTACAAACAGCGCACCTCCCATCAAGGAACCCACCTGCAATCCGGTCATATTGAGAATCGGAGATAAAATGTTGCGAAAAGCATGTTTAAAGACTATGTTCTTTTCTGATATCCCATAGGCTCTAAACGTTTTAACATAATCAGAATTAAAAGCATCTATTAAACTACTTCTTGTTAAGCGGGCCATAACAGCTAACGACACACTTGCAGCAGCGATGGAAGGCAAAATTAAATGCTGCAGGATACTCCATGTACTGCCTTCTGTTCGCATGTCATACATTCCGAAAGCCGGGAGCCAACCTAATTTAATGGAAAATATCCACATTAAAACAATGGCTAGCCAAAAGACTGGGACATTCGCTCCGAATTGTGCGAAAAACATTGAAATCCTATCAAACCAGGAATACGGTTTTAGCCCCGCCAGCAATCCTATCAACAATCCCCCAATTAAACATACAGCCAAGCTGCCCCCGGTTAGGATTAAGGTATTTATTAACTTCGGTATTAAGACGGAATCTACCGAGACCCTCATCGTTATCGATGTTCCAAGATCCCCTTTCAGCATATTTGCTAACCATATTCCATATTGAATGAAGAAAGGCTTATCCAATCCTAAATCCTTTCTCAGTTCAGCTACTGCTTCATCTGTAGCTGCCTGACCCAATATTTTCACCGCTGGATCTCCTGGAATGAGATAGACAATTGAAAACACCAAAAATGATACTCCCATTAGAATGGGTATGATGGCCAATATCCGCTTTATTGCGTAAGAAAGCATTTTAGCACCGCCTTTTCCTAAGTTCTCAAAAACACTATTTCAGAAACTCCCGATAATTATTTCAATTTAACATCGAGTAGGCTGAACCATTCCTCATTCGGTACAATAAACCCTTCTACATCCTCAGACATCGCATATGGGGCTTTATCATTCACAACACCAACAATCCCCTTATCTTGCGTTACTTTTTCGTTCGCCAAACGCCAATATTCATTTGATGTCCCATTATCCGTTTCAGTCACTGCATTTTCTATTAGTTGATCCACCTCATTATTATGGTACTTTCCCGGATTTGAACCGCTCTGTGATTGTGCCATTATGGATAAGATATATGGGGTGGACATACCCCATGACATTTGCGAAAAACCAATATTTTCTGGGGCTTCTTGATAATAAACACCCAGATAAGAAATCCACTCGTAGGTCTCGATCTTTACATTAATGCCAATTCTATCTAGGTCCCTTTGAATCCACTCAGCCATCTGTACGGGGATTAATTGACCCGAACCATCTACAGAAGTCCTGAAAACCGTATCAAAACCATCGGGATATCCCGCTTCTTTCAAGATATACTTTGCTTTTTCAGGGTTGTATTCATATCCGTTAAAATTCTCAGCATAGGCCTCATTTGCCGGTGATAGAACGCTTTTCGCTGGTGTTACCGTTTTTTGGAGCAGTTCTTCAGCCATACCTTTGCGATCAATCGCCAAACTAATCGCTTCTCTTACCTTCCTGTTTCGCATTTCTTTATTGTTCATATTCAAGGCGAGGTACCATACATGCGGAACATTTCCATCCACTACTTTAAATCCTTTTTCCTTTAATACTTTCACACTGTCTGGCGGGGGTACGGAGATGATATCTACTTCCCCGCTTTCAAGCGCCAGGACTCTAGTTGCGGGATCTGGTATCGGCCTGAAAATGACTCTGTCGATGTGAGGTTTCTTGCCCCAGTAATTTTCATTGGTATCCAATACAATTTTTTCTCCGCGCACTCGTTCGACAAACTTAAATGGCCCTGTACCAGAAGGATGCTCGGCATAACCATCATTTCCCCACTTTTTTAATGCTGCAGGACTAAGAATGCCGCCTGATCCCATTCCTCCCTGGGCCAGCATTCGTAAAAATGGGGCAAATGGCTGGTCCATAACCAGTTGAATTTCGTCATCATCAATAACCTTTACTTCTTTCAAATATTGGTATGTAGAAGCAAGCTGTCCCGCTGACCGAGTATCGTAATATTTGAAATCTTTATCCCAGGCTCTCCTAATATTAAATTCAACTGCCTTTGAATTAAAAGGTGTGCCATCATGGAACCTTACACCTTTTCTCAAATGAAAAGTATAGGTCAATCCATCTGCTGAAACAGACCATTTTTCAGCCAATCCAGGTTTCAAAGACGGGGTCTTTTCATTGGAGGTTGATAAATCTTCTGTAACCAATGATTCATGTATTTGATAATTGACCCTAAATGTCACCCATCCCCCTGCTCTTTGAGGATCCAAAACATCTGTTTCTGACTCAATCCCGATAATAAGCGTTTTTCTATCTTCTGCAGATCCTGCTAAAGCGCAGCCAGCAAGAGATATCGCAAGTAAACAAATTAATAACAGTTTAAAAAACTTGAATTTCAATTGAATCCTCCTCCCCCTGATATTTCATGGTTTTTCAAAATGTAAATCATTACATCACTTTTATCATCAAACAACCACACAACTCCAAATATTTGTTAGTTTTTCTTACGTAAAAATTCGTCAAAACGCTTACAATTTTATTTTTTTATAAAACTTTTAATTGTTTTAGTGAAATTTCCCGAACTTTAATTCGAATTAGTTTTTATATGTTAGGGGTTTTACCACATATTTGTTTTTAACTTTCATCGGAAACGATATGAATAATGAATTTCATGTCAGGTTTCCTAACAAGGTTGTTTTTAACCATAGCAAACAAATATAAGATAGGAAAGTGAGAGAAAATTCTAGCTATTAGTGGTGGCGAAGATTTAGTTCTCGATTCAATTAATTCAAATGGAGAGGGGTAAAACAATGAAAAATAGTACCTTATTAAAATCTACTAAAGAAGATTTCCGTTTTGAAGAAGTAACCGTGAATGAATTACTATCAGGATATCAGGAAGGCGCTTTTACGGTACAAGAGGTTGTTCAGTCATTTCTAAATCGAATTGAGGAATTCGAGGATACCTATAATGCTTTCACCTTTATGAACCCTGATGCTTTAGAAGAGGCAAAAGAAATGGATCGTTTGCGTGAAGAAGGGAATAAACTAGGACCGCTAGCAGGAATACCGATTGTCATTAAGGAAGCAGTTGATGTTACAGGTTACCCGTCTACATTCGGGTGGGCTCCTCTTAGCAAAGGTAGCGGAGCGATTGAATTAATGCCTACTAAGGATGCCACCGTTACAACAAGACTAAAAGAGGCAGGTGCCATCATCCTCGGAAAAACAAATATCCCTGCCTTCAGCTGTGCATATAATGCAAACAATAGTTGGGATGGCCCTACTTATAATGCGGTAAACCGTGAGCTTTCACCTGGCGGAAGTAGCAGTGGTACTGCTATGGCTGTATCGGGTAACTTTGCCGTACTTGGTGTAGCCGAAGAAACGGCAGGTTCCATCCAGGTTCCCGCTGCAGCCCAATCATTGGTTGGAATTAAGCCATCATTTGGATTGATTCCATCAACTGGAGTGACCCCCCTTGCAGGTAGTACCAGGGATGTTTTAGGACCCCACGCCCGTACCGTTCAAGATGCTGCGATTATGCTCGGTGTGATGGCTGGATATTCTAAAGAGGACATTAAAACAGAAGCTGCTAAAGGGAATGTTCCTGAAGCTGGATACCCTGCTTTCCTTGATGCGACATCGCTTAAGGGAAAACGACTCGGATTGTACGGACCCGGTTGGCGTACAGAAGAACTTTCAAAAGAAACACAAGAACTGTATGCTCTTGCCATTGAGGAATTAGAAAATCAAGGAGCAGTAGTAATAACCGATCCTTTTGCTGGGACAGGCTTCGCTGAATACATGGAGTCAAAAAATGGATTTGTCGGAATGGAAACCTTCTTCTATGACCTTGAAAAATACTTTAAAAATATAAATCCGGAGCTTTCCATTAAAAACGTATTTGAAAAAGCGGGCCAAGTACCTTGGGCTGAAGGAGGTCCATTAAGTTTAGTTTCTGATTTCATCAATGCTGAAACAGCATCGGCTGATCCAAGTGTTTTACCAGATTTGAAGGATTTCATTGAGGTGAAAGCGGAGTTGCTGCGCATCATTAATATGGTGATGGAAAAACATGAGTTAGACGGATTCGTTTTTCCTCAGATGCCTGAAGCAATTCCGTCACTTCAGGTTGAAAATGTAAAATCAACAACTGTCTCTGAAATCAATATCAGCGGGTTGCCACTGATTACGGTCCCCGCCGGTTATTATGAAAACGGCTCCCCATTCGCTCTAGCTTTCTTCGGTAAGATGTGGAGTGAAGCTGACCTCGTAGGGATGGCTTATGCATATGAACAAGCTACTAAACACAGAGTTGCACCAACCCTAATTAAATAACTATAAATCATTGAATACTCCCCATCTGAAAGATGGGGAGTATTCATGGTTAGATAAGAGTTCATAGTTATTTTAACTTACATACCCCAAATGACTCGTTGTGAAAGAAAGAACTTTTCTTTGCCATTAAAACCAATAGAATCTATTGAATACTTTTTGGTATAGAGAAAAGAGATTGCGGGGACAGGATGTGAACCTTCGACCTTCGGGTTATGAGCCCGACGAGCTACCAGACTGCTCCACCCCTCGACGAAAAGAAGATATTAAATTTATTCTGGCAGCGTCCTACACTCAAAGGGGGAGAGCCCCCAACTACCATCGGCGCAAAAGAGTTTTACTTCCGTGTTCAGGATGGGAACGGGTGTGGCCTCTTTGCCATAACTACCAGACACTGCAAAAGAACTACATTCCTTCAAAACTAGATAACATAAGGCAGTCAAGTTGAATTTTTTAAATTCCCTCAATGATTGCCGACAGCACGACCAAGTTCCGGAAGTTTTTTAGGTCCAAGAACGATTAGTACAAATACTAAGATTAATATTAATCCTGGAATCTCAATATTTCACAAAAATCCCCGTTCCTTTTCAAAAATATTAAATTCCTCATACATTTCCTGCTCCCTTTATTCTAAATTCTACTAATCTGTCAAAAGCCAAGGATTAAATTTTGATTAAAATCCTAAATCCAATAGAATTTCATAGTAAAATCATCAAGTGCTTTACTTCCCAGTTAGGAGGCATTTATGAATTCATTTTTTCATTATGTAAAATCTTTATTCTGTCATCCTACCACAAGGTGGATGATGAGATTGTTATTTTATTTTTTAATTCTGTTAGGCTTATTAACCATTTATGGATTTAAAAATTCCGGTACTTTTATTTATAACGAATTTTAGAGGTGACACCATGAATTTTTATTCACAACTACAAAAATGGTCTGAATTATATCCTGAAAAGACCGTTTTTTCATGCGGAAATGAGAGCCTTACCTATAGGCAGCTTTATAATATGTCCGAGTCTTTAGCTGATTTTTTAAACAATCTTTTGCTTGATCATTCTACTCCTATTGTGGTTTATGGTCACATGGAACCATTAATGCTTGTTTGTTTTTTAGCATGCGTTAAATCAGGTCATCCGTATATTCCGGTTGATACATCTATTCCAGATGAAAGAATTGCAAAAATTATAGAAGATTCTGGAGCTAAAATGATGCTATCACCTACTGATCTGCCTCAAGTAGGTTTGGAACATCTATCCCATTCTTTGAATGGAGATCGTTTACGAGATGCACTCGTAAAGAATCAAGGAAAAACCGTTTCTTCCGAGTCATATGTTCTCAATGATGAAAACTTTTATATCATCTATACGTCAGGGAGCACAGGAAATCCAAAAGGTGTCCAAATTTCTTACAACAATTTAATGAGTTTTATTCACTGGATGACGAATGACTTCGGTTTAGCAAACCACCAAGTCTTTTTAAACCAAGCACCTTTTTCGTTTGATTTGTCAGTGATGGATCTGTTTCCTAGTTTATTCTTAGGAGGAACCCTTTGGATGCTGCCCAAAGAGTATGTGGCAGCGCCTAAAGAATTATTTTTATCGCTTGAAAAGTCCTCCGCGAATATTTGGACGTCTACTCCTTCCTTTGTGGACTATTGCTTATCGGATGAACAGTTTTCAGCATCTCTACTCCCTGAATTAACAACATTTTTATTTTGCGGAGAAGCATTACCAAGTTCTACGGCATTAAAATTGAGAAAGAGGTTCCCAAATGCCACTGTATTCAATACGTATGGTCCTACTGAATGTACAGTAGCAGCAACAAGTATCAATGTGGATGATTCCTTGATTGAAAAGTACGAATCATTGCCAATTGGCATTTCGAAAAAAGATGGCGAAGTTTATATTCTGTCAGAATCACTTGATGAACAACCAGATGGGGAAAAAGGTCAAATTGTTATAACCGGACCCCATGTGAGCAAAGGGTATTTGAATCAACCAGGTTTGACTCGTAACTCATTTTTCGTCCTCAATGGGCAGCCTGCTTATAAAACAGGAGACCTTGGCTATAAAAAAGATGGATTGGTATTTTACGCAGGAAGAATGGATTTCCAAGTGAAAGTGAATGGATACAGGATGGAGCTTGAAGAGATTGAGGCACAGCTTTCTTCCCTGCCGTTAGTACAAAACGTTATGATTGTACCTAATTACAAAGACGGGAAATGCGAATTTTTAACAGCGGTGATCGTCCCAGCTCCTCATAAATTCGAAAAGGAATTTCAACTTACCAGTCAGTTAAAAAAAGAATTGCGTGCTCTATTACCGCAATACATGGTACCGAGAAAGTTTGTTTATCGCCCAGCTCTTCCCATGACGAATAACGGCAAGGTAGACCGAAAAAGAGTATTACATGAGGTTATTGCATGACGCCCTATGCAACTTTACTTTATTTTATGATTGTTGGCATCTTGCTTATCCCTGTCGTAGCAGCGGGATACCGAAAAAAAAGGTTAGGCTGGTATAACGCTCTCGTTACGTTTGTCGTTCTCTTTATGGCATTCGCAGCTGACCTTCATCAAGCGTATTCCTTTATTGCCTATGTCATTTGGGAGATCATCCTTGTTTCCGTTTATATACGGTATCGTTCAAAGCAAAATTCGTCACTTGTTTTTTATCTTGCTATTTTTCTTTCCATCATCCCTTTATTGTTAATAAAAATCTTGCCTGCCTTCGAATTGAATAACTGGTTTGGATTTTTAGGAATTTCTTATTTAACCTTTAAAAATGTCCAAATGGTAATTGATATTCGAGATGGTTCGTTAACATCTTTGACCATAAAAGAACAACTTTCGTTTTTATTGTTTTTTCCGACCATATCCTCCGGTCCTATCGACCGTTACAGACGTTTTAAAAAGGATATAGGCACCGTTCCTTCCAGAGAAGAGTATCATGAGCTTCTTTATATGGGAATTAATAAGATTTTTTTAGGCTTTTTATATAAATTTATTATCGGGTTTCTCATCAATAGTAAATTAATTTCAACACTTTTTATCCAAAACCATACGTTGCTATCCGATATTAGCTATATGTATCTGTACAGTTTATATTTATTTTTTGACTTTGCTGGATACAGCAACTTTGCCATCGGTTTCAGCTATATTATGGGGGTTAAAACGCCTGAAAACTTTAATCTTCCTTTTTTGAGCAGAAATATTAAAGACTTTTGGAACCGTTGGCACATGTCACTTTCATTTTGGTTCCGGGATTATGTGTACATGCGATTTGCCTTCTTAATGCAAAAGAAAAAGTGGATCAAAAACCGTTTCACCATTTCCTATCTTGGTTACCTGCTTCTCTTTTTATTAATGGGGGTATGGCACGGTCTGGAACTTCACTATATTGTGTACGGGTTATATCATGCTCTTTTAATCATCAGTTTTGATTGGTTTGCACGAAAAAACAAAAAATACTCATTCTGGAAAAAGAATAAATGGACACATGCAATCTCGATCGTCATCACCTTCCACTTCATTTGCTTTGGATTTTTAATCTTTTCCGGTCGATTATTTTAATATTAGGAGGAATTATCATGACAGTAAAAGAGACAGTGTTGGATATTTTAGAAGAGATTTGTGATTCGGATATTGTAAGAGAAAATTTAAATATCGATTTATTTGATGAAGGTCTATTGGATTCGTTCGGAACGGTTTCATTGCTTGTTGAAATTGAAGATCGTTTAGAGATCACAGTGGGGATTTCTGATTTTGTCAGAGAAGAATGGAATACTCCGAATGCAATTATTGGTCAATTGGAGAATCGGTAATGGTCCGCTCCTCCTTTAAACCCTTAATTATGGCAGTCATCTTATTTTCCATTCTTTTGTTTTTTCCAGCCCAATGGTTACTGCCTTTGATTAATGAGAAGTTGGTGGAGCGAGATGCAGCAGGATTAGACCACAATATGTTTCAAGGCTATTTAGTTCAACAAAAAATGTTAGAAAATCCTGCCTATTTGCCTATTTATGGTTCTTCTGAATTGTCTCGATTAGACCCTTTTCATCCGTCAAACTATTTTCATGTGAATCCACAGGGCTTCACGCCGTTTTTAGTCGGAACCGGGGGGACTGAGGCACTCATTCACTTTTTAAACTTTTCAGCTCATGCAGATCAGTTAAAAGGCAAAAGGATAGTTTTCGTCTTATCACCACAATGGTTTGTGCCTAAAGGCTCGGATGAATCCCACTTTGCACCCAACTTTTCTGTTTTACAAGGATACCAATTTGCGTTAAACCCAAAATTGAATCACCCATTAGTGACAGAAGGTTCAAAGCGCCTTTTAGCCTTTAATGTAGTCAAAAGTGATTGGATGCTTTCTTCTCTTTTGGAGGCGAATGTATATCATGATAAATGGCACCAAACCAAAGCCATGGTCATCAAGCCCTTTGCTTATGGTTTTTTACATTTGTTGGAACGAAGAGATTTAATCCTTTCTTTACTAGATGTCCATTTGAAAAAACTTCATCCAAAACCAGCCCTCACACATAATAAATCATGGGCTGAACTTGAAGACGCTGCCGGCCATATGGCTGCAAAAAAAACAACAACCAATCCGTTCTATGTGAATGATTTGTATTATAAAGCCATGTTACAACCTAATTTGGAAAAACTTCAAGGATATAAAAAGGGAGCAAGTTATGCAAAATCTACACAATATCAAGATCTGCAACTGGTCCTCGATGTACTAAAAGAAGCTCATGCAAAACCTTTATTTGTTTCCGTTCCAGTCAATGGTTACTGGTCAGATTATACCGGTTTTCCAACCAAAGGACGCACGGATTATTATGTGAAGGTTAAAAAACAAATTGAAAAGAACGGATTTCCTATTTTAGACTTATCCGGTCATGAGTACGATAAATATTTCTTTAAAGATACGATCCATCTGGGGTATAAAGGATGGGTATCTGTTGACAAAGGTATTCTACAATTTGAAAAACAAAAATAATACGAAAAAGAAGTCTAATCCCTATTAAGAGGTAGACTTCTTTTTCGTTTTCTAGGCATTATTGATTACGTTCACAAGATTTTACCACCCAAGCATCAGGCTGTATATAATTCTCTTTCTTCTGCCAACTTTTTCTCCAATACTCCCTCCAACATATTTCACCCCTAGAGAGTAGCCCGCGTATTCAAGACTGTAATTCGGCTACCGCAATCCCGTGATGGTGATAGAACCAGCATTAAGAATCAAGCTTTGAAGGTTTAATTACACTGATGGCTTCGTTGCTTAAAATCATAATAAATAACGATATCAGAAAAGATTGACGTTTAAGAGAAAATAGAAGATATTTGAACTTCTTAACGAACTACCTATTTTATAACACCGAAAATTATGTAGCAAGCAAGACCTATACTCTTTCAGAATTTTGTTCCCATTCTCATTATCCTGGTCGCCTTGCTTGCGTTTTTTCCTTTCATATCATAAGTTTATTATCATATTGATAAGGTTAATTATGCGCCTAAAGCTGAAGTTCCATTTCGAACTACATCATTTCAGAGGAAACGTATCATGTTCTTCACCTTTAGGTAGTCGTAACCCCATTTTAATATGGGGTCTAAATAGTTGAAGGGTAGTGAAAAAAAATGATAAATATATGGAATATCGAGAACATAATTAAAGATACATTACTTGAGCACAAATTAGATATTAATTATGAATTTAACAATAGCCTAACGGCCCCCATGAGTTATAACGTTTCAACTAATACAATCAAATTTAATTATCTTGAAGTAAATGGTTATAAAGGAAAAATTAGAATTAAAGAAACAGAAGAAAATATGGTTAAAATTATTCTCTACCATGAGATTGGTTATTATTTGTATTTTAAGAAAAACAAGTCTAATTTAAGAATTTTAGCGTATGGAGGCGAAGAAGAAAAAGTAAATCTACAATCTGAAATTGAAATAAATGCCTGGGAATATGGGAGAACATTGGTTCCTGAACAACTAGTAAAGTCATATGATAAAGTACGTGAATTAGATAAGTTCCTACTAAAAAGGTTATAAAAAGATAGCTGATCTGTCTATCTGATTAACGAAATTGAGGTCCCGGGCCATTTACTTGATACTCATGAACAGTACACATACAACAAAATAACCAAATTCAAAAGCAAAGTCCTCCTAATGAGAATTTTACTTTTCACAGAAACAATAAAGCAAAAAAACATGGTCATAAACAACCATGTTTTCTTCGTTACGCTACTTCTTTATTGATTTCTTCCGCCTTATCCATAAATTCTGTTTTAATCCCGCTTTTCACTCCCCAAGAATAGAAGCAAAGTGCAAGACAGGCGATGACCAGCATATCCCAGCCAAATGGAAGAATATTTTTTCCGCCGAATTTCTCACTTCCAATATACGAGATCAGAATCATACAGCCTAAGTAAAGAAGCATCCAAACACCTGAAAAAAATTGTTTTTTGAATCCAATCCATTTATTTTTTGCCTGGTAATATAAGTAGATCGGAAGCCCAATGGCCATGATGAACACGACTTCTCCGGTTAGCGGCCAGCGCGCCCAATATAAAGTAAGTGATGCAAAAACAAATCCCAAAGGTGCAATAACGGAAGCACCTTTTAAGCGAAATGGCCGGTTAAAATGAGCAGCTGTACGTCTTAATGTGATCAATGCAACGGGACCCATAATGTATGAAATAAGAGTAGCCACTGAAATGATTTCAGCTAGTACACCCCACCCGCGGAATAAAAATAAAAAGATATAACAAACACCTAAGTTCAATAACATAGCTGGACGCGGAACACCATATAGTGGATGCAAAGTACCAAAGATTTTCGGCAGGTATCCATTTTTTTGCATACCATAAATCATCCGCGATGTTGTAGCAGTATATGTTGACCCTGTCCCTGACGGTGATATAAATGCATCAGCATATAATACAATTGATAACCAGTTAAGACCAAGAACTAATGCCAAATCAGCAAAAGGCGAATTAAAATTCAGGTGACTCCATCCGTTCACAATCATAGATGGATCAACTGAACCGATAAATACTACTTGTAAAAGAATATACACAAAACCAGCGATTAAAATCGACCCAATCACAGCAATCGGAATCGACTTATTCGGTGATTTCGCTTCCCCTGCCATGTTAATGGGACTTTGAAATCCGTTAAAAGCAAACACGATCCCAGAAGTCGCAACTGCTGTTAACACGCCGGCCCCGCCATATGGTGCCATTCCTCGAGAACCTGTAAAGTTTTCCCCATGGAATCCAGCAAAAAATAACGCTCCCACCACTACACCTGGAACAATTAATTTCAAAACGGTTATAAATGAATTTGCCTTAGCAAAAAGATTGACAGTCCAATAGTTAACGAAGAAATAGACCAATAGCAGCAAAGCAGCGACGAGTACTCCTTTGGTCGTTAAGATATTTTGATGAACGAGAGAATGCGTCCACTCAGCCCACTTCCAAGGCCACGTACTCATATATTGGACCGAGGCAATGGCTTCCACCGTAATCGTCGAAGTGATTGAAATCCAGTTCGCCCATGCAGCTAGAAATCCAATAAAAGAACCATGTGAATATTGAGGATACTTAACCATCCCACCGGCTTCCGGAAGCATAGCGCCAAGCTCTGCATAAGAAAGTGCAATAAATAAAATAACAATCATTCCAATAATCCAAGAAAAAATAGCCGCTGGTCCAGCAATCTGGGCAGCTTTCCATGCTCCGAACAACCAACCTGACCCGATAATCGAACCAATACCAGTCATGGTTAAAGCAAATGTCCCCATTTTTCTTTGCAAATTACTCATCCCTATCTGCACCTCTCCCTAGGAAAATAAAAAAACACTCGATTCATTGATCAAGTGTTTGCCCAGGCGTACGGCGTTTAACTCTATATGCTCCCTCATGGTTCTCCATGTGCGCCAGTTACATATAGAAAAGTAATTTTTTTATTAGTATATAGGGTATTTGCACTTTTAACAACATAAAAAACATATATTTATCATAAATGCATAATTATATTTCGGATTTTAGTGTAAATTCTCATTTTATTTTTGATGTTTTAGTTATTATCAATCCCAAAAGCAAACATTCTCCTTTAAACTAGTATGAAATAAAAATAGATAAAGCCCTTTTAAAATGATATTAAAAACTTGTTTCAGCTCTATCCTCCCAAGGGCAAAGAGATAACAAAAAGGCTCTTTTGAAAAGAGCTTAAAAGGCTGGCTATTTACATTCATCAAACTACTTGGGTAAATAAGCAATGGTTATTTGAAAAACATAATAGGAAACTGGGCATTCCAAGTTATACTTTAAATGGCACATTATATAGCCGAAAAGAGTTCTCATCTTCGCTATAGAGAAATAAAATGAAACAGCGCAATCCTACCGGAAGCAGCGAGAGGAATTATTTACTTACATTCCTCTCTCCCCGTCCAAAAGTATGAAACAATACACCTACTAACACCGGCGAAATTTAACACGATTCACTGTTTACTTGTTCTAATCTGTTTAGTAAGACTTCGCTATTTCCAGATAATAAGCAAGTGTCCTTTAAAAAATATAAATAAATTACTTCTAAGGCTAATGGAATCCATTCCTCATCTAAATGATGTACGATACTACCCAAATCAAAAGGATGTTCCTCAGGGTCCTCAAAAAACATGGCTAACTGTAGGAAGACAGCTTCTGTCTTACCTAGACCTATAGCTCCCCATTGGTTAAGATTTACACCATGATCAGATAATACAGGGAAAGTGTCAATTACCTTTGCCGTAGCTTCCTTCACTACTATCTCCTCCTTGATCGTTAGACAAGATAACTTTATCCTCCGAAAGAAGTGACAACAACAGTGGATTTTCATAATGTCCGTCGTCTCATGTTGAACCAGTTTTACTTTACAGCTTTCCGTCGCTTATTAAGCTTCTTTACCCAGCGTACCATATTTAAATCTTCTTTGTTGTCTGGATCGGTTTAATAATTCCTTTTTTATTTGGTTAGTGTGGATATTGGCTGCGGCATGGAAGTGGCAATTATCGAAAAACAAAAACAGAAGTGAACTTTGATACCTAATGGTTTTGGGCTGAAAGAAATACAAGAAGCTCTTCTTAATATCTAGAAGCCATAGATAAACAAGGATTTGGCATACTTGTAGGGAGCAAGCGCTGGAAAATAGGATTCTTCGTAAAGTAGCGATTTCAGCTCAGAAGGATGAGAGGGCTTTTATTCCCATCAATATGCGTGATGATTCTATCATAGCCATGGGTAAAGGCAATCAAAATTAGAACTTCTCAGGGCCCCATGGGGCAGGAAGAATCATGAGCCGCTCCATAGCAAAGGAAAAAGTAGGCCTCAAGAATTCCATGCTACCATGGCTAGTGTATAGACCACATCAGTGAATGATGAAGCTCCAATGGTTTATAAGCCGTTAGAAGAAATTGTATTTAATATTACCGGCTCTGTTGGAATTCAGCATATTATGAAACCCATTTACAACTTTAAAGCGAATTAATTGAGGAGCTTGAACTACAAAGCTAAGACTGGTTTATCCTTGGAAGTTCAAAGCGAAGCGTTACCAAGCCCACTCATTTTAATCAGCAAGTGCCCAGACCGAAACACTCCCCCCATTCACTGGAAAGACGGCGAATCCGTCTTCTTCAATCGTGATTCGATCTTCTCGTGTGAGAGTTAAGTCGGTCCAGACTTCTTTAACCCGGTGCTGGCCCACATACATCCGCTTTTTGCCTTCGTCTCCATTCGATATCACTACCGCGCACCCTGAACCTTCTATATCGTCTACACCCCGCCGAACCCAGCCAATGGTGTTTGGGTGGTCAAAGTAGTCCTCCTGCTCGCCGTAGGCTTTGTGAGTTCTCGCATAAAGAAGGCGTTCAAGGTCTTCCCTTTTACCCGGAATGGGCTCATCTCCCCCTATTCCGTAATAATCTCCGTAAAAGACAACAGGATATCCGTCCTTGCGCAGCAGTATTAGGGAATAGGCGCTCGGCTTAAACCAGTCATCTACCCACGACTCAAGCGCCTCATTTGGCTGTGTATCATGATTATCGACAAAAGTTACCGCGTTCATTGGATGAGACTGGACCAGTGTATACTCCAGAATGGTGGTAAGATCAAAATTACGCCCTGCTTTAGAAGCTTCATGAAATTTGTAATGAAGCGGGACATCAAATAAATCAATCTGATAATCCACTTCATTTAAAAATTTCCGGCAGGATTCTAACTCCGGATTCCAGAACTCCCCTACCATATAAAAATCATCGCCTCTGTGTTTACGCACTTCCCCTGCAAACGTACTGATAAATTCATGATTTATATGCTTAATCGCATCTAATCGAAATCCATCACAATTCAGCGTGTCGCTCAGCCATTTTCCCCAGGAAAACATTTCATCGATCACAACCGGGTGATTGTAATCGATATTTGCAAACATTAGGTAATCGTAATTCCCGAATTCATCATCCACATTTTCGTTCCAGCGTTTATTTTCCCCGAGGATACGAAAGACACCCGTCCTGTCCGTTCTGGCATCATAATCGGTCCCGTTAAAATGTTCAAAACTCCACTTAAACGAAGAGTATTTTTCTTTCCGGCCCGGGAAGGTAAATTTAGTCCATCCGTCAATTTCAAAAGGCTCTGAAACTTCTTCATTCCGGTTTAACGGATCCACTTCTATTACCTGAAAAGTCTCTGTTTCGTCGGCTCCTGCTTTATGATTCATAACTACATCGGCAAAAATACAAAGTCCAAGCTCCTGGCATGCGGAAATCGCGTCAAGCAGTTCTTCCTTCGTGCCATATTTCGTCCGTACGGTTCCCTTTTGGTCAAATTCTCCTAAATCATAGCCGTCGTAGATGCCATAGCCATTATCTTCTGATGATAACCCTTTAGTCACGGGAGGAATCCAGATTGAACTGATTCCGATTGCCTTTAGCTGGGCAGCATTCTGTTTCAAAAAAGTCCAATGGGAGCCATCCGCTTTCACATGCCATTCAAAAAACTGCATTATAGTATGATTTCTTACCATGCCTGCTCCCCCGACCTATAGTATTTTTACTCCGATTTTCATTTGAGTTAACCTACAATTACCCACCCGTTTTCCAGCATAAACCAGGGCTAAAGGTTTTATCGCTTTTATGCTGTAAAGAGGAATAGACGTTAAAGTCTGTCAGCAAGATATTTATCATGCGGGTCAAAATGTCTGGATTGTAACCCTGTCTGTGGATGTGTAATTTTAAGTATGACAAAGCTGGAGTTACAAGTAGTGGGCCACTATTCTTTTGCCCTCGTTTTTTTTGACTTTATCCCAACGATTTATAGATGCATACAATTTATTGTGTCGGGCCTCCTTAAGATAACGAATACATAGAAAGAAGAACGTAGGAAGGTTACCAGGTTACCATTTCTGTAGGATGCTGTCGAAAAGTATGCGTTTGCCATCCATATAAAAGGTGAATTATTAGTAGGAAATAAATTCAAAGGGGTGTACATCTTGTCTCATGAAGCTATCTCTAAAATTTTATTGTTGTCAAATGAGTTACAAGCAAGAACAACCAATGAAAAAGCAATCGAAACAATTACAAATTTGAAAGACTTTGTTAAATCCGTAGCTAACGAGACAGGAATTCAGGTTGAGGAAGAGCATAATGGTATAAATCTCTCAGATTTTTCAGATTACGATTTATTAGTAAAGATCAGAGCAGAGGCTGAAAAACTTGAAGGAAAAGATAATGAAGAAGACAAAGATAATGATTCTATTGCAAAGATGCTATGCACCAGAATAATTCAAGTATTTGGCTTTGATCAAGAAGAAGCCCTTGAGGACAGCTGGTCCGTCTTCTTCTCACCATATGGGCGACCTAAATAGGTCGCTTTTTTTGTAACGCAGACCTAGAGTTGCCGGAAAATTACCCAAGATTGACCGATTGAAAGGTATACTTAAAAAATTGGTACATTAATCCTAAAAAATGATGTCAACGACACAATATAAAGTTTACGAAGATATTTTGGTAGTAGGGAAATATTTAAGTAGGGAAACAAAAAAAGACTTCTTAAAAGAGAGTCTTCTTTCTAATTGATCAAATTTCAATGTTTTCTTAATTTCAATAAAGGCCTTGAGATAATAGGAGCCAAAATAAACGAAGCAATCGCCTCTGCAACGCCATTAGTAGCTACTATAGCTAATAAAGCTGGTAATACTTGACTCACATCCATATGCAAAACGTTAGCATAAGATTCTTTGTAAAAGAGATACGTCAACCCTAAAACGAGAATAGTGTTCGTTAGAGAACCCAGCACTGCAGCAATGGGCATCGATCCCATCATTCCTAATTTAGTCCTTTTTATCCACTTGTAAGAATATCCAGCGACGAGAGCAATCATGATTCTAGGGAATATAGAAATGAGCGGATTAACAAATATGATGGGTGCGATAGGGCTTGTCGGATTTGTAAAAGCCCTGATGAAAGTAATCAGCCCCCATACTCCCCCAATAATGGCTCCATCTCGGGGACCCAGAACAAACGTGGAAACAATAACGGTAATTTGAATAATAGTCAGACTTAAAGGTCCAATTGGAATATATCCGAGAAATGGAATGAATGTTTGTAAAATAATAATCGCTATAAGTAAACCTAACATAGTCAATCGATATGTTTTATTTTGTCTTCTACCTTGATTCACTAGAGCTGCCCCTGTTCTTTTTTGCATTCTATTTTTGTTTATTCCAATCCCTATTATAAGTAAGAATGATTTTCTATGCCACAATAATATGTCCTTACATACTAATAAAGTATGTAGGCTTTAATAAGGTAATCATAAGTTTTGGTACTTTACTGATAAAAAATTATAGTTGATACTTGAAACCATACACTCACTCACATCTATGGAATGAAACTGTGATAACTGTATCTTCTTGATCCTATCATTCCTAAGCATTACTCTCTAGATAGGTTTTCATACGAGTACAAAGCTCGACAACAGCTCCGTTGTCCCCCATAGGGGCGTCCTCCCAATCGTAAACCTCCATAGGTCCCCAATGCTCCTTTGGGGTATTAGGGTAACGTGCAATGAGATGCATATGCAGATGCGGAACTGAATTTCCTGATACGAGTGAATAAATGTGCTCAGCCTTTTCGCTCTCCTTAAGCGCCTTGCTCACTCGGGCCATGGCGATACCGAATGCTTTTGCTTCTTCCTCAGTCAGATCGGCAAGAATCGGGGCATGCCTTTTTAGGTCAATCATAATATGTCCCAAATAATTGGGTCTGCCATTTCGGTCAATATGCCCCACATATACATAATCATCCTCATAAATCATGATTCCCGCGGTATCAATCGTTCCAGCATGCTTATTGCAAATAAAGCAATCATTCATTGGACTGATCCCCTTTTTATGTTTTCTAAAGATTATAATATAACTATCGTTCGATTGGTATAATTTTCTAAAATATAAAGGGGGAATCTAATGAACTATAAGCAGATCAGCCTGTTTATCATGGTGTTCTTTCTGTCTTCCTGCGGAGATGATTATGAAAGGATAAAAGAGAAAAACAAACAGAAATATGATGCTGCGATTAACCAAGTGATTAGGATGGAAAATGGAAGGCTTCAAGAAGAGAATCAACCCAGGATCTTAAGAAGCAAAACAGGTATTGTGGTGTATAAACACGGAGAATTTATTCGTCTGCTTTACCATATTTCTTCAATGGAGATCGTCTCTACTTATCAAAAAGAGGAATCTTTCTATATACACCTCCCGGAAACGAAGGAGACTCATAGCAAATTGGATCATGCACAGGATGAATATATAATATATAGAAAACCTTGGACGAAAATAGCCAGGAATGGACAAGGGATCCTCCATAGACCCCTTGTTTAAGTCTTTTTAATCGGAAATGCCTCCGGTTTTGAGATCCGTATTCGTTCCCGCTCAAAAAATTTCGTAAAATATTTTTCTACCTTATGATGGATGTCTTCCTGATACCATTCCGAGAGCCCATGTTCTCTAAATAATTCCGGCATTCCAAGTCTCTTGGACCGCCTTCCCATGGAACCATCCCCGATACTCAGGGTATCAATCCAGATATGATCCGCAATTCCATCCAGTTCTCTTGGAAAGTCAGGAGAGAATGGCAGAACAGGAGAAATCGAAGCTTGAGTCGGTATGCCTGCTTCATGTACTTCTTTTAAAGCTTTCAGCCTCATGCTGATCCCAGGTGCAGACGGAGCAAAAATTCTCTTGATATCCTCGCGGTCTGTTTCGATTGTCATGGATACGAGCACACCGCATTTTTCTTTTAATTCAACTAGTAAGTCGATATCTCTTGTAACCAGGGGACTTCTGGTTTGGATTTGAACAAAATCAGGAGGGCTTTCAATCATTTCTTCCAGTATTGTTCTGGTGATGGCTGCTTTCCGTTCGATCGGCTGGTATGGATCTGTGGCGGTAGACATAAAAATATTTACCGTCTTGTTCTTTTTACGCAGCTTTAACAGTTCACTCCGATAATTTTCAGCCGCGTTCGTTTTGATGTCGACCCATTCTCCCCAAGGTATATCCTTGAACTTTTGAATGGGCATTTCCCTTACATAGCAGTAGCGGCAGGAAAAAGAGCAGCCGCTGTATGGGTTCAAGGAATGTGTAAAACCGACATCCAGATATCCCTTTGCCTCGGTAAGGATCTTTTTTGAAAGAACATCCTTGATTTCGATTGGCATCTGCTTCCCTCCTTTCTCTTTGTAAAGCATCAGAAATCGGTTTTGTTTCCGTATAAATAACAGCAGATTATTTTAAATTCGGCCTGCATGGACAACTAAGAAAAAGTTTAGATGGAAAAAAATGAGAAAAACGCTTTTAACTTTGAAAAGGGCTACAGAAACGCTTTAAAACAATGCCGGATCACATCCCCCCGGCTGATGATCCCGACTAGTACGCCATTTCGCTGAACGGGGAGTTTTTTGATCTGCCTTTTACCAAGGATGGCGGCAATTGTTTCAATTTTTTCCTCCCATGAGACTGTAATCACCTTGCGTTTTGCAATTTTTAGGACATTTAAATCCAGCAGTCTTTTTGATTTTTCTACGAATTCCTCTTCTTCTTCTTTAAAGACATAGATATTATAAAATACATCGATGATCCGCTCCTCATGTTTCCCGATATACCTCATGATATCTCCATCACTGACATATGCAACGATTTCATTTCGCTCATTCACCACAGGCAGTCCGCTTATATTATATTCGATAAACTTTTCGATAACTGATCTGACTGTGTCACTTTCCTTCACTTTATACACTTGCTTGATCATGATTTCAAACGCTTTCATACACCATTCTCCTATTATGCAGATTTAGTCCTCGTGATGAATCAGTAATCAAAAAGAAGAAGGTTATGGGCTATCTGCCTTATTCAAACCTCTGTGATGAAGCATAGAAAATTGTTTGACTAGGTAAGATGGAGTGTACGGCATATCATTTCTTAGCCACGCAATAATCGTCCCAATAAGAGCAGAGGAATTGTACCAGATCAAAATATCATCTTGAATGCCCTCACGCACCAAATGAGAGCTGCTTACCCTCGATTCAATTCTTTTCACAATGATCTCTGTCAAAAATGAGAGCAGGCGGTCCTTAAAAATGGGAATCTGCTTGGATGCCAGAACGATTTTATAGAATTTTGCATTCCCTGCTATATATTCAAGGAAATTAACCATCATGGCCCAATCGCCCTTACCAGGAGGTGCCTCATCCTTTGTTCTTTCGTTTAAAACGATCGAGATTTCATCAATCATATCTTCCGCCATTTTTTCCAGCATATCCGGAATATCGCGGTAATGCAGATAGAAAGTTACCCGATTGATGGTGGCACGCTCTGCCAGCCGGTTAACGGAAATTTTTTCGAGTTCCATTTCCTGCAGCAGCTCAATCAGAGCGCCTTTTATCAATTGACGGGTGCGCAGGATCCTGGGATCTGTATGGGTCTTTTTCTGTTCCATCCTATTCTGATCCTTTCTAATTAATATAGCTGCAAAACATTGGTAAGTGTCGCTTTTTATATGAGTGAACGACATATTTTCAAAAACTGTAAACTACGATACATTTCCTGAAAATATGTAACTTGTAAACTTAATCTAACGTTCTTATAATCTTCTTTATATAATGTAAATTATACAACACATTGTAAATTTAATCTAGATTGACCCTTAAAGGATGGGGGAAGTGAGCAAGAGTTCTGCCATAGATCGCTCCATAAAAAAAGGGCCTATTCTGGCCATTATGATTCTGGGTGCGTTCATTGCCACCTTTAATCAGACGATCAAGAGTGTTGTGATCCCTGAATTAATGAAAGACTTTGATATTACAGCTACAACTGCACAGGGGCTTACGACCGGCTATATGCTGGTAAATGGGGTGCTGATTCCCTTAACAGCCTTTTAAATGCAGCGCTTTACGATCCGTCAGCAGTTTTTAGCTCCATGATCATCTCCCTTGTTCGGCACCATTGTTTCCGCCCTTGCAGTGAATTCCCCAGTCCTTCTGACCGGTTCGACGCTAAAGAGCTTTCCGTCATTGGCATCGCCATCGTTATCGCCTCTACCTTCAGCTTCATCCATTTGACCGATTCAGCCAGCTATACGTATGATCCTGATGTCTCGGGACGACGGATCGGTATGGCCCTGTTTTTGATGCCGATACAGACAGCCGGCTTAAATCAGCTGCCGCAAAGCCTGAATGCTCATGGAACAGCCATTTCAAACACTGTAAGACAGGTGGCTGGAGCCCTTGATACTTCCCTGCTTGTGACCATTATGACCAGCAGCACGAAGACGCACCTTCTGGATACCATGGCAGCAGGCCATGCCAAAGGCGAGTCCCAGCAGCATCTGATCATGGAAGCACAGACCCATGGAATCAACCAGGCGTATTTTGTTATCCTGCTGATCGGATTTGTCTCCCTGGTGCTTGCCTTCTTCATTAAGCGAGTCGGCCAGGCGCCAGAAAAAGTCCTCCGCAGCGGTTCAGAAGTCAGCCAAGATGGAAGCCTGAAAACAAAAAAACAGTGTCGGTTCAGCCGATGCTGTTTTTTTGATGAACTAAGAGCTAGAGTATCTTTCCTCAGACTTTTGAATTCCTTCATCCCACAATTCCCCTTTCAAAATAGGAAGTTTCCAAGGAGGGATTCGTGCAAAAGAGAACGAATAAATGAATATGGAGGAATGTCCTTATGACTTTTGATGAACTCGTAAAAACGAAAGGGAATTATCTTGCTCTGCAGCAGCTTGAACATCGGATATACGGTGATTCGGCTTTAAGAATCGTCTTCCAAATGGCTGAAGATGAAACAACTCTTTCCTTTACCCTGCCCCCGATACCCTAGGGAAGATATCCATTCTTACGATCGACTTTCCTACCTTTATCTCTTATTCAGCCATAGTCGAGGATTATACCCGATTAAATGATGATGAATACACAGGGGAAGCCTTCCGAATTTATCAAAAATCCCGCTATTACTCTTTTATCCGTGAAAAGGGGCCATTTAAGGAAGGAAAAAAGGCTGTGCATTATTCCCTTATCTGTTTTGATATGATTGTGGATATTCTCTCCTATGATGAGCCCGGCGTTACCGGCCCGGTATCTCACCATGGCAGTAACTAAGGTAAAAGTTATTCCCTTTGTTTTACCAATTTGCAGAAAGGTTATTTAAAAGGAGAGGAACTCTATGCTATCAGTAACGATCCGCAGGCCTGAGAAAAAGGATGAAATTGTGCTTCATCCTTTTTTCAAATATGTAATTGAGGATACCTTCCAAAATGAAGGCCTAACCCATCTAAAGGAAGACATCCGGCAGGAAATTAAATCAAAAGAGAAGCTTCTGAAACTGGATTTGGATAGCCTGGGGGAAGACCGCTTTTTCCTTCTGGCTGCAAACCCCAAAAATCACATCCTGGGAACAGTTGAATTCGGTCCCTGCAGCACCTTAATTGCCGAATGTACAAATGGCTCTTACAGCCGCCTGGTGGAGATCGGCACTGTATTGGTGCATCCAGACTTTCAAAATAAAGGAATTGGCAGGCTGCTTTTCAATGCAATTCTGCTTACTCTTCAAGCTAAAGAAATTAGGGAGTTCTGTTTGGACAGCGGCTATCAAAATGCACAGCGTATATGGACAAAGTGGCTGGGAAAACCGAATTATCTCCTGCTTGATTATTGGGGAGAAAACCACCCTCATATGATCTGGAAACGCCCAGTAAACCTGGGGATTCTGCCGTATAAAATAAACTGAAGAAATGTATGCGCTTACCTCTTTAATTTATGAGAAAAAGTTCAATAAAATGAGCAAAAAAAGCAGGCTATTCATTGAACTATTGCCCTTTTCTGATATAATAGAGACACTTAGGTTACTTTTTGTTCACTTGTTACTTTTCGTTTAATTATGAAGTGAGGTTCTTTGCATGCTTTTAGTAGAGTCAAAAGTTTTACAAACCCAATTTGAATCCGAAATTTATATGGATGAAGAATCGAACATCATCCTTTCAAATATTGAACTGCCAGAAGACGGATTCAGCGATTATAAGCTGAATGCCGGAGTAAAATTGACCAGAATAAGAGACAATGAATATTATGGAACAGAAACCAGCTACTTTGGTCTTTCCATTTCATATGATCTGGATCGGATTTCCATATTCAATCCTGAAGAACAAAGCATTTTTTCTATTAAAAATGAAGAAGAAATCGCGGCGGCTCTGGAATTGGTCCGCTATATTCTAATCGAATCCCCTGCTTTCAAACAAAAAGTAGAGTCTGAAATCGAGGAACTGCGGAAGACAAATGTTGTCAGCGCCAAGGATATTTTTGAAGTGAAAGAAAAATTGACGGTCTTAGAGAAACTAGGCAAAATTCAACAAGGAAGCCTGAACACAGAGCTTTAAAAGAACTGGCTTGCCTTATATAGGATGATGGAGAAGAAGTCCGGCAGTGCTGCTTTTTCTCCATTTTTTTATAAAGCATCCTTTTTTATGCCAAAAATATTAAATTTGAAAATATAGACAATTTTAAACAATAAAACTTTTGCTGTGTTTTATATTAGGTTACAATTAGTACATTAGATATAAATTGTGGCTATCAAAAGGAGATGATATTTTGTGGAGGAGCAACCAAACTTGTGTCCTAGGATAGAAAAGTCCTTTGAACTGCTGGGGAAGCGCTGGACGGGTTTAATTATTTACGTGTTATTAAGCGGGCCAAAACGTTTCAGCGAAATAAATTCTATTATTCCTGACCTGAGTAAACGGGTATTAACCGAGCGCATGAAAGAGCTTGAAGAGAATGGAATTGTCTTGCGGCATGTTCTTCCGGAAAGACCGGTACGGACTGAATATCTCTTAACGAAA
This sequence comes from Peribacillus kribbensis DSM 17871, assembly GCF_000430765.1. Lineage (GTDB taxonomy): Bacteria > Bacillota > Bacilli > Bacillales > DSM-1321 > Paraperibacillus > Paraperibacillus kribbensis. Next base: position 10,393 of record NZ_KE387243.1, on the reverse strand, counting down.
AAAGGAACCGAGCTTGGGAAAATTCTTGGCCCGATCTCCGACTGGGCAACAAACTGGATGAAGGACCATTAAGCCGGAAATCGATAATTCTCTGTATAAATTGTTGGAAACGATTTCAACAGCCATTCTGCTTAAAAGTTCACGATGAAAGGAAGTATCAGTTTATTGGCAAATGTTCTTTATATTACTGCTCACCCATTAGAGAGTGACGAATCATACAGCCTGGCAGTAGGAAAAGCGTTTATTGATTCTTATAAAGAATCCCATATCGATGATGAAATCGTACACCTGGATCTCTACAAGGCGGATATTCCTTATCTCGACCGTGATGTATTCAGCGGCTGGGAAAAACTTCGGAGCGGCGAGTCCTTCACCCAATTAGCCCCTGAGGAAAGAGCCAAGGTCGGACGCTTAGCAGAGTTAGGCGCACAATTTTTAATGTCAGATAAATATGTCTTTGTTACCCCTCTCTGGAACTTCTCGTTCCCAGCCATCATGAAAACCTACCTTGATGCCGTGGCCGTTTCGGGAAAGACATTCAAATACTCCAAAAAAGGAGCACAAGGACTTTTAAAAGGAAAAAAAGCCATTCACATACAGGCCCGTGGAGACATCTACTCTGAGGGCCCGGAAGCAGAGTGGGAAATGGGCCACCGCCATCTCGGGGTGATGATGAACTTCTTCGGAATCGATGACTTTAAAGGAATTATCATTGAAGGCCACACAAGATACCCCGAAAAAGCGGAACAAATCAAAGCCGGCGGAATAACTAGGGCAAGAGAAGCAGCAAAAGACTTTTAATGGTCTGCTTCCCTTGTCCTGGTTTTTTATTTGCGTGGTTTCCTCCCTTTAGCTGTACCAGGTTCAATAATGAGGATATCTTCTGGCTGCTGGTGGCGGACTTTTAGTTAGGTTTTTCTACTGAACTTTGTATAGTTTTGTGTCCTCATTCTGAGTATAGTCTACCGGGTATGAAGTTTTGGCCTTGAGAAGGCGTCTCTGAACCATTTCTCCTGACTGCCTGGCGAAGTTTTGGTCTTGAGAAATTTCTCAAGGACATATCTCTGATGGTTTAATCCAGTTTTGTCCTTTAGAGCCTTCCTCACGGACAAATCTCTGACTCTTCAATCCAGTTTTGTCCTTTAGAGCCTTCCTCACGGACAAATCTC
>NZ_KE387243.1:0-8959 GCF_000430765.1 Peribacillus kribbensis DSM 17871 | reverse complement strand
TTTGTCCTTTAGAGCCTTCCTCACGGACAAATTTCTGACTCTTCAATCCAATTATGTCCTTTAGAACCCCATTTACGGATAAATCTCTGATCTTTTATCTCTGTTCAACAATCTACACCACACATCTAAGCAGCTGCCTTATTCCGGAGATAACTGCCTATTTTACCGTCCGCTATTATAATTGGTTCAAAGCTGAAAAGCTCTTATAAATGCACACATCATCTTCATCAGCCAAACATGTAAAAGCACTATTAAGAATACTAATACCTATTTATCCTTACGGGGGTGAATTTTGAACCTCTTCCGCCAAGGAGGATTATTTTTCGTGTGTTTTAGGATTGATTTTGTTCTCATGCACCTTATGAAAGACATTTCTTCCATCAGTCCCCTCTGTTTTGTCCTCCATCCCCCTTATGAAAGACATTTCTTCCACCAGCCCGCTTCTGTTTTGTCCTTCATCCCGTCTGTGTAGCTTTAGTTGAAGATTTTGTCCCTGCCATACACCCCTTCCACAGTAAAAAACCCCCCATTCAAAATGAATGGAGGGCTCTGATTCAATCAATTATTTTAAACGGTCAACGAGCTTAGCACGCTGCTCTTCGTAGCCTGGTTTTCCTAGAAGGGCAAACATGTTCTTTTTGTATGCTTCTACTCCAGGCTGGTCGAATGGGTTCACGCCTTGGATTAAGCCGCTGATTGCGCAGGCTTTTTCGAAGAAGTATACCATTTCGCCGAATGTGTAAGGAGTCAGCTGGTCTAGTTCAACAGCAAGGTTCGGAACTCCGCCGTCCACGTGGGCAAGAACTGTACCTTGGTACGCATTTTTGTTTACGAAGTCCATTGTTTTGCCGGCAAGGTAGTTCAGGCCGTCAAGGTCAGAAGCTTCTTCTTTCAGTGTGATATCGATCGCTGGGTTCTTAACCAAAACTGTAGTTTCGATTAGATCGCGGCGTCCTTCCTGCACGTACTGACCCATTGAGTGAAGATCAGTTGTGAAGTCAACAGAAGCTGGGAATAGTCCTTTTTGGTCTTTTCCTTCACTTTCGCCGAAGAGCTGTTTCCACCATTCAGATACGAAGTGCAGAGATGGCTCGTAGTTTACAAGAAGTTCGATATTGTAGCCTTTGCGGTAAAGAGCGTTTCTTACAGCCGCATATTGATAGCTTTCGTTTTCAGCAAGGTCTGCTGCGCTGTATTTTTCTGCAGCTGCTGCAGCTCCTTCCATCATTGCGTCGATGTCGATTCCAGCTGTTGCGATTGGAAGCAAACCTACTGCAGTAAGAACAGAGTAGCGTCCGCCTACATCGTCAGGAATAACGAACGTTTCATAGCCTTCTTCATCAGCAAGAGTTTTCAGAGCGCCTCTTGCACGGTCAGTTGTAGCATAGATGCGTTTTTTCGCTTCTTCTTTTCCGTATTTTTTCTCCAGGTATTCACGGAAAATACGGAATGCGATAGCTGGCTCAGTTGTTGTACCTGATTTTGAAATCACGTTTACTGAGATGTCTTTGTCTTTGATTACTTCAAATAGATGTGTCAGGTATGTAGCACTGATGTTTTGGCCAGCAAAGTATACTTGTGTTTCTTTGCCCATTTGGTTATGGAACGTATGGGAAAGAGATTCGATGGCAGCGCGTGCTCCAAGGTAAGAACCGCCGATACCGATGACGATCAATACTTCGGAATTGCTGCGAATTTTTTCAGCCGCTTTTTTAATGCGTGCAAACTCATCTTTATCATAAGCAGTCGGAAGGTCAACCCATCCAAGGAAGTCAGAGCCTGGTCCCTTTTTCTCATGCAGAAGATTGTGAGCTGTTTTTACGAAAGCGTTTAGGTTGTCTACTTCACTTTGATTCATGAAAGACAATGCATTTTTATAATCGAATGAAATCGCCATTTGAACATGTCTCCTTTTCTCTTGCTTCAATTAGAAAGCGTTAGATACCCCTGATAAATCAAGGAGTATCTAACGCTGTTTGACTAACTATTACTCAACATTTTTCCAGTCAGCAGCAAATTTTTCCAAACCTTGGTCAGTTAATGGGTGTTTTGCAAGCTGCTCAATTACTTTGAAAGGAACAGTAGAAATGTGAGCTCCAGCAAGCGCTACACGAGTAACGTGATCTGGGTGGCGGACAGAAGCCGCAATGATCTGTGTATCAAGGTTGTGCACACGGAACAATTCTGCAATTTTTGCAACAAGCTGTACGCCGTCTTCAGAAATATCGTCTAAGCGGCCTAGGAATGGAGAAACATAAGTTGCTCCAGCACGTGCTGCAAGAAGAGCCTGGTTCACAGAGAAGATAAGAGTAACGTTTGTTTTGATGCCTTTTTGAGTCAGGTTACGGCAAGCTTCAAGGCCAGCAAGTGTCATTGGAAGCTTGATTGTGATGTTTTTGTTTCCGCCGTTGATTTTAACTAATTCATCAGCTTCAGCGATCATATCTTCTGCGCTTAGTGCGTTTGGAGTAACCTCTGCAGATACAGATTCTACTTCAGGAACAGCTACAAGGATTTCCTCGATGCGCTCTTCGAATTTCACGCCTTCTTTAACTACTAGAGAAGGGTTAGTAGTAACACCAGAAAGAACGCCCAATTTATAAGCTTTTTTGATGTCGTCTAGATTAGCAGTATCGATAAAAAATTTCATGGTTATTTCCTCCGTTTTCCTGTTAGATTAGTTTTTTTCTACAGCGTGTCCGCCAAATTCGTTTCTAAGTGCAGCAACTACTTTACCGTTGAAAGTATCAGTTTCAAGAGAGCGGTAGCGCATTAGTAGGGACATAGCGATAACTGGAGTAGCAGCTTGAAGATCAAGAGCAGTTTCCAAAGTCCACTTGCCTTCACCTGAAGAATGCATGATACCCTTGATGCCATCAAGCTTAGCATCTTTAGAGAATGCATTTTCAGTAAGTTCCATTAACCAAGAACGGATAACTGAACCGTTGTTCCAAACACGTGCTACTTTTTCGTAATCGAAGTCAAATTCGCTCTTTTCAAGAACTTCGAAGCCTTCGCCGATTGCAGCCATCATGCCGTATTCAACACCGTTGTGGACCATTTTCAAGAAGTGGCCGCTTCCTGCTTCACCAGCATAAAGATAGCCGTTTTCAACAGCAGTGTCACGGAAGATTGGTTCTACGATTTCCCAAGCTTCTTTGTCTCCGCCGATCATGTAGCAAGCGCCGTTTCTAGCACCTTCCATACCGCCGGAAGTTCCAGCGTCCATGTAGCGCACACCGTATTCTTTAAGTGAATTGTAGCGGCGGATAGACTCTTTGTAGTGAGAGTTTCCTGCTTCAATCACGATATCTTCTTTGCTTAGAAGAGGAGCGATTTCATCTAATACTGAATCTACAACCTGGTGAGGAACCATGATCCAAAGAACTCTTGGAGTTTCAAGAGAAGCTACAAGGTCTTTCAGGGCGCTGTAGCCAGAACCGCCGTATGACTCCATTTCTTTTACAGCGTCAGCATTCAAATCGAATGCTGCCACTTCGTGCTTGTTGTCGATTAAATTTTTACCAAGATTTAATCCCATTTTACCTAATCCAACTAATCCAACTTTCATTGTGTACATCTCCTACTGTGTTTTAATTCTGATATATATTAAGAATTCAATAGATTCTTAACAGCTTCCACTACGTGGCCAGTTGTAAAGCCGAATAGATTCATAACATCTGCACCAGTTCCGGAAGCACCGAATGTTTCGATAGAAAGCATTTTGCCCTCGGTTCCTACAAAGCGTTCCCAGCCCATGGAAATTCCCATTTCGATAGATACACGCTTTGTAGCAGATGCCGGCAGTACTGACTCTTGATATTCTTTAGATTGAACTTTGAATAGCTCCCAGCTTGGCATAGCCACTACTCGTACAGAAATGTTTTCTTTCTCAAGCTCTTCTTTAGAAGCCATAGCCAATGATACTTCAGAACCAGTTGCGATCAATGTAACATCCGCATCTGCTTTTGTTTCTGAAAGAACATAAGCACCTTTAGAAAGGTTGTCAAGGTTGCCTTCAGTTTCTTTGTAAACAGGAAGGTTTTGACGGCTTAAGATCAATGCTACAGGACCATCAGTCTGCTTCAATGCATATGCCCATGCACTTGCAGTTTCGTTCGCATCAGATGGACGGATAACAGTAAGTCCAGGAATGGCTCTTAGAGCAGCGATCTGTTCAACCGGCTCGTGAGTTGGTCCGTCTTCCCCTACTGCGATTGAATCATGTGTGAACACATACGTTACAGGCAGTTTAGAAAGAGCTGCCAGACGGATGGATGGACGCAGATAGTCATTGAACACAAAGAATGTGCTTACGAATGGCTTTACGCCTCCGTGAAGGGCCATACCGTTTCCTGCAGCACCCATTGCATGCTCGCGCACACCGAAGTAAACATTTCTGCCAGCGAATGACTCGACAGCGAATGCTTTTTCACCAGTGATATCAGTCATGGTTGAGTGTGAAAGGTCTGCACTTCCGCCAAAGATGGCTGGTACAGTTTTAACAAAGTGATTGATGGCTTTTCCGCTTGCAACACGAGTTGATACAGCTTTGCCTTCTTCAAATGTTAAAATGTCTTTTGCTTCAATCAATGCTTTGCCGTTGATAGCATTTTCAAGCTCTTCAGCAAGTTCAGCATATTTTTCTTTGTAAGCCGCGAATAAAGAATTCCAAGCTTTTTCTTTTTCAGCGCCTTCTTCTTTAAGCTGTGCCATGTGGGCTTTTACTTCTTCTGGTACATAGAAATCTTCTTCAAACAGCCACTCGTAAGCTTTTTTAGTTGCTTTCGCTTCTTCAGCACCCAGTGGAGCGCCGTGAGCTTTGTTTGTTCCGGCTACTTTAGGGCTTCCGAAACCGATGATTGTTTTGATTTCGATGATTGTTGGCTGATCAGAATTGCTCTTAGCAAGCTCAATTGCACTTGAAATAGCTTCAAGATCATTGCCGTCTGTTACTAGAATGTGCTGCCAGCCAGCAGATTCTGCTCTCTTTTTAACATCTTCAGAGAATGATAGACCAAGTTCTCCATCAAGAGAGATATCATTTGAATCGTAAAGGGCAATCAATTTGCCTAGTTTCATATGGCCTGCCATTGACATTGCTTCATATGAAATACCTTCACTAAGGTCGCCGTCGCCGACTAATGCGTAAGTATAGTGGTCTACAACCGAGAATTCATCTTTATTGAATTTAGCTGCCAGGTGAGCTTCAGCCATTGCCATACCCACAGCAGTCGCAATACCTTGTCCAAGTGGACCAGTAGTAGCGTCTACACCGTCAGTGTGGCCGAACTCAGGGTGTCCCGGAGTTTTGCTGTTCAGCTTACGGAAGCTTTTCAAGTCTTCGATGGATACATCATATCCGAACAGGTGAAGCATGCTGTACAGCATACTTGAACCATGTCCTGCTGAAAGGACGAAACGGTCACGGTCAAACCATTTTGCGTGTCCTGGGTTATGTTTTAAATGCTTCGCCCAAAGTGTGTAAGCCATTGGAGCTGCACCCATCGGAAGTCCTGGATGACCAGAATTAGCTGCGTTGATGCTGTCGATGGATAATGTTCTGATCGTAGCTACTGCTAAGTTTTCAATTGCTTGGCTCATTTACGTGAATCCTCCTAAAATTAAAGCGTTACTTTACAACTGCCTCTTTTGATTCTTTATCCAGCCACCATTTGAAGTTCTGTTCGCCAAGAAGGGCGTCTGAAGCTTCAGGGCCGTTAGAACCTGCCGGATACTGATGAAGCGGCGCTTGGTTCTCATTGAATACATTCAAGACAGGCTGAACCCATTTCCAAGATAACTCTACTTCGTTCCAATGTGCAAAGAAAGTGGAATCGCCGCGCAATGCGTCATTGATCAGAAGTTCATATGCTTCTGGGACGTTCTTGCGGTTTGAAACGTAATCAATTTTTATTGGCTCCAGCTTTCCTGCTTCTAATGGGTTCTTGCTGTTAAGCATAAAGGAAATACCTTCATTAGGGTTAATCTCTACTACTAGGAGATTGGCAACTGTGTTTTTCTCACCATTGCTGTACACATCATTTGCCGGATTTTTAAATTCAACGACAATGCGTGTGGATTTTTCATTCATACGCTTACCTGTACGAATATAGAAAGGAACGCCTTTCCAGAAGTCGTTATCGATCCATAGCCTTGCAGCGATAAACGTATCATTTTTTGAAGAAGCTTCAATACCTGGTTCATCGAGATATCCTGGAACCGGCTTGCCTGCCATTTCACCTGCAGCATATTGGCCGCGGATAACATTGGCAGCGACTTCTTCTTTAGAGTACATGCGAAGAGATTCCATAACAGATCGTTTTTCCCTGCGGATGTTTTCTGCTGTAAGCTCTTCAGGCTTGCTCATAGCTGTCATCATGACCATTTGAAGCATATGGTTCTGAACCATATCGCGGATGGCGCCTGATGTGTCATAGTAGCCCGCTCTTTCTTCTACGCCCACGACTTCGCTCGCTGTGACCTGAACATTGGCGATGTGCTTGTTGTTCCAAAGAGCCTGGATAATAGGATTTGCAAACTCAAGCGCTTCTAGGTTTTGAACCATCGGCTTGCCAAGGTAGTGGTCGATGCGGTAAATTTCATCTTCCTTAAAGGACTTGCTTAGTCTTTCATTCAGTTCCCTTGCAGATTGAAGGTCATGGCCGAATGGCTTTTCGATGATCAGGCGTTTCCAGCCTTTTGTATCACCCAGACCGCTTTCTTTGATGCTAGTAGAAATCACATCAAACAGCTGAGGACCTACTGAAAGATAGAACATCCGGTTTTGCGGGATGCCAAGTTCTTGTTCTCTTTCTTCCACTAACGCAAGAAGAGTTTTGAAGTCTTCTATACTATAAGCGTCAAGCGGCAGATATCTGAACATAGAAATAAACTCTTCTTTTTTAGAGTCATCACTGGCTTTCCTTCTAGAGAAATGCTCTAGAGATTGTTTGAGGTTCTCATGCAGTTCATCAGAAGACATTTCGCCTCTGCCAAGAGTGACTATTGAAAATGTTTTCGGCAATTTTTCATCCAAAAAGAGGTTGAAAAGAGCAGGATAAATCTTACGTTTAGCCAAATCTCCAGTTCCTCCAAATAATACGAAAGTTGCGGAATCCATATTTTTCACCTCTTCTTCATCCATTACTAAAAAGACACTTTTTATTACTTAGGTTACATTTCGTAACCATGTTATCTCTAATAAAATATTTCGTCAAGAGAAAAGTTTATAATCTATCACTATTTTTTCTAATATCTTTTAAAAAGAAAAAATGAAAACGCTTTACTATATTTGTCGCTCGAGATTATTTTTTGTAACCTCTTTCATTCTGAATTATCTTTCTATTTTTAAAATTAAATGACCGCTTTTCTCCTATTGGTTTAAGATCAAAAAATGCGTACGAAGTACCAAAGAGAAGTTTTTCCTTACACTCCAAACAGGCTGATTCAACAACTGAATTTTCACTGTACCTAATAAATAAGAATGAACTCACTCTGATAAGAAATAAAAACTCGTAAAAAAAACACCCTCAGGGTGTTTTTGTAATTATTCATTTATCCATAGAGTCTCCATGCCGCACCTTAATCACCACGTTCCCCTTTTTATGCCCTTTTTCCACATACCGGTGAGCCTCTGTAATCTGATCCAGCTCATACTCTTTATCAATCACCGAAATCAAGCGGTCTGTTTCTATAAGCCCTTTTAGGAAAATCAAATCCTCCTGGCGCACTTTTGCAATCCCCTGCCCGTTTACCGTCACAAAAATTCCTCCTGAGGCAAGGGCTTTGCGGCAATCTTTTTTGGACCGTTTTCCTACCGCATCAAAAATAAGGTCATAGCGTTCGCCTGTTTCTGTAAAATCCTCTTCTTTATAATCAATGAGCTCATGAGCCCCCAGTGATTTTACCAGTGGAAAATTGGAGGTGCTGCAGACAGCCGTAATATGTGTCCCGAAATGCCGGGCAAGCTGCACAGCCGCCGTGCCGACCGACCCTGAAGCTCCATAGATTAAAATCCGCTGTCCTTCCTGGATCTTTCCTTTCCTAAGGAAGAAAAGCGCTGAAGTTCCTCCAAACGCCGCGGCCGCTGCTTCTTCAAAACTCATATTGACTGGCTTTTCTGCTGCGGCCCCCTTTTCAGAAATACAGGCATATTCGGCATGACCGCCAAAATTCATTCCGGTCAGGGCAAAAACATGGTCCCCTTTTTTAAACTTCTTCACATCCTTCCCCATTTCTGCGACTTCCCCCGCCAGCTCCACACCCAGAATGGATTTCCTGGGCTTTGTAAAGCCAAGGAAGGCTCTCATGGGCAGCCATAATAAAAGGGGGCTATTAAAGCTTCGGACCCGAATATCACCCGAGGCAACCGTTGAAGCACGAACCTTCACTAGGATTTCATGATCCTTTGGAACTGGCCGTTTGACGTCTCTGAGCTCCAATACCTCAGGCGGTCCATATTTAGTGCATACAGCTGCTTTCAAAGCGATTTCCCCCTGTTCGTTCTATTACATTAAGTAACCCGGGGCATGGCTAATATCAGGTGGGTGGCCCTCAGCGGCATTTATGCGTTTTCCATTCAGTGTAGTGTCCGTTAGTATCTTTCTTATGGACAAAATTTCGTTAGCATTCAGCGTAGTGTCCTTTAGCACCCCTTTCATGGACAATTCTCCGTCTTCCTTCGAGCATAAGGTCCATTAGAACCCTTCTCATGGACAATTATTCGTCATCCTTGCCAGCGTAATGTCCAATAGAACTTTTCTCATTGACTTATCTTCGTCATCCATTCAGCGTAGTGTCCATTAGAACCCTTCTCATGGACATTTCTTCGTCTTCCTTCCAGCGTAAGGTCCATTAGAACTCTTCTCATTGACCTATCTTCGTCATCCGTTCAGCATAGTGTCCATTAGAACCCTTCTCATTGACCTATCTTCGTCATCCGTTCAGCATAGTGTCC
>NZ_AUMQ01000022.1 GCF_000430765.1 Peribacillus kribbensis DSM 17871 | reverse complement strand
AAGCTTTTCGAACTTTGGAGATGGAGTCGATGTTGCAGCACCAGGAGTTAACATCTTTTCCACATTGCCTACTTTTCCAAATTCTGAAGGACCGCTAAACTTTGGTTCCCTTTCTGGAACATCACAGGCTACTCCATTTGTTGCGGGTCTAGCTGGGTTAATCAAAGCAACATTTCCTTCATTGACAAATGTGCAAATACGTCAAGCAATTGAATCATCAACAGATGATGTACCCGGTGCTGGTACACTATATAAATTTGGTAGAATCAACGCAAACTCCGCTATGATCGCAGCAGGCGAATTATAAAGGATTATATAAAGAAATATTTATATTAGGACTGTCTTTTAATAATATTTTCAAACTATAAAAAGCCATTATTTAATACGGCTTTCCAATAAATCTATCTTGTTTTTTATTTAAGGGCTGTACCTGGCACATTTGCAGCCTTTTTTGTGTGCCAGGCATGGAAACTATCTAGGTGGTGAAAGTCCACTGTTGGGGTACACATCGACCATCCACTAAGGAAGCGCAAGGTACTTATCGTGAGGTAAGGGCTGGAGGAAGCGTGGAATAAAATCTTGGCTCGACGAACAGAAATCTGATACTAAGGCTTTATAAAGGGATGTGAAATTAGTTATAAAATATATGATGCCAAAACACGAAAAGATTGTGAAGGAATGTACTTTAACTAATAGGGGCTTTACTTCAAAAAGGAAAAGAGTCTTTTTCTGTTGTTCGACTAACGGACAGTTTAATTGAAGAAGGATTTGTCTTTAATAAGGCGAACTTTTAAGCCAGTAATCTTTTTTAGTAGGTGCTAATATGAAATGGATTGAAATTAAAGGAAATGAAGATATTAAAAAGTTGCTTGAAATTTTTGGTAACCTTCACGATAGCTGTTTGAAAGAGTTATTGATGTGGACTGACAGTTTTGTTGACAAAGACCTGTCTATGGGGGTTGGATTGGGGCTTGATACCAACATACGAATGCTTTTTCAAAGACAGTCCATTAATCCATCGGCAATAGAATTGTTATTCGAAGGAGTAACACAACTTCACTTAAGTCCAAGCCCTGAAAATTACGATTCAATTATCTTAGATGCCATCCTCTTATTACAAGATGGGACATTCTATTGGGCAGATGCTTATGATTGGAAACCAATTAGCCACGATGACGAAGTTACTTGGATTGCATCAAAAAGAGTTAAGTGGCGTGATGTAAGCAATTGGATGGGTGACAACAGAAGATATGGTGTACTAAATGAAGGTTAAGTTTTTTGCCTATTCAACTATCGGGTGCGTTGATCCAAGCAGGATTAACCGCCTTTTTTGTTGAAGTCCTTATTGAACAAACGGGGCAGAATAGTTAAGAAGTGTTTGGTCTTTTACGGGAATAAATATGGTAAAAGAGTGGAAGAAATTGCTCGGAGAATAGAGGTGAAATGGTGACCACTCCAATTTTATTACTCATATTACTCATATCAATTTCAATATTTAGAGGAATAAAGAATGGCAGTATGCAATTTACTATTAAAAAATTTGTATTAGGTTTAATTATAACCATCGCAGTTATTAATGTGATTATGTTTTTAATCTTGTAAATATACTATGTGAACCATTGTACTTATGTACTTAAAGTAACGGGGGCGTTAGTTGAAGACTATTCGGCTGCTTAGGCAGCTTTTTGTTGTTGTACTAGTCGAACAGTATAATAGAAAAAGTGGTTATTTGACCATATGGTGTAACGATTTTATTAAGAAAAGAAGGCCAAAAGCGGAATAGATTTTAAGTCCGTCAAAGGTATAACTTATAATAATTAAGAGAGAGATGAAATTAGCATTATTTTTTCCAAGGCAAAATCAATATTTATTTAGATATTGAAGAATTAAAAAAGGATTTTGATTACGAATCCTTTAAAAAGGAATTCTATACCTTAGTGAAATTATGAATAATAATGTCTAACAAATTACAAAGTTCAAGTATTAAGAACAGTAAAAGGATTAAAGTGAATATAATTTAGAAAATGGATATGATATTCTAACGACATGATTTAAAATATTCATATTTTAAAAAGGATATAATCGAAATGAAAGAAAGGATGCGGGGGAGAATTATGAAATCATTTTCAGTGGTTGCTGATTATCTAACTGAACATGCTGATTTATTAGCAGTTAAAGTCGTTGATGATATTATCCAAAGACTTGGGATCGTACTTTCTCAAGAAGACTTAGAGTATTACTACAGTGTTTACACTGAGTTCATCACATTATCGGCTGAAGGCATAACTTTAAATGAATATGAAGTACCAGAAGGTTTTTTAAAAATGAGTCAAAAAAGTGGAGAACGTTCAGCGGCGCGCAGGGGCAGAATTTCAGGAATAATCGGGCGTTATCCTCATATTAGATTGGGTCTTATAGACCAAATCACAAAGGTTTCCTTAGAGCATGGACTTACCTTTGAAGAATCTGCTGAAATAAATAAACGTGTTAACTATATGCTCGATATAACCGTTACTGAGACCATCCTTGCTTTTGAGCGACAGACCGATAGTGTCATTGATGAAAGAGGAAAAGAGTTAATTAAAAAACAAAAAGCAATTGATGCATTATCGGCTCCTATTGTACCTATCCATGATGGTATTGCTGTTCTCCCTTTAATAGGAAACGTTGAATCTGAAAGAGTTGAACATATTTTTGATTGGGTTGTACCCCAAATTTCTCGATTAAAGCTTGCATACCTTATTATGGATTTTTCCGGAATTGTTACTATTGATACATATGTTGCAAGTCAATTATTTAAAATAAATGATGTTCTTCGGTTGTTGGGAGTAAATATGGTTTTTACTGGTATTCGTCCCGATTTAGCAACTAAATCTATTAGTGCCGGAATCGACTTTTCATCGATTAAGACGTATGGATCTGTTTTAAAAGCGATAGAAGTTATAAAAAAATAATATATACTTCTAATCAATAATAAAAAGGCTCATTCATTATAAACATTGACTGGTCATTTTATTTATTTTAAGGGATCCATTTGTTCATTTTGAATTATGAGCAATTTTGTTCAGAGTTTTAATTAAAAATGTTTGTAAAACCTCCTCAATCATTTCTTAAGGAGGTTTTGTTTTTCACACCTTTAGTCTTCTTTAGTAGTAACAATAGAAGTAATGGAGCAGCAAGTGGGTTTCTGAAAGCAACATAAATGATATTATGTTGCTTTGGAGTAAAAGTGCCTGTTTTTGTACAGGTGCTTTTTATTTTGGTAAAAATCGTTGAGATTTGAAAAGTCATTAAACCCTTTACCCAAGGGCTTTTAACTTTTTTTAATTGAAGACGATATAGATTATGGGAAATGGGTTTTTAGTTGAAAGGAATTTAATAATTATGACGGTTAATTTGCGTGCTTGTTTTTCTGTTTTGTTTGCTGCTCTTATCATTATTCTAACCATGTTATTGAGCATTCAAATCGGTGCTAAGTCAACGGATATGATCAAGAAGGAAATCGGCTATTCTCTTGGGAAGACTTCCTTGGAGTTAGCCGATAAACTAGATCAATACATGTGGTCTCGTTATAGTGAGATTGAAATTATTAGTAAATTAAAGGCGTTACGTGAAAAAGATATAGCCGAAACACAGCTTCTTCTTAATCAATTAAAGTCTGACATCCCTTCTTTTACGTGGGTAGGTGTAACAGATGAGAATGGGAATGTTCAAGCAGCAACAAATAGCATACTAGTAGGGAAATCTATTGCAGAACGGCCGGTTTATCAAGAAGCTGTTGAGCATTCATTTATTGGAGATGTCCACGAGGCTGTTCTCCTTGCTAAATTGCTGCCTAATCCATCCAATGAACCTCTGCAGTTTGTTGATATTAGTGTTCCTATTACGAATACCCAAGGTGAATTTAAAGGTGTATTAGCTTCTCACTTAAGCTGGGCTTGGGCAAGTGAAATAAAAGAATCTTTGGAAAGTTCGTTTCAAAAAGAGAACAAAGACCAAGAAATCTTTATTGTTAGTCCTCGTGATAATACGGTTATTTTGGGACCAAAAGCTTTTGTCGGCAAGCCATTACACCTAGAGAGCATAAAACGTGCTCAAGCGAAAAAAGGTGGGTGGATACTAGAAGAATGGCCAGACGGCAAGCAGTACTTAACGGGATTTGCATTAGGAGAAGGCTATAAAGATTATCCGGGCTTAGGCTGGACAATTTTAGTCCGAGAGTCTGAGGAATCAGCTTTTGCTTCTGTAAAGGATCTGAAAACATATATTCTTTTGCTGGGAGCTTTGACGGCAATTATCTTTGCTGTTTTAGGTTGGTTTTTAGCAGGGCTATTAGCGAAACCATTACGCAATATATCGCAAGCAGCTGATCAGCTTTTATCAGGAAAGAGAGTAGAAATTCCTGATTATAAAGGCATAAAGGATGTAGAAATTCTTTCTTCATCGCTAAGAAATCTTTTGCGTGACTTATCAAAAACAGAGTTGGAACTGGGGCATATGGCCACCCTAGCCCACCATGATAAACTAACCGGTCTGCCTAATAGAATCGGACTGGATTTACATATCGCTCAAATTTTAAAAGATACGGATCAAAGAACAGGGAATCAAACGTGCGTGTTTTTATATTTAGATTTAGATGGATTCAAAAGGGTGAACGATAACCTTGGACATCATTCAGGGGACTTGATGTTACAAGAAGTAGCAGGTCGTTTAACGGGAAATTTAAAGGAATCATTTGTTTGCCGGCTTGGAGGAGACGAGTTTTTAGTTGTATTAAATACATCACTCTGTGATCCAATTGAAAAAGGCCAACAAGTTGCCGAAAAGATTGTTAAGTTGTTAAGAGAGCCTTTTAACCTTGACAATACAAGAATTCAAATTGGCTGCAGTGTAGGAGGAGCTGTCTGGCCTTCTGATGAAAAAGATATTTTCAAAGTGATCCGGCTGGCCGACCAGGCACTCTATATTTCAAAAAAACGAGGGAAAAACCAATTTTCTTTTTATGATGTAAAGAAAGGCATTTGATAAGTTTTTATTCCAGATGCAACATAAGATAAATTATGGTGCATTTGGAAGTGAACGAAAAAACAGGCGTGATCCCTTGATAACGAAGGGATCACGCCTGTTTTCGTTTGGATGCCGGTCTTTGAATACGACATATTGGAAGTTTACATTAAATTTAATGTAACAAAACGAATGAAAATGTGGAGTTTTCATGGTTTACATAAAATGTCAAAAAACGTGTATTCGTCTGAAGGTTCCCTACCATTAAAAGTTTGTGAAATAATGTACTTAAAGTAATGGGTGCGTTAGGAAAAGAAGGAGGGGCTGATTTAACGGGTTCTGTTTTGAAGTACAAAAACACAATTCGAACCATATTTCACTAATTAAATACCATTAAAAACCGCAGTAAAATAGGATTTGGAAAAACACAGCATTGGTTCACTATGTTTTTTTATAGGGTAGATTGAATTTTTTGAATATTGTATTGTGTTAAGCTTTACCCTATCATATATGCTAAAAGGGGAGAATCCAAATTGAAATTTTACATAGTTGATGTCTTTGCGGAAAAAAATATGAAGGAAATCAATTAGCTGTTTGTATTGCTGATGAGGATATTAAACAAGAAGAAATGGAACAAATTGCAAGGGAAATTAATTTTTCAGAAACTACATTTATTATATCGGGATTACAAAAAGATGGCGGCTACAATGTAAAGATTTTTACACCGGATTCAGAGATACCATTTGCGGGACATCCTACAATTGGTACTGCATACGTTATCCAACATTTCATAGATTGTAATAATTCAAATGAAATTAAACTTAATCTTGAAGTTGGACAGATTCCTGTCACCTTTAATGGTCAAGAGGGCTGGATGTTACAAAACCAACCAATATTTAAAAATACCATTGACGTAGAAACTATTTCAAAAGTTCTCCAAATTGACATCGGAGATATCAATTTGGAACTTCCTGTCCAAGTAGTTTCGACTGGATTTCCAAGCATTATTGTAAATTTAAAGACTCTAGATGCAGTAAACCGATGTAAAATAAATCATAAGCTTTATGACGAACTTTTAGAGGAAATAGGCGATGCAAATCTTCTTGTCTTTACAAAAGAAACAGTAAATCCTTCTAACGATTTACATACAAGAGTCTTTATGTGTATGTCAGGTCATTTAGAAGACCCAGCTACAGGGAGTGCGAACGGAAACTTAGCTGGCTATTTATTAGAATATAACTATTTTGATAGCAAGGAAATAAGTTATTCTGTAGAACAAGGTTATTCGATTAATAGGAAATCATTATTAAAAGCAGTAGCTACTAAAAATAATTCCAAATACACAATACAAATAGGCGGTAGTGCTTTTGTTGTAGCAGAAGGCAAATGGTTATAATTTGGATATTGAACGCAGTATTCGCAGCGTTACAGAACTTTCTGTAACGTTACTTTTTTATGCACGATTTGATATACCCAAACACTTACCAATTCTATAAACATCCCTCTATATCAATAAGAACAGCGTATCCTAGTCGTCGTTGCGATTCGATAGCCTTTTTCATATACTTTATGTGCTAAAGGGGTCTTTACTTCATATGAAGTGTAACGGGGCACGTTAGTTTGAGAAGAATTTTTCAATAGTAAAGAATAAATATAGCGAAAAGAGGTGTAAAATTATGCTGGAACTAATAAGTAATGTGCTAGAAGATATGGATAAGCAACTCCACCGCATCATTAAGAGTTTGAATCATCTCGATGATGAAATGATTTGGAAAAGATTGAAGATATCCACAAACAGTGTCGGGAATCTATGCTTACATTTAGCAGGAAATGAATATCAAAATTTCGCAAGTGCAATCGGTAATAAACCGTTTATTAGAAAACGATCTCAAGGGGAATTTAATACCGAAGGCGGTATGACTAGAGATGAGTTGATAGATTTACTTTTGAGGACACGGGCTGAATCAACTTTTATATTATCAAACTTGTCAGAAGTTGATTTAATAAGGGAAGTAATAATACGATATGATCTTATTGATTGGAATAGAATGCATCGAGTTAACGTCTCAGAAGATGAAACCTATGATGTAAGAGTAATTAGCCGTCTGCTTATTCAGGTCGGGGCACACTACGGTTATCACGCAGGGCAAATTGTACTACTCTCAAAATTAATGATAGATATTGATGAAAACATAACTAGCCAGTACCATTGATCAACATAATCATTTTTACTTAACTTTATTCAATTTACAAAAAACGGGTGAGAAGATCCACGGAGGATTATCGTTCGATAATTAATTAAGTGAAATGGAGTTTTTTTATGAGTATACACTACAAAAAAAGTACAGAAAAATTAACAGCGGAAAGTTTAGAAGAATTGTTCACATCAGTAGAATGGGAATCAGGAAAATATCCAGATGAACTCTTAAAAGCAATGATTGGTTCTCATTCCGTAGTAACTGCTTGGGAAGGGAATAAACTTATTGGCTTAATAAATGCCTTATCAGATGATGTAATGATGACCTTGAATTATACGATACAGTGATTGAGGAAGTATGTATTAACCATTGTGAAAAAAGTATTATATTCAAAATCTTAAAGCCCATATCTCGCATAGATAGACAAGGCGGGTTTACTTATCGTGTAAAGAAAGGGACTTTGAAGTTTGATAATGTTATAAATGCAAACATTCCGTATAGTTTTGTGTGGAATGAGTGGAGTGAATTTTATCGTTCAGCGGTGTTAATTACCTCTAATGTAATTGACAGGATACCTGCTAAAGTGAAGGAAAATAAAGCTTTAAAGCATATTTATTTAGGTATTGATTATGGTGTTGATTATAAAGAATTAGATATTGTTTGTTCTGATTATTCTTTAACCCTAGAGGATCAAGAGGATATGCTTCACGATGATTTTGATTGGTTAAATGAGGAATAACCATATTAAAGTAACGGGTGCGTTAGTTGAAGAACGTATGGTTGCTTAGGCAGCCTTTTTTGTGTTGTTTAACTAAAGGGCAGGTTAGTTGAATAAACAATTCTTAACATTCACACTGTTGATAGCAACTAAAGAAGGTATAAAATAATTTATAATTTGAGGAGATATTAATGTCTTTTAGTAAGTCAAGAATCTTAATAAATTTCATTTCTCTCTTGCTTATCTGGGGAATTGGCTTATATAATCTACTCGTCAAGAATGATGAAATTATGGCTCTGTTAATGCCTTTATTTACATACCTGGTTTTTAGAAAACCTAAAAGTACTAATTAAACAAATGGAATTAAGATATTGGGCAGTCGTTAGGCAGCTCATTTCTTCTTCAACAAACGGGTGCGTCAGTTAAATATAGATGGTTTTATGCTGGCAGCTTTACGTAGACGCAAACTACGAGGTAGAAAAGGAGAATAATTTATGACAGAAAAATCAAAATTAGCTTTAGCCAAAGATATATTAAGTAGGCACAAAGAGTTGGAGGATATGAAGGTTAGTCTTTATGGTACAGAAATTAAATATAAAGGTTCTTACACAATTGTAGACCGTATAGAGGGTTTAGATGTTAGACTATATGTTCAAGAAGAAGACGGCGGTCTATCAAACTATATAAAGATACCTCTTCAAGACCTACTTCCATATTTAACTCAGTAATATGCGTACCCATCTGATTTTTTTTACTAAAGGGTGCGTTAGGTAAATAAAGAGGCTGCTACGGCAGCCTCTTTTCTTGTTCCACTATCGAAGCAGGATAATGTAAGATGAAGTTGGAGTGGAAATTTTATTAGGATGCTTATCTAATAAGGGGAGGCATAACAGACAGTGAAGATTATAAAGTTTAAGGACACTGATACAGAAGAGATTGTTTCTTTGTTTTATGAAACAGTTCATTCTGTAAATTCAAAAGATTATTCCCAAGTACAGTTGGATGCTTGGGCACCAAGAGATGAAAAAGAATCTAAAATGAAATCTTGGAAGGAATCATTGAGTAGAAATATAACATTTGTAGCTAAAGTTAATGATAAAGTTGTTGGTTTTAGCGATTTTACACATAGTGGGTACTTAGATAGACTATTTGTTCATAAAGATTATCAAGGACAAGGTATAGCCAAAGCTTTAGTTGATATGCTTGAATCTAATGCAAAGAAATTAAATCTTTTAGAAATTGATACCGAAGCAAGTATTACAGCTAAGCCATTTTTTGAACAACTAGGTTACAAAATTGTTTGTTCACAAACTGTGGAAAAAAAGGGGGTTAAATTGGCTAATTTTAAAATGTCAAAAAAAATAAAATAATAATTTTCTTGTTATGCTAACGGGTGCGTTAGTTAAAGTATATCTGTCTAATTCTGGGTTTTTAGAGCATAAATTAGGGTAAAAGACATTGAAAATAGTAACATCATTGGGGAGAACTAAATGGAAGATCAAGAACAATTTCTTCTAAAAAGAGAACTTGGTAGGCTTCTAATGGACCTTAATAGATGCACTAATCCGAGATACAAAAAACAAATTCGAAAAGAAATAGATTTCTTAAGAATGGTTATAGCCACTAATGTCACCCTTTAAAATAATAAAGGGTTTTTTTATTTAACCGGGACTTCCATTTAATTGAGTTATTTATAAAAAAGCTCTGTTAAATGATGATGTTTATTTTCTTGTTAAACTAACGGAGCAGGATAATGGAACAAGAACAAAGAACTTATATGTAATTGAAACTCGTACTTTAGAGCGATAGGAAAAGGAGGTTTTATTGTGAATGAATCCAAAATCATTGATTATGAAGAATCCCTTCAGACAGCAATGCTATCCAGTAATGTGGAGATGTTAGATGAACTGATAGCTGACGACCTTATATTCGTCAATGATTTGGGACAAATTTTATCAAAAGAAGCTGATATTGAAGCCCACCGTTCAGGAAACTTAAAAATTACTGGTATTGATGTTTTGGAACAAAGAATTAGACTCTTAAATACGCTTGCCTTAACCGTTACGCGAGTTGCTCTAACTGGCACTTTCGGGGAGGAGCCAATTAATGGCGAGTTCTGTTACACTCGTGTTTGGGAGTATCGAAACGGGGAATTGAAAATTATCTCAGGACATTGTAGTTCTACAACGTGAAACCTCACAGATAGGTTTAATAGACCGAAGGCTGGTGCGATAGTCTTTTTGCTAACGGGGCAGGTTTGTGTAATAAGAAGTATATTATAAGCAAAAGTCGAATTTTATAAAAAACATCACTTGGGGGGGGTATTATGCGTACAAGACCATTATCTAATGAATATCCAGAGTATTATGATAGATATGTTAGTCTTGTCCCAGATGGAGATATTGAGGAAATACTTCGTAGGCAACGAAATAAAACGAATGCCCTCTTGAACAGCGTATCCGAGGAGTCTGCCGTGAGAGCGTATGCACCAGGTAAATGGACTTTGAAGGAAGTAATCGGACATATGTCGGACACGGAACGTGTAATGTCATATCGAATGCTTGCTATGGCACGTAATGAAAGTACGCCATTACAAGGAATGAATCAGGATTTGTACGTTTCAGCAGCTGACTTCAATCAACTAACTTGGTCCCAGCTACAAGTAGATTTAGGAATGGTACGCTCCGCCACGTTAAGCCTTATTTCAACCATTGATGATGTAGCTTGGATTCGCACTGGAACTGTATGGGAAAGTTCTGTTTCGACACGTGCATTTGTATATATCATTGCTGGGCACGAGCTACATCATTTGAAGGTAATTTGCGATAGATACCTTTAAGTACTTGAAAATGCATAGTGGAATTCTTGTGTCGCTATCGGGTGCTTTACTTGAAGAAGTCAGATAAAAAGTCGGTTCCTTAATGTACAGGGAATTCGACTTTTTAATGTTTGAATTTGCTAAGCGTACAAAATTTCCGAAATGTTGGCGATACCCCATCAATAAGACAAAGGTAGTAAAACTGGAAGAATGCGAATTTGATTTTGACTATGCAAAAAAACATGATTGATCATTTTTAGGAATGGGAGTCCCGAGCACATAGTTTTGGGACTCCTTTTATAATTGGCAAAATCAAGTGGCCACTGCCCATTTTTCTGTCTTCGTTTAGCTAAGTATCATACTTTATTTATGGCGCATAAACTAAAGCATGAATCTGATTGGAGGTTTAGGAAAATGGCAATATATCCATTTAGTTATCCCTATAGGTCCCAGCCTTATCCTCAGTCTTATTATTCTTATCCTTATCCCGCCTCTTATTATGGAACTTATCCTCCAGGATATTGGCATATAGGAGGTCAAATGGCAGGTATGTATGCTGATGGCCATTTGGGAAGCGGACAGGGGACTGGCTACAATGTTGGCGGTCATTTAGGAGGAGAACATGGTCTTGGCGTCCAAGCAGGCGGCCAGCTAGGCGGCGGTCAAGGGATAGGTGTCCATGCAGGCGGTCACTTAGGGGGCCAGCACGGTCTTGGTGTTCAGGCAGGCGGCCAGTTAGGCGGCGGTCAAGGGATAGGTGTCCATGCAGGCGGTCATTTAGGGGGCCAGCACGGTCTTGGTGTTCAGGCAGGCGGCCAGCTAGGCGGCGGTCAAGGGATAGGTGTCCATGCAGGCGGTCATTTAGGGGGCCAGCACGGTCTTGGTGTTCAGGCAGGCGGCCAGCTAGGCGGTGGACAAGGAATAGGCGCTCATCTTGGCGGTAAACTTGGTAAATACACCGGTCATCTCGGCTTCAAATTTGGCGGTAAAGAGAATGCGTAAACCTAAATAAAAATGATAACCAATAAAGGCTGACCTATTGAATTCTTCTGGGTCAGCCTTATTTTAGTCTGGTGTAATAGTAATTGATCTAACTGTAAGGCCCAGTACCAGCGTTGGTGTAACCAGGGGCAAAGTAAATGTTAGAGCTAGTACTAGCAGAGCTGTCGTCAACCTGCTAATCAAGGGTAATACTTTTTCTTATTGAATGATTTTTGGTGTTTGTGAAGGTTTGCACTTAAACTAATGGGTGCGTTAGTTCAAGACCGGTTGGCTGCTTCGGCTGCCTTTTGTTGTTGTGCTAACGGGGCAGGTTTGTTAAAGAAGGAATATAAATGAAATTGGTAGAATGAGTAAATTGGATATAAATCTTAATGTCTAAATATTCATAAGGGAGAATGTCTATGGGAACTAACGAAGTAAACTAAAATAAAGCTCGGAGGGGTTAAAAATATGAAACAACTGGGGACGCTATACTTTTTCTGTGGAAAAATGGGAGCTGGAAAATCAACTAAATCAAAACAATTGGCGATAGAAAAAAATGCCGTACTGTTGTCTGAGGATGAATGGCTTTCATCACTTTACCCCAATCAGTTCGCATCATTTGAGGACTATCTAAAATTCTCAGCACAGCTCAAACCGTTGGTGAAAAAGCATGTCCAAAACATATTAAGTGTTGGTGCAGATGTAGTGATGGATTTCCCAGCTAACACTCAAAAATTGCGTAAGTGGTTTTTGGATATGGCAGCAGAAGTCCATGCAAATCATCAACTGATTTTCTTAAATCTAAATAACGAGCAATGTTTACGTCAAATCGAACAAAGGCGTAACAAACAACCTGAAAGAGCAGCATTTGACACGGAAGCGGTGTTTATTCATGTTACTAGTTTTTTTGAAGCACCAATAGAATCTGAGGGTTTAAATATTTTGGAGTTTAGCGGGAAAGGATAACAAGGAGTTCAATGATTCGTGTTAATAGAGTAAACAGGATGGATAATTATGTGGTGGTTATTAGGTATATTCGTAATTCCCACAGCTCTTTAATTATAGGGGTAGCAGCTTACTTGGATAAACGACATGGGGCAGTATCTCCAGATGATAGTCAACAAGCAGAGCACTTAGCGAAGTTGAACCAGTTAAATAGAATGAACACAATGGGTGGCGGTAACGACCCAAACAACGCTAGCTAAAACAACCATTCCGTGAGTCTAGTAGAAATGGACTTTAATTAATGCTTACTGAGCATATATATATCGTTTAAACTTAGATAGAGATTTAGATTCTGAATAAAGATTTACCCAATCAATGTAAAACAACAAGGATAAATACATTGTGTATGAAGACTCTAAAGGGCTATATTACGGCTGGATAGAGTCTGAATACTTCAGAGAAATTGTTTATCCTATCCCGGTGAATAAGAAGTGGGAGATTTGTCCTTTTATTACCCTCACACCAATTAACATAAGCTTGAAATTCATTAACTGATAGGTTATTCATCTCAGCTAGATAGTTTATTGTTTTATTGAGAACCAATTAAAAGATAAAGATTGCATCTAAAGTTAATCTGAAAATCGCATTAAAAATCAATTAATTTAGGAGTATTCGGCTAAATTAGTGATAAATTAATTAAGTAGGAAGTTTAGATGATAAATTATTGAAAATAAATAATCTTGCTATGTCTAGCTAAAATGGAGTTGAAAGAGATGAAAAAAATTCTGTTCTTACCTCTATTACGAATGCAGTCAGGGCATCATCAAGTTGCAGACGCATTAATGGATATGTTAAAACAACGGACTCAAGGTTTAGTCATTAAAAAAGTTGACTTGTTAAGTTATACGAATCAATCGTTAGAAAAAGTCATAACCGGGAGCTATCTAAAATGGATTCGCTTTGCTCCTGAAACCTATAATTTAGCCTATAAAAGTTTTTTCTATGACCCTGCCGCAAACGATACATTCAAATGGTATCAACATATATTCCTGAAAAAAATGGAGCAATTATTATCTGTGGAAAATCCTGATTTGATCGTTTGTACTCATGGGTTTCCTTCAAGTCTTATAAGTCAGCTGAAGAGGAAAGGGAAATGCCATGTACCTGTGGTTAACGTTTATACAGATTTCTTTATAAATAATATCTGGGGAGTCGAAGGAATTGATTTACATCTACTTCCTAGTCAAGAAGTCAAAGAAAATTTGGTAAGAAAAAAGGGGATTTCTGAAAGCAGGATGATAGTAACCGGTATACCTGTACACGAAGAAATTAGCAAAAACTCTGCATTGCCGAAAAGTCCGGGAAAACCCAAAATTTTAGTATCGGGGGGGAACAGTGGATTAGGAGGGATACAGAAGTTATCTCAGGGGCTAATTAAATCTTCTCATTTTGATTTTCTAGTGCTATGTGGTAAAAACCAAAAACTATATGATCAAATCCTTTCGTGGGATGCTAGTCATATCAAACCACTCCCTTATTTAAGCTCAAGGTCAGAAATGAACTCTCTCTACGATGAGGTAGACGCAATCATAACCAAACCTGGGGGTGTCACCATTAGTGAAGCCTTACACAAAAGACTTCCTATTTTCGTTCATTCCATGCTTCCCGGACAAGAGGAAATAAATCTGAAGTATTTGAGGAACAAAGGTCTTATTTTCGAACTTGATTATAAGGAAACCATTGACCAGCAATTGATCGGTATACTCATGAATCAACAACGTTTGCATAATTGGAATCGTTCATTAAACACCTATGTAAATGAAATGGAAGTACAAAATCCACAAAAACTAACAGAGTTGATAAATTGGATGATAAATCATAATCAAAAGGTAAGCCGGCAAGCTTAAACTCAATTATATTTGTTAGTTGTCCACTGAAAGGAGGAAGGTACGTGGCAAATATAACAGCTTATATAGACCAGTTTGGATATATTGTTCTTTTTGTTGCACTATTACTCGAAATGATAGCTGTTCCATTGCCTGGAGAAGTTCTTATGAGCTACAGCGGATTTCTTGTATACCAACAACATCTTAATTGGATAATCAGCATTTTAGTCGCTGGTGTTGGAACATCCATTGGTATGACTCTTGCCTATTGGATTGGCTATAAATTAGGGCCTCCTTTCTTTAAAAAGCATGGCCATCGTTTCCATATGGGTCCAGAAAGAATAAAAAATACATCCCGATGGTTTAGTAAACACGGCAATAAGCTGCTTATCATAGCATACTTCATTCCCGGAGTTAGGCATATTACTGGATATTTTTCCGGACTTACGAGGCTGCCATTTAGAATCTACGCCCTATATGCATATGGCGGTGCCTTTCTTTGGGTGACCGTATTTATTACCCTTGGTAAGATATTAGGACCTCAATGGGAACAGTTTCATGCTTCAGCAAAAAAATACTTGATCATCGGAAGTGCTATGGCAGTTATTATTTTGGTGGTTTTCTTTATTTATAAAAAGTACAAACAAAAAATAAAGAATTTTGCCATTCAGCTTATTAATACAGCATTAAATGTATTCCATGCATGTGAAAAGGTGTTCCTTTTATTACCGGTTGTTGTAGTAGTGACTTATGTTAGTCCCTATTATGGAATTGATTTTGTTCATTCTCCTTTCCATTAACCATCGTGTGGATAAGGAAAGAAGCAGGGAAACTGGAGGAACAGGTTTAGGGCTTTATATCGCGCCAAAAGCATTATGAGATTACACAAGGGTGATATAAATATTTTAAGTGCAGAGGGGGAAGGAACAAATGTAATATTAGCCTTCCAAAAAAATAGGCATCCTGAATCTAATTAAGAGGTATGCATATTTCATTTAAAAAATCTATTAGATAAAATGTCAACAAGAGGGTGATTTTTTGAGGACTTTTTTAGCAATCTTTATTATTATGATGATGATGTTAGCTGGATGTCAGAAGGTAGTAAAGCAGTATCAAAATGGCAAATTGGTTTATGAAGGCAGTGTGAATAGCCAAGGAGTTAGAGTAGGACCGGGGAAACTGTATGATCCTGATACAGGTAAAGTGATTTTTGAAGGGTTTTTTACAAATGGGCTGAAGTTAAAAGGCACAACGTATGACAAGAATGGTAAAAACCCACATCCATTTGAACAATAAAAATTGGATTTTCCTTACACAACATACATGAAGAATGACACGGCCGGGATGTGGGTGGAAAATTCAGGCACCATGGAACTGTGAGATATAATTTCAGGAGGTTTAAGGAAAAATTCCTTTCGTGAGTCCAGATGGTCAAAAAAATCATTATAGTGTCCTTTATTATCATTATTATTATAGGTTTAGGAATTAAAGAAAAAAACACTCTTATTTTGATGATTACCCATGGTGGTTCCCCCGCACTGGTGATGAGTCTACTATTGCTTTCTTTATGCGTCTTTTTTCCAATCATACCTTTCCCTGTATCGGCTGGTACGATTGGAGCGGTTTTCGGTCCGCTGAAGGGGAGTATTATTACCCTTACAGGCTCTATGATTGGAACGGTCTTGTTCTTCTTTTTTACGAGGTATGGGTATCGAAAATGGGCTCAACAAAAGTTAAAAAAATATCCAAAAGCACAAAAATATGAGAATCAGCTTAAAGACAATGCGTTTATGGCGGTTTTTATTGCTCGATTAATACCCATTATTCCTGCACCAGTCGTGAATCTTGGATGCAGTTTAAGTACTGTTAATTGGAAAGTCTTTGTTCTGGCTTCTCTTATTGGAAAAATACCTAACATATTATTTTTATCTTTTGCTGGAGCAAGTTTCCGATATAATATGTGGTTTTCTGTTTTTATGTACGCTCTTTATTTAGTTATTATAGTAGTCATTAACATTGTTTGGGTTTATCGGAAGGTACATAAAACATAGCAGAGTTAAAATTGGATAAAAATGTCTTGAAGAAATAAAGATAAGCTCTCTAATCCTTCGAGTATAAAAACCAATGGCCAAAGTAAGCCAGAAGGTACTGATAAAATATCCAGCCAGGACATCGCTTGGATAGTGGACACCGAGATAAATGAGGCTAATTCCAATTGCAAGTATCATCAAGATACTAACAATAATTAATATAGTCCTTCCCAATCTGGATGAAATGTGTCTCCATAATAAGAAAGTTAAAATTCCGTATAAAGCAAAGGCCATCGTGGCGTGACCGCTCGGGAAACTATAATTTGTCGCCTCGGCCAAACGATGCAGATCAGGTCGTGCTCTATGTAAACAATAGTTTTAACGTTATGAAAAGAACATTTGCACCTGCCATCACCACGGTAAACAGAATCAGTTCAGAACGATGGTTAAAAACTTTATAAAGGATAATCAGGCTTAAAAAAAATATCACGGCCACTGATGTCGTTCCGCCAATGAACGTAAACCCCTTCATGATTGTGGTTAACATCGGTGCTTCCCAACCCTGTACAAAAGAAATAATGGTGCCGTCGAGTGCGAGAATGGTGTGCATGCTAACGAAAACAGCCATAACACAAAATCCTAATAGAGCTAACAAACTAATAATAAACGCAACCGCTAGTTGATTTTTTAAATTCATAGTGTACCTCATCCCTGAATCTTCTTAGATGTTTAATTTTCCTCCTTAGTCTTTTGTTTCCAAAAGTAAACAATACAAGCAAATACCAATAAAGAAAATAATATTAGATAAAAACTGTATTTGGAAACATAAAATTCAACCAAATTCCACTTCTTTCCCAGTTTCATACCTAATGTTATGAATGTAACCACCCATATCAACGATCCGCTGTACGCATACCCAACAAATTTACGAAAGGGATACCGATTCAAGGCTGAAACGAATGCAGTCAGGTGGCGTACACCAGGAATAAAGTATCCAATTAATAGAAGAGGAGGGCCAATTTTTTGGAACAGTCTCTGAGTTCTATTGACTTTTTCTTCACTAATATGAATTTTCGACCCGTGCTTTTTTATTAAAGGTAAACCCAATTTAAAGCCAATGTAGTAACTGAGAGAAATGCCTACCGCTGCCCCAATAAAAGCACTCAATACTGAAAGGAAAAAAGATAATTTATCCTGAGACACATTGTAACCTACATACGTTAAAAGGACTTCATCGGGTATAGGGAGTCCAATAATTCCTCCGACTAAAACTAAAATGATTCCGAGGTATCCGAAATGTTCAATTGCAAAATTCAAGTGCTCCAAATACTTAATACCTCCTTAGCATTCATCCCTTTTAAATGAAAGATCATATTTATTCTTGCCGTATAAATCCCGCAGATGACTTTATCACTAAAATGAAACTATTAAACACTCCTATTTCTTTTGTTCCCATAAAAGTACATTAAGATTCAATTAATACGTTCATTTGAATGGAATCTACTGCTATTACATTATGTTGTATGGGTATGATAAATAAAGCGGGAAATTCTTGATTACGAGGTGAATAGCTTGTTCAATAAAATCACAAGGGCTGTACCTAATTTATTTACGATGGGGAATTTATTATGCGGCGTCCTTTCAATCACATCTAATATGAGTGGCTTTATGGAAGTTGCCTCTGTTTTAATATTTATTTCAGCATTTTTCGATCTATTAGATGGAAGGGTTGCGAGAAGCTTAAAGGTGAATAGTGAATTTGGTGTGCAATTGGATTCCTTGGCTGATATTGTAAGTTTCGGTGTCGCACCTGCACTAATATTTCATTCATTAGCATCACCCTCCATTTTAACTTCATTGGCATTTATCCTTTTCCCCATTATGGGAGCCTTGAGGCTAGCCAGGTTCAATGTTAAACCAACCATTGGGTACTTTAGCGGATTACCTATTCCAGCTGCTGGATTACCTTTGGCGGGTATGGGATTCTTTTTATATAGCAATGCGTGGATTACCTTAATACTCGCTTTCCTAATGGTAAGCCCAATTAGGGTAAAAAAACTTTGATTTGAAATTTTTTTAAAAACCTAATCACCATCCGGATAAATGGGATATAGATGTTTATTCTACCATTAACCATTTGACTTAATACGATAAAAATTTAATTTAAAGGCGTGCCATATAGTAAGTTGTTCTAAAATTGAGGGATTATATCGTAGAGTTTCTTTTGAAAAATTTGGGGTAGCTATGTTTATTTGAACACTATAGTTATCTAATCTTATTCATTGGGATTTTTCTTGAACTTATGGCCCTGCCTATTCAATGTAACAAAAATTACTCAATTAGGTAAAACGGAGTAATAAAAAGAATCTGGACATTTCAGTGTGAAATAGCTGATGGAGATCAAGGGTTCCAACTTATTATTGGATATATACCTTTGACCTCCCTTCTAGATAAATTCAGACCGATAAAATGTGAGGAGGCTTCTTAAATTGACAACTAAATTTCCACCATGATATAGTTAGCTTGCTAAATACTTTTTAGTAGTGGGGGCATACCTATGAACGATATGGTCGATTGCGAAATTCGTCAGTCGTTAGACAGAATTTCATTTCAAATGCGTCGAGATTATGATGAAAGTCTAAGAGAACTTAATATTTATGTAGGTCAAGATAATTTGCTCTCTCGTTTGTGGGTAGGCGACGGGGTAACACAAATGCAACTCTGTGAACATTTAAAATGCGAACCGCCTACGATAACAAATATGGTTAAATCATTAGAGCAAAACGGATTTATTTATCGTAAACGTGATGAACATGATGCAAGGGTTATGCGAATTTATCTAACAGATAAAGGCAAAGAATTACAGAAACCGGTTGAGTTTAAATGGAAACAGCAGCA
This sequence comes from Peribacillus kribbensis DSM 17871, assembly GCF_000430765.1. Classification (GTDB taxonomy): domain Bacteria; phylum Bacillota; class Bacilli; order Bacillales; family DSM-1321; genus Paraperibacillus; species Paraperibacillus kribbensis. The sequence goes on along the minus strand of NZ_AUMQ01000022.1, from coordinate 271,082 downwards.
AGAAAAATTACTCCATTCAATCTTACCGGAAGAACGCTTAATCTTAGGGGAACTTATGAAGCGAATGGAGAGAAACTTGTTTTAAGTTTTCTCTATGTTGATATTTAGCATGCTAAATAAATTCAATTGGCAACATATGACCAACAGAAGCTGAGTATTACCAAAATTGTCCTGTTAGAGTACCTTTCACAGTGAAAAAAGTCAAAGGATGGACAGATCATATTGAAGATCATCTGGAAAGAAGCATACTGCCCTTCACAATTGAGTATTTAAATAAACAAGGATTTGCCAAAAAATAAACTATTATTAATTAAATAGATTTACAAGGAGATATACAATGAAGAAACAATACAATACGCGTGCCATATTGGCATCGTTACTTATCTGCGGTTTTGTTGGAATGTTTAGCGAGACCGCTCTAAACATAGCAATGACTAATTTAATGGAAGTATTCCACATTTCAGCTGCAACCGCACAGTGGTTAACAACCGGTTTCTTGCTGACTCTTGGCATTTTAATGCCAATGAGCGGGTTGCTGCTGCAGATGTTTACGACGAGGCAGATGTTCATAGGTTCACTAATTAGCTTAATCATAGGTACATTGATTGCGGCACTCGGTTTCACTTTTGAAATGTTGATGTTCGCTAGAGTTTTACAGGCAATAGGCATGGGATTGTTGCTTCCTCTCATGTTCAATACCATTCTTGTCATATATCCGCCGGAAAAGCGGGGGGCGGCGATGGGCTTCGTTGGACTTGTTATCATGTTTGCGCCAGCAACCGGCCCGACCATTGGCGGTCTATTAATCGAGTATTTAACATGGCATTATATCTTCTGGTTCTCTCTGCCGTTCCTGATTATTGGGTTGTTGGTAGGGCTTAAGTACCTGGAAAATGTTTCTGATGTCACTAAGCCCCGGATTGACCTGCTGTCTGTAGCATTTTCAACGTTTGGCTTTGGAGGAATTGTCTTCGGCTTCAGTAAGGCAGGCGAAGGATCTGAAGGCTGGGGCAGCGCAGTTGTGGTCACTTCAATCATTGTAGGACTCGTCGCGCTGGTGCTGTTCATATTGCGGCAGAACGTTATGAGAGATCCGATGATGAATCTGAACGTTTTCAAGTACCCAATGTTCGTCGTCGGGCTGCTCCTGATACTGTCGTGTATGTTGATCATGATGTCTAGCATGATTATCCTGCCGATGTTTCTGCAGACGGGTGCAGGTCTGTCTGTTTTCGCTGCGGGACTCATGCTTTTGCCGGGCAGCGCGTTAAACGGCATCCTCTCCCCGCGCATGGGTCGCTTGTTCGATAAATATGGGCCGAAATGGCTAGTTATTCCCGGACTCGTGACCGTTGCAGTTATGTTATGGTTCTTTACTACACTATCTCCTGCTTCTTCAGTGGCTTTTATCGTGGCTTTGCATATTGGACTCATGATTGGGGTAGGCATGATATGGATGCCTGCTCAAACGAACGGGCTAAATCAATTGCCGCCGGAGTTATACCCACACGGTACGGCAGTCATGAACACTCTGCAGCAGGTGGTAGGCGCAATTGGAACAGCGGTCGCAATCAGCATTCTTACGGGCGGTATGGACAAATACTTGCACGGCTCCTCCGCTCCGGCTAAACAGGCTGAAATTGCAAACGCGATGACGGCTGGATCACAAAACGTGTTCCTGTTTGCGATGATTATAGCACTGATTGGCGTTGTCATAGCATTCTTCATCCGCCGGGTCGTAGTCAGCCACGAAGCGGTGCATTCACCACATTGATGTGTTGTCAGCGAATTGTCGATATCTATTAAGAACGTTACACTAAATGGAAGGGAAAATGTGGTGTCGGTTGGAATTTTATGTGCTGGTATCAATCGAAGATGCTCATGTGAAGAACTTCCTTAAACAAACTGGGGCATTGATCCAAGAAGGATCAATGCCCTTTCTTTATTTAGTTAATGGGCGGCATTCCTGTAATAAAAGAAATAGCAAAAGACAAGTTTGTGAAGGAATGTACTTAAACTAATGGGTGCGTTAGTTGAAGATTCCTCGGCTGATTAGGCGGGCATTTTGTTGTTTCACTAACGGGCAGGGTAGTTAAGAGGGATTCTTTAGCGTTTTTCTTATTGTTCTCACTGTGAAGGTTAATTTAATAAGAGTATACAAAAGAAAAAAGTCCACAGCACTTGCAAACTTTAAAATTGCTTTCTATTTTCCTTGTTTTTATTTATAATATAGTTCGGAATTGTGACTGATTGAATAAATAACGAAAATCCAGGGTTGAAATGTAAATGAGGGTTTACTGTATTTCCAAATAATGTTGAAGAACCTTTGGCGGGAAGAAATTGAGCGGTAATGGTCTTAAGGATACAATAATGCTAGGGGGCATTATAAAGTCGTGTTGTGCTTGTTTTAAACTGTTGTACATAGCTTTACCGCCAACGGAATTGGCAGAATGAATAGTTATGCGTTTTGCGAATAGTTTTTCCTTAATCATTTTTTGAACAAGCATAAAACCATTTCTGGTTTTATTTAATAAATCGTGATCCAAAGAGAGATGTTTAATATCAAAGTTTTTCAATAGTACTACACACTCATCAATGGTCTCGGCTAACACATAGCCATCAGGTGCTTTGCGATAGTCATCCAGGAATACACTAATTGTCTCCATTTCTTAAACTCCTTCCCTCATACAAGGGTTGACTAAGAAAAGTCGGATATTCCTTGAATAAAATAGATTATATATTAAGTATAACACAACATTGAAACACCGAGGGCATATTAGACTTTAAAGCTAACAAAAACTTGTGTGCTTATTAAACTAAAGGGTGCTTTAGTGGAAGAAGAAATTTAAACAACAAAGTGGTTGTACGTACGTTAGTTGATGATTCACTATATTGGAGCTTTACAACGGTTACAATACACATATTCCATTCATTTCCTGTTAAACTAGAAGGAGAGGTGGATTATGTTAAAGTATGTATCTATAAACGGTAAGGTAATAGAAGTTTTACATAAAGGTGATAAAGGTTCAACACTACTTATCCTTACAGGAATGGGATGTTCCTTCGATGAATGGGATAAAGTAACAGAAATCCTTGGCAAAAATTATAAAGTAATTATGTTTCATAGACCTGGACTAGGTAATAGTGAAATTGGAAGCGAGACACGAAATACGGAAGTAAGCTCTAGAGAGATAATCGAATTATTAAACTGTTTGGGAGTTAAGGAGCCTATATTGTTAGTAGGACACTCATACGGCGGTCTATGTGCACAGCACTTCGTTAAACTATATCCAGAACTAGTTGCTGGAATGTTATTAGTGGACTCTACTTCTGTGGTTTTAAGAAAATTAGACGAATTAGATTTACCGATATTAAATGATGAATCTACTGATGAGGTATGGAAAGAAAAGTGCAAACATTACTCTAAAATGAGATCCGAGGATCTAAAACAACTATTAAATCCAACCGTAACAGAAAAACAGCAGCAACTTTCTCCTAGAATTCAAGAAAGGCTAATTGAATTTCAAATCAATCCTAACTTATATAAAGCTATGAAATCCGAAATTGAAAACTGGAAAAGGGATGCTGAAATAATTAAGGATTTAGGTTCGTTTCCTAATATCCCCTTAATAGTTATTGGTCGTGACAAAAATTATAATATCTCCTTGGGTATTAATGAAGGCATACCAGAACCCGAGATTAAAATATTTGAAGAAGAGTGGCATAAGTTAATCAAAGAACAAGCACTATTATCTAGAAATAGTACATTAATATTTGCTGATCAATCCACACACTCCATACATCTTGATAATCCAGAGGTTATTATAGAGTCAATAAATAGAATTTCTGTACAAATACGAACGTTTGTTTAAATGAATACCTTATTTAACTAACGGGTGCGTTAGTTGAAAAAGGGCAGCTGCCGGCTGTCCCTTTTTGTTGTATCAGGAGTAATCATTGTCTTTATTGAAATATATATGAAGGGGGGAGCATTATAAGCTGAAGCGCTTGATTGCGTTAACGGGTGCGAGAGCTAGGATTCTGCTATCACTGTTGACATTCTTTTCTTAATGTCACTAAGAGGCAGGTTAAACTAGAAGATGCCTATTTATAATTCAAAATTCAACTATTTAAATACATATAGGGGGTATATTTTGTTACTGATCCGATTTTCAATGTAAATAAAATCATTAAAACTATCAATAGATTTTATTTACATTGAAAATGAATATCCAATTAACCCCTCTCAAATACTACCTCATAAGAAAAAAATTATAACTGAGGTAGGTAGTTCATATATGGGAAATGTTTTCTTCATAAAACTAAAAGGAATTGGAATATACATTTTAGCATTATTTTTAACCCGAAAAATCGGTACAAAACTTATATCACAAATCAATTTTTTGATTTTGTTATGGGTGTTTCAATGGGGTCAATAGTCGCAAATGATATTATTGATAAGCAATTTCCCACACTATAAGCCTACTGCCTTAATATTATTTGCCATTTTGACAGTATTCACTGGTTACTTAAGCTTGAAAAGCTTCAAATTAAGGAAGCTAATCAATTCCGAACCGGTTACATTAGTTGAAAATGGAATCATTGTGGTGAAAACATGAAGAAAATTAGATTGACTATAAATGAATTAAAGATGAAATTAAGAGGAAAAAATGCCTTTATTGTTGCAGACGTAGAATTCACCATAATGGAAACAAATGGTGATTTATCTGTATTATTCAAATCAGATAAAAAGCCACTTACTCCTTATGATATGTATGAACATTCAAACAACAAGTTCAGGTATTGAAAAGGATATTATCATTGATGGGGATATAATGGAGGAGAACTTAACAAGTGCTGGTTTAGATATAAAGTGGCTAACATCTAACTTAGTAAACAAAAAATCAAAGATTGTTCAGAAGTTTTTTATGCTGGAGTAGACAACACTAAAAATCTGTATATATCTAAAAAAAACATTACTAATAAAGAAACCCACGGGAAATATGGCATTGAATGATTCTTTGTATTGATGTGCAAAATCAAAAATCATTAGGTGATCCTTTTTATTATTGACTAGAGCATCATTCAACAGTGGAGAGTGAAAGTGATGGAGAGGTTGATTGGAAAATGCAATCAACGTAAAAGAGCAGCGGATTCTCCGCTGTTCTTTTATTTTCTTATTGATTACAGATGTGTATGGAGGTGGGGCTGCCTACTTGAAAAAAGATTTACATATTAGTAACGCTGATTGTCATCGCCATGATTTCCATGTCACGCCGTTAATGGAGGCTTACTTTCCCTTTTTCTTTACGAACTCATAACCAATTTGGCCGATGGCATATTCTACACCCTTCTGCAGTGTAGAAAAGGTATTCATTCCTGTCATATCCACAAGATTAGAATTTGTAAACTGAATGCTTAGGGCAGCAGAAATGCCAACAAGATAACATTCTCCACCCAGGAGCCGTACTGCACGAATTAACCGTTGTATCCCGTAAATCACATAGTTATCGAAATGTGAAAGACCTGTCACATCAATCAAAAGGAATTGAGCCTGCTGGCTGGATAGCTCATACAAAGACCTTTCAATCATAATGGACATTCGTTCTTCATTAAACTTCCCGACCATCGGAATAACAAGGACATCTTCCAGAACGGGTATTACAGGAGATGAGAGTTCCATCACAAGAGATGAGAGTTCTTCAGTCCTTTCTTTTACCTTCTGTTCCAGGCTCTGGATGCTCTCTTGCTCCTTCTGCCTCGATAATTGATGGATGTTTCTTGCTGCTGTCATATTGGATGGGAAAATCTCAATCTCATCATATTCATGGCCCTTGAGCTGGGACTTATTCACTTTATACCAGACGTTTTGTTTAAATAACCCTGTAAACACGCCCGCCCAGTGACTTGGCAGTATAACACCTGCATTCTCTTTATCAGTGTTATTAAAGATCCGATGTTCCCAGCTATTCCTTAATCGAATCAATGCACGTTTTTCTTCAAAGGAATAATAGGCAATCTCTACATTACCCCAGCCAGCATTCCTGTATATGTCACTGTATTCAACAAGAAGATCTTCAATATTGCTTCTTCCTTCATAATAGGAACTGACTAAATGCCCCATTCGATATCCAGTTGCTTCAAAAACGGTTTTGGATACATCACAGCCAGAAACCTCTTCTATTGTTTTCAAGAACAATTCAATGGCTGAGTCCCAAAAAAGAAGGGCAGGCGCACCATCAAATGTAAATAGCCCCTCTTCTGCATTCCATTCAAATTCATTACTTTCGACCTGTACCTTGACACTTTTTTTAACCAATCGCCTCAGCCTCATTTTTTAAGTAATTTTATATGTATTTTACAAAATAAATGTGCTGGATACTAATTTTTAACCTGCAGGCTGTTTGCTTTTTCTCAAAGCTCCAACCACAAAAGAGGCTATTCAAATCTACCTGACTTTACTGCATCGATAATAAGAGAAGGGAAAATAAGATGATCGCCTTGATTGCCCTGATCATATTTTTTAGAACGAAAAACAACCCCCTCCGCTCAAATCCAGGAACGTTGGTGGTTATTTCCAGCCTATCACATTATTCAGATCTTCCTTGTTGTACTAACGGGTGCGTTAGTTGAAGATTCAGCTACATTTCTAGCTGGCTTTATTGATTTGTTGAACTAACGGAGGAGTAGTTCAAAAAGATACTGTATAATATCGAATAAAGAAGTTAATGGGAGATTCTAATGATAATCAGAAAAGTAAAACTTGATGATGCAGAAAGATTAGTAAATTTGATTAAGCGAGTTGAAAGTGAGTCCCAATATATGCTTTTTGAATCAGGTGAACGGAACATTGGACCTGAACAACAAGGACATAGAATAGAAGCTATGAAAAAAGAGGGTAATTCAACTATAGTTGTGGCAGAGGTAAATGATGAATTAGTTGGATACCTAATTGCCATCGGTGGCAACGCCAAAAGAAATAAGCATTCCGCATATCTTGTTGTTGGTATCTTAAGTGTATATAGAGGGATTGGGCTAGGGACAAAACTATTTAAACATTTACAGATTTGGGCAAAGGAACATAGTATTCATCGTTTAGAATTATCAGTAGTAACTCGTAATGAGGCTGGATTGCGGTTATATAAAAAAATGGGATTTGATATTGAAGGGACAAAAAGAGATTCGCTTTACATTGACGGTGAATTTGTTGATGAATACTATATGTCTAAACTTTTATAGTGCTATCTTGTTAAGCTAACGGGTGCGTTAGTTGAAGATCATTTGCTGCTTCGGCAGATTTTTTTTGTTTTACTAACGGGCAGGTTAACTCAACAAGAATTAGTAAAATAGAGTTGATAAAAAACTGAAACTCCACAATCAACACTGTTTAATTAATCGTATAATTGGAAAACGTGCGAGTGCGAGAGGGTTATTATGGAGTTTAAGTTTACTTTAATCATTGTGGCGTTAGGGGAATGTTCAAGTTCCTCTAAAGTTTCGAGTTCTCCTGTAGACGAGACTCACTATCCAGAAAAGAAAGGATTGTAATTATGTATCAAGGAAATTTGCGGAAAATAACGATTGTGTTGTTAACATTATATACGGCTTTGACCTTCTATTTCTTGTTTCTTGGTTTCAATAGAGGTTCTTTGGGGCAAGACTCTGGGATACGATTTAATTTAATACCTGAAATAATTCCATTGCATTATCCAATGGGTAAAGACTTTCAAATTTGGTTTTTTGAGGTTGGAAATTTTGTAGCCTTTATCCCTTTTGGGATTATCTTTCCACTCCTGTTTCGATGTAGCTTTAGACGCTTTATAAGCCTTTTTATTTTGTCTATAACAATACTAGAAACCCTACAAATGTTTTCTGGTTTAGGAGCTTTTGATGTAGACGATATCATAATTAATTCATTAGGTGCTGTGGTAGGATTTGCGGCACAGCGAATAGTCACCGGTGACCGAGATAAACCAAAAGGGATTTGCAAAATAATCTTAATTGCTATTGTACTTGCCCTTGGCACGATTATAATTATTGGCGGTATCAATAATTATCTAGAAAAAGGGGGAGGGGAAACCCTAGCTCTGAATGAACTGATTTTAAAAGATGGGTCTGTACAGTGGGATGAAAGCTTGTCCAGCTTTAAAGTAGACCGGAAAGAGGTCAAGCCTCAAATAAATCTGTATAGTAGAAATAATACGAAAAACAATGAATTCACGTATCACTTAGATGGTAAATATAAAAACATAACAGGCTATGTCGCCATACCGGACGATGTAATTAACGCTGCAAGCACAGAAGGTAGTGACATAGAATTCATTAGTGGCGGAACAGTTATTTATTCGTTAGGGTTATCATTCACAGGCAAGGAGGATTTTCAAATCCCTTTAGATGGCGTAAATGACCTTACCATAAAAATAATTAACAAGGACTCCAATCCAATTACAAATGCTGTGATGTGGGATATTACTCTTACAGAGGTAAACACAGGACAAAAAGTTATAAACAATATAAGAGAAAAAATAAAAACATTATTCTAACAAGACCTCAACAAAGAAACGAAAATATGCTATCCGCGAGAGGGGTACCTTACTTTCGTTTTTGTTATTATGATTTATTTCACTTAAATTAACGGGTGCGTTAGTAGAAGAACACTAGGCTGCTTAGGCGGCTTTTTTTATTGTTTTACTTAAGGAGGGGTTAGTCAAAAAAAGGATACTCTGTTTGAAGGGCGAATACACTAAAATAGGATCGATTGTACTATTTTTAAATACCGAAGAGCATTTGAAGCCACATTCCTTGTATACCAAATATTTATTCAATACGGGCAGGTTTAAGAGTAACTCCATCTTGTGAAAGCCCCAAAATTCGATGTACTCACGGTTTTAATGTAGGAGTAATAGATTATGAACATAAATGAACAAAAAAAGTCATATCAATGATATGACTTTCAAATGTTCGTACTCCACTAGATTTCGCCGTTAGTTTCATTATTCGCAAATTCACGGATCATCTAGTTCCTGTAGACATTGTGGAAGAGCTAAGGAAATCTACTATAAATGTAGTGATTGCAGAAAAGAAATAGGAGGGAAAGATCAATGGCTGTAAATTATATAGAAACAAAAAGTTATGATGAATTATCAGATAGAGCAGTGGAGAAAATTATCGAACAGGTACAAAAGAAACCTGACTCTCTTCTTTGTCTCGCCGGCGGCGATACACCAATCGGAACATATGAAAGATTAGTAGAGACAGCAAAGAGTCGAAAGCTAGATTTGTCTCAATGCCGTTTTGTTGGGCTTGACGAGTGGGTTGGATTGGGTGAAGAAAGTCAAGGAAGCTGTATTTCCTATTTAAATAGACTTTTATTCCATCCGCTTGATATTCAAAAAGAGAAAATTGTTTTCTTTGATGCAAAGGCTAAGGATTTAACATCCGAACTTACACGGGTAAATGAGTTTATTAGGTCGTCCGGCCCAATCGATTTAAGTCTACTTGGTGTCGGTGTAAATGGCCATGTAGGATTCAATGAACCAAATGCAAGCCTTGAAAACGAGGCGCACATTGTTGAGTTGGATGATACAACTCAGGAAGTAGGGAAGAAATACTTCAAAGGAGGGAGTACGACGACACAAGGGATTACATTAGGATTGAAACAATTGCTGGACTCCAAGACGGTCATTTTGATCGCGAATGGTCCTTCAAAGTCAGACGCAATCGAGGCATTCAATAAAGGAGAATATAATCCGGCTAAGCCTGTAACCGTTCTCAATAATCACCCTAACACTTTTGCCATTTTGAACATCTAATTTAAAAGCGAAAGAAGGATAACAATGAATACACCCAATATCTTATTAACTCGAATTGATAACCGTTTAATCCACGGACAAGTAGGCGTTTCCTGGACGACTGGCATTGGCGCCAACCTGCTTCTGGTAGTTGATGATTTAGTAGCACAGGATGCCCTGCAGCAGCAGCTGATGACAGCAACCGCTACATCTTCAGGAGCAGGAGTCCGTTTCTGGACCATCCAAAAAACAATCGATACGATTCATAAAGCGGCTCCGCACCAAAAAATCTTTCTCATCTGCCGCACACCAGACACAGTAAGAAAACTTGTTGATGGCGGAGTGCCAATTAGTAAAGTGAATATCGGAAACATGCACTTCTCACCAGGCAAAAACGCAATCAGCTCCAAAGTTAAGCTCATCATAGATGTAGAATCTAAAGCTGTTGGTAAAAAAACAAGTGAAATCCCTCGTAATAAACGCTAACATACCTGCTGCGGTAACTTCCGACGGGCCATGCTCCATAAAGCCGGGATTAAATGGGTTCCAATTAAACCATTGGTTGATAACCCACAAACAAAAAAACTTCCTGCCAGAAGCCAGAATTCCCTTGATGTTTTATTCACTAATCTTTATTAGTGTGCGAAGTAACTTTAATAGGTTTATTAAATGGGCAAGTCACACATATAAGCCTGGATACCGTCTGTTTTCTTTCAAGAAATATCCTATCTATGTATGAAGAAATAAGAGGAATGGTCGATAAAAATCATGTAAGAAATATTAGAAAGGATGAATAAGTATTATGAAAAAAGCAGTAATGAGTTCATTAGTGGCAGTAAGCCTAATCATACCAACAACAGCCGCATTCGCAGAAGAGGCTGCAACACCAGCAGAGGAAACAACTCCTGCTGCCCCAGTGGTAACACCACCTCCAACGCCAACTGCGCCAGCAGTAGATGCACCAGTAGCAAAGCTGCCAAAAGCTCAAAAGGAAAAAACAATGGCAGAACTTGTTAAGAAGAAAGCAGCCAGCAAAGAATCCATTCAAAAAGCGGTAGATGCGGGTCTTTCTTACAAACAAATTTTGTCGGTTCAGTCTATTACAAAGGCTACAAAAAAATCCTTTGATGAAGTATTGCCTGTATTCGTACAGAGCAAGGGGAATGTGGGAAAAACGGTTCAAGCTCTGAAATTAATCGACCAGAGGAAAGCAGAAGCTAAGAAAAAGGCTGAAGAAGCGAAAAAGAAAACGGAATTAGCAAAGCAACAAGCCAAAGCTAAGTCAACTTCAAAAAGCAAGAAATAATAAAGGCAGAGCCGGGATTGTCGTTAAAATCATTATTCGTTCCATAATTAGTACCGGTCTAGTTCCCATTTCCATATTCCTGGAATTTAGGCATGATAATAATTGCCCCAGTCGGGCAGGGGGTTCATTTCCCTCTCGGACCATACCGAAACCCTTGATTTAATCAAGGGTTTTTTTCTATAGCTCTATAAAAATTTTTACTGGTTCTACCTTATATAAAATAAATCTATTTACCCCATTTAAGATACATCGTTAAAGTACAGCACTGTGTGCCCTGTGCTTCGGCATGGATGGTCAGCAGTATTCCTGAGGGAGTGTATTTTGCTGTGACGGGTGTGCTGACGCCAATGGATTTAATTAAGCGGTCCACTTCTGTTTGATTTCCGGCCTGGGCTGCTGCCATTAGGCTGGAGGCGAAGTGTGGGTCTGCAAATCTTTTTAGAATATTGCTGGCTTCATTCACTGTTTTTTGAAAGGCTGTCACAGAATAACCAAAGGTTGAGACATCGACTGCCGGGTATTGACGATGTACCGGGAACTGTGGGTATGGGTTGTAGTAATACATTGTGACGCTCCTTTTTTACATCTATGGTATGTCAAACAGGAAAATGGAGTGCCTTTAGGTAGGTTATGAGATCTTATGGCCGCGGCTTTAATTTATTTAAGTGAACCAAAAAGATTGGGTGACATAAGCTAAATAAAACATGTGTTTTTCTATTGTTGGGAGTTAGTCAAATGCGATTATTTACAAAAATTCGTATGAAACAAATAGCTGTAAATAATATTGATACAGCTTCGGGTATTTTTGTAGGTACAAATATTGCAAATAATTGGTCCTCACACCGCAAAAATAATTATGGCTTTGGATCTGTCAGTAACTCTGCTGTGTGGCAGAATTATAGCAATGTTCAAGATAATGATATCCTGGATACTCCTATCCAGAATCAATCTGTATCAAGAATGGACCGTGCAGATGGTTCGTTGGGAACCCAAGTGGATGTTAAAGAAATCAATATTAATGTAATAGATACTGCTTCTGCGGTTTCGATCGGAGACAATTTATTAACTGACTGGAGTTCACATCGAAAAGCAAATTCCGGATTAGGGAAAACGGTTGGAACGAGTATACTGTCCCAAAATGCTGCTTTGGTATCAGATCAGGATGTAATGGATGCGCCTATTGAAGATGTTCATGGAGGGAAAGAGGCCTGAGCCGCTGTAGGGGGGAATCAGCTTGACGGTGGGTGTAAATGTCGGGGCTATCAATATCAATTTACAATATACGAATTCAGCCATTGCAATAGGAGAGAACCAGATGCCCGCATGGTCGGCACATAGAAAGACTAATTCTGGCTTTGGTTTTCAGGCGGGATTTATCCTGGTATGTGAAAATACTGCTGTCATATTGGATCCGGATATTGTGGATGGCCAAATAAATAATATTACAGCAGGTCCGAATGTTCAAAGTCAGGCATACTAAAAATATGACACTGACATTCAGCCTAAAGCATAATTTATTATAAACATATGCAGCCAAAAAATAAGTCGAAGTAAGAGGTGGAATAGATGGCAATTCCTGCAGGAGTCGGGATCATCAACATTAATTCGCAGAATACAAATGCTTCATTAGGAGTGGGACAAAACCAAATGCCTGGCTGGTCATCTCACAGGAAGACAAACAACGGTTTTGGGATCCAGGCGGGGATGTTTGCAAATACGGCAAACTGGACATTAATTGCAGATCCGGATGTTAATGATGGAAATATCATTGATCCAGACTTTATTCCTTCTGCCCAAGGTCAGACGATTTAGTTTTATAGACAAGGATTACCGAGAAAAATCCGTTATTATCTAGGACCTATCACAGGGGCTGCCCATTTTTCATTGGCTGCCCTTTTTATTTTTTTTGAACCTGTGCTATACAGCAAACACAAGAGAAATAGTCATATAGAGGTTAGGAGAGATCTTCATCTTCTTCTTCAATTTCCAGTTCAGTGTTTAACATTTCATCTGCCAGTTTATTAAGTATCTGCTCATCGCTTTCATTTTGGAGAGCATCATAATGGAAAGTATCTTGAATATCTTTTTCCTTAATCGTAGCTAAGATTTCATGGATATCATTGTGATCCCCGTGGATGGAACCAAATCCCTGGCTGTGTTTTTTGTAATTAACAAAACCACTGGGAAGATTATTTCCAAGATTCACACAGGATGCTCCTTCCACTGTTCCGATGGAGATAGTGCCAATAAAAAAAGAGGGGGAGAAACGTTTCAAAGTTAACATCCTTTCCCTAATCTATTGTAAAAGGCATAGATTTTCCATTGATCTTTATGTCAATATCATGGATTTTCTCTTTTTCCATATCTTCATATTCCTGCGGGTCTGATTGGGAAGATGGACTTTCAGAATTTGCATCTGGTTTTCGATGGACAACAGGAGAAAACGTATTTCCAAGGTTTAGCATGCCGCTGAGATCTTGAATATCGAGTTTTTCAAGGTGGAATGCAAGCTCTTCAAGCTTTAATTCCTGCAGATGAAGATCCTTGACATCCAATTTAATAATTATAGTAGGAGTGTTCTTGTCCGGGATGGATTGCTCAAGCTGGTTTATTTTTTGATACAGCTCATCCAGTTTATTTAGTACTGTTTCTTCATCCATCGAGGTAATTCCTTTTTAAGATTTTTTTTTCACGGTGCCGGTACTGATGTTTACTTTATTATGCTGACCTTTAATGGTTCCAAACCCTTCATTGATGAATGATTGACTCTGCCTGCCTTTTTGTATATTGGCTCCTGCAAAAAAACCCGATGAACTATTCATAGTATCAATTCGTAAAGTATGATATTTAATGGTTGACATCAGTATTCTCCTTTTTCATTGAGGATTATGAATCACCGGAAGTATTGTTTCCTTTTAAAAACGGAAAAGTTATCCATAATATTCCGGATTCAAATGATGCGGACAGGTAATCCAATAAGCAGCTCTCGGGAATGAGCATTTCTTTTCTAAAAGAGCCATAAAAACGTTCACCATATATCATTTTCACGCTTTTTTGAGCAAAGAGATTTTGTATGGTACCTTCAACAATTAAAGTGTTTCTTCGTAATTTAACAGAGAAGTCTTCCTTTCCAGCCCCAGCCAGATCAACAGAAATAATATAGTGAGCATCGGATGCGAATATATCCACCCTGGGTTCAATAAAAGGGGCCACTTCATTCAATAAACCTGAAAAATCATCTCCCAGCACCTGCTTAACCTTGGGACGTAAATGAGGTTTTAGCATACAAAACCCCCTTGTTTTGTATGAGGCATTTATATTTAACTATATGTGCATTGTTGATCGCTATGCTATAAGAATTACCTGAGCATCATTGACCAGGGAAAATTACTGCATTCTAGATTTTCAGAAGTACTATGGAATTTCAATTCTTCAAAGGCTGCCTGTCACTGGCAAAGGGCGGTTCCTCCAGCCATTTCTTCTTTATGAATATTTCAAAAGGCCCCCAATGCCATGAAATTTGCCATTACCGATTTTCACAGCTTAAGGCGAGATCTCCCCTCATGGAGGCAGCAGCGGCTGTCCCATAATAAGAAATAGCCGCAGCCATTAAGAAACCGGAATGAAAGGTCAGGAGTTTTTCAGAGAAAGGTGAAATTGTAAAATCAGTTATTTCATTTTCAAAGACCTGGGGAAATGAAGATCTTCTTTGATCAGATATCTCAAAGAAGGGAAGATGTGGTTATATTTGAGTTTAATTAGATCATTGATGCACGTGGCCAGACGGATAGATGCTGTTTTTTTACAGCAGATTCATCTTTGTTTACTTTTCAAACTAAGTGCAGGGGTGCTATAATTTTTTAAATGGCACAAATTTTCAGTCAGAAAAACTTAGAATGTAAAAGGAGGACAAAAGATGGAGCACGTTCAATGGGGTGTATTAAGCACCGCTGATATTGCTCAGACTCAACTGATTCCAGCAGTCAACAGGGCTTCAAATGCAAAAATGACAGCGATTGCAAGCGCAAGCGGAAAAGCTGAAGAAGCAGCAAAGCGACTGGGAATCCCTAAGTTTTATAACAGCTATGAGGAACTTCTCAGGGATCCTGATATTGATGCGGTCTATATCCCGCTCCCTAACCATTTGCATATGGAATGGGCCATTAAAGCCATGGAGCATGGAAAACATGTTCTTTGTGAGAAACCGATGACATTAAATGCAGAGGAAGCAAAGGCCATCGAGGCTGCTGTAAAGAAAAACGGCGTGAAGTTCATGGAAGCTTTTATGTATCAATTTCATCCCCAGCACCAGCGTGTCAGGGATATTATCGCTTCAGGGGAAATCGGCGAAGTTAAAATGATGAAAGCTTCCTTCTCTTTTTTCCTGGAGCAGCGGGAAACGAATATCCGGATGAATAAGGATATGGGCGGTGGAAGTATTTATGATGTAGGATGCTATTGCCTGCATGCTATTCGAAATGTGTTGAGCACGGAACCTTTACATATTGAAGCGAAAAAACAGCTGGACCCTGTTTCGGGTGTGGACCTTTCCGCTGAAGGGTTTGTCACTCTTGAAAATGGTGTGCAGGCAGTGTTTGACTGCAGCATGGATATGTTTTCAAGACAGGAATATGAGATTATAGGGACGAAGGGAAGGATTCTCGTTCCAAGGCCTTTTAGACCGGACCTTTTCGGGGGAGAAGGACTTGTGATTGTCCAGAAGGATAAACAGGAGCGTGTTGAAAGGATACATGGCGATATTTATCTTTTGGAAGTTGAGCATTTTTCGCAGGCGGTCCTGGATGACACAGAGCCTGCATATGCTCTTGAAAGCTCCATCAATAATATGAGAGCGATTGATATGTGCTATGAATCCAATTTTCAGAATGTCTAGTTGTAAAAGATGAGTCCAGCCGCAGGCTGGGCTTTTTTTGCTCTTTGTGAAAGGTTTTATTTGACTAATGAATAAACCAGGTCCAAAATGTCTTTTGGACGCTTAGTATTTTATAAATTATCCACAATAATAGAATCGAGTGAATGAATAGGAGGCTGTATTTATGGCAGTTAGATCAGTGAAGTATTTGGAATATAAGGGTATTGAACTGGAAAATGATCGTTTTAGAGCAGTAGTTTTGCCGAGCGAAGGAAGCAATATAATTTCTTTGTATGATAAAACGAAAGAGGCCGAGCTTTTAAGAACTACAAGTGATGCAGAGGAATATAAAACAAGGAGAATGGTCTACGGAACTCCGGTTTTAATCCCGCCGAACAGAATCGAGGATGCGACTTTCACGTTTAATCAGCAGGTTTATCATCTGGAGATGAACCGTAAGAAAGAAGAAAATCATATCCATGGATTTGTCCACGATAAGGAGTGGACAGTAAAAGAAATGGACAGTGATCAAAATCGGGTGGTGACGGCCCTGGTTTCGGACGATTTTCCGCATATTATGGATCAATTTCCACATTCGTTCACATTAGAAATGGAGATTGAGCTGACGAATGAAGGACTAAAACAGACCTTAAAAGTCACAAACAAAGGAGATTCACTCATGCCTTTCGGATTAGGCTATCATACTACGTTCTATTTTGATAATGAAGCCTCCACTCTTCAAATGGATGTAGAGAAGGAGTGGGTACTCAACGATAGGAATCTGCCGACAGGAGAGCTGAAAGCAACCGATTATAAGGAGCCTCTTGCAAAGGGGATGCATCTGCAAGATGTCCGTTTCGATACGCCGTTTCCTATGACCCAGAACACGAAGGCCCTGATCCGGCATGAAAGCCTGGGAATTGAGCTTGCCTATGACGCGGCAGAAGGGTTTAAGCATTGGGTATTATTCACGGCGGACGGCAGGAGTAATTTTGTAGCGATCGAGCCATACAGCTGGATCACGAATGCCCCTAATCTGAAGCTTCCAGATGAAGTAACCGGCATGATGTCTATCGAGCCCAATGAGAATAAAGAATTTGTCGCCACTATAAGTGTCAAGCATTTTTAATAGACTGATGAGAGAAGTGTACGGTTTTTCTGTACTCTTTTCTTTCTTGCTTTTCAAAGAAAAAAAGCTCCGAATAAGACCGGAGCTTTTACGGGGTTTATGATTGATTATTCATTTCCCTTGCTTCCTCTGGACTTTGAAGCCTTGTGGCCCCATCATAATGAAGGGCCTGGTCTCTGTCAGATTCCACACGTCTTGACTCTTTCAGCTTTTTCTCCTGGCGGTCTTTTCCCATTGTTCTCTCCTCCTTTTCCATAATAGATTGGCCTTATCATTTTTCCTTTATTCTTTGTTTATTTTTAAAAAGAAGAGGGAATTTCAAGATAGATGCTTATTTAACAAGAAGGAGAGGATACTATGTCACAATCTAAAAATCCTTTAACTCAATATTTTAATGACGATTTTCCTAAACAATATCAGGAGCCTCCAGCGGTACAGGGGGAGATGATCCCGCTTCCGGACTGCGGGGAAAAGAGCTATAAGGGCTCAGGGAAGCTTGAAGGAAGAAAGGCGCTGGTAACTGGCGGGGACTCTGGTATCGGCCGTGCAGCGGCCATTGCCTATGCACGTGAGGGAGCGGATGTTGCGATTAACTATCTGCCGGTCGAACAGCCGGATGCTGAAGAAGTCAAAAAACTGGTTGAAGCGGAAGGGCGCAGGGCCGTGCTCATCCCTGGAGATATAAGCGATGAGGCTTTCTGTAAGGAAATGGTGGAGAAGGCCAATTCGGAGCTCGGCGGACTGGATATCCTGGCATTGATTGCAGGCAAACAGCAGGCCGTAGAGGATATTATGGACATTACGACCGAACAGCTCCGCAGCACATTTGAAATCAATGTGTTCTCCCTGTTCTGGACCATTAAAGCAGCGCTTCCGTATCTTAAGGAAGGAGCCTCCATTATTACGACTACATCTGTACAGGGATATAATCCAAGCGCGAACCTTTTGGACTACGCTTCTACGAAGTTTGCCATCAATGGGTTTTCTAGAGGACTGGCCAAGCAGCTGGCATCCAAAGGCATCAGGGTAAATTCAGTGGCGCCAGGTCCAATTTGGACTCCGCTGCAGATTTCCGGAGGCCAGCCTGGAGAAAAGATCCCGGCATTCGGTCAGGAAACGCCGCTGAAACGCGCAGGGCAGCCGGTGGAGCTCGCTCCGGTGTATGTGTTCCTGGCATCAACGGAATCCAGTTATGTGACCGCCCAAACCTATGGGGTTACCGGCGGAATTGAGCTGGCATAAAAATCGTGATGAAGGAAGACACTTCTTTTAATAAGGAGTGTCTTTTTTTAAATCGATGTTTTTCCTTCAAAAATTAAATTTCCCTATCAGCGGGAATGGGCTATACTGTATGTACTGTAAGATTCTTTTATTAAAAAGAGTGCCAGATGAATCAATCAGGAGGTAAGAAGATATGGCAGAAAACAATACTGAGCAGGTTCAGGACGCACAAAAGAAGAAAGTAAGCCTTCAGGATGCGATCAAACAGCAGCTTGCCAACAAAAAAAACCAGTCCGCAGGCGGCAGGCCCGTCACTGGCAATGTCCAGCAGGGAAAGAAAATGAAAAGCCAGCAGACTAAGAAAATCAGTAATCAGCGGAGAAAAATGGGCACATGATGAATCCGCAGAATAGAAGTGATATCAAGCCTGGCATTTCTGTAGACATTGTCTTAAAGGCTGACCAAAGAACAGGGAAAACCACCAGCGGGACAGTAAAGGATATTTTAACAAATTCCAGCTTTCATCCGCATGGAATCAAGGTTAGGCTTACAGATGGCCGGGTTGGACGAGTTAAAACCATCCACCAGGAATCTTAACCAAATTAAACGAAAAGCCCCCTGGAGACAGTTTTTTTATCTGCCTCCAGGGGGCTGTTTACTTATGGAGCGCTGCTATCTTTTTTTCTTTTTAGCTGGATCGAGGAGAGCCTTGTTTTTATTTACGGCTGCTAGCTCGACCTGTACAATGTATTTTTTATTGTCATCGATGCATTCCACACTCGAAATCTTGCCTTTTCGCCCTTTGATGGTTAAAGGTGCACCCACCTCGGGAAGACGTGCCAGCAGCTGATTCAGCAGCAAATTTTTATTTTCATAAAAATACACAACGAACATGCGGTCTCACCTATTTTCGATGGGATGGATATAAAGCGCTTTTTTATCCTCATCTAAATATATGAAACGGGATTAAAATAGACCCCGGTTAAGCCATAAATTTTTTTTTAGGATTGGCTGACTTCCGCTATAATTCCTTCTTCGTCATCAAGGACCAGGGTGATGCCTGCATAGGGATCCCTGTGCAGGTATTCGTCTAGGAATAGCCGCAATGCTTCTATGAGGTTGGCGGTGATCAGTACCTGCTTTCGTCCTCCGGTATAGACTTCAGCTGAAAATCCATAATCATCCTCATACAGCAATTCCACTTCAACTTCTTCAGGCCTTATTTGTTTTTTTCTTGCGATATATAAACAGACTGCGTTGATGATATCCTGTTCAGAAATGATTAATTTCTCCATGAGGCAGAATCCCTTCCATTCCGTTTATTTTTATTTCTGAAAGAGAAAATCGTACGGATCAAAGAAAATACGATATAAATGGCCAGGATATTGACCAGTAAACCAAGGAGCGAGCCCATCATTCCCATGTGTGCAAATAGGCTGCCAAATAGAAATCCAGCCAGGCCGCCGATCATGAGGGTTTTCATCAGACCGCCTTTAAAGAAGCTGCGTTTCCCGGCAGGCTTAGCGGATGTAACAGGACTTTGTTTTTTATTTTGAAAGTAGGAGCTGCGGTTTGTTGTATTTCCGTTCATTTGAAAGCTTCGTTTTCCTGATTTATATCCTTTTGCTTCAACCGTCTGATGATCCTGGAATACGGAACTTCCCACAGGTGTGAACAGTATGGCCGAAGCAATAATGGCTGCTAACAATTTTTTCATTTTTATTCCTCCATTAGTGGTTTTTTTGAAACGTTGATGGTCATTGGAGCAGTACAGATCCTGATTCATCCCTCCTGAAAAAATATAAAAGACCTTTACCAAAGCTGGCAAAGGTCTTGAAATAATCAGTTTTATCCCTTTACCAATATGGCAAAGGTCTCGCAAACAACGTTACGTTGCCAGCCATGCCGGTGATGGTACGCCACCACGTATTGACGACAGGGCTGTAAGCTACTCCCCTTTGGAGTATTATGCTTTTTTAAATGCTGAACAACAATTCAGCTTACTATTATCATACTATGAAATGAAAACTGCGTCAAATTTCCGGCCTGCGATTATCCAGGAGAAGAAGGGGTATTAAAATATTTGAAAATATATTATATTAAAATATGTTACAATAGTAGAAAAAATACTAATGAATTAGGGGTAATTTGCTATGATGAAAGATTTGTTTATGGGACTCTCTCAAAATGAACTTCTAAATACTGCCGCTAAAAAATATGGACTTAAATTAGGGGCGCAAAGTGTGGTTGCGGGGACAAATTTGGAACAAGCCATTCAAAGCATTAAAGAACTGAATGCCCAAGGAATTTCTTGTACCGTTGATAATCTAGGGGAGTTTGTCTTTAAGAAGGAAGAAGCGCTTGAAGCCAAAAAGCAAATCCTTGAAGTAGTGGAGGCCATCCAGGAGAATGGGGTTGATGCCCATATTTCCCTTAAGCCATCTCAGTTAGGACTTGATATCGACTATGATTTCTGTCTGGAAAATGTAAGAGAAATCGTAGACAGAGCAAGCCGTTATGGAATCTTCGTAAATATGGACATGGAAGATTCAAAACGATTGCAGCCTTCATTCGATATTTTGGAAGTGCTTTCGGAGGAATATGAAAACGTTGGCACCGTTATTCAGGCGTATTTCCTAGAGGCGATGGAAGATCTAAAAAAGTATAAGAACTTCCGTTTGCGAATTGTAAAAGGAGCCTATAAAGAACCGGCAGAAATCGCTTATCAGGAAAAGAGCGATATTGATAAGAACTTTATTGAACTGATTGAATGGCATCTTTTAAATGGTAAATTCACATCCATTGCCACACATGACCATAAAGTGATCAATCATGTAAAACAATTTGTAAGGGCTAACAATATCCCAAATGAAAAATTTGAATTCCAAATGCTGTATGGCTTCCGCAAAGATCTGCAGGTAAAGCTTGCATCAGAAGGCTATAACTTCTGTACCTATGTACCATTTGGCCAGGACTGGTACGGATACTTCATGCGCCGGCTGGCTGAAAGGCCGCAAAACATCAATTTAGTGGCCAAACAGGTTTTCAACAAAAAGACCAACACCATAATAGGTGTAGCAGCCGGTGCGTA
Source organism: Peribacillus kribbensis DSM 17871 (assembly GCF_000430765.1). Taxonomy (GTDB): domain Bacteria; phylum Bacillota; class Bacilli; order Bacillales; family DSM-1321; genus Paraperibacillus; species Paraperibacillus kribbensis. The sequence continues at coordinate 249,671 of NZ_AUMQ01000022.1, read as the reverse complement.
CCTGCTGGGAAGACTGACTAAGAAAAAATAAGACAGCAGAAAGCTCCCTTCGTCTGAGGGAGTTTTTTTGTTTTATCGGCAGATAGACAACAGGGGTGTGGCTGAAAGCAGGGCTGGCTTTGCGGGAGATCCGAAGAGGGGCAGGGTTCGGACAGATTGAAGCGGAGTGAAGGGAATTTAGTCTGAAGTGGTTCAGGTTTGGACAGGTTGAGGCGTCTGAGGAGAAAAGTAGTCCGAAGGTGGTTCAGGTTCGGACAGGTAGGAGCGTCTGAGGAGAATAGCAGTCCGAAGGTGGTTTAGGTTCGGACAGGTAGGGGCGTCTGAGGAGAAAAGCAGTCCGAAGGTGGTTCAGGTTCGGACAGGTAGGGGCGTCTGAGGAGGAAAGTAGTCCGAAGAGGACCAGGGATAGGGAAGCCGGCAGCAAAATCAGCAGAAAAACTCAGCAGGTCTCATACCCTCATACATAAATTAGTGAGCCCTAGCTCTTCAATCCCTACACAGCCATTATTCGCGCATAACATTCGCGCACAAGGAATGCAAGATTGCCCGGGATTTCATTTAAGGGGATGATACCCTGGAAAAATGTAAGAAATATACTAATATATCATTTTTTCTTGACTTAGTATGGAAGTTGTCCATATAATGTTCTTTATAATTTAAATAGCATTCGGATGAACCATTCAGGAGAAGATCTTTGGATCTACCGATGGGGCAAGAAGCTAGCTTTCTAGCTTTGAAACTCTCAGGTCTTGGCTTACAAGTAGAACTGCATGGGGACGAAACTCTGGAGAGACTCCCTTAAGCTTTCAGGCTTAAGGAAACAGAGCACCGAAGGAGCAAATCCGCTTTTAGATAAGCGGATAATCTTTCAGGTAAAAGGACAGAGACAAGCCATAGGACCAGCCGGTACGTGTGTATCCGGTTATCTTTCCTATTCCTTGTATCTCCAGAGACCATTTCGATTGTAGAAATGGTTTTTATTTTTGGGCAGGCATCTTGTGCCGGAGATATACAGGCATGCGATGTCTCCAGTAAAAAAGGAGATTAGAAATCATGGACCAAGTATTAGAGACTGTCAATAAGTATGTGTGGGGACTGCCCACGCTTATTCTTCTTGTCGGTACAGGGATTTTGCTTACGATAAGATTGGGAGGGTTTCAATTCAAGAGCCTTTGGCTGGCTCTTAAGCTGGCTTTTGGCAAAAATGACGAATCCTCCTCCTCTTCTGGGGATATAAGCCATTTCCAGGCGCTCATGACGGCAATGGCCGCTACTATCGGGATGGGGAATATTGCAGGTGTTGCCACCGCAGTGGCCATTGGCGGGCCGGGCGCGGTTTTTTGGATGTGGGTGACTGCCTTATTTGGAATGGCGACTAAATACGCGGAAGCAATTTTAGCCGTAAAGTTTCGGGTGAAGGGACGGAATGGGGAATATTCCGGCGGCCCTATGTATTATATAGAAAAAGGCCTTAACCAAAAATGGCTGGCCGTTCTGTTTGCCATTTTTGGTACCTGTGCGTCTTTTGGGATTGGAAATATGGTCCAATCTAATTCAGTGGCTGAAGCCATGAAGCTCAATTTTTCCATCTCTCCGGTCTTTACAGGTATTGCTGCAGCCATACTTGTGGGAGCTGTAATATTAGGGGGTGTCAAGAAGATAGGGAAGGTGGCCGGGTATTTTGTTCCGGTTAAAGCGGTCTTTTATATCGCTGCCGGGTTAATCATTGTACTCTTTCATTTCGATCAAATTCCGTCTTCCTTCCAGCTGATTTTCTCTGGTGCTTTCCATGGTACAGCTGCCACCGGTGGATTTATCGGATCTGCGGTTACCACTGTCATCCAGATTGGTGTGGCACGGGGAGTATTTGCGAATGAAGCAGGACTCGGAAGTGCTCCGATTGCAGCGGCAACCGCCAAGACAGATTCTCCTGCCAAGCAGGCGCTGGTTTCAATGACTGGAACATTTTTGGACACCTTTGTGGTATGTACGATCACAGGACTGGTACTGATCACAACAGGTGCCTGGAAATCCGGTAAAACGGGTGTAGAGGCTACGACGCTTGCTTTTCAGTCTGTTTTTGGAAGTGCGGGCAGCATCATACTTGGCATCGCAATTGTTCTTTTTGCCTTCTCGACCATGCTGGGCTGGTCATATTATGGTGAAAAGTGTGTGGAATATCTTTTTGGCAGCAAAGCAGTCCGGTTTTACAGATATATCTTTGTCGGGATGGCTGTAGTGGGGGCGAACCTGAAGCTTGGAGTGGTATGGACCTTCTCCGACATAGCCAACGGACTCATGGCGATTCCGAACCTTGTAGGGCTCATTGGCCTTAGCGGAGTTGCTGCCAGGGAAACAAGACTTTTTCTAAAGAACAGAGAAAGCAGCCGTCATAAAAGCAAGGCGGCATAGCGAAATACAGCAGTATGGCCGCATTCATACAGCGGCCTTTTTTACTGAGTTTCATACATGACCTTACCAGTCAGGGCGGTGTCGTAATCCCCAAGAGATGCCACTTCTGTCTGGAATTCTTCAGAATCCAGGATCTCTTTGGCTGTTTGGATCAGCGGCTGGGTTGCGGATGTTTTAAGAATGGCGAGATCATACCTCTCTGAGATAAGCGGGACAAAATCAATGCCCGCAAGCTTGGCTGCTTTTTCACTTCCAATTCCGGCATCTGCTTTCCCGGAGGCAATGCTTGAGGCAACGCTTAGATGGCTGGTTTCCTCTTGGTCATATCCCACTATCCCGTTAGCGGGAATGCTGTTCAGCCTTAACTGTTCATCCAGTAGGATGCGTGCTCCGGATCCTTTTTCCCTGTTTACAATTCTGACATGCTTTTGCTGCAGATCTCTACAGGATTGTATTTGCAGTGGATTGCCTTTTTGAACATAAATTCCTGCTTTTCTCGACATGAGATTGATTAAGATGTAGGAATAGCCCACAAGGATTCTTTTAATATACGGAATATTGTATTCACCGGTATCTCCATCAAACATATGGAGGCTGGCAATATCGCATTCTCCGTTGTACATCGAAATGAGGCTGTTAAGACTACCGGTGTGGGAACGCAGTGTTTTATAGCTGGATTTCTTTTCAATATACTTCCCGAAAATATCAAGAACCAGATCTTGTCCGCTGATAACGATTTGGCTTGTGCTCCTCTTGAAACTGGATGGAGCTGGATCCTTAGAAGGTGCCGATATTCCGGAGCTGGATTTATGATTATGAATAAAATGCTCAAGATCAACAGCATCAATCCGCATCTGCCTTCCGACCCGGAAGACAGGCAGTTCCCCTTTTTTGACCAGATCATAAAGAGTCAGTTTGGAAACTTTTAAAAGCTGTGACACCTCTTCAATCGTATAGGAAAGCTCCTTTTGCATATGCATCCCTCCTTGTCTTATTTTAACGTACCTTCCGTACAAAAGCATATTCCTGCGAAACGTTTTGCATAGCAGACCTCCAATGAAGGAATTTTGCAGATTTATTGGCATGGCTCATATATGTGAACTGGGCCATGGTACAAGAATTTACCGAGTTATGTAATATACATAGGATAGAAGCACTTCATGGACAACCTTCAAAAGCAGCCTTTTTATTCGATGGAGGAAAGCGATGATATTTAATAAGAGGTACCGTGTAATCCGCACTCTAGGTGAGGGAAAGACCAGTACTGTGTTTTTTTGTGAAGATATTTATACAGGAAAAAAGAGGAAAAAAGACTGCCGTAAAAAAGATGGAGGATATGGCTGCAGCCTTTAAAGAGTCTCAGCTCCTGAGCGGAATACCCCTCCATCCCCATCTCGTAAGTCTGCGTGATTTCTTCCTTCGGGGCCAATATGGATATCTCGTCATGGAGTATCACAAAGGGAGCCGTCTTGGATATTTCCGATGTTCATTGAATGCAACGGCAGGGATCTAAGGGTGACCTTCCGGAATGCAGGGCTCGAAAGGGAGTGGAGAGAAACCCATGCTGCTCCCATGAAGTATACTGCATATCTTGCCCGCAAAGAGAAGAGAAGGAGAGCATAACGTTGTATTCGGACAATAAAAAAACCGGGCTTCTGACGAGGCCCGGTACTTCATTATATGATTAAATACGTTTTGCTCCAATGAACTTTGGCTTCCAATAACTGTTATTGGTAGCGGAATAAGAAACACCTGCAGAAGTAGCAGCATGAATCATTTGTCCGCTGCCGATGTAAATAGAAACATGAGTGGGTCTTGCTGCCTTATTAGGAGCAAAGAACATCAGATCTCCAGGAGACATCGAGCTGACTCTGGTTCCTTTTGTATACATTTCAGCAGCTGTGCGCGGCAGGGTTTTGCCTGCTTTGCCAAAGGAATATTTTACCAGGCCGGAACAATCGAAACCATTCGTGGACATGCCGCCCCATACATAGGGAGTGCCCAGTTCGCTTTTAGCAACTGCTATAGCCTTGCTTCGGTAAGAAGCGGAAGCAGGTGCGGCGACCTTTTTAGAAACAAGATATTTCGCACTGACATAACCTGTTTTGGAAGAAGCATTTATCTTAGCCCAGCCATTCGACTCGGAATAGACTGTGACTTGTGTATTATTTGCTAATTTAGATACAATAGCCGCATTTGCTGATGCGGTTTTTCTAACATTCAGAGTTCCCGAACCGACTTTGACAAATTTCGTGGAAGTGGTACTTGCGGCAGCCTCACTCATTAATGGTGAAACACCTAAAAACATTATTGCAAGAGACAGGAATGCGATAATTTTTTTCAATTTAGTATTTTACCCCCTGGTGTGAAGTGCTAAACCTATTATAAACAATTGAATATAACAGTGGCATCACAGAAATATTACGGTTATATTACAAAATATAGGGAAGTTTGGCACTTCATAGCAAAACTACCTGCAATTTGTTGAAAAATAGGGAAGTTTTATATAAATACGCTTCTGAAACATCGCTTTTCCTGTCTTTTGTTTTTACAGATTTATGTCATATGAAAATAGAATGTAATAAAACTTGCGGGACAGCTCTTAAAGGAAATTATATGGTGGGATCGTTGTGGGAGTATGGGGGTGGGTACTCGTCACCCGCGAGATGGCTGTATGGGGGAGGATACTCATCTCCAGCGAGATGGCCGGGGGCGCCGCCTGCGCCTGCTCCCGAGATTGAGATGAACAGCAAGAGGCATAAAGCTAAAGTCTTTTTCATATATTTCCTCCTAAATATTAATGATTTGATTTTTTAATGTAGTTTGTGCGTACTCATAGTAGTAGGAAGATTGTTTGTACTTCCGATTTTTTTTGTAGTAGGAGGCAAGGATTTCCGCATACTGTGCTTCAAGCAGAAATAAACCGTTCTTCTTGAAATAAGGGATGGCCACCTTTCCGCAGTAAAAAACGAAACTATCAAAATCCTCTTTCACAAGATAATGGAATACCTTGTATTCGTGAATGATCTGGATGTTGTTGGCTGGAAGCTTGTCTGTGTATTTTTCTGCTTCATATAAATATTCCTCTAATAAATCACCCCTCTCAAATTCATAGCACATATTCATTATGGCTATAAGAGTCATCAGCTTTCCTGATACATTCGTTTCCTCCTTCAGCTGGAGGCTGTTCCTGAAATGCTTAAGAGCTTGGCTGAATTGTTTTTTTACATAGGAAAGCTGGCCGAGATTGTGCTGTATGATCCCGTTAATGACCTTGGACTGTTCCTCTTCAGCAAGCTTGCCTGCCCACTTATAATGAGTTTCCGCTTCGTCATATTCTTTTACTTTTTTAAAGGAAATACCTAAAAGGAGGTGGCATTCTGCACTTCTTTCACGGAGATAAAGCTTTTGAAAAATTTCGAGGGCCTGATTGGTATACAGGATGGCCAGGTAGGGCTTATAAAGATGGCCTGCAGAAAGTCCGAGAGAATAAAATATATCTGCCCGCTCATAGGAAGAAAACGAAGAATCCAATAGAGATTCTGCACTTTTATAAATTTCATAGGCTTCACTGTACATGTGTTTTGTATAAAAGAGGTTGCCGTGAAATTTATAATAGTAGAAAAGCAGCTCTTTATTAAAGTCCTTTTGGACACTGGATAATTCTTTTACCTTATTTTCAGCTTCGGTTACCAGCCCCTTTGTCAGATAATATCTTATGCTGATTAAGTCAAATAGAGTGATGTTATCAAAGGAAGAGGGCTGCTGCAGCTTATATTCTAATTCTGTAAATAATTCATCCGCCTTCTCTGTCTTTTTATCGAGGATGGTTTGGTACCATTCCTGTAATTCCTGGGAAAGAGCGGAGTCGTTTGTAATCCCTTCTTCAATACCGAGTCTTTTATACAAGCTTTCTATGATTTCCGGGCTGGCAGTGATCTGCTCATTTTCGATTTTGGATAGGTAGGAGATTGAGATGATTCCAGTTGCTAGTTCTTCCTGTGTGAGGGATTTTCTTATTCGGTGATATTTAATATTTCTGCCGGCTGGCATTTCTTTCTCTCCTTTGCGGGCTGATATGCCTATTATAAAACATTTCATTAAAAATTTGTAGATATTTTTTCCAAAATATTTACAAATTTAGTTAAAAATGCTACGATAGGAAAATGTATAATAAAATTATCTATTTAAATATATTTTTCTTGATTTATTTAAGAAATATTTCCTAAATTAGTAGAGGAGAATAAAAAATGTTTAACGAACGTGATGCATTAAAATTAAGGCTGGAGCAGCTGGCTGTTACCGAAGAAAAGGCCATGAAGGAATTCAGGGAAGAAAGAAGAGAAATCATGAACCGGCTCCGCGAGCTGGATGCTTTGGGACGCAGCGAAGCGGATAGCAGGAAAATTGCTGGGACTGCTCTTGCTTCAGACCGGAATGAGAGGGAAGCCTTACACTTCAATGGAGAGGGAGCAAAGGGAGCTGGCCTTGAAAAGCAGGAAAAAGCAAATAAAGGCTACCACAAAAAAACCATTCTTCTTAGAGACGCAGCAATTAATATCCTTAAGCGCCACAACACAGCGATCCCCCTTATTCAATTAAAAAAGGAACTAGAGAATGCAACCGGGATTGAAATTAAAAACATTTCATTATTTATGACCAATCTGGCAAAAAAGGAAAAAGTGCTGAAAAAGGCAACACATGGACAGTATATGTATGTCAGAGACTGAACTTGAAAAACATAAGTGTTTTGTAGTAGGAAAATTGCTTTGATATCCCTTTATCTAGGAAAATTTTCCTTGAGAAATGATATTTCGCTGTATATTCTATAAATCTAAAAAAGAAGGCAAATTCATATAATCATGATGTATGCTATCCTGAATCCAACTTAAAAGATACAGGTGGGATATGGATGGAATTCACAGAGAGAGAAGCCTTAAAGCTGCGCCTTGAACAGCTTGCACAGCATGAACGAAATGTTTTGGAACAAATTCAGCTTGAAAGAAGAGAGCTTCTGGACAGAATGAAGGAATTGGATGAAAAAGAACGGCAGGACGCTCTCCATATAGATCCTCCCTTTCATTATTTTTCAGCGCTTATATATAAGAAGATATCGAATTAAATAGAGAAAAAGAACTTGCATCATTTAACCAGGAAGGAATTTCACTGACTGGGTTAAATGGGCTTTTTTTTTGGTGTTTTTCATTAAAAAGGGCTGAGATTCACGCATGCCTGCTGCGATAACTATATCTTAAAAGCTTATGATAAAAGCGGAAAGACAACTTAACCCCCTTAAAAACAGTGGATTAATATGAAATAAAAAATCAGGTTTTCTGCATTATCATATGAATAATTGTTATTGTCAGAAAAGAGTTTATATTCTATAATTTTAAGAAAATTGTGTTTTACCAAGGGGGAGACAGCATGAAATTATATCTTTCAGTGGATATGGAAGGAATAACGGGTCTTGTGGACCATACACATGTGGATTCAGGAAGACATAATTATGAACGCGGCCGGCGGATCATGACAGATGAAGCTAATTATGTCATTACAGCTGCTTTTGATGCGGGATGCAGTGAAGTGATCGTGAATGACAGCCATTCTAAGATGAACAACCTGCTGATAGAAAATCTGCATCCCGAAACACAGCTTATCACAGGAGATGTAAAGCCTTTTTCCATGGTTCAGGGGCTTGATTCCAGCTTTGGCGGGGCCGTTTTTGTCGGTTATCACGCGCGTGCCTCATTAATGGGGGTGATGTCCCATTCGATGATTTTCGGTGCGAGGAATTTCTACATAAATGATACAGCTGTAGGCGAGCTTGGGTTTAATGCTTATGTAGCAGGCTATTATGATGTGCCGCTGTTAATGGTAGCAGGGGACGACAGGGCGGCTCTTGAAGCAGAGCAGCTTATCCCAAATATCACGACTGCAGCGGTAAAGCAGACCATCTCAAGGTCTGCAGCCAAATCCCTTACACCGGCAAAAGCCGGACAGCTCCTTCGTGAAAAAACGGCGGCTGCCATAAAAAATAAAGACAAAGTCAGGCCATTGACACCCCCGGATAAACCGGTTCTTGCCATCGAATTCGCGAATTACGGACAAGCAGAGTGGGCTGCGTTAATGCCGGGGACAGAAATCATCCCGGATACAACAACGGTAAGATATCAGGCCAAAAATATACTGGAAGCGTATCAGGCGATGCTGGTCATGACAGAACTTGCTATGAGAACATCATTTTGTTAGGAAGTGACGGGCCTTGAATTCGTATTTCGTTAAAAGGGTCATCGCCATGTTTGTTACTCTGTGGCTGATCATAACACTGACCTTCTTTTTAATGCATTCCATACCGGGAAATCCGTTTGCCACCGATAGAAATACTAATGAGGCGGTACAGAAAAACCTCAATTCCTTCTATCATCTGGATGACCCGCTATATGTCCAATATGGCTCCTATCTTAAATCACTGGTTACCTTCAACCTTGGCCCTTCTATCAAACAATCCGCATTTACTGTGAATGAACTGATCGGCAGGGGATTTCCTGTATCCATGGAGCTTGGGCTGTGGACGCTTGTGGTAGCTGTAGTATGCGGTATCCTCCTTGGTGTTGTGGCCGCCTTAAGACATAACGGCATCATTGACTATTTAGCCATGACCCTCGCAGTCATCGGGATTTCTGTACCCAATTTTGTCATGGCAACTCTATTAATTCAGCAGTTTGCGGTAAACTGGCCCATTTTCCCTGTTGCAACATGGTCAAGCCCGATGCATATGGTCCTTCCTATTTTAGCTCTTGCATCCGGGCCCATGGCAATCATCGCAAGGCTGACAAGATCGAGCATGATCGAGGTACTTGCACAGGATTATATCCGCACCGCCAGGGCAAAAGGGCTCTCGCCTGCAAAAATTGTATTTAAACATGCACTGCGCAATGCGCTGATGCCTGTTGTCACCCTGCTTGGAGCGCTCGCTGCAGGGATTTTGACCGGGACATTCGTCATTGAAAAGATTTTTGCCATCCCGGGGATGGGCAAATATTTTGTAGAGAGTATCAATCAGAGGGACTATCCCGTCATTATGGGGACCACAGTATTTTACAGTGCAATATTAATTATTATGCTTTATCTGGTTGACCTGGCCTATGGCATCATTGATCCCCGCATCAAACTCGGAAAAAAGGAGGGATAATAGTGGCTCTAAGAAAACAGCACGAAGGTTTCGAAGAATCTGTTATTCCTGATGAGTGGTTTGTACCGAAAGTAAAGGAAAAAGATGAGGGAGAACGAGTTTCGAGACCGTCCCTTTCCTATTGGAAGGATGCATGGCTGCGCCTCCGGAAAAATAAATTGGCAATGGCGGGACTGATCTTCTTGATCCTTCTTGCCATCATGGCGGTGATCGGCCCGATGATTTCTCCCCATTCTGTCAGCGAGCAGAACCTGAGGAATCAGAATCTCCCTCCTTCCGGCGAGTACTGGTTCGGCACCGATAAGCTAGGAAGGGACATGTTTACCAGAACCTGGTACGGAGCTAGAATATCACTGTTTGTCGGGGTTGTCGCTGCACTTGTCGATTTTGTCATCGGTGTCCTTTATGGAGGGGTATCCGGCTATAAAGGCGGCAGAACGGACAATATCATGATGCGTATTATTGAGATTCTGTATGGACTGCCCTATCTTCTGGTCGTCATTCTATTAATGGTTGTAATGGGGCCGGGCCTGACTACCATCATTGTCGCACTCTCCGCAACAGGATGGATTGGCATGGCGAGGATTGTCAGGGGGCAGGTGCTCCAGATCAAGAATTTTGAATATGTTTTGGCATCCAAGAGCTTCGGGACGAAAACCACCAGAATTATTAGGAAGAACCTGCTGCCTAATACCATGGGACCCATTATCGTGCAGATTACGCTGACTGTTCCGTCTGCCATTTTCTCTGAAGCATTCCTGAGCTTCCTGGGATTGGGTATTCAATCTCCTTATACCTCTTGGGGGATGATGGCGAGCGACGGGCTTTCAGCCATCATCACCGGACAGTGGTGGCGCCTTGTATTCCCGGCGTTCTTTATATCTGCAACGATGTTCGCATTCAATGTTCTTGGCGATGGCCTTCAGGATGCCCTTGATCCAAGGCTGAGGAGGTAGCATCATGGAAAAAGTTCTTGAAATTAAAGATCTTCATGTTTCATTTAGTACATATGGCGGTGATGTGAAAGCTGTCAGGGGTGTAACATTTGATCTTCATAAAGGAGAAACTCTTGCCATTGTCGGGGAATCCGGCTGCGGGAAGAGCGTCACCTCTCAAAGCATTATGCGGCTGATTCCCAGCCCTCCCGGTAAAATTACACAAGGAGAAATCCTATTTAAAGGAAGAAATCTTACAAACGTTTCTGAGACGGAAATGAGAAAAATCCGCGGGGCGGATATTTCAATGATCTTCCAGGATCCGATGACCGCTTTGAATCCGACCCTTTCGGTCGGGGAACAAATCATCGAAGGAATCAGGCAGCATAAAAACATCGGCCAGGCAGAAGGCAGAAAAGCAGCCCTTGAAATGATGGAGCTTGTGGGAATTCCAAGCGCGGCAGTCCGAATGAAGCAGTATCCCCACCAGTTCTCGGGTGGAATGAGGCAGAGAATCGTGATTGCCATGGCGCTGGTCTGTCAGCCTGAGGTGCTGATTGCCGATGAACCGACAACGGCACTTGACGTAACCATTCAAGCACAGATTCTGGAACTGTTCCGGGATATACAGGAAAAGACGGGTGTTTCCATTATCCTGATCACTCACGATTTAGGGGTTGTCGCCCAGGTTGCAGACCGGATTGCCGTAATGTATGCGGGGAAAATTGTTGAAACCGGAAGCCGAAGGGAGATCTTCTATAATCCGCAGCACCCCTATACAAGAGGGCTGCTGCGATCGGTTCCGCGGCTGGATGCCGATGATGCAGAGCTTCTTCCGATTGACGGCTCTCCTCCGGACTTGTTTTCTCCTCCTGCCGGCTGTCCTTTTGCCGCCAGGTGTGAACATGCGATGGAGGTATGCTCCAGGGTCTACCCTAACAAAACCCGGCTCACAAGCATACACCAGGTAGACTGCTGGCTGCAGGATGAAAGGGCGCCCAAAAAGATGGCAGCAAGGATATAAAACATACATATTAAAAATTGAGGGGGAAAAGGTTTGAAAAAGATCCTAACATTATTTATGGCAGCACTATTAGTGTTCAGTCTGGCTGCCTGTACCGCCAAGGAAAATGCGGGCACTGATTCGTCCGGCGAAAAAGACAAGGGCAAAAAAGGCAGCGAGAAGGTTTTGTATCTGAACAATGGTACAGAGCCTACCTCTTTCGATCCTCCAGTAGGATTTGACTCCGTTTCCTGGAGTGCCCTTAATAACCTGATGGAAGGCCTCACCCGCCTGGATAAAACAAATGAGCCCAAGCCGGCAACTGCTGAAAGCTGGGATGTTTCTGATGATGGAAAGGTGTATACTTTCCATATCCGCAAAGATGCAAAATGGTCAAATGGCGATAACGTTACCGCACAGGACTTTGTATATTCCTGGCTTCACCTTTTAGATCCTAAAACGGCTTCACCGGCATCCTTCCTCGCGTACTTTGTAGAAGGCGCCGAAGCTTATAACACAGGAAAGGGAAGTGCGGACGGTGTCAATATTAAAGCGGTTGACGAAAAAACATTCCAGGTTACGCTCACAAGCCCGCAGGCCTACTTTTTAAGCGTCATTACAAATCCTTGCTTCTTCCCGATCAATGAAAAAGTCGCAAAAGCGAACCCTAAGTGGTTTGCCGAAGCAGATTCCTTTGTGGGAAATGGTCCTTTCAAGCTGACTTCCTGGGAGCATGACAGCAATTTTGTGATGGAAAAGAATAAAAATTACTGGGATGCAAAAACAGTCAAGCTGGACAAAGTACACTGGGATATCGTAAACGATACAACGACCGAATATCAGATGTACAAGACTGGAAAGCTTGATGTAGCAAGCGTACCAGCTGAAAGCTCAGATGAATTGATGAAAGAAGGAAAGGTTAAAACCTCCGGACAGGCCGGTACCTACTTCTTCCGTTTCAACGTGACGAAGGAGCCTTTCCAAAATAAAAATATCAGGAAAGCCTTTGCTTTGGCTGCCAATCAGCAGGATATCGTGGACTTTGTGACCAAACATAAAGAAAAGCCGGCTTACGGTTTTGTGTCATATGGCTTTAAGGATCCGGACGGCAACGACTTCCGCAAGACCAACGGAGATCTGATTAAAACCAATGTTGAAGAAGCGAAGAAGCTCCTTAAAAAAGGAATGGAGGAAGAAGGCTACACCAAGCTTCCAGAAGTAACGCTGACTTACAGCACCAGCGATGTGCATAAGGCGATTGCAGAAGCGCTTCAGGAAATGTATAAAAAGAACCTTGGCATCGATGTGAAGCTTGCAAACATGGAGGCTGCAGTCTTTACAGAAGAACAGACCGCATTGAAATTCCAGCTTTCCAGGAGCTCCTTCCTTGCCGATTATAGTGATCCGATCAACTTCCTTGAAAACTTCACAACTGGATTAAAGATGAACCGCACAGGCTGGAGCAGCAAAGAATATGATCAATTGATCAAAGATGCCAAAAACGAATCAGATGAAAAGAAACGCTTCGAAATCATGTACAAAGCTGAAAAGCTTCTTATGGATGAAGCGCCGATCTTCCCTCTTTACTTCTATAACAATCCTTATTTACAAAGCGATAAGGTTTCCGGCATTGTACGCCACCCGGTGGGATATTTGGAATTAAAATGGGCAGATAAGGAGTAGTCTTTAAAGGGGATGTTCGTTTTTTGAACATCCCTTTTTTAGATCGTTTGTTCCGCTCGTTTTACGCTGAACTGAAACCGCCTATAAAGCTAAAAAAGGAAGTGTTTTTTATGTCTACAAAGCCTGTCCGTCTAAAAAAAGGTGATACCGTCGGCATTATTGCCCCTGCCAGCCCTCCTGATTCTGCGAATCTAAAGAGAGCTCTTTCGATTCTTGAGCATATGGGATTAAAAGTAAAGCTTGGAAGCAATCTGAAGAGGGAGTACGGATATTTAGCCGGCTCAGATGAAGAACGTCTTGAAGACCTGCATAACAGCTTCTTGGATCCTGAAATAAAAGGGATTATCTGCGCATGCGGGGGATATGGCACAGGACGCCTGGCTTCTTCGATCGATTTCGGATTAATCAAGGACCATCCTAAAATATTTTGGGGATATAGTGACATTACTTTCCTGCATACAGCCATCTATCAAAATACCGGCCTAGTAACCTTCCATGGTCCCATGCCTGCCTCTGATATTGGGAAGGAAGATGCTGATGACATCTCTAAATCTGCTTTCAGGCAGCTGTTTGAACCAGCGGAATTTATCTATTCGGAGAAAATGGCCCCGCTTGAAACGATTGTCGAAGGTGAAGCCAAAGGGATTTTGACAGGGGGAAATCTATCCCTTTTGGCAAGCGGGATTGGTACAGCTTTTGAAATTGATACAAAAGGGAAGCTTCTATTGATTGAAGATGTCAATGAAGAGCCAAGAGCCGTGGACAGAATGCTGAATCAGCTGTATATGGCCGGCAAATTGGATGCTGCTGCTGGAATAGTAGTAGGGGACTTTCATAATTGTGTACCTCAAAGAGAGAAATCTCTGTCCTTGGATGAGGTGCTGGATTTTTATATCAAACGTGCAAACAAGCCCGCGCTGAAAGGGTTTTTAATCGGTCATTGCTCCCCTCATTATGGTGTTCCGCTTGGTGTACCTGCCTTCCTGGATACAAGAAGCAAAACCCTTGCAATGGACAGCGGAGTACAATGATTGTTTTAGAAAGGGAGTATAGGGATGAAAATAGCATCGTTAGAGACGTTCCGGGCTGCGGTACCGCTTATAAAGCCGTTTAAAACGGCCCTTAGAACCGTGGAGACTGCTGAAACCATTATTGTAAAAATGACTTGTGACAATGGGATTACGGGGTGGGGAGAAGCACCTCCCACCCACGTCATAACCGGAGACAGTAAAGACAGCATTGAAGGGGCAGTAAATGGGATTATAAAACCCTTTCTTGCGGATCAGAATCTGCTGAATTATGAATCTGTTTTTCAAGGATTGAATTCAATTCTTGTCGGAAATTCAAGTGCCAAAGCAGCGGTGGATATGGCGGTATACGACTGCCTATCCCAGCACGCAGGTCTTCCTCTCTATCAATATCTGGGGGGCTTTAAATCAGAAATTGAAACTGATTTTACGGTCAGTGTAAATTCTCCCGTGGAGATGGGGGAGGATGCAGAAAAATATATAAATGATGGATTTAATGTCCTGAAGGTCAAGGTAGGTAAGGATGTGGATACCGATCTGGCGAGAATAAAGGAGATCCGGAGGCGGGTCGGGGACGGCATTAAAATCAGGCTGGATGCGAATCAGGGCTGGACGCCTAAGGAGGCAGTCAGGATTATCCGGAAAATGGAGGATGAAGGGCTGGGGATTGAACTTGTGGAGCAGCCTGTCCATGCCTCTGATATTCAGGGATTAAAGCAGGTGACAGACAGTGTGGACACCTTGATCATGGCCGATGAAAGCATTTTCACTCCAAAGCAGGCCTTCGAAGTGCTTCAAACAAGAAGCGCTGATTTAATCAATATTAAGCTGATGAAGGCTGGAGGCATTTATCAGGCCGAAAAAATAAATGCCCTTGCTGAAGTATGCGGGGTGGAGTGCATGGTTGGAAGTATGATTGAAACCCGGCTGGGCATCACGGCTGCAGCCCACTTTGCCGCAGCCAAAAAGAATATTACGAGATTTGATTTTGATGCCCCTCTTATGCTTGCCAAAGAGATCATTCAGGGTGGAATACACTATAGCGGACGGAAAATCACCTTTGCAGAGCGCACAGGGCTTGGGATTACAGTCGTCAATCAGGATGAAAAGGGGAGTAAATCGTGAAAAGGCTTATAAATACATCGGTTGCGACCGTATGGACTCATTTTGATTCTGCCAGAGACATAGATAAAGAGGCGATTGGAGGGAATCCGGATATAACCAAATGGATAAACGGACTTTCCTACGAAAAGAGCCTGGACCTATGCAATTCGAATCTAGTTCAAACTCAGGTGCTGTTTGGCGAGGAAGTTCTTGTTATCGAGGAAAAGGAGGGGTGGGCACATGTCATCTGCCACAGTCAGCCTTCCTCGAAGGATACACGCGGATATCCCGGATGGATCCCTTCCGCTCAGCTTGCAGATAGCAATGGATTTAACCTTGAAGGTGAGATTGCTGTCGTTACAAGCAAAAAAGCAGAGCTTGTTTTAGATGGAGAAGCTGCTTTGGTATTGTGCTTCCAGACCATCCTGCCTGTTTTATCACAGGAAGAGGATCGAATAAAGGTTCAGACGCCAGAAGGATATGGCTGGCTGTCCAGGAGAGATGCGGAGATTTATCCGAATCCAGCTTCCATTCCTAAAGGAAATGGAGCAGGTATCGCGGCTGCAGGAGAGCAGTTTGTAGGGCTTCCTTATCTTTGGGGAGGAGTCTCAAGCTTTGGCTATGACTGTTCAGGATTCAGTTATACGATGGCGAAGGCAAATGGCTACAGGATTTCCCGGGATGCCCATGATCAGCTGGAAGATGGAAGGGCAGTTGAACTGGATCAGCTTCAGCCTGGAGACTTGCTCTATTTTGCTTATGAGGAAGGAAAGGGGGCTGTCCATCATGTAGGAATCTATTATGGAGATGGAAAGCTGCTGCATTCACCTAAGACAGGCAAAAGCATTGAGATTATACCTCTGGAAGGTACTTTATATAAAATTGAATTATGTGCTGCAAGAAGATACGGAGCATAAGAAGAGAGGGGTAAGTCATGAAACAGCAGGTGCTCTTAGAAGTTAATAATCTGAAAAAATACTTTAATCTTGGCAAAAATGAAGTGTTGAAGGCTGTTGATGATGTTTCTTTCAAAATTCATAAGGGAGAGACATTTGGAATTGTAGGAGAGTCCGGCTGCGGAAAGTCTACAGCGGGAAGAACGATCATGGGCCTGTATGACCGGACAGCGGGTGAGGTTGTGTTTAATAACCAGGATATTCATGCCTTAAAGGATAAAGAAAAGTTTTCGTTTCACCGCAAAATGCAGATGATATTCCAGGATCCTTATGCCTCCCTTAACCCCCGCTCTACAGTCATGGAGATTATTTCTGAACCGATGGAAGTGCATAAATTGTACCGCAGCAAAAAGGACCGGCAGAAGAGGGTTTATCAGCTTTTAGAGGACGTGGGATTGAACCGTGATCATGCGAACAGATATCCCCATGAGTTCAGCGGCGGACAGAGGCAGCGGATTGGAATAGCAAGGGCCCTTGCCCTGGACCCGGAATTCATCATAGCGGACGAACCGATTTCGGCCCTTGATGTATCGGTGCAGGCCCAGGTGGTGAATCTGCTGATGAGGCTGCAAAAGGAAAAAGGCCTCACTTATTTATTTATTGCCCACGACCTTTCCATGGTAAAACAGATCAGCGACCGGATTGCAGTTATGTATTTAGGCAATATGGTGGAACTGACCACAAGCAGCCAGCTGTATAAGTCTCCGCTACACCCATATACACAGGCTCTGTTGTCAGCCATCCCCATCCCTGATCCGGACATTGAGGATGCAAGGGAGAGGGTCATACTAAAGGGGGATCTTCCAAGTCCGATAAACCCGCCAAGCGGCTGTGTTTTCCGTACAAGATGCCCGCATGCCATGGACGTCTGTTCCCAGAAGAAGCCGGTTTGGCAGGAGGCGGAAGACAGTCATTTTGTTGCCTGCCATTTATACAATAAAGAAGTCATGGACGGGAAAGAGTATGATCAAACAGCCGCTGCAAAGTAAGGGGGAAGCATGATGCGTGCTGCATGGTTTGAAGACTTACATAAGGTGCTGCAGACCGAAAATGGACGGATCAGTGCAGCCGTTGAAATTGATGGGCAGCTATTTGAACATAATGTTTCTCTCAGGATGCCTTCAGCGAGCTTGATTAAGATTCCGATCCTGCTCACAGCGTATCGGGAAAGTGAAAGGGGATCGTTACATCTTGATCGTCCTATACAAGTTCCTGCTTCCAGCAGGGCGGGGGGAGCAGGGGTCATTCAGGCGCTTTCCGATGGGATCACGCTGACCGTCAAGGATTTATTAACACTAATGATTATTGTTTCTGACAATACCGCGGCGAATATCTGCATTGATCTCCTTGGCATGCGGGCCATAAATAGGACTATAGATGAGCTGGGGTTGTCACAGACGCTGCTCGGCAGAAAGATGATGGATTGGGCTGCTATCACAGAAGGAAGAAACAATTATACCTCAGCGGGAGATATGCTCCTGTGCCTGAAGGCCATTACAGCAGGACATTATTTGTCGGAGGAAAGCAGAAATGAGATCCTCTCTATTTTGGAAAAGCAGCAATTCCAGGATAAGCTGCCTGCCCTTATGGACCTCAATCGGGTAAGGGCTGCAAATAAGACAGGCGAGCTGCCGGGTGTGGAGCATGATTGCGCGATTATCCGATTTAAAGACCGGACAGCTTATGCCGCTATTTTAATAGAAGGTCTCCGTAATAAAATAAAAGGAAAAAAGATCATCAGCAATATAGGTAAAATAATATATGATGATCTGACAAAAAGATAAAGCTTAACAAACCCCTCATCGACAAAATGAGGGGTTTGTTGTGTTTGATTAACAAGAAAAATAACCACTATTTTTTGGCTTGAAATAAAATTCTTATTCCTTCCATTTTGATAGCCCTCTTATCAAGATTTTATGTCAAATAAATATATAAAGAAAATGGTTAATATGGTAAAATTATCTATTAAACTAAGAATTAAGTATAATCCAGAGGAGAAGATGCAGTCATCATGAAAGTGTTTAGAAACTTTTTTACAAGATTAACAGGTTTATTATTAGTAGGATCACTGTTTGTTTCTTCGGCAGGCAGTGCACAGGCATTGGATTTATCTGCCTTTACTGTCCAGCAAATAAACCATTATATGGTCGGCCCAAGTGTGGCCCATACCTCATACAGCCTCAAGGGCAAGAACAATATAGAGTCCATTAATACTCTTGAAGTAGATCCTGACAATCCCTTCATCAAAATGGAGGTCACATCTGGAGGTGGAAAAGTCCTTTCGGTTGATACGGTCAGGAATCAGGCCAAATCAATCGACAAAAACGGCTACAGGGTCATTGCTGGATTTAACGGAGGTTTCTATAAAACGGCTGCACCCTATACGGGGCAGCCGACCGGCCTTCAAATTTCCGCGGGTGAAGTCATCTCTTCAGGCGTGACTTCAAAAGGCGTTCTTGGGATTATGGAGGACAGACGTGCTGAAATCAAGGAACAAGTAAAAATGACAGGGAAAATCCAGCTGCCCGGCGAGGCGGGATTTAAAACCCTGACCGGCATTAACAGGGGGAGGAATAAAGATACACAGAAAAACAGCCTCTTCTTGTTTACATCGAGGTACGGTCCGTCCACGAAAACTTCAGGCGATGAAGTAGAGTTCGTGCTGCAGCCAAAAGAAGACCGCCTTGCCATCGATCAGACACTCAGCGCCACCGTGGAGAGCTGGAGCTTTGAGCGTAACTCAAGCATTCCGGCAGGAAAGTGGGTGCTTGCTGGTTCAGGGACACAGGCTTCCTGGCTCATAGATCACCTTGAAACAGGTAAAGAGATTCAGTTCCAGCTGAATTTTGACGGTGGAATGGATCGTGCCGTCCATGCCGTTTCAGGAAGTGAGTTAATTATCAAGGATGGAAGAGTTACAGAGTCAGCGGGCAGTGAAAACTCCGAACGTGCTCCAAGGACCATGATCGCCGCCAAAGATGGAAAGTTATACATAACAACGTTTGACGGGCGGCAGCCAGGCTTCAGCGATGGGGTGACCATTGCTGAAGGTGCAGGATATCTCTCCAAAAAAGGCATGGATACAGCCATCAATATGGATGGGGGAGGCTCGACTACATATGCCGCAAGAGAGCCAGGAAATCAGTCTCTTTCCATACTGAACCATCCTTCAGACGGATTTGAACGCTCTGTATCCAATGCGCTGATGATTGTATCCACCGCCCCTGTTTCACAGCTGTCATCTTTTGTTTCGCCACTCGGGGATTCAATAAAAATTCTGGCTAAAGCCAGCAAGGGAATTCCACTAAAAGGGCAGGATCAATATTATAATGGAGTTACAGTCAATACGAAGAGCCTGAAATGGTCTGCTGATTCTTCCATCGGGAAGATCGGTACAAGCGGCGTCTTTACAGCAGGGTCCAAGCCAGCAAAGGGAAGGATCATAGTGAAATCAGGCACTGTATCCAAAACGATTAATGTGGAAGTGGTAACGGATATGGGTTCCTTATCTCTATCCCCTAAGTCAACCTCTGTTCTCCCTGGAAGCAGACAAGCCTTTACTGTCAGGGGCTTTGATAAGGGAGGAAGGGAAGTCTATCTTTCTCCTGGACTAATAAAATGGGGAACCAGTGGGAACGTTGGAAAAGTGGACCGGAATGGAACGCTGACAGCAGGGAGCAGTGTGACATCTGGTAAAGTGACCGCGGTGTTTGGGAAAGCAAAGGCCGATGCAGCTGTCAATATTGGTAAACCTCCAGTCATCATCGAAGGCTTTGAGGATGTGAATTCCCTAACTGGTTCAGCAGTTAAAGCAAAGCCTGCCATTCTGGCTTTATCAAGCAGGCCGAATCCGGTCCGCGAAGGTACGCATGCCCTGTCACTCTCCTATGATTTTACTGGAATGAGCGGCACTTCCACTGCTTACGTGAATTTCAAGGATCAATACGGAAAAGCCGGCAGGACGATCAGCGGCAAGCCGATCAAGCTTGGGCTGTGGGTGTATGGTGATTCCGGAAAACACTGGCTCAGGGCTTCATTTACCGATGGGAAAGGAAAATCATTTGTTACTGATTTTACAGCCCAGGGAAAACTTGATTGGAAGGGCTGGAAGTACGTATACGCAAATATTCCTGCCAGCTCCCCTGGTCCAATCAAATTGAATCAGATTTATGCCGCAGAAACCAATGGCAAAAATAAAAATAAAGGCACGCTGTATTTTGACCAGCTTTCTGCCGTTTACACAAATATCAAGTAGATGTCACGGTCTTGCGGGCATATGGGCCGCAGGCTGAATAAAGGCAATATCCATACAGCCGTATCTGCAGGCACTGTGCAAGTTATACATCCTCCTTTCTTCAATGAAGAGGGGGAAGCAAAAAGCCAAGTCTCATGGAAGACTTGGCTTTTCATTCAATGGATGATCTAAAAATAGCCGGGATGAAGGAAATCTTCACCGGGGATGGGAGAGTAGGATGAAAAAATTATCGGCAAAAGAGGAATTGGGAATCCTTCCATTAAAAGAGAGAGAGGCACTCAAGGATAAATGGCTGGACATTAGACTATCCAGACTGATTCCGGAACTGATGGCCAAGCATAAAGTAGATATGTGGATAATGGGTGGAAGGGAATATAATGAAGATCCCCTTTTAGAAACGTTTTTCCCATCATCGATTGACAGTTCAAGAAGACTGACCCTTATCGTATTCAGCCTGCAGAAGGGGAAGGAAGCTGAGAGGCTGGTCATCCATCAAAATCCGGAATTCAAGCCCTTTTATCACCCTGTCTGGAATATACAGAACGAGGATCAATGGCAGTGCTTAGAAAGAATCATTAAGGAACGGAATCCGGAAAGGATCGCCTTAAATGTATCAGGCACCCATGCTGTCTGTGATGGATTAAGTCATTCGCTTTTTGAAAAAATCAGGCATTATATCCATGAAGCGGGAAGTCCGGAAATCGTTTCTGCAGAAGCCATTGCAGTGGAATGGCTTGAAACGAGACTTTCTGAGGAGCTGGAAACATACGGGGAGATAGCAGAAATGACCCGCAGGATTGCGGCTGAAAGCTTTACAGCCATAATCCCTGGAATCACCAGCACCAGAGATGCAGTGGATTGGATACGCCAAAGAGTTCTGGATCTTGGTCTTAAGACATCATTTTATCCAACCGTGGATGTTCAAAGGAAGGGGAGCATGAACAGCCGGATGAGCGATACGATCATCCGGGAGGGGGACATCGTCCATCTGGACTTTGGAATCCACTATCTTGGTTTTTCTACCGATACACAGCTTCTTGCCTATGCTGCCTCTGAGGGAATCGTCCCTCGCGAGCTTCAGGGTTTGATGGAGAAAGCAAACCGGCTGGAAGACATCATTGGCGAGCAATTTATTTTAGGCAGAACAGGAAATCAAATCTTCGAACATTCTCTGGAACAGGCTAAAAAAGAAGGACTGCAGGCAATGATTTATTCTCATCCGCTGGGATATCAATGCCATGGGGCGGGACCGATTATCGGCCTTTATGATCAGCAGGGGCCGGTCCCGATCCGCGGGGAGTATCCTTTAAGAGATCATACCTGCTTCGCCCTAGAGTTTAATTTGACTCAATTTATAGAAGGGTGGGGTCAGGATGTGATTATGTATATGGAAGAATCCGCGGCCTTTATGAATGGGAAGCTGACATATTTAACTCGGAGGCAGAAGGAATTCTACCTCATCCCAGGAAAATTTTAAAGCTCTGCCTTCTGTCTGAGCAGTTAATTCCGCCTCTTTTTAGGGTATAAAAGTGTTGACAGATCTTTTAAGACAGAAGGGAAATAGTATGAAGAAATTTAATCTGATTATCCTTCCTATATTGCTTGTAATAGCTTGTTTGGCCGCATATATTTTCAACAGGCCGGAGGATGAAAAAGGGAAAAGAGTCATCACGGCATTAGGGGATTCCCTGACTTATGGGCTGGGTGATTCAAAGGGAACCGGCTATGTTAGTTCCCTGGAGAATAAATTGAATCAAAAAAATTCTAAGGTTACATATGACGCCAAGAGCTTTGGGGTCATCGGCCAAAAATCCGGGGCGCTTCTTTTGAGGCTTGCCGAGCCAAAAATGATCAGACAGGTTGAGAATTCAGATTATATTATTCTCTATATTGGCACAAATGATTTAGTGAAGAATTCCCGGAACGATAATCTCAGCGGACTGCCGCCTAAACAGCTGGCACTTGCGAAAAAGGAATACCTTCACAACTTAACTATGATTACAGAGGCGATTCATGTCATGAACCATGATGCCCCCATCATTGTGCTGGGACTTTACAATCCATATCCGAATACAGGAAAGCAGATTGAAACCTATATCGATAATTGGAATGAATCTGTTCAAGGGATGACAAAAGACAAGCAGTATATGACGTTTATCCCTACGAATCAGCTGTTTAAGGGAAAACGGAAAAGAGACTATTTCTATGATTCCTTGCATGTTAATGATAAGGGATATGACCTGCTGGCCGATCATATTTTGAAAAGCTATCATTTCTAAAGGACGAATTGGATTGCTGCATCCAGATATTTAATAGCATATGTGAGGCATGAGCATATCAATTTACAGATTGATATGCTTTTTTGCTGATCCATGAGCATATCCCGCAAGTCCGCGGGAGAACACTTTCCTTTAGAACATGATAGAATAATAGATAGGCAGTCAACTAGAAAGGAACGTTACAGATGAGAAAACCCAAGCCTTTGTTTTTTCTGATGCTCATCATTTTACTGAGTTTTGTGTTTATATATACCGTGAACCAGCATCCTCAAACCTCTTCCTCGATAAAAAAAGAACCTTTGCCTGAGGCGCTGAATCCAAAGGTTGACAAGAAAAAAGATCAGCTGGTCAAGCTGGCTGCAGAAAAAGGAATCTCTGTAGTAATTACGGATGGCTTTCGGAGTGCCGAAGAACAAGACAAGCTCTATAAACAAGGCCGCACGGATTCCGGAAGGATTGTGACCAACCTGAGAGGCGGGGACTCTTACCATAATTTTGGACTGGCCTTTGATTATGCACTGAAAGATAAATCAGGAAATATTATATGGGATATTGAGTATGATGGAAATAATAATGGGAAGGCAGACTGGATGGAGGTTGCCCGTATTGGAAAAAGCCTTGGATTTGAATGGGGAGGGGACTGGAAGAACTTCAAGGATTATCCGCATCTTCAGATGACGTTCGGACTTACCATTCATGATCTGAAAAATGGTGAGCGCCCGGAGTCTGTATAAAAAAAGGCTGTTTCTAAAGAATAGCCTTCTTAAAGAAACAGCCTCTTAGCATTCTGATTTTCGAGTGTCATTCTACAGCTCAAGCGTCTGCGGAGAATTTTCCTTGGCGTTCATAAGCCTTACAGCAGAAGGTGTTATTTCTAATACAATATAATCAGGATCGTCCTTGCCCTTAAACCATGGCTTCATGTGGTCATTCCACAGCTTGTCCTTTATCTCCTGATCCTCCCGGATATAGGCTTTTCCTTCCACCTCCACATAGGAATCTCCGTAGCCGTCACCCTGGTATCCAAGTAAAATATGGACATATGGATTCTTTTCGATTTCTTCTGCCTTATGGGTATCCTTATCTGTTGCTGTATAAAGCTTCAGATTTTCATTAAAAAAAGTCATATAACGGGAATGGGGCTTGTCGTTTTTAACAGTGGCAAGAGTCCCTACCTTGTTATTTTCCAGTATTTCAATGACAGTGGATTTTAATTCTTCCTGACTCAAAAGATCATCTCCTCACTTGATATTCTCTTTATATATTCCATACTTTCACCGAGTCTAAACAATAAAACGATCAATCCCCTGGTTAAAGATTGAGATAATTGGCCATTTTGAGTTATGAAGTCACACAATAAGAAGGTTTATCAGCTGTTCATTTAGAAGATAGAGGGTAAAGAAAATAGCTTGAAGCAGGAGGAATGAAGAAGATGAATGGACATAAGCCAGTTATAGGAATCACCGCTACAACTTTATTTGCGGAAGGGTTCGACTCAGTCTATCTGCATTACAGCTATGTAGAGTCCATCCGGAAGGCAGGGGGCGTTCCAATCGTCCTGCCCACAGGAAGCACTGAAGAGGCCAGGAGCTGGGTAAATCTCTGCGATGGAATCCTGCTGAGCGGAGGGGAGGATTTAAATCCCTTCTATTTCGGTGAAGAGCCTCATCCGAAACTTGGAAGAGTCCAGGCTGAACGGGATGAGACCGAGCTTGACATCATTCTTTATGCATCGAGGCAGAAAAAGCCCATTCTTGGCTTATGCAGGGGAATTCAAGTGCTGAATGCTGCATTTGGGGGGACAATCATTCAGGATATCGAGAGTGAGGTGCCAGGATGCATCAAGCACACCCAGCTTGCGGCTAGAAAAACGGCAACCCATTCCATAACTATTGAAAAGAGCAGTCTCCTTTATGAAATTGCAGGGGAAGAGCGTCTGCTTGTGAACAGTTTCCATCATCAGGCAGTGGGCAGAGTGGCAGATAAACTGAAGGTCACTTCTGTTTCTTCTGATGGGGTCATCGAATCCGTGGAAGCCAAACATCCATCGGAAGGATGGATGCTAGCTGTCCAATGGCATCCTGAGGAAATGATAGGGGAGTCTCCAGTGATGCAGCAGCTCTTTACCGAATTCATCAAGGCGGCATCAAAAAATAACTGAAGCTGGAAAAAATAACAGTTATCGGGAAGTTCAAATACTTCTCATTGGAGAAACAGGTGTTTGAACACATCTAAAAGGGGGGATTAAATAAACAACTTCGGAAAAGGAGATGTTTATTAATGACAAACTTAAATGGAAGCAGCGCAGAAGGCAAGGTAGAAGAAAAAATTCAAAATATGGGTGAAGATAAAAAAGACCAGATTATGTCCAGCTTTGATGAGTTTAAATCCTATCTAAGCGACAAAGTATCCAAAGGAGAAAGCTTAGGCCTTGGAGAAGAACAGTTGGCAAAACTCACAGAAAAAGTAGCAGGATATTTGGCAAAGCATGAGGATCCGCGCAATAGTGAAGAATATCTTCTTCAGCAGTTATGGCAGGCAGGCAATGACGAGGAGCGTCATAAGCTTGCACATATGCTGATTAAGCTTGTGCAGCAATAAGGATTCCTATCCCAAAAGGGAACGGCGGATGCCGGTCCCTTTTTTATAGTCTTCCAGTCAGCTTATATTTTGCAATGGCCAGGTATTCCCTAAGATACGATTTCGGAATGGTGCTGAAAGGGGTACGGGCGGAGAGGCCGTGAACCTTCAGTCCCAGTTTTTCAGCCATCTTTACAGCGCGGTATACATGAAATCCATTCGTCACACACACTACTGTGCTGTTTTTGGGAACGAGTTTCTTTGAAAATTTGATATTTTGGTAGGTTGTCCTGGATCTCGTCTCCAGAAGGATCCGGTCTTTTTCAATTCCTTCACTGACCAGGCCCTTCTTCATGGCTTTGGCTTCAGATATTGGTTCATCCTCCCCTTTTCCTCCCGATACGATCGCTATGGTTTGGGGACTGCTCTTCATGTAGCGTGCAGCAGCATCGATCCTATTTTGCAGAGAAGGCGAGGGCTTTGTCGCTTTAACTTTTGCCCCTAAAACCTAAAACAAGAACGAAATCAGCGCCGTCTGGAACCTTTTTATGTGAATACCGATAAATCATGAATTGAGCCCAGCTGCAGTATATAAACACTATGACAGCTCCAGTAAGAACGATTCTCTTGATCAGGCTCGATTTTGTCTTTTTCATCTGTAAATCGTCCAATGGCCTATATCCGCGAACCCCAGTCTATGATAAATGCTTCCTGCCTTAGGATTGTCATAAAATAAGCATAAGGATTTTTTGTCTTTTCCAAGCACTTCCTGAACAAGGGCTTTAAGGGTATCTGATGCATAGCCTTTATTACGGAAATCAGGATGCGTACATACGCCTACCACCATTGCAGAAATGGAGTTTTCGGCAGAGGTGGAAGAACTGGCCGCCATCTTTCCATTTCGTTCAATATAAAAGGTTCTCCCGGTTCCTTCTTCCATAGCCTGGACCAGGAGCTTGCGGCTTGCTTCTGTTACTCTGAATTCAGAGATGGAAGAACGAAGATCTATGATTCTATCAATATCTTCAAGGGAAGCAATCTTAACCTCGTTATCCAGGTTTCCCGCTTCTTCTGTTTCTTCTGTGCACTCTGCAAAAAAGAATGTACGCTTTTCCCCCAGTTTAAGCTGGGATTTTCCCTCAAAGAGCTCCACTACCTCGGCTTTGCCGGAAAGAGCCACTTTTTCGTTTTTGGGCAGAAGCTCTGTAAATCCATCTACATCAAACTCAGCTATGGCAGACATGATGTAGGAGTCATGGAATCTGAGTAGGACCGCTTTAAGATCTTCAGAATCCCATTCGCCCCACAACTTCTGAAAATCTGTCTTATAGCCGAAGGCTTCAATATCTCCGAGGATAAACAGATTAAAAGATGGATCTTTTTTTAGGAAACACAGAACCTTTTCGTGATCATGCTCTGTCAATTGTCTAATCATCAGCAAAAACTCCCATTTTGTTTTCACTAATCTTATAGAAAATGATGGAAAAAATCAACCGCTTATTGTGTCATATTCCAGGCGCTTCACTATAAGGAAGTTATGCTTAGTTTGGTGCTGACCGCGGCTGTTGCCACGTGGGTTATGATCTGAAAAACAGAATTAATGATTCTTTCAATGAATGATCCTAACTCAACCATTAATGATCCAAAGGGAATATGGGAGGCGTGCCGGGGAATGGAATGGTCCAGTTTAGGTGGAATTGATCAGAAAATCTCAGAAATGATCCGCATATCCCCTTAATCATCGGAAAACTGCCTAAATAATCCGCCGGCCAAATATTGTAAGAGATAATCCGATAAGCCTATTAAAACCAAAACGATTATTGTTTTTACATGAGCCTTATGGGGAAACACTATGAATAGATGAGATAAAAAAATTTTTCCAGTATAATTCTACTGTATCCAATGAGAAATTTTTTTCTTATAATTATGGAGGAAAAACCTTTCAAAAAGATCACACAGCGGGGGTAGACGTAAGATTGAAAGAAATTATTTTGATACTAGTATTGCAGCTTATTTATGTACCCATTTTAACACTTCGTACCATTTTTTTGGTTAAAGGCAAGACGCTCTTTGCAGCCTTTTTTGGCATGGTAGAGAATCTGATTTATGTATTCGGCCTTTCACTGGTATTTTCAGGGAAACAAAGCGGTTTGGCGATGATTGTATATGCCGTTGGATTCGGGCTTGGGATCCTGATCGGGGGCTATGTAGAATCCCTGCTGGCAATCGGTTATACAAATTTAAATGTTAAGCTGGCCAACTATAACTCTGAATTGATTCGAAAATTGCGGGAACTTGGGTTTGGTGTAACAGTGTTTGAGGGTGAGGGCAGAGACGGAAAACGGTACCAGCTCGATATCCTGACCCGCAGGGACCGCGAAAAAGAGCTTATGGGCATCATTGAGGAGCATGAGCCGCGGGCCTTTATCATCTCCTACGAACCAAGAAAATTTAAGGGAGGTTTTCTCTTAAAGGGTATGAAAAAGGGCTGGCATAAAAAGAAATAACGAAAAAGAGGCGGACTCTTAGGTCGAACAAATATGTCCTAAGAGTCCGCCTCTTTTGGTTATTTTTGGGATCTACTGAACACTGATCAGCCGGTTAAACCTTGTGGAAAGCTTTCTCCAGTACTCAGGGTAATGAAAAATGAAATCCTCAATCACACCTTGTGAATGAATTAATAGAAAATCGCAATACAGATCCTTATTCTGCAGATCAAAAAGCAGTGCATGGAGAATGGTATAGTAATCATGAAGCTGATAAGGGTTGATCGTTATGATATGTAAGGAATGGGTGGATATGTATTGTCTGGTGCTCTTGATTTGAATTTCGATGCTTCTTTGTCTGTTCCTTTCCTCCAATTCTATTCTGTTATTAATAAAATAAAGACCCTCCACCATGAATCCTCCTTTAAGAGTTTACGGTGTTAAGATCTTTGACCATTTTATTGCAGGATATACAGAAGGAGTGAAATTAAGCTCATGGGAGTCAGATGTTTAGGAATAAATCGGGATAATCTGTGATGATAATATCAATAGGAAGACCTTTTACTTTTTCGGCGGTGCGTCTGTCATTTACCGGCCATATCATAATGCCCAAGTTGTATGCTTTTATTTTACGTACTGCCGAAGCATTTATAAGAGTCACTTTTGGGCAGATATAAGAGGCATATTTGCTGAGATTTATTAGATTTCTATGCCTAAGGCCAGGAGGAAACCGCCGGATTAATACACCGATCGGAATCTCTGGGCACAATTCATGGAATGTTTTTAGAGATTTCGTATCAAAAGAAAGCACAGTAATGGAAGTTTCCGCTTTGCTGACTCTTGATTGGATCACTTCGGCCAGCTTTTTCTCGATACCGGGATATAGAGATGGCTTTTTCAGCTCAATCAAAAAGCCGGCTTTGCCCAGATACTTGTCCAAAACAGCTTCAAGGCTCTGGATTCTTTCCTTTTTGTATTGCCCGGCCATCCAGCTTCCTGCATCCAGCGAAGAGAGCTGCTCCCAGGTGTGATCCTTTACACGACCCCTCCCGTTCGAGGTGCGTTCAAGAGTTGTGTCATGAATGACTGCGAGTTTTCCATCCTTTGACATCTGTATGTCTAATTCTATCATCTCTGCACCCAGATCGATTCCCTTATCAAAAGCAGCCATTGTATTTTCCGGTCTGTGGCCAGACGCTCCCCTATGGGCGGCAATCCGCGGTTTGATGACCTCAGCAGGAACTATCCTTCTCCTGGAAAAGATTCGTGAGTAGATATTTTTGAAATAGCTTACTAAATTTCCGGCCATCGGCATATCTCCTTTCCCCGTAAAGAAACCAGCCTTATTGTCTAATTTTAGTGAAAAAACAGGAAAAAATGCATTTGCTTTTTCCAATTTAGAGGCATATAATTCTACTTATTAAATAGGAATAAATCAAGTAATTTGCCAATCCAGCCATGGAAAGAGAAGGGTTTGAACATGCCTAATATGAATGAGTTAGTCACGGCTTTATTAAAAAAAGGAATAAAAGCCGAAAAGGTAATATCCAGGAAAAAACTATTTGCAAACCTTCTATCTCCAACGGAGTATAATCTTCTTGCAGATAAAGGGAAGAATAAGCTTAACTAAGAGAATACAGAGAGTATAAGAGGGGCTTGTCCCGTATTGCTGATCCCACGGATCCTACATTCAGCAATGCGGGTCAGGCTCCTTTCATTTAATCTGCATAAATAATTTTCATATTGATGCCCCTTTTATTCTCCAACTCTTTATATAGAGAGTGAAAGGGGGTGAGACAAGATGGCGAATCAAACATTAGTTTCTTCTACATTGCAGTACTCAGTTCAAACCGGGTTAAATGATAAGAACGAACCTGTTCTAAAAAAGAAGACCCTTCCTAATGTTAAGCCGGCAGCTACACCTGATCAGCTGTATCAAACGGCTTCTGCACTTGCCGGGCTCAGCAGATATCCGCTGGCTGATGTCAGCAGGGGAGATCTTCAAAGCGTAAATGCGTAAGCACCACTAAAAAATATGGTAAAAAAGGAGGGAAAGTAGATGAGTAAGACATTAGAACTGATTTTTACAACCTCAGAAGGCAAAAATGCCAGCATATCCATTGCAGATCCTAAGGAGCCCGTTGATATCAATGAGGTGAAGCAGGCGATGGACGCCATTACTTCAGCAAACATTTTTATGACAGGTTCTGGGGATCTGGCTGCCAGAAAAGGTGCACGTTTAATTGACCGGAGCGTAGAGGAATACGAGTTCAACTAAACAGCTGAAAGCCTGCCCCTAAAAAGATCTTCTTGTTAGCGGGCAGGCTTTATACCCTTATACCATGCAGGAGGAATGATGATGGATGTTCTGTTCAGTTTTATAAGCGAGGTAGGCTTTCCCATAGCAGTTTCCATTTATCTGCTGTACCGGATTGAATCCAAGCTGGATGTCTTGATAAAGTCAATCCAGGACCTTCCCGTCCTTTTGAAGCCTGAGGCATAGAATCCGAACCGCCAGCCGGCTGGGTGCAGACCCATGCCGGTTTTTTCTTCGTTAATTTTTTTGTAAAGAATGGTAAAGCAAGCGAGTTTAAGAAGGAATTGCTGGATGGGCATGGAATACAAGTAGGGTGCATGCAATAAATTGGTAGAAAGGGGGAGGAGGGATGGAAATAAAACTCAAAGATGAAGCGAAGGCAGACAAGCGAAGTACCATCAGCTTGTTTTTCACGCTGCCAATTATCTCATGGGCCTTATACGATTTTGCCAATACCATTTTTTCGTCCAATATTAATACAATCTTTTTTCCATTTTACATGAAAGAGCAAATTGGAAGCAATGAGGTGCTGAACCAGCTGGCGAGTACCTTCATCTCCTATGCAAATGCGGCAGCGAGCTTCTTTCTTGTCATTTTTTCACCGCTTTTTGGTGTGATAATGGATAAAAGCGGTCTAAAAAAGAGATATTTAATTCCCTTTACGTTGCTGGCAGTCAGCTGTACGTTTTTGATGGGAGTCTTTGGAAAATGGGAATTATCCACCCAATATGGAGGCCTTCCTGCATCTCTGATTCTGGTCGTTGTTTTCTTTGTTGCAGCAAAGTTCTTTTATAATTCCGGTCTCGTTTTTTATGATGCCATGCTTAGCGATCTTGCAAAAAAGGGCGAATTGCCCCTGATATCTGGATTTGGTGTTGCTGTTGGCTATATTGGGACCTTGGTTGGACTTACTGTGTACCCTCTGGCCAAGGGGGGAAGCGAGAATGCCTTCATTCCTTCCGCTCTTTTATTTCTTATATTCTCCCTGCCATTATTTTTCTTTGTAAAGGAACAGAAAAGGACAGAGAATGGGAAGGCATCTTTTTTCTCGGGATATAAAGAAGTGATCCAGACGTTTAGAGAAGTAAAGAGCTACAAAAATATCTTCACGTTTATGATTGCTTATTTTTTCCTCAATGATGCCATTTCGACAACCATTGCCATGATGGCCGTATATGCAGGAACAGTTATAGGATTTTCCTCGGGAAGCTTTATCCTGTTGTATTTAGTCTCCACCGTTTCCAGTATTGTGGGTTCGTTCATCTTTGGCTATATTACAAAAGCGGCAGGAGCCCGAAAATCGATCATCTATGTGGCCCTCCTTCTCCTGATTGCCCTTCTGATCGCAGTGTTTGCCCTGAGTTCTCTATGGTTCTGGATAGCCGGGAGTTTATTTGGCATATCCCTTGGATCCATGTGGGTGGCGTCAAGGACGTACATCATTGAATTGACACCCGAACATAAGCGGGGACAGTTCTTTGGACTGTTTGCTTTCTCGGGAAAAGTATCCTCGATTGTGGGACCTGTTCTCTATGGCAGCATCACCCTGCTGTTTGCCTCTTATGGGACACTGGCCAGCAGGCTCGCCCTCGGGTCGCTAATGCTGTTGACTTTTGTGGGACTCTTGATCCTGTTTAGATTAAAGGATGAAAGCGTATAGGCAAAAAACAAAGGATGCTGCCAGAAAGGCCGCATCCTGATTCATGATTTTATATAATGGGAGATTATAGCTTTACAACGTTTTTAGCTTGTGGGCCGCGGTTTCCTTCTTCGATTTCGAATTCTACTTCCTGACCTTCGTCAAGTGTTTTGAAGCCTTCGCCTTGGATAGCAGAAAAGTGAACGAATACGTCATTTCCGCCTGGTACTTCGATAAATCCAAATCCTTTTTCGCTGTTGAACCATTTTACTTTGCCTGTTACTGTCATTTTAAAAAATCCTCCTAAAAATAAAAGAAAAATTTTAATATGCTTTTTTTATTTTGAAATAAAATAAAAATTCACACATTATCAAACACAGCCGCCCCTTTAGAAATCTGCCGCACTGTTTGATAATATGCAAATTTCTTAATATGGTATGTTTAGATACTTTTTGGGAAGTGGTTTTAATGGTTTTGAATCATAAAAACAGAGAGTTATATTAACTAAATTATATAATAATTCCTTGAAAATAACAAGGAGATAAAAAGGTTTTCAGTTCGATCGCAGAGGCATTTAAAGCGGTTTCGATATATCTCTTTTTTCGACAAAAATAAACAAAGCTTGACTTTTTAATAATAGTTTTATATGATTTATCTTGTATTCGAGATATTTCTATTTAGAATATAATGAACAATAATTTGAAGAGGTGACATCATGTCTAAAATATTATATGTAAAAGCAAATCCAAAAGAAGACCAGCTTTCTTTTTCTGCACGAGTGGCTAATGATTTTATTGCTGCTTACAAAGAAGCTAACACGGGTGACGAAATTGAAGTTCTAGATTTATATGATACGAATCTGCCATTAATTGATAGAGACGTATTAAATGCATGGGGCAAGCTAGCAGCTGGACAGGAAGTGACAGCAACTGAAGGAGCCAAAGTAAGCAGGCTGGTAGAGTTAGTGGATCAATTCCTTTCAGCTGACAAAATAGTATTCTCCGCACCAATGTGGAACTTTGGATATCCGCCGCTTATGAAAGCATATCTTGATTCATTATGTGTAGCAGGCAAAACCTTCAAGTATACTGAGAATGGACCTGTTGGGCTTGCGGGAGATAAATCTGTTGCATTGATCGAAGCGCGCGGCGGCATTTATTCTGAAGGACCTGCCATGGAAGTGGAACACACTGAGAGCTTCTTTAAAACCATCATGGGCTTCATTGGAATCAACAATGTACAGACTGTACTGGTTGAAGGTGTTGCTGTAGATCCATCAAAAGCTGAAGAAATCGTAAGTGAAGCTTCTTCTAAGGCTAAGGAACTTGCCAAACAATTTTAATGGTATAAAAAACACTTTGGATGAACAACCTGATACTGGTTTTAAATCACTCCAGATCTTATAGGGCAGCGGCCGAAAGCCGCTGCTTTTTCGTTGTGCCGTAAATCCAGTCAAGCCAATATGTGCCCATAGAAAAGTATGTATGAATGTGATATAGTTTTTGAAGGGTATTTGAAGATATAAGATAGGAAGGAAAGAACTAATGAAATCTTCTGTTAAAGATGAAGTACAGTCCAGAAGAACATTTGCGATTATTTCCCACCCGGATGCCGGTAAAACGACACTTACCGAAAAGCTGCTTCTTTTCGGCGGCGCCATCCGTGACGCTGGTACCGTCAAGGCAAGGAAAACAGGGAAATATGCAACAAGTGACTGGATGGAAATAGAAAAGCAGCGTGGGATCTCCGTTACTTCAAGCGTTATGCAGTTTGACTATGACGGATTTCGCGTAAACATATTAGATACACCAGGGCACCAGGATTTCAGTGAAGATACCTACAGGACATTGACGGCTGTAGATAGTGCCGTTATGATCGTGGATTCTGCAAAAGGGATCGAGGAACAAACCATTAAGCTGTTCAAGGTTTGCCGGATGAGAGGGATTCCTATTTTTACGTTCATTAATAAAATGGACCGGCAGGGGAAGCCTCCTCTTGATTTGCTTGCAGAGCTGGAAGAGGTACTTGGAATTGAATCCTACCCAATGAACTGGCCTATTGGAATGGGCAAGGACTTTATGGGGATCTATGACCGATATTTTAACCGGATTGAGCTGTTTAAGGAAGAATCAGACCGCTTCCTCCCTCTTAATGAGGATGGGGAGCTTGAGGATGGCCAGGCGCTGTCCGATTCTCAGCTTTATGAGCAGACTCTGGAAGAGATCATGTTATTGTCAGAAGCGGGCAATGAGTTTTCTGAAGAACGGATTGCCAACGGGACTCTTACTCCTGTATTCTTCGGAAGTGCTTTAACAGCATTTGGTGTGCAGACATTCCTGGATACGTACTTGAAGTTTGCCCCGGAACCGCAGCCAAGAACTTCAACAACTGGAGACATTGATCCTCTCAGTGAGGACTTTTCCGGCTTTATTTTTAAGATACAGGCGAATATGAATCCCAAGCACCGTGACCGGATCGCATTCCTCCGTATCTGTTCCGGCCAGTTTGAAAGAGGCATGACCGTATTTCAAAGCAGGACGGGAAAACCAATCAATCTTTCCCAGTCCACTCAGTTCCTTGCAGACGACCGGAATACGGTCAACCAGGCTGTGAGCGGTGATATTATCGGACTCTATGATACAGGGAATTATCAGATCGGCGATACCATTACGACAAGCAAGGACATGTTCCAGTTTGAACGCCTGCCGCAATTCACTCCGGAAATGTTTATGCGTGTGACTGCGAAGAACGTCATGAAGCAGAAGCATTTCCATAAAGGCATCCAGCAGCTTGTTCAAGAGGGAGCCATTCAGCTGTTTAAATCTGTCCGGATGGAAGAGTACCTTTTAGGTGCAGTAGGGCAGCTTCAATTTGAAGTGTTTGAGCATCGGATGAAAAATGAGTATAATGTCGATGTCCTCATGGAACGGATTGGCACGAAGGTTGTCCGCTGGGTTGAAGATGATAAATTGGATGAAAATCTGTCTAACTCCCGAAGCCTGCTTGTAAAGGACCGCTTTGACAAATATGTTTTCCTATTCGAAAACGAGTTTGCCTTGAGATGGTTCAATGACAAGAATCCGGATATTAAGCTTTATAACCCGATGGATATGAAATAAATGTAAAATGGAAAGAGCATTGGCTGGCTGGCCGCTGCTCTTTTTTTGTATACACATTGATTGGAACGATAGGTGCTGAAGAAGATTAAAAGAAGGGATTAAGTCGCTCGCATGAGTGGCTTTTTTCTGTGAAACCGGTTTATGGGAGAAAGGGATTGACAGAAGGGCAATCCTGTATTATTTTATTATTATACTTTAACACTTAAAAGCGTTTAAGCAATTAAGTAAAATATTCCGCCAGCAGGACCCAGTAGTGATAGTGCGAGCAGAAATCAGAGACCGGATGGAGGGTGAAAATTCGGGCAGCACTGGATCGAAGTACACCGGCAAAAAATGGCGCAAACCAAAAGAGCGGGTAAGCATCGCATGCTTATCAAATAGGGTGGTACCGCGAAGCTTCTTCGTCCCTATACGGATATGAAGGGGTTTTTATTATGCCTTCATGCCAGAAAACATATAGGAAAGGAAGAGCTCGATGTTTAAGGAACCAACTACATTAAAGCCTTCATTCAGAGAGGCTGGATTCATTCTCCTTCTGATCATTGCGCTAATCAGTTTTGGAGTCATAAAAGGGGGACTTGCACCGCAGATACCAATTGCAGCTTCGGTAGTCGTGCTTTTAATTTATGGAAAAATAAAAGGTATTGGCTATAAGGTGATGGAAAAAGGAATGATACAAGGGGCCTCCTCTTCGCTGGGAGCAGTATTTATCTTTATTTTTATCGGTATGCTGATCAGCAGCTGGATGATGAGCGGGACGATTCCAACCCTTATGTATTATGGATTTAACTATCTTCCGGGTTCATCATTTTATGCTTCAGCATTTTTAATTTCCTCACTGGTGGGACTTTGCATAGGAAGCTCATTTACCACATCGGCGACCATCGGCGTGGCCTTTATTGGAATGGCTGGAGCGATGGATATTTCAGCGGCAGTCACTGCAGGCGCCGTGGTTTCCGGGGCCTATCTTGGAGACAAAATGTCCCCTTTGTCAGATACCTGCAATCTTGCATCTGAGACAGTAGGGGTCAACTTATTTGAGCATGTACGGAATATGCTGTGGACGACCATCCCGGGCTTCATTATTTCCTTTGTTGTTTACTGGCTTATATCCCCGGCTGCAGATATCGGGAGGGCAAAGGATATCCATGTTTTTCTGGAGTCCCTGCAAAAGGAAACCCATATCAGCCTGTTTGCATTGATTCCCTTTGTCCTTACTGGGATCCTCGCATTACGGAAAATCCCGGCGGTTCCCGTCTTGGCTTCAGGAACAGCAGCAGCCCTGGCTGTTTCCTTTTTTCAATCAAAACAAACTCTCACTCAGGCTTGCAGCGTCCTTTTTTCGGGCTATAAGCTGGACAGTGGAGTCAAGCAGCTGGATTCCATCCTTTCCAGGGGCGGTATTGAATCCATGATGTTCTCCATTTCCCTTGTCCTTTTGGCCCTTGCTATGGGAGGACTATTATTCCAGCTGGGCATCATCCCTGCACTGCTCGAGAAGGCGGCAGGACAGTTAGTTGACTCAGGCAGGCTGATCACCGCAACAGTCCTTGCCAGCATAGGGGTGAATGTACTGATCGGAGAACAATATTTATCCATCCTGCTTCCGGGGAAAACTTTTCTGGACAGCTATATCAAGGCCGGACTGACAGGGAAAACACTGTCCAGGGCATTAGAGGATGGCGGCACAGTCGTAAACGCGCTTATACCATGGGGAGTTTCCGGTGTATTTTTAACACAGGTGCTGGGAGTGTCCACTATCGAGTATGCTCCTTATGCCTTATTCTGCCTGATCTGTCCCGTCCTCTCGGTCATCAGCGGATTTTCTGGGATTGGCATTTCATTTTCCCGAAGCAAGGCACCGCAAAAAGTTCGGGCTTAAACCCGAGGAACAAGGAACGGTCTGGCTTTGGATGCATATCGTATATAAATTCCCAAAATTATTGATTTATGGATTGATATATAAGGTGATCCACAGTATAATAAGGCTAACAATTAAATAACTTTACTTCTTTCAAAGGGGAGTAGCGTTAGGATTATTCCTAAAGCAAAGTCGTCAATTCATGGTTCGTTGGACCATCGGCTTTGCTGGCATGAATTCATGTTTAGCAAGACCTTTGCCTGGTGGCAGAGGTCTTTTTATATGCGTTCCATATCGCAGGATGGATTTCTACCTCCAGGCAGAGTTAACAAATAAAAGATGGAGGTAGAAAAATGGAAGCATCTATTTTATTGGAGTATGGATGGGTTTTGCTGGTTTTAATCGGGCTGGAAGGGATCTTGGCGGCTGATAATGCAGTCGTGATGGCCGTGATGGTTAAGCATCTTCCGGAGGAACAGCGGAAAAAGGCTTTGTTTTATGGGCTGATGGGTGCATTTGTTTTCAGGTTTGCCAGCCTGTTCTTAATCTCGATCCTGGCAAATGTGTGGCAGGTGCAGGCAATAGGCGCTCTGTATCTTCTCTATATTGCTGGAAGCCACTTATATAAAAAGTTCCGTGGACATGAACAGGAAGCGCACGAACGCGCTGGAAAGAAATCCTCTTTCTGGATGACCGTTTTAAAGGTAGAGGCAGCGGATATTGCCTTTGCTATTGATTCAATGCTTGCGGCAGTGGCCCTTGCTGTAACCCTGCCTAAAACAGGATGGTTTTCATTGGGAGGGGTCGATGGCGGGCAGTTTACAGTCATGTTCCTGGGAGGCATCATTGGAGTGGTGATTATGAGATTTGCGGCCAGTCTATTTTTGCAGCTCCTTCAAAAAAAGCCTCAGCTTGAAACCACAGCCTTTATTATCGTAGGCTGGGTCGGTGTTAAGCTTTCGGTGCTGACCCTGTCACATCCAAAGGTCGGCATTCTGGCTCCTCATTTTCCAGAGTCAGGAGTCTGGAAGTTCCTGTTTTGGGCAGTGCTGATCGCCATTATCCTCATTGGTTTTCTCCTATCTAAAAAAGAGGGAAGGAAAGAAAGTGAGGCTGGCCAGAATTAATTTGTTTTTGGAAATGTGCAGTCCAGAAGGCCGGGTACCCCTTCCTTCTGGACTGCCCCTTTTTATATTGTCCTCTGGACATGATTCCCTTCATGCACGTACAATACGTAATAGCTGAATAAAGTGAGCTGTAACCATTAAAAGGGGAAATTATGCAAATAAGTGAGTTTAAATCATTCATTGAAGGAAGTCTGCTTCCCAATATCCAGCTTAAAACGGTCAGCCCGGTTGAGCCGATCATAGTGGAGAATCACACCGAAGAATGGAAGCTTCTTGGGAAGGGGAATTATGCTGCGGTATTTACCCATCCTGCCATGCCGGATTGGGTGGTAAAGATTTATGGCAGAAATCCAGAAGGACTTCAAAAAGAAATTTTCGTATATGAGAAACTGGGCAGTCATAAAGCCTATTCAAGATTAGGCGGCTATGGCAGGTCCTACTTAATTCTAAAAAGGATCGAAGGCATCACCTTATTTCATGCAATGGTAAAAGGAATACCGATTCCTGTAAGTGTCATACATGACATTGATTCAGCCCTTCAGTATGCCAGGGACAGGGGACTTAATCCATTCGATGTACATGGAAAAAATGTAGTCATGAATAAGAATAGAGGATATATCGTAGACATTTCGGATTTTTATAAAAGCGGTTATTGCAGCAAGTGGGATGATCTAAAAAAGGCGTATTATTGGATATACAGGCCGCTTATTTTAAAATGGCATCCGCCCTTCCCATTTAGGGCTGTAGATTCGATAAGAACCCTTTACCGATTATATAGGAAGCTGAGGAAACGAATAAAAAAAGCGGATTGAACTTTTTTTAGGCTCGTTATGTTAATGCTGCGGAGTAATATACAAAGGGGATTGGAATGATGAGTTCCAATCCCTTTTGATTTAGATGTCTGTTTCAAGTTTGGCTGAAGAAGGTTTGGTTCTTTTATGGAATCCTCTGCCAAAATAAAACGCTATAAGGATGATGATCCAAAGCGGGCCTACAATCAGTGCAATACGCGTGTCAGCTTGAAAGGCCATCAGGATGACCACAAAGGCCAGAAAGGCAAGAGAAAGGTAAGAACTGAATGGATACCATGGCATTTTGTATTCAAGCCCTTTTTCCTCAGCAGGTGAAAGGGTATTACGGAATTTCATCTGAGAGATCAGGATGGTTCCCCAAGTCCAAATGGCTCCAAATGTGGCAATGCTTGTTACCCATGCAAACACTTTATCCGGCACAATGTAATTGAGGAAAACGCCTGCAAGCAGCGCCAGAGCAGATATCAGTACTGCTTTTCCTGGAACGCCATTTTTGTTGGTCCTCCCGCAGCCTTTCGGTGCTTCTCCCTGCTGTGCAAGGTTAAACAGCATTCTTCCTGTACTGAAAATCCCACTGTTGCAGGAAGACAGGGCTGCAGTCAGAACAACAAAATTGATAATACCCGCAGCACCGGGAATACCGATTTTTTCAAATGTAAGAACAAAAGGGCTTCCTCCGTTTGCTCCAATTTCATTCCATGGGTAAATCGACATAATGACAGTCAATGAAATGACATAGAATATGAGAATCCTCCAAAAAACAGTATCGATCGCACGTGAAAGGGATTTTTTAGGGTTTTTGACTTCCCCGGCAGTTACCCCGATCATCTCAATTCCAAGGTAAGCGAACATGACCATTTGAAAAGACATTAATACGCCTGACAGGCCATGTGGAAAGAAACCGCCATGCTTGTACAGGTTGCTGAAACCGATGGCTTCGCCTCCATTGGCCAGACCGAAAATAATCATACATGCCCCGACAATGATCATCAGGACGATTGTTATTATTTTAATCAAAGCAAACCAGAATTCCAGCTCTCCATATGCCTTTACTGCCAGAAAATTAACAGCTGTCATGATGACAAGCGCCGAAAGTGCCCATATCCAGTGAGGGACACCAGGGATCCAGAGATCCATGTATTTTCCTACGGCCGTAATTTCCGCCATACAGGTCACAATCCAGAGAAACCAGTAATTCCATCCAGTTATATATCCGGCCAGTCCCCCGATGTAATTATTGGCATAACGGCTGAAAGATCCGGCTACCGGATTTTTGATCGCCATTTCACCGAGCGCCCTCATAATGAAGAAGATAATAATGCCTCCGGCAGCGTAAGCAGTTAATATTCCAGGTCCTGCTAGTTTAATAGCTGTTGCGGAACCGAGGAACAGTCCGACACCTATTGCCGCTCCCAAAGACATTAATCCTATATGTCTTTCTTCAAGGCCCCGCTGTAAATTATTGTTGTCCATTCTCTCTCCCTCCGAACTCATCTCTCTTTACATTTCATAGTATAAAATTATTTGGAAATAAAAGAAAACGCTTTCACTTAGATAATATCAACAAAAAATATAGATGTCCATTCATATCCAGATGATTTATACGTTTGTAAAAACAATATAGAAAAATAACAATAATGTAAAGGGATGATAGACGAGTTTTAAAAAAAGTCTGCTGAATTCACTATTTTTTTTACCTGCCCCCTAAAAAAATAGAGGGCTATCGTATCTTATAGCAGGACCAAAAAAAGGTCCGGCAGGAGGGATACATGATGCAAATAATAGATATAGACTGGTTATTACATGCAGAGAGTCCTGGACAGGAAAATGAAGACTATTATTTTCCCTGTGTAGATATAGATTCCCTGCTTGAAAATACAAGCGACTGGTAAAAAGGCAAATTGGCACCCGGCTGGAATAATCCAGCATAATATAAAGCTCTGCAGATGGAAGCTTCTGTATGCAGAGCAGGATGCGAATAGAGAGATTAGAATTGTCAGAGAGAGACTAATGGGGATTAGAATGGAAGAACTGCTTATATATGTTGGCTGGGGGTCAAAAGGCGTTGGAAGGCTATGGCAATTTCTCTGCTGTCAGAAATCATGCGGAGAAAGCGTGCATCCAATGTTCTTGGCCCTTTTTTAGCAACCTTTAAATACCTGCCCTTAAGAGGACGCTATGCTATAATGTTCCGTGGGGATGGGGTGAGAGTAATGCTAAGTTTATTATTTGCAGCTTTTAAGAAAAAAGATTCACTGGAGGAAAAGATAGACCGTATCCAAAAGGGAGACAGGCAGCTTAGAAATGAGCTGATTGAAAATTTCAAACCCTTTATAGCGAAAACGGCTTCTTCTGTATGCAAGAAATATATTACGGATTCCGATGATGAATTTAGCATTGGTCTTATAGCGTTCAACGAAGCAATAGATAAATACAGCAGCGAAAAGGGCCGTTCATTAATTGCCTTTTCCGAAATTATGATTAAAAGAAGAGTGATTGATTATCTTCGAGGCCAATCCAGGCAAAAGGAGCTCTTATCTGGTGACATAACCCCAGGTGACGATGAAAAAGGAGAGCATTGGCTGGAAGCGGAAAAATCCTGGGATGATTATAAGGTGAAGCAGGAACAGGAAAGGCGAAGGGATGAAATCCTCAAGTTCCAGGTGCAGCTTAAAGAATATGAGATCCTTTTTGCCGATCTGGTCAAGAACAGTCCCAGACATTCAGATGCCAGGCAGACAGCGATTGAGATAGCCAGTACACTTGCCTCTGACCCAGGGCTGATAGAAATCCTGTTTGATAAGAAGAAACTGCCTATAAAAGAGCTTGAAAGCCGCTTTTCAGTAAGCAGAAAAACGATTGAAAGAAATCGCAGGTATATTATTGCGATTGCGCTTATTCTCTCGGGGGATTATGTATTTCTAAAAGATTATCTTAAAGGAGTGCCAGTAGAATGAAGAAGGGCATTATCATGGATATTGACAGCAGCTTTATTACCTTATTGACCCCTCAAGGAGAGTTTTTAAAGGCAAATAAGAGTAATCGTGAATATCAGCTAGGACAGGAAATATCCTTTACTCCGGCCCGTTTCTGGAAAAATAGTGCCGCTCTTATGTGGATGAGGAAGCCTGCAGTTTTATCTGCCGCTGCAGCCATTCTTCTCCTTTTCACCTTCATTCCTTTCTTTACTGCCGATAAGGTTTCCGCCTATATGACTATAGATATGGATTCCAGCGTGGAACTCGGCCTGAACGAGGATTTAGAAGTTCTGAATATAAAGGGACTGAACCAGCTGGGAAAAGAGCTTGTGGAGAAAGCACACTCCTGGAAAAAGGAACCGGTCAAAAAAGTGGCAGAGAATTTGTTTGCAATCAGCAGCGGAAAAGAAGGTGCTTCAAGGGAAATCCTCGTTTCAACTGTAGCAATTGATAATGACAGTGCAGTAAAGAAAAAACTCGAAAAGATTGTAACTGAAGATTCTCTGGAAAAACAGATGCCTGGAGGGAAAGTGAACGTCATTCAAGCCCGGGACTCTGATCGGAAAAAAGCGGTCAGAGAAGGAGTGTCTACCGGTCTGTATGTAAAAACTCAGGAACATCAGAAAAGCAGCACGAAACATAACGCCAGTGAAACAAAACCAGAAAACAATACAGGGAAAGAACTTGAATCAATGCCTGAACAACGGCGTACAAAGACAGCCCCTGCCGTTCCAAATCCACAGAATCCAGGGAACAAGCAGGTCAGACCAGCTCAGGATAAGCGTGATATATTGAAACAGAATCCTGCAAAGCAAAAACAAGCTCCAAACCTAAAAAGGCAGGTCCCGCCCGTTAAGGAAAAACCCTCTCCTGACATCAAGGCAAGACCAGTTCCAGAGCCAAGAAAACAGGCACCCCCTGGAAAGGTAAAACCGCATGCCACGATGCCACGACAAGGACCTGCCGGTAAAAAATGGCCTTCCAAGCCACCTGGAAACGGGCAAAAAGGGAACCCTCATGGAATTAATCAGAACCAAGGCCGTGGTCCAAATCATATAAATAGAGGTCATGAGAACAAAGCGTGGCATGGAAATAAACAACAAAAAAAATAATCCATTGAAGAGAGGCTGACATGCTTGTCAGCCTCTCTTTTCCAGGCGTCAGCCTTTTATCTTTGTTTATCATATAAACAGAATGTATGGTCTATGCTATGATATAGGCTCTATTTATTATTCACCGCGCAATGCAGATTGTGCCTGGGCAACAAGTCGTTTCGTAATTTCCCCGCCTACAGACCCATTTGCCCGTGAAACGGTTTCAGCTCCCAGCTGCACTCCGAATTCCTGTGCAATTTCGTATTTATATTGATCAATAAATTGTTCAACACCTGGAACAAGTAATGAATTTCTGCTGGCCATCGTTTATACCCCCGGTTCATCAAATCAGAGATTCTCTATCTCTGTAGGTATAGTATGAGGCAGAGTACCATTTTTTATTTTGTTTTCTAAGGAGAAATATTTGGCTGTTTTTCATAAAAATAGCTATGGAAGCTCGGTCATTTCAGTCCTTCCATACTTTAGCAGAATAACCTTCCGTGGCTGAATGCCATCCTAGTCAGTAAAGGAGGGTACGTAATGCCAAAAAGAAAAGCTGAAAAGAATGCTGCTGTAAAATCAAGCAAAACGCCAAAAAAGAATCTGGAAGAGACTGAGTTTTCAACCGAGTTTGCCCATGGTGAGAATGTAATGAAAGGGGCAAACAGGAATTCAAAGCAGGGAAGGAAGGGGCGTTCCTGATGAATAACAAACTTCGTTATCAAAAAGAATATCCGCCTGCGGGCCTGCGGGTAGAGTTTGGGACAGAGCTGACAGGTGATATGAATGCATCCAAAATTTATGACATAACCCAGGCATCCAAAAAAGAGAGGAATGCAGAAAGGACTAAAGACTAAATCATCTGTTCAGAGGGAAACTTGAATCAGGCCTTTAATCAAAAAAAG
Organism: Peribacillus kribbensis DSM 17871; assembly: GCF_000430765.1. Taxonomy (GTDB): domain Bacteria; phylum Bacillota; class Bacilli; order Bacillales; family DSM-1321; genus Paraperibacillus; species Paraperibacillus kribbensis. The sequence continues at coordinate 205,906 of NZ_AUMQ01000022.1, read as the reverse complement.
TCCGAAAAGAAAAGTTCTTTTCGGACAGAATGTTAACGGGATGTTTGAGGAAGAAGAGCTTCTGGGAATGTGAAAATTTCGGCGCCTTCTCCTGATGACGGATAATAGACCAGCAGTATAGATGGTTCTTCCGTTTCCGTTTCAATTTTATCGATCATGGTGTGTTTATGCAGATCTTTCTCCGATAATTGCATGTTTGCAAATTTGTCTCCGAGTATTTCAGGAACCGCAGAGATTTCCGCATAAAGAGCAGACCGCTGTTCCTTGGATAAGCGGGATTCCCACCATGGCTTCCTTGGCTTGTATCTATGGCTTGAGAAATAATCGATCTTCATGAGGCCCTCTATGATATTTAAGCCCGGAGTTCCCCTTTGTTCCAAAAATTCATAAAGCCTGTTGAATAGATCTTCTAGCTGGTGCCCGATTCTGGACCAGCCTTTGTCCTCCCAATAAGTCCCAAAATCCTGGAAAAAGTCAAATGGCGAGGAGAACACATTAGACACTAAGTATTCCACAGTATGATCCATCCGGTGGTCATTCCAATACTTCTCAAGTACATCCTCCACCTGTTTGATACGTACGATGTCCTGGAAGCCAAGCACATGATTACCCAGTATTTCATACGGTGATGTGTCCATATATACATACCCATGCTCTTCGGCACCAATTCTAAGTCCTGTGCCTCGCAGCATTTTTAGGAAACCAAGCTGCAATTCTTCCGGCCTGAGCTCAAATACATCATTGAATGTTTTCTTAAAAGTAGCATAGTCTTCGTCAGGCAGCCCGGCTATCAAATCCAGATGCTGATCAATCTTGCCTCCATCTTTGACCATAGTGACGGTTCTTGTAAGCTTCTGCCAATTCTGTTTCCGCTTAACAAGCTCATTGGTATGATCATTCGTGGACTGGACACCGATTTCAAATCTGAAGAGTCCCTTGGGTGCATGCTGGTTCAGGAACTCGATAACCTCAGGTCTCATAATATCAGCTGTGATTTCAAACTGAAATACAGTCCCCGGTACATGTTCATCAATAAGGAATTGAAACATCTCAAGGGCGTAGCTTCTGCTGATATTGAACGTCCTGTCCACGAATTTAATCGTTTTTGCTCCCTGTTTCATTAAATATCTGATGTCTTCTTTAATTTTTTCCCGATCGAAATACCTTACTCCCACTTCAATCGAGGATAAACAAAATTGACAGCTGAAGGGACAGCCTCTGCTTGTTTCCACATACGTTACCCGCTTAGATAGTGAAGGAATATCTTCTTCAAATCGGAATGGACTGGGAATGGACTTTAAATCCAGTTTCCCATCCTGCGGCTGGAATACTTGTTTTCCATCTTTTCTATAACAGATTCCAGGAACCTCTGAAAGCCTTCGGCTTCCATGAAGCTCTTGAAGAAGCGTTTTAAAGGAAGCCTCCCCTTCACCAATCACGATAAAATCAGCCTCAGGAATCTTATCCAGCCATTCATGAGCATCATAGGTCACTTCAGGGCCGCCCAGGACAATGATTAAATCAGGGTTGATCTTCTTAAGTATCCTGATGACTTTTATCGTTTCCTCTATGTTCCATATATAGCAGCTGAACCCGATGATGTCCGGTTTTCTTTTATATAAATCAGAGACAATATTCATCACGGGATCCTTGATTGTATATTCACAGATCTCCACATCAAATTCAGGTGCCGCATACGCTTTTAGATACCTGATGGATAAGCTGGTGTGAATATATTTAGCATTTAATGTAGTGCAGACAATGTTTAAATTTTTCATAACGTAACTGGGAGAGCACTCCTCTCGAATGATGGATAAACTAACTATTCATTATATCATTTTTTTCAGTGCTATTGCCAGATTAGATGCCGAGAAATTCGTGATACATTAATAAGACTGCAGGCAGCCCTGATCGTTCATCTGGGCTTGTCTGCAGTCTTACAAAAGGATTTGATTAGTTTTGAAACGGCCTGCCCAGCTGGCGTTTATAATATTGGGCATGGATTTTCAGCTTTAGGACCAGGTTTTTGAATCGTGATGTCCTTAGCTCCACAATTGGCTGTGCAAGGGAAGCGATAAAATCGCTTGAGAGCAGGATCGTTAAAATCAGGGCCATACCTGCCAGCATGATGAAGTTCTCAGTGTTCGTAAAGAAACTGTGGACAGAGCTTGCCTTGAAGTATTTGACAAAGAAGCCATGAAGCAGATATACATAAAGAGTCTGTTTTCCGAAATTTGTAAAGAAGTGCTTTTTATTAGGAACAAATGAAAAGAAACTAAGGACCATCATCATGCTCAAACCGTAGAGTCCGAGTCTCTTAAACATTGAAAAGATGCTGATTTGTTCAAGCTCGGAATACGGCTTTGATCCAAGAAGCCATTTATAGTCCACGTTCTTATCCAGATAAAACCAGGTGAATACGACAGCAAAGGCTAAGAAGGAAAAGAGACGGGCCTTATTGTTCATCAGCTTTTTAATGTCTTCCCTGCCTAAGTGGTAACCGAGCAGGAAGATCGGGAAGAACACGAAGGTCCTTGACAGACTTAGATAATTAGAGATGCCATCAAAATATCCAACGCCCAGTGCAAGTGCAAGCGACAGGCCGAGCCCTTTCCATGGAGTAATCCGTGCAAAGAGCGGAAGAGCCAGGTTCCAGCAGAATAAGCTTAATAAAAACCATAGGGCCCATTGCGGATTAAAGAGATTAAAGGTAATTTCATTTTTATTATAAAGATAGTAATAATAAATGGTGTAGATGATTTGAAAGATGACATAGGGCAGGATAAGCTTTTTTGTCAGCTTGCCTGCATAGCCTTTCTCGTAAATCCCTTTGGCAAAGAAACCTGATACCAGGATGAAGCCCGGCATATGGAAGGTATAGATCACCTTGTAAAGGGTATAAACAATCTCGTTGTTTTCTATATAAGTCCTTAAAAGATGACCGAACACAACCAGTACCATTAAAATGAATTTTGCGTTGTCAAAGAAGTAGTCGCGCTGTTTCATAGCACCCTCCGTGAAATGTGGCTGCAGTGCCGTCTGGCTGGCAACAGCCTTTTTTTGTTTTATACCCTAAATAGGACAGCGATTAACGGAGAAGAGCAGATTGGTAAGTTTTTCATATTCCTAAATGGTGATTTAAAGAAAAATCCTGGTTAATTTCTACTGTTTTTAGCAAATTTAATAGGATTTTTGTAAAAGAATGTAGAACTATTTGGAGGACTATGCATGAGCGGGGGATACGTATGTCAAAAACTTTTCAGGATGAATGCCAGGAGGAGCTGAAATCGCTAAGAAGACAGGTGAAAATGTATTATGACTTCTTTGGCGTGATTTCCGAGGCCCTCCTGATTGTTAATAAAGATAATAAGATTGTGTATGTGAATGGGCTTGCATGCAATTTATTCAATCTGAGGGAACGTGAGCTGTACGATTTGTCGCTGGACAAGTTCTTAAAGCCCATGCCAAGGGAAGCCCTCGAAAATCAGAACCGCAGGCTCTCAGCTGAGGGGGTATACTCCGATGAATGGACCATTATGCTGCCGGACGGCACGATTAGATATGTGAATTATGTGGCTACAATCGATCATCTTGAGGGAAAAAGGATTTACCGTATGAAGGATATTACCTCAGAGAAGCAAAAAGAGAAGGAGAGGAATATTTCCGTTCAGATGTTTGCGGATCTCCTTCATCATGCCGTTGATAATATCGTGATTTATAATAAAGATGGGGTCATTATGGATGTGAACCCTTCTTTCTGCCAGACGATCGGGGAGACAAAGGTAAACCTTGTGGGACGCTCCATTGACTCATTTGTCGAGGAAGACAGCCGAGAAGCCTGGGACAGGGGCAGGCTGGAAGTCGAACAGCAGGGATCGGTCAAAGGACAGGTCATATTCAAGCATCCAAAGGGTCTGACCCACTATGAGTATTCTACGAGCACCAACCGCCTGAACGGGCTTTGCATGAGCATCATGAGGGATATCACGGAAAAGCTGATCATAGAGAGGCAGTTAAAGAAGAGTGAAAAGAATTTCACGGACCTTTTCGACCAGGTCCTGGATGCGATTATGTTCTGGGGAAGAGATGGAAAAATCCTGCATGTGAACCAGGCCGCAGCAAAGATCTTCGAGACCAATCGAGAAGATTTAATAGGGATGAATCAATCCGATTTTGTCCTGAACAAGGATGCCCGTTATTACTATTTAATGAATGAGTTATCGGAGAAGAAGGCGATTCGTGCGGAAATGTTCTATTTAATGCCGAACGGGCAGAGAAAGCTGCTGGAATTTACTTCACGGATTCATGAAGATGATGATAAGATTATTACGATCTTCCGCAATGTCAGCGAAAAATACCAGATGGAGCTTCAGCTGCGGAAAAGCGAGCAAAAGTTCCGAAAGGTCTTTGAGGATTCCCTGGACGGGCTGATTCTCTGGGACAACTCTGGAAAGATTGCGGACATTAATGAAGCAGGGAGGAGAATACTTTATATTCCTGGATTCCCTGCCACTTCCCTTTATGAACTGATCAATTATATTCCTGAGAATGCCAGGAATCTGGAGGCATATTTGCAGGATCTAAAGCAGAATGAATACAGCAGCTCGATTATTCCGATTCAATTTAAAAATGGCGTGATTAAACATATTGAATTTTCTACCAGGATTAACACAAGCCTGAATTTGACTATTATGAGGGATGTTACCGAAAGGCTCGAAATGCAGGAGCAGCTAAGGAAGTCGGATACGCTGCATGTTGTCGGGGAGCTGGCAGCGGGGATTGCCCATGAAATCAGGAATCCCATGACAGCATTGAAGGGCTTCATCCAGCTTTTGCAGGGAAGTATTAAGGAGGACTTTACCACTTATTTCAGAGTGATTACCTCCGAGCTGCAGAGGATCGAGACCATCATCACAGAATTTTTGGTGCTTGCCAAACCTCAGGCGGTCAAATTTTTGCAAAAGGATATAAATGCCATTCTTAAAGAAACCATTGAGTTATTGACAGCCCAGTCATTAATGCAGAATATTCAATTCGAAACCAATTATCAAGAAAATCTGCAAAACATCTATTGTGAAGGAAATCAGCTAAAACAGGTTTTCATTAATATCATAAAAAATGCTATAGAAGTCATGCCTAAAGGCGGAATCATTTTTGTTGAAACTGCACGCTATAAAAACAAATATGTCCGAATCTCCATCAGCGATCAGGGCCAGGGGATCCCGGAAGAAAAAATTAAAAAATTGGGAGAACCTTTTTATACGACAAAGGAGCGGGGGACAGGCCTGGGACTCATGGTCAGCTATAAAATCATAGAAGAACACAAAGGCTGGATCGAAGTCGAAAGCACAGTAGGGAAGGGCACGACCTTCCATATCTATCTGCCCATAGATGGGCGGCAGGAGGATAGACATTAAAAACATGTTTTTACACAAATATAACGCACGCGATTTCGGCAGCCTCTATATCACAGCAGATGAGGAGGCCCTGACTGGCATTTACCTTGATGAGGAAGAAATGCTTCAGGCTTTACAAAATCAGGAAGCTGTATGGGAACCCCATCCTATATTGATGGAGCTGTCCAGGATGCTGGATTCCTATTTCTCGGGTGAAGACATTTCGTTTGAACTCCCGCTGAAAATAACAGGGACTCCTTTTCAGAAACAGGTATGGGAGTATATGAAAACCATTCCTTATGGTGAAACCAGATCTTACAGTGACACCGCAGCGGCAGTAGGCAGTCCGAAAGCAGTCAGGGCTGTAGGGCAGGCCAGCAGAAGAAATCCTTTTCCGATCGTTGTGCCCTGCCATAGAATAATTGGGAAAAACGGGGCACTGACCGGATACTCAGGCAGCAAGACCAATCTAAAGGAAATCCTGCTCGGACTTGAGTCGAGGCAATAAGAGGGAGGCTGGCCAGAGGGCCAGCCTCTTTTCTGTTTTGGGATGACGGTCAGGATCACAGATGTAATTTGGATCAAATAATAAAAAAGAAAAGACTTCAGATAAGCCTGTCATTACGAGGGCTCGTCTGCAGCCTGAAGTGAGTTTTTAGGAAAACAGAACCTTCTGGATGTTCTCTGTAAAATCCTTATAAATGATGCCTTTTTCTGTGATGATGCCTGTAATCAGCTCTCCCGGTGTTATATCGAACGCTGGATTGAACACACCTACATGTTCTGGTGCTATCCTCGTTCCGCCGATATGGGTGATTTCTTCCTCTTTCCGTTCCTCGATTGGTATCTCGAGGCCGGAATCTAAGGTCAGATCAAAGGTGCTTGAAGGAGCGGCAACATAAAACGGGATATTAAAATGTCTAGCAAGTACGGCAAGCCCAAAGGTGCCAATCTTATTTGCTGTATCTCCGTTTGCCGCAATCCTGTCCGCTCCGACGATGATGGCATTGACGCCTTTTGTCTTTATCGTATGGGCGGCCATATTATCTGTGATAAGAGTAACGTCTACACCAGCCTGCATCAGCTCCCACGCGGTCAGCCTTGATCCCTGGAGGACCGGCCTTGTTTCACAGGCAAATACTTTTAGAGATATATCTTTCTCTCCTGCAAGATGAAAGGGGGCAAGAGCTGTTCCGTATCTAGCCGTTGCAATGCCCCCGGCATTGCAGATGGTCATGATGGTGTCGCCCGTTTTAAACAGGGATAGCCCGTATTCCCCGATCTGCCGGCAGGTTGCTTCGTCCTCGGAATAGATTTTCAATGCTTCATGGACGAGATTGGTTTTTGCTTCATTTACACTTACCGAGGCAGTTAATTCAGCCTCCATCCGGTTTAAAGCCCAAAAGAGATTGACTGCAGTGGGCCGGGATCCTGCCAGATATGTGATCGCTTCTTTGATTTCTGATTTAAAGCTTTCGGCATCTTCCGTTGTACTGTTGACGGCGGCAAGTGCGGTGCCAAAGGCGGCGGTAATTCCAATGGCGGGAGCCCCGCGGACTTTCAATGTGACAATGCTGTCATAAACGTCTTCTAATGTATAAAGCTCTAAAAATTCTGTTTTTAATGGAAGCTCCTGCTGATTCAATATGGTGATATGTGTATCATTCCACTGGATGGAACAGGGAAGTGCTTGTGAATGGTACTGCATGTATAATCTCCTCTCGTCTTACGATAAGCTTGCTGCCTGGAGCCTGCTTTTTACTATCTGGATGAATCGGTCAAATTGAGTTCCGGATTTACGTTCGAGGATCAATGCCCTTCCTAGTTGAATGGCTGTTTTCTTTGCGGCGAAACGATCATTTTCTGAAGGAATCCCATCGAGATCCTTAACATGGGAAAGACCGATCGTTCTTCTAATCAGTTCACAGCCTGCAAATCCAAGGGAGTCTGAGTAAGTTTTATCCAGCACGTATTGAAGATAGCCGGTTGTTTTACAGTAGGCCTCATTTCCTTCTTCCCAAAGTCTTGAAAATTCTCTGTTAAAAACCGTCCAGACTTCTTCCAAATGAGAATATATTTCCTCCCTTGATTCTTCATCTCTTGAGACAATCTGAAATAAAAGATTGGCCAGATATTGACCTAGGTCAAAGCCTGCCGGACCATAAAAAGCAAATTCAGGATCAATGACCTTTGTCTCAGTACTGCCAGCAAAAATGCTTCCTGTATGCAGATCGCCATGAAGAAGCACTTCTTGTTCGGTCATGAAGCTTTTCTTCAGCTTTGCAGCTTCCAGTTTAAGCTCCTCGTCCTTCCATAAGCGTTCAACTTCCTCTGTCAGGAAGTTCTCAAAATCGTTGGTATCTGCATCAAAGAAAGGATCGGTAAAAACAAGATCTTCCGTGATTTTGCATAGTTCAGGATTGGTGAACTGCTTTGCAAATTCTTTTTTCTTGCCTGGATCCAGGTAGTAATCGGACGTATAAAAAAAGGTTTTTGCCAGGTATTCTCCTATGTGCTTAGAAAGCTGCGGGAATTTCTTGCCCTCGATCAATCCGCTCCTTGCAATGTCCAAATGGGATAAGTCCTCCATGACTGTAACGGCAAGCTGTTCATCCGAGTAATACACCTCAGGGACAAGCTCAGGACAGAAGCTTGCAAAGATTTTTAAAGCATTTGCTTCAATTACCGCACGTTTCAAGGTAAGCGGCCAGCTTTCCCCAACCACCTTGGCATAGGGCAGGGCCTGCTTGATAATGATCCCTTTATTGGTTTTGTGGTCTTTGATATGAAACACATAATTTAAATTTCCATCCCCGATTTCATTGCATGTGAGAGCACTGCCTTCTTCAAATAATCCGAGCCGGTTTGCCAAAGCTATCGCTGAGCCTTCTGTTAATGGCTGATATGTTTGCTGTATCGTTTCACTCATTAGAAATGCCTCCCGATAAAAAAGTAGTCGTATTTTTATAGTCCAATAGCCTGGAAAGTAAAAAGGCCTCTTTCTCACAGAGAAAGAGGCCTGAAGTCAGCAGCTTCACACCTCTTATCTGCCAGAAAACAACTTTCTGGAGGAATTAGCACCGTGCCTTACGAAGATCAGGCGAGAATCGAATCTCGCCCCATTTCACAATGGTATTACGGTCGGTTGCTGGGCTTCATCGGGCCATATCCCTCAGCCTGCTCTTGATAAGAGAACAATTCATGTAATTTTTCAAGTTCGTACTGAATCATAACAATTTTAAAAATATTTTGTCAACCTAAAAATTAAAATATCTAAAATTATTTTGACTAGTCTAAGTTTTTGGTCTTAAACGCTTTTTAACCTTTACAACCAAGTAGTTAAGAGATATCATTTGTGACTGAAATAATCTTCGGGAAGAAGGGAAATGGAATGCACTTTGAAAAATCCCAGCTATTAAAGACGCTGCCTAAACAATTTTTTGCTTCGCTTGTAGAAAAGGTTGGCAATATATCGGCTATGGGGCATGATGTGATCAACCTTGGCCAGGGAAATCCCGATCAGCCTACTCCTGGACACATTGTGAAAAGACTTCAGGAAGCTGCCGAAAAGCCGCTTAATCATAAATATTCCCCATTCAAGGGCCACCAATATCTTAAGGATGCTGCTGCTGAATATTACCGCCGTGAATATGGCGTCAACATAGACCCGAATACGGAGGTAGCCATACTGTTTGGCGGAAAAGCAGGGCTTGTAGAACTGCCTCAGTGCCTTTTGAATCCAGGAGATACGATCCTGGTTCCAGACCCTGGCTATCCGGATTACTGGTCTGGGGTTGCCATGGCTCAGGCAGTCATGGAATACATGCCGCTGACAGAAGAAAATGAGTTTCTTCCAGATTATCCATCAATCGGAGAGGAAGCGCTTCAAAGGGCAAAGCTGATGTTTTTGAATTATCCCAATAACCCAACCGGCGGAACAGCCACCAAGGAGTTTTTCGATGAAACCATAGCCGTGGCGAAAAAACATTCCATCTGTGTGGTCCATGACTTTGCATATGGCGCCATTGGTTTTGATGGGAATAAACCGGTAAGCTTCCTTGAGGCAGAAGGCGCAAAGGAAGTCGGCATAGAAATTTACACTCTCTCTAAAACGTATAATATGGCAGGCTGGAGAGTGGGCTTTGCGGTTGGAAATAAAAGTGTGATAGAAGCCATTGAGCTGATCCAGGATCATCTGTATGTCAGCTTATTTCCAGCCATTCAGGAAGCTGCTGCCACTGCCCTCCTGGAATCTCAGGCGTGTGTGGATGAGTTGGTACAGACCTACGAATCCAGAAGGAATGTATTGATTGAGGGACTCAAGGAAATCGGCTGGGAAGTAACGGCTCCCAAAGGTTCCTTCTTCGCCTGGCTTAAAGTTCCTGAAGGCTATTCATCCCAGGAGTTTGCAGATTATCTGCTGGAGCATGCCCATGTAGCCGTTGCTCCCGGCATTGGCTTCGGTCAATATGGAGAAGGCTATGTCCGTACAGGACTGCTCACATCCGAAGATAGATTGAAAGAAGCTGTCAGACGGATTAAAGAGTTGAATCTCTTTTAAGAAAATATAATCCAGCAAAAATAGTACGAAATTTTTGAATTGACAACCACAAGCTTTACTGTCATAATCCTAATTAATTTGTGTGATTAACTGAAAATAAAAAACTTTTTATATACTTTATATGCAGATTCTTATTAAGAGCAGGTGGAGGGGACTAGCCCGATGAAGCCCGGCAACCGACCGTAATTCCATTGTGAAATGGGGCGAAAAAATTCGCTGGATGATTCCAAAAGGCACGGTGCTAATTCTGGCAGCCCAATGGCTGAGAGATAAGAAGATGGTGGGATAAGCCTCTTCTTATGAAGAGGTTTTTTTATTCGCCTGAAAGATGGATACATGAATTTGGTCTGATGGGTTAGGAGATGTTTGAATGAGTGAAGTAATAGCTACATACCTCTTGCACGATCCTTTGGGGAATCCTGAGAAAAAAGCAGAGGGAATCGCACTGGGATTAACGATCGGCACATGGACCGGCCTGCCTTCCCTTGAGCAGGAACAACTGAAAAAGCATAAAGGAAGAGTGGTTTCTGTTCAGAAGCTTGAGGACCAGGAAACGATAAATTCCTATTTTGGCAGGAAGATGCACCGCTCCCTTGTGAAAATTGCCTACCCGGCAGTGAATTTTTCCAGTGATCTTCCAGCGATTCTGACGACTGTCTTTGGAAAGCTCTCCCTTGACGGAGAAATCAAACTTTTGGATTTGGAACTGACAGGGGCCCTTAAACAGGCTTTTCCGGGACCTCGATTTGGGATTGAGGGAATCAGGGACATATTGGATGTCCATGGACGCCCGCTCGTCATGAGTATTTTTAAAGGTGTAATCGGCAAGGATCTGGATTTTCTGGAAAAACAGCTAAGAGGACAGGCGCTTGGCGGAGTCGATCTTGTAAAGGATGATGAAATCCTTTTTGATAATGATCTTACACCTTTTTCAGAAAGAATTAAGCTCAGCGGGAAAATCTTAAAGAGCGTATACGGGGAAACAGGCCATAGGACGTTATACGCTGTCAATCTCACAGGGCACACCTATGAATTAAGAGATAAGGCCAGAAGAGCAAGAGAAGCGGGGGCGGACGCCTTATTATTCAATGTCTTTTCCTATGGACTGGATGTCCTGCAGGCACTAAGGGAGGACAGAGATATCGGCCTTCCTCTCATGGCACATCCAGCTTTCAGCGGGGGCCTGGCGTCATCAAAGGTTTATGGAGTCTCAAGTCCTCTATTGCTTGGGAAGCTTGTCCGCTATGCAGGAGCAGATTTTTCTTTATTTCCTTCTCCATATGGAAATGTAGCCATACCGAAGGCTGATGCACTGGAAATCCGAAAGAATCTTACAGAAGAAGAAGCGGAGTGGAAGAAGACTTTCCCTGTTCCTTCCGCAGGTATCCATCCAGGCATGGTTCCTGACCTGTTCGCTGATTTTGGCGTCGACAGCATCATCAATGCAGGAGGGGGGGTCCATGGGCATCCAGATGGCGCTGAAGGGGGAGGTAAAGCGTTCCGACAGGCAGTAGATGCTGTCCTGAACCATCAGTCTCTTTGGGATTATGCAGACCATCATCGTGAATTAAAGAAAGCGCTTGAGCTTTGGGGAGGTGTCCCTTCAACAAAATGAAGCCCATTATCTTTTGTGACTTTGACGGAACCATAACCAATTCCGATAATATCATTTCCATCATGAAGGCGTTTGGCCCTGAGGGGTGGGAATCCCTGAAGGATCAGGTACTGAATAAGGAAATTCCGATTTCTGAAGGAGTAGGGAAAATGTTCTCGCTGCTAAAGAGCAGCCAAAAGCAGGAAATCATAGACTTTGCAGTAAATCATTCTGAGATTAGGCAGGGATTCAAGGAGTTTGTGGATTTTGCGGAAGAACATCGTATTCCTTTCTTTGTAGTAAGCGGCGGGATTGACTTTTTTGTAGAACCGATGCTTAAGGATTTTATCCCCATGGAAAAGGTTTACTGCAATAAAGGTAATTTCAATAACGAATTCATACAGATTGAATGGCCGCATTCCTGTGACGAGCTATGCCATAATAACTGCGGATGCTGCAAGCCCTCTATTATGAGGAGTATTGGCAGCCGTTATGACTATAAAATTGTCATCGGCGATTCCATAACCGATCTGGAAGCAGCCAAAAAGGCTGATCTAGTAATCGCGAGGGACTTTTTAATAGAGAAGTGTCAAGAAGAAGGAATTCCCTATAAACCTTTTTCAACCTTTAATGATTGTATCAAAATATTGGAAGATGAGCTGGGGGTGAGAGCGTGACCGTTTATGAGGAAAGATGGGAGGAGCTCGCTGATATAAAGGATGAACTGGCCGTAAGAGATTGGTTTATGGGCACAAGCGGGAATCTATCCATACGGGTCTCTGAAGATCGTTTCTTAGTTACCGCAAGCGGAAAAGATAAGCGGAAAAGAACCAGGGAGGATTTTCTGCTTGTAGATCCGGATGGGAATCCTTCCGAAGAGACTCATTTAAAGCCCTCTGCGGAGACATTGCTGCACTCGGCCATTTACAAGCGGACTTCTGCCGGCTGTGTTCTCCATGTCCACACAACTGAAAATAATGTCATTTCTGAGCTCTATGGTGACGAAGGAGAAGTTGTATTTAAAGGCCAGGAGCTTATAAAGGCGTTCGGAAGATGGGAACAGGATGCTGAATTGCATATCCCGATCATCTTCAATTCAGCGTACATTCCTGCGCTGACCGAAGATTTTATTCCGTATATCACGGAAGATTCAGGCGCCGTCTTGATACGAAATCATGGTATTACAGTCTGGGGAAAGAACGGCTTTGAAGCAAAAAAGCTCCTTGAGGCCGCTGAATTTCTATTCAGGTATCAGCTGCTGCTGGACCAAAGCAGGTTCACCCGGACTTTTAATCAAAATATAGAAATCAAAAACTAGGAGGAAGAAAGATGGCAACTATCACGATTCATGGTTCACAAGAAGAGATCACTAATAAGGAAAGCGTGATTGAGTTTTTGGATCAGCAGACTGTTATTTATGAAGAATGGGATATCACTAAACTTCCTGAAAGCTTAAGAGAAAAGTATGATTTGACTGACGAAGTAAAAGGGCAGATCCTGGATGCTTTTAAGGCTGAAATCGCGGATATTTCAGAGCGCCGCGGCTACCAGGCACAGGATGTGATCTCCCTCTCTGACAGCACGCCCAATCTTGATCAGATGTTGACCAACTTTAAGCAGGAGCATCACCATTCAGATGATGAAGTGCGCTTCATTGTCAGCGGTCACGGCCTGTTTGCGATTGAAGGAAAAGACGGAGTCTGGTTTGATGTGAATCTAAGTCCTGGCGATCTTATCAGTGTACCAGTCAATACACGCCACTATTTCACTTTGCAGGAAGATAGAAAGGTAGTAGCTGTCCGTATTTTTGTAACCAGTGAAGGATGGGTTCCAATCTACGATAAAGAAGAGCTTAAGGCTTAAAACTTTAAACGCAGCAAGGCTGGCCATCCAGTAACCCATATTCAGGGGTTATGCTAAATGGCCAGCCTTTTTAGTTTGCATTATAGAAATTGCCTTCATCCTCAAGAAGTATGCCCCTGAGTTTTCTTCCATTGCTGGAACCGATTTAAATCCGGATCCATTTGACTCACTATGAACCCCAGCACTGCTGCATCGTCCAGAATCCCTAAACCGAACAAGAAATCTGGAATGAAATCAATAGGAGAAACAAAGTAAATGATTCCAATCACAATCATCAGAAGAGAACGGTAGGGTATATCCCGATACCTGCCTGTTGACCAGGCTTTTACAAGTTCAAATAATAGCTGCAGCCTGGTCCAGACTCCTTTTAGTGAAAGCTCGTTTTTTCCAGCCTTTCTTAATGCCCTGGCTAAAAGACCGCTGCCTTTACCATTACTTTTAATATACCGATCCGCCTGGCCTCTAAACAATCGGTAAGCAATCTTCGTGAAAAGCCATCTTCTTAACATATTTCCACCTCTTTTCCGAGATAGTTTACCACCTATCCTCCAAAAACAAACAACTAGGCTGCTGTCGAAGTGGTGATCTGGAAGGGAAATACATGAAATTTTTAGCTTCTTTTGTCTAGTATTGCGATTCTATTTACTTATGGCTGGAAACTTGGCATAATGCTATAGTGTTATATTAATTTAAAAGTCATTTTTTAAACGAAGTTAAAAAAATTTGAATGTACATAAATTCAATGTTGTTCATTAAATATAGTTATATCAAACATAGGGAGGCAGGAAAGTTAATCATGGACTCTACCGAGATTAAAAACATGCAGAAATTGATCCAGCTTAAAAGACAGGATATGATGAATTCTGCCAGAGTGCACGGATTAACTCATTTACAGACCATTCAATACAGCCAGGAATTAGATGAGCTAATCAATGTATATCTCTCCGTCAAAAATACACAAAAAAAAGAAGTTAAATATTCTATGGAAAACATGATTGTCATATTTCAGCAGTCGTTTTCGGATATGGAACTAATCTAAAAAACCTTGTTAAAATGCGCAAGGTTTTTTGTCATGTGCTAAACCTGCAGGAGAAGCATAAACAATTGAATAAAAAGAACTACATTTTGTTTTTAAAATAGCGGTCCGCTCTTCCGTCTGTCTTTTTCTTTATTGCACTTTTCCTTTCCTTATGTCTAAAATATTGGATAAAAGCTTTTACATAGTGGGTGATAGGATGAGAATAGATGAAACGGACCGGAATATTCTGGCGCTGCTGACGGAGAACGCCAGGATGTCCTATGCGGATATCGGCAAGGAGCTCAAGCTCTCCAGGGTCGCTGTCAGAGAAAGAGTCAACCGGATGGAAGAGCTGGGGGTCATAGAAAAATTCAGTGTGGTCATTAATTCAGAGGCAGTAGGCCAGAAGGTATCCGCGTTTTTTGAAGTGGACTGTGAACCGGCCTTTTTAGTGTCGGTAGCCGAAAGCCTCGCTAATAATCCAAGTGTGGCCAGCTGCTATCAAATGACCGGACCAAGTACCCTTCACATGCACGTGCTTGTAGAAGATTTTGCCTCACTCGAAAAATTCATCAATAATGAGCTTTATGCGGTAGAAGGAATATCCCGGGTGGAAAGCCAGATTATGCTTAGGCGCTTTAAAAGCCGGACAGGATTAAAATTATAGGGTTGGTTTGTGAGCCAAAAAAAGATATATAGCAAGAAAGCCTGGCCGCCGGCCAGGTTTTTTTATGTAGAAAAATTACATGTAAATAGAATAGAACAAATTACCCAGCTGATATTCATATTACAAAAAAACTAAAATTCCAACAAATTAATTATAGACAATTTTCTGAATATATATTAAAATCTAAAAATATAAATTCCGTTTGTAAAACAAAATAACTTTTTTGCTTAACAAACGGAAGTAATAGTCTTCTTTTAATGCTATTTGAAAAGGAGATGTTAGATTATTTGACTATTTATCTTGAAAGGGAGGGAGTTAAAAAGTGGCTGGTCTGATTATAAGGAGGGTTTTGCAGCTCATCCTGCTCTTATTGGGTATTTCATTTATTGTCTTTTTGAGCATGCATATTGCCCCGGGTGATCCGGCCGATATCATTGGCGGGCCGACAGCAAGTAAAGAGGATATTGAGGGAATCCGGGAAAGTCTCGGATTGAACGAGCCGCTTATGGTTCAGTATTTTGATTATCTGAAGGGTGTTATACACGGGGACTTTGGATTTTCCTTCCAAACCAAGGAGTCTGTCTCAGAAGCTCTTCTAAGCAGGTTTCCCAATACATTAAATCTAGCGATTGCCAGCATCATCGTAGCTATTGTGATCGGGGTTACTGCAGGGATCATTTCGGCACTTAAGCATAATTCCTGGTTTGATGGTGCGGCTACCGTCATATCCCTGGCCGGTATTTCTATACCGAACTTTTGGCTGGGAGCCATATTGATTCTGGTTTTTGCCGTCAATCTCCAATGGTTTCCGGTAGGAGGTCTAACCGAACCATTTTGGACCGTTGAAGGCATGAAGCAGCTCATCCTGCCGGCTATCACGCTTGGAACAGGATCTGCAGCCATGATTGCGAGAATGAGCAGGTCGGCCATGCTTGAAGTAATTAGGGCGGATTATGTACGGACTGCCCGTGCCAAAGGAGTAAAAGAGAAAACTGTCATCATGGTGCACTGCCTGCGTAATGCGATGATTCCAGTCATTACGGTCATAGGCTTGAATTTTGGATTTCTCTTGGGCGGAACCATTATCACCGAGCAGGTCTTTGCCATAAATGGTGTCGGCCGGCTGATGATTGAATCCATTGCTGCTAGAGATTTCCCTATGGTGCAGGGAGCCGTCCTTCTTGTTGCAACGCTGTTTGTTCTGGTTAACCTGGTGGTTGATATTGTATATGCACTTATTGACCCAAGGATCGGCTTTGAATAATGAATGTAAGGAAAGATCGGACTTACACCTGAAAAGGAGGAAACATAATGCCTGCTGAGACAGCGACAAAAGAGCTTATCCTTCCTGCCAAAAAGAAGGAATGGGAGATAGGCAGGATATTTAAGCGTCTTATCAAGAATAAAGCGGCAGTGATCGGGCTGATCATCATCATCCTGCAGATCGTCCTGGCTGTATTCGCTCCGGCCTTTGCTGCGCATAATCCGGTTAAACAGGATCTTTCCCTGGCAGAACTTCCGCCTGGAACAGATGGCCATTGGCTTGGTACCGATAATTACGGACGGGATATGTGGAGCAGGCTGGTCTATGGAGCAAGGATTTCCCTATTTGTAGGAATTGGGGCCGTAGCATTGGGGCTGGCCGGCGGAATCACCCTGGGATTATTATCGGGGTATTATAGAAAACTTGATGGGATTATCATGAGATTTGTAGATTTATTATTTGCTTTTCCCGGTATCCTCTTGGCTATGCTGATCATCGCAATTCTAGGGACAAGCCTGCTAAATGTCGTTATTGCAATCAGCATCTGGTCCATCCCAACCTGCGCACGGATTGTAAGGGGCAGCGTTTTATCGGTTAAAAAGCAGGAATACATACTGGCCATGAAATCACTCGGAGCCAGCGACACCAGGATTTTAATCAAGCATATTCTGCCGAACTGCATGGCGCCGATCATCGTCTTCGCAACGATGAGAATGGCAACGGCCATCCTTTCAACAGCATCATTGAGCTTTCTTGGGTTAGGGGCACAGCCTCCAACACCTGAATGGGGAGCCATGATTTCGGCGGGACAGGATTTTATGTGGACGTCCCCTCATATGATTGTTATTCCCGGCATTGCCATCATGTGTGTGGTTTTCGCCTTTAACGTTGTGGGGGATGCTTTGAGGGATGCGTTAGATCCAGGCATGAATTTGGAAAATTAAACAATTAGGGAGGATAAACAATGAAAAAGAATTTTTCAGCAAAACTACTCAGCGTTCTTTTAGTTTTTGCTTTTGCTTTAGCCGGATGCAGCGGTAATTCAGCATCTAATTCAGGCGGTAAAGCAGATGCGTCACAGGAAGTTACATATGCAACCACATCCAAGGTAGTCGGACTTTCACCCATTATGACAAATGATTCAGTATCATCTGCCGTCAATGAACAAATCTATGAAACTCTTTTTTACAGGGATACAAAGACAAACGAAATTAAAGGGCTTTTAGCCGAAAAAGCAGAAACACCTGATCCCAATACATGGGTCATCACTTTGAAAAAAGGAATCAAATTCCAGGATGGCACCGAATTTAATGCTGATGCCGTTAAGTATACCTTTGATAAGATCAAGGATCCGAAAACAGCGGCCCCGCGTGCCTCACTTCTTGAACCCATCAAATCGATCGAGGTTAAAGATGAACAAACCGTCGTATTAAAAACTGCCAAGCCATACGGACCGATGCTGGCAGCGCTGACTCATTCAAATGCGGCCATTGTAAGCCCGACAGCCGATAAGAAGCAGGACTTAATGAAGGATCCAGTAGGAACCGGTCCATTCAAATTCAAAGCAAAGGAAAATGGGGAAGACATCGTGTTAGAAGCCAATAAGGATTATTGGCAGGGTGCCCCTAAGCTGAAAAAAGTGACGTATAAAGTAGTCCCAGAAATTACAACTGCTGTTTCCATGCTGCAGACAGGCAAGGTCAATTTCCTTGATGGTGTTACATCAGAGCTGATGCCCCGAGTAGAAAAATTAAAGAATGTAAGCATTGAGAAAAAGAAAGGGACTCCAGTCTACTACATGGCTTTTAACATGGAAAAAGCCCCGATGAACAATCCTGAGTTCCGCAAGGCTGTTGCTTATGCATTGGATACGAAAAGTTATGTCAAAAAACTCCGCGGTCTTGGAGTGGATTCGCGTTCATTCATTGGTCCGGAATTATTTGGCTATGATCCATCATCTGAACAAAAAGCTATTCAATATGATCCTGCCAAGGCGAAAGAAATCGTAAAAGCAAATGGATTTGATAAGCAGCAGGTCACTCTTCTTGCAGCGAATACTGCCAGCTATATGAATATGGCGGAAGTATTTCAGGCTCAGCTTGAAGAAGCGGGCATCAAAGCCAAAATTGAAACCCTTGAGTGGGGAACCTATTTGGAGGCAACCCAGAACGGCAAATTTGATATTACCGTCGCCGGATGGTCAAACGTAACGGGAGACGGCAGCGAGCTGCTGTATCCAAGACTTCATTCTGCAAATTCCGGATCCACCAATATCGGGCGCTACAAGAATCCAGAGCTGGACAAACTCATTGAAGCATCCCGTTCAACGGTTGACCAGGATGAGCGTAAAGCACTTCTTAAACAGGCAAACGAACTTGTCTTAACTGATTTACCAGTCATCCCGCTCTATCATGGTGTCGCATCCATGGCCACAGACAAATCTTTACAGGGAATTAATCTTGAACCTACCGGACAGTGGACGTTATATAAAGCGGAAAGAAAGTAGGGGGAAAAATGGAGAAGACCATTCTTGAAGTAGAAGACCTGGTGACCACTTTCAAAACAGCGGGCGGCGAAGTATCCGCCGTCCGCGGAATCTCTTTTTCTCTTAAAAAAGGAGAGACACTTTGTATTGTAGGGGAATCGGGCTGCGGAAAGAGCATTACAGCCCTCTCAATCATGGGACTTCTTGCAGCAAACGCCAAATCCCGCGGGAATGTACATTTCAATGGAAAAAACCTTCTGGAATTGAAACAGGATGAAATGAGAAAAATCCGGGGAAATGATATATCCATGATATTTCAAGAGCCTATGACAGCATTGAATCCTACATTCACAATCGGTTTTCAGTTATGCGAGCCCTTATTGATTCACAGAAATCTATCCAAGAAGGCTGCAAGGCAGAAGGGGATCGACCTTCTCAAGCAGGTGGGAATCCCCATGCCGGAGAAAAGGATGAAGCAATATCCGCATGAGCTGTCAGGAGGCATGCGGCAGAGAGTCATGATTGCGATTGCCCTGGCGTGCAGTCCCAAGCTGTTAATTGCGGATGAACCCACTACCGCCCTGGATGTAACCATTCAGGCGCAGATTTTGGATTTATTGAATGATTTGAAGGAAGAGTTCGAAACGAGTGTCATCATGATCACCCATGATATGGGGGTTGTGGCAGAGGTTGCCGACCGTGTCATCGTCATGTATGCAGGAGAAGTCATTGAGGAAGGTTCTGTTGAAGAGCTTTTCAATGACCCTCAGCATCCGTACACAAGAGGGCTTCTGGCTTCAGTACCGAATGTAGATGATCCTGAATTCAAACTAAATCCCATTCCAGGCACATTGCCTAACCTGAATGAAGAAATAAGAGGATGCCGTTTTCATCCCCGATGCCCTTTTGCCATGGAGAAATGTGTGCAGGCATCACCTGTCCAAACAAACAGGAAACAAAATCATTCAGTCAGATGCTGGCTGCAGGAGGCGGAAGCGGATGAGTACAGTAAATGTCAGCCATCAAGTGCTGTATAGCTTAAAAAATGTAAAAAAACACTACCCGATCAAAGGGGGCATCTTTAAAACAGTTAAAAACCATGTGAAGGCTGTTGATGGGATTTCCCTGGACATATACAAAGGGGAGACTCTTGGTGTTGTTGGGGAATCCGGCTGCGGGAAGTCAACACTCGGCAGGACGATTCTTGGGTTAGAATCTGCGACTGAGGGAGAAATGGTCTTTAAAGGGGAAAACATCAGCACTAAATCCCAGCGCCAGCTGAAGCCATTCAAACGTGAAATGCAGATGATCTTTCAGGATCCATATGCGTCCTTAAACCCGAAACAGCAGATCGGCCAGGCTATTGAGGAAGCCCTGATCATCCATACAGATTTATCGTCAGCAGAACGGCGGGAAAAAGTGGTACAGCTCTTAAAGGAAGTGGGACTTAAGGAAGAACATTATGAACGATATCCGCATGAATTTTCGGGAGGCCAGCGCCAGCGGATCGGCATAGCAAGGGCAATCGCGATCAATCCTTCCTTTATTGTATGCGATGAGCCTGTATCAGCTCTTGATGTCTCTGTGCAGGCCCAGGTTATCATGCTTCTTGAAGATCTGCAAAAGAAGCATGGCTTGACCTATTTATTCGTATCTCACGATCTGGGGGTAGTCCGCCATTTATGCGACAGAGTATTGGTCATGTATCTTGGTCAGATGGTGGAGCTTGCTCCTGTAGAGAGGCTGTATGAAAATCCTCTTCATCCGTATACGGAGGCCCTGATTTCGGCTATTCCACGTCCGGTTGTCGGGCAAAGGAGGGAAAGGATCCGATTAAAAGGAGATCTGCCCAGCCCGGCGGACCCGCCTGCAGGCTGTGCGTTCCATACACGCTGCCCTCTTGCAACAGAACTGTGCAGGGCAGAGAGACCGGAGTGGAGAGAGGTCGAGGAGGGGCATTTTGCGGCCTGTCATTATAGATAAATCGACTATTTTGGGGAGCCTCATCCCCAAAAATATGGGGCAGCCGATGCGAAGGCTGCCTTATTCGTTTAAAATGAATTATAAGAATTATCAAACTACACAAAATTAAGGAGATCTGTATGCCAAAATATGAATCTTTACATTATCCATATCCTTCCCAGAGGATGGAGAGCATTTCATCACGCGGGATGGTTGCTACTTCCCAGCCCCTTGCTGCCCAGGCAGGACTGGACATTTTAAAAAAGGGCGGAAATGCCATAGATGCTGCCATTGCAACAGCTGCATGCCTGACAGTAGTCGAACCTACATCTAATGGAATAGGCGGTGATGCTTTTGCGATTGTCTGGACAAAGGGTGAATTGTTTGGGCTTAATTCAAGCGGCCATGCCCCAGAAATGTTGAGCATTGAAAATGTAAAAAGCCAGGGGCATGAAGCAATGCCTAAGTTTGGACTTACACCTGTGACCGTGCCGGGGGCACCGGGGGCATGGGCTGCCCTATCCGAGCGGTTCGGGAAGCTGCCTTTAAGGGAAGTCCTGGAACCTGCCATCCAATATGCTGAGCATGGATATCCCGTTTCTCCCACTCTCGGCAAGTACTGGGGAAGAGCAGCGCGCATATTCAAGGGAATTCTTAAAGGGGAAGAATTTCAGCCCTGGTTTGATACTTTTACTGAGGATGGCAGAGCCCCGCGGCCGGGGGAAATATGGAAATTACCGGGCCATGCTGCTGCACTGAGAGAGATCGGCGAAACGAATGCAGAGTCCTTTTACCGAGGAAGACTTGCGGATCAGATAGACGAATTTTCACGCAAACATGGAGGGTTTATCAGAAAAAGCGACCTGGAATCCTTTCAGCCGGAGTGGGTAAAGCCTATCGGTGTAAATTACCGTGGCTATGATGTTTGGGAAATCCCTCCAAACGGTCAGGGTTTAGTCGCCTTGATGGCACTGAATATATTAAAAGGATTCACGTTTCAAGAAAGGGAAACGGCTGAATCGTATCATAAGCAGATTGAGGCCATGAAGCTCGCCTTTATTGACGGCAAGAAGTATATCACTCAGCGGGATAAGATGAGGCATACTACGGAAGCTTTCTTAAGTGAAGAGTATGGGGCAGTACGGAGGAATTTAATCGGCCATGAAGCGCTGGCCCCAGAACCGGGAACTCCTCCATCCGGCGGTACAGTCTATCTGTCGGCAGCGGATGCCGAAGGGAATATGGTTTCTTTTATTCAATCCAATTATATGGGCTTTGGTTCAGGTATCGTCATTCCGGGAACAGGTATTGCCCTGCAGAACCGCGGACACGATTTTTCTCTTGACCCAGATCATGATAATCAACTGGAGCCTGGAAAGAAGACATATCACACCATTATCCCGGGTTTCCTCACAAAGGACGGACAGCCGGTCGGCCCATTCGGCGTAATGGGAGGCTATATGCAGCCGCAGGGACATGTTCAGGTTATTATGAATACCATCGATTTCCACTTGAATCCGCAGGCAGCTTTAGATGCACCTAGATGGCAGTGGATAGAAGGCAAAACAGTTGAAGTAGAACGGGGAGTGCCGCATCATATAGTTGAAGAACTCACCCGCAGGGGGCATGATATTAGAGTGGCTGTTGATTCCGGCGGATTCGGCAGGGGCCAGATCATTTGGAGAGACCAGGCAAACGGAGTGCTGCGGGGAGGCACAGAGCCCCGGACGGATGGAGCCGTTGCAGTCTGGTAATATTTTTGCCTGCATGCTTCCATAGAAGGGCATACATAAAAGCCTAAAACTAAAGGATTTGATTTCATATGAAGCATTGGCATTTATTTTTAGCTTTTTTCAGATCGGGGATGCTTGGATTTGGAGGCGGACCCTCCTCTATCCCTCTCGTTCAAAAAGAAGTGGTCGGTAATTTTAAGTGGATGGATGATGAAGAGTTCGGGGATCTGCTGGCATTGGCCAATACACTGCCAGGCCCCATCGCAACGAAGCTGGCGGGCTATATCGGCTTCCGGGTAGCAGGTCCGGCAGGGCTGATTACCGCCCTGCTTGCTTCGGTTCTCCCTACCATCCTTTTAATGATCGTCCTGCTCAAATCATTATCAGCTTATAAAGAACAGACCTGGGTTCTTGGCATGACAAGAGCTGTTGTACCGGTAGTTGGCGTCATGCTCACAGTGCTGACCTGGCAATTTTTCCAGAATGGCCAAAAAGGACTGGGGTGGAAGGCGAATATCCTTCTGGCAGCCGCTAGCCTGATCATAATGGAGGTGCTTGGACTGCACCCCGGGATTTTAATTGCCATCCTTCTCGGCTGGGCTGTTTTTTCCCCGGAAAAAAAGAAAAAAGGAACAGCTGTGGAGCAGGAATCTGCTGAGAAGAGGAAGACAATATGATTTTACAATGGAAGATTTTTTTAGCATTCTTTATTCCTGGGATCTTAGGATATGGAGGCGGACCCAGTACAATCCCTCTGATTGAAAATGAAGTGGTCGATCGATATGGCTGGCTGACGGTGAAGGAATTCAGTGAGATGCTGGCACTTGGGAATTCTCTGCCCGGACCGATCGCCACTAAGATGGCGGGGTATATCGGCTATGAGGAGGGAGGAGTCTTAGGAGCAGTTACAGCTGTCTTTGCTTCTGTGGCCCCTTCGTTAATCCTGTTGATTGCTCTTGTCGGCCTATTGTATAAATTCAAGGACTCTCCAAGGGTCAAAAAAATGACTTCAATGGTGCGTCCAGCGATCGCGGTCATGCTGGGTGTGATGGCCTGTCAATTCTTTTTCGGATCTTATAAGGACATCGGCTCTATTCAGACACTCATTCTGATGGCCGCCAGCTTTTTCCTTATGGAAAAAGTCAAAGTGCATCCTGCTTTTGTCATTGTCGGTGCACTGGGGTATGGTGCCCTATTTTTGTCGTGACCGAAATATTTTCGTAAACCGCATAAGGAGGTTGTCTGATACGGGTTTTGTACCCAGTACCAGACAGCCTCCTTTTGTGTTTTTTGTCAAACTGATTAAACATACAGCTTCCTCCTCCCCATGCATATATTATTTTGGCTCGTCATATATAGAAGTAGAACTGAGCACTGCACACGTTTTAATTTAACGGATAGGAGTGATACTTCCTTTATGCATATCGTAGTCTGTGTAAAACAGGTGCCGGATACCAAAATCATTAAAATTAATCCGAAAACCAATACTCTGGACCGAAGAAGTGCACCAGCCATCTTGAACCCATACGATGCTCATGCTGTACAGGCAGCCGTAAAAGTCAAAGAAGAATACGGAGGGCTAATCTCCGTACTTTCCATGGGCCCTCCCCAGGCTGTAGAGATCATAAAAAAGAGTGTGGAAATCGGGGCGGATGGGGGGTATTTAATCACAGACAGAGCCTTTGCAGGTGCGGATACCCTGGCTACCAGCTATGCCCTTTTTAAAGCCCTGGACCGGATTTCGAAGGATAAGCCCATCGATCTCATCATTTGCGGAAAGCATGCCATCGACGGGGACACAGGCCAGGTGGGCCCGGGAATCGCCCGCAGGCTGGATATTCCTCCTATCACAAATGTCATTGAAATATCGGATATCGATCTAAAAATACGAAAAGTCAGGGTCAAACGGAAGATCATCAATGGATATGAACGGATTGAAACTGGGCTGCCATGCCTGCTGACTGTAGAAAAAGAAATTAACCCCATTGAGTATTCCCCGCTTCCCAATATGATAAGAGCAGCGCGATATCAGCCGGTGATCTGGGCAGTAAGTGACCTTGACGAAGTGGATCGAACACAGCTGGGGTTAAAAGGTTCCCCAACGATTGTCGGGAAGATGTTCACCCCCCCTAAGCCCGAGGGAGGCCATGTTCTAGAAGGTACGCCTTCAGAGCAGGCAGGACAGATCGTCGAGGTTCTGCTTAAAAATAAGGAACTTTTTTCAGTGAACTAGGTAGGGAGGGAGCTGCCATTTATGCAGGAGAACCGTGGAGTATGGGTTTATATTGAGCAAAACGAAGGAAAGATTGAAGGAGTTTCCCTGGAGCTGCTTGGAGCGGGGAGAAAGCTTGCTGATAAGCTTGAGGTACCACTGGCAGGCGTTATACTCGGGGATTCGATCAGGCATCTTTCCGATGAAGTTATTTACCATGGTGCAGATGAGATTTATGTGATTGAACACAGTGTTTTAAAGCAATATCGTACAGAATCTTATATGAAGGGTGTCATTCAGCTGGCTGAAGCGTATAAACCAGAAATCTTTTTATATGGGGCAACGCCGAACGGAAAAGACGTAGCGAGCGCTGTGGCGACGGATTTAAGCACAGGTCTGACAGCAGATACGACCATGCTTGATGTTGATGTGGAAAAACGCCTTTTAGAGGCCAGCCGGCCGGCTTTTGGGGGAAACATCATGGCAACCATCCTCTGCAAAAAACATCGACCGCAGATGGCTACGGTCCGTCCGAAGGTCATGAAGGCACTGCCAAGGGATTCTTCAAGGAAAGGCAGAGTAATCGAAGAAAAAATGGATCTGCGGGAAGAAGAGATGAGGACAAAGGTACTGGAAATTGTGAAGGATGTCACAAAACCAGGCCTGGCAGATGCACATATCATTGTATGCGGCGGAAAAGGGATGGGGGATGAGCGAGGATTCCAGCTGATCCATGAACTGGCGGATGTTATGGGAGCGGGGGTCGGAGGGACCAGGGATGTGGTGGAAGCCGGCTGGATTGGCCATGACCATCAAATCGGCCAGACAGGGGAGACGGTCACTCCCAAGATTTATTTTGCCATCGGCCTGTCAGGCGCCATCCAGCATCTCGTCGGAATGAAGAATTCGGAAACGATCATTGCCATCAACAAGGATCCCCATGCACCCATTTTTGGTGTGAGCACGTACGGAATTGTAGGCGATGCCCATGAAATTGTTCCTTTATTGATCAAACAGTTTAAAGAGGCTTTCAAAAAGGGCGGTGAAAAAACCCATGCCTGAAAAATTTGATGTCATTGTCGTGGGAGCAGGACCTGCAGGAACATCCTGTGCGTATACCTGTGCCAAAAACGGGCTGAAGGTGCTGCAGATTGAACGCGGAGAATATCCCGGCAGCAAGAATGTAATGGGCGGCGTTTTATACAGGAAGCAAATGGAGGAAATCATCCCGGAGTTCTGGAAGGAGGCACCGCTTGAAAGGCCTGTCGTGGAGCAGCGTTTTTGGATGATGGATAAAGAGTCGGCAGTATCCTTTGGGTATAAAGGGCTGGAATGGGCAAAGGAGCCTTATAATAATTTTACGGTCCTCCGGGCAAAGTTTGATCAGTGGTTCGCTGGAAAAGGCGTAGAAGCAGGTGTGCTGCTTATAAATGAAACCGTTGCCACGGAATGTATTGTAGAAGATGGAAAGGTGGTTGGTATCAAAACCGACAGGCCTGACGGCGAGGTGTATGCGGATGTGACGGTCCTGGCTGATGGTGTAAATTCCCTTCTTGGAAAACAGCTGGGTTTTCACAAGGAATTCCGGCCGGATGAGGTAGCCTTGACAGTCATGGAGGTAATCAATCTTTCTAAAGATAAAATCAACGACCGTTTCAATCTCGAAGATAACCAGGGATGCACGATAGAAATTTTCGGGGATTCTACAAAAGGCAATCTGGGAACAGCCTTTATTTACACCAATAAAGAAAGCATTAACATAGGAGTAGGGACCACTCTTTCAAGCATGATTTCATCAAGGATGAAGCCGTATGACCTTCTTGACTATCTAAAAAACCACCCTATGGTGAGGAACCTGATCGGCGGAGGGGAGCCGGCTGAATATCTGGCCCATCTGATTCCGGAAGGAGGATATCATTCCGTGCCTAAGGTGGCAGGGAATGGAGTCCTTGTTGTCGGGGATGCGGCACAGCTTGTGAATGCCATCCATCGTGAAGGTTCAAATATGGCGATGGCCTCGGGCAGGATGGCGGCTGAAACCATTATGGAAGCACATCAGGCTGGAGACTTCAGCCATGAATTCCTTAATGCTTACAGAGACAAATTATACGACAGCTTTATTATCAAAGATTTAAAGAAATACAAGAATGCCACTCATGTGTTCGAGCATAATCCTCAGTATTTTAAAGAGTATGTTCCCATGTTAAACAGGGCAGCAAGTAAATTCTTCACTGTAGATGGAAGCTCCAAAAAAACAAAACAAAAACAGATCATTAAAACCATGACTTCGGAAAAAGGTACCATAAAGCTGATAAAGGATGTCTATAAAGCATGGAAAGCGGTGAAGTAAATGACTGGAAGCATCGAAGAAAAACAATATCTCGTCCGCTTTAAAGCTGATAAAAAATCTCATCTGACCGTCCTTGATGACGATATCTGCCTGAAAAACTGCCCGGATAAATTATGTACACTTTTCTGTCCTGCCGAAGTCTATAAATGGGAGGGGCTCAGAATGCAGGTAGGATATGAAGGATGCCACGAATGCGGCAGCTGCAGAATCGGGTGTCCCTACCAAAACATAAAATGGGAATACCCAAAAGGGGGCCACGGAATCGTCTTCAGGCTTGCCTGAGAAACGGGAAATGGGGACTCCGCTGGGGGCTGTCCATTTCCCAGTTTATTTCCCAGAGCT
Organism: Peribacillus kribbensis DSM 17871; assembly: GCF_000430765.1. Lineage (GTDB taxonomy): Bacteria > Bacillota > Bacilli > Bacillales > DSM-1321 > Paraperibacillus > Paraperibacillus kribbensis. The sequence goes on along the minus strand of NZ_AUMQ01000022.1, from coordinate 178,459 downwards.
GATTAGAGGAATCTGATCGGCTTTTTTAGTTTTAAGAATAGGCCTGTTATGATTCATTATTGGTTTTCGTACATTCAGATAAAAATAAAAAAACCTTATGTATATGTACAAAAGGAGTGATTTTCGTTATGTAGTTTCCTTCACATGGCTGAGTAAAAAGAGAAAAATCATGGAGAACAAGTTTCTCTTTTTGTCTAGCTGATTTGTTCCTCTGGCTGAAGGCCTGCAATCCGGTCATCCCGGGCCATCTCTGTGAAAGCTCTGGACATGTCATACGCTTTATGGATGCAGGTGTACACCTCTGATCTGTAGAAAGGGTGCTCATAATGAAAAGAGCCATGGCTGGTCGCTTCGTAAATCAGGATTTCCCAGGAGTAGAAATCGGAGAAGGGGTCTTTTGGATATCCCTGCAGTGCAATGAGCCAGTGAGTCGGAGCCTCATCTTCTCTTTCATTCTGCCAAGAGGCAGAATCGCTCTGGCCCATTTGAAGAAGTGCGCGCTGATAAAATTCCCCGTATCCAGGAAACCATGCCATTTAGGGGTCACTCCTTTTTTTATTGGATTTATAGTTAGTTTATGCAAGAGTTCCAGTTTTTGAGAATCATTTTTTTAAGTATTTTACTGTTTCCGCAAATTTTCTTCTTTAAAACCGGATTGATGGAGATGAGAGGAGTAACCTTGAGTTACGATGAGCCTGTTTAATATAAAATCCTAACAGCCTGAGACCTTATAAATATAAACTCAGGCTGCCTTTTTTTTGAACTGTTACTTAGCATATTAGTACTTTCGTGAAAAGCTACGCACCACTACTGCTTTTTCACTGCATGAAGCGCAAAGCCTGGCATACTGGATACACGTTTCTAATGAATCATCGGCCTCCATAGGCCACCATCGAACTGCGCCCATAGGGGCTTTTGAGGCAAATATAGAAGGTCCAAAGATTAGAAAATACGGAATCAACTATCAAAAACGGGGCTCCATTATGAGCTCCGTTTTTGATAATTCCATCCCTTTAGTATGCATACATTCGGACATTTATCCCTTTTTTCCTTTTCCGGCGCCGGATTTATTACCTTTAGAGCCATTCTTACCGTGGGACTTATTGCCGTTAGAGCCATTCCTTCTACCGCATTTATTGCATCTACCATTGTTTTTCTGGCCAGACTTATTGCCTTTCCCTTTGGAGCCATTCTTACCATGGGACTTATTGCCGTTAGAGCCATTCCTTCTACCGCATTTATTGCATCTACCATTGTTTTTCTGGCCAGACTTATTGCCTTTGGAGCCATTCTTACCGTGGGACTTATTGCCGTTAGAGCCATTTTTTCTACCGCATTTATTGCATCTACCATTGTTTTTCTGGCCAGACTTATTGCCTTTGGAGCCATTCTTACCGTGGGACTTATTGCCGTTAGAGCCATTTTTTCTACCGCATTTATTGCATCTACCATTGTTTTTCTGGCCGGATTTATTGCCTTTAGACCCATTCCTGCCACCGGACTTACTGCCGTTAGAGCCATTTTTACAACCGGATTTATTCCCTTTACTATCGTTTTTTTCGGATTTATTTTTCATTTGGATTGTTTGAGTATTATAGTCTTTATCAACCGGATTATTAACCATGAATCCTGTAAGGCCATTATGAGCTGCATCTGAAATTGCTTTTACAATATCATAAGTTGCTGACAATAACATTCACCCTTCCTAAATTTTTTACTTTTTATTCATGGTATGAAAATTTTGGTTTGCTGCTTGGACATTAAAAGCCCGCTTATAAAATAATCCATTAGCTGAGGGGTCACCGTTTTACTGGGGTTACATAATTTAGAATCAAAAAAGAGTTTTTAGGGAGAGTTTCTAAAGTGAAGAGTTATAAGCTGTATATTCAACCGGCAGAATTACAAACCTTAAATAAAGATATTTGGAGAGATGACCCGGTTCCGGGAACACTTAAGCATGACGAAAAAAGATATTTAATTGATGTAGCCTACAGGGGAGACTCCATCCGAAAAAATAAAAAAAAATCTTATCAAATTACCTTCAGGAAACCTTATGTTGTGGAGAGGAACCACGTTGTCCATTTAAACAGCGAATATAAAGATCCTTCTCTAATTCGAAATAAGCTGTCCCTGGATTTTTTCAGAAGCCTGGGAATCTTAACACCAAATGCCCAGCATGTTTTATTAATTTTGAATGGTCAATGCCGCGGGATTTATCTTGAGCTTGAATCATTTGATGAATTCTTTCTGAAAAAATGGAATCTTCCTGAAGGAGGAATCTTTTATGCGACTGATAATGATGCCAATTTTTCTTTATTGACTGAAGAAGAAGATGCGAAAACGGAAATTTTACAAGGATATTCTGAAGTATATGATAGTAACGGAAAAGGGGAGCAGCTTCTTTCTGAACTTATATTCAAGATTAACACACTGACAAATCTGGAATTTGAACGAGAAATACCTAAGATGATTGATCTAGAGAAATATTTGAAATGGCTTTCGGGAGTTGTCTGCACACAAAATTTCGATGGTTTTATCCATAACTATGCCCTTTACTGGAATAGTGGGACAGGCCTTTTTGAAATTTCTCCCTGGGATTGTGATGGAACCTGGGGAAGGAATAGGCACGGGGAATTACTGCCGTATGATTATATTCCAATTGAGGGTTACAATACATTATCTGCCCGGATTCTACATCATTCTGCATTTCGAAACTTATACAAGAAAATCATGGAGGATATCCTACTGAATTATTTTACAGAAGACCGGCAAAAACCCTTGATTTATTCAGAAATGGAAAAATTACAGCCCTGGATTGAAAAAGATCCATATATAAAAGAGAAAATGCCGATTTTTTTATCAGAACCCCAATTTATGCTGGATTTTGTCAGAGACAGAAGGGGGTACTTATCAAGGGAGTTAGTTCGCTTATCTTAACTCCTTAGGATTTTTAATAGGCCGTTATTGCGCATTAAATCAGTTCAGTACAAGAAATAGGGCGTTTGTTATAGTACTTTGTCTTAGGTTTAAACATATAGTACAGGGAAACTAATTATTAGGAGGAAAAATGCAGCATGAAAACTGAAATGATGCAAACTTTTGTTGGTAAGACATTGAAAGTGGACAGAGGCGGGCCAGAATCCCGGATTGGGAAACTCCTAGCTGTAGGGGAGGACTTCTTTTCTCTTCTGACCCAAGATGAGGGAGTGATCTTTTACACAACACATCATATCAAAAGCATTACAGAAAATTCGAAAAATAAGTTCGGATTAGAAATAGAAGCCCCACAAGAGTTCGTAGCATTTCCGACCTTTAGAAAAGCAATCAACTCACTCCAATGGCAATGGGTAAAAATCAACCGTGGTGGAAAGGAATCCCTGGAAGGTGTGTTAGAAGACGTAAATGATGACTTTATTACGGTAGTAATGCATGAAGAAATAATCAGGATTTCAATGTTCCATGTACGGAACATCAGCTTGGGTGTGAAGACCGAAGAGAAAAAAGAGGATTCTGAAACAGAAAAAGAAAATCAAAAAGCACAAAATAAAGGTAAAGGTAAAAAAAGGTGAAATGAATAGACCCAATAATGTCGCTTCTCATTAGAAGCGACATAAATTATTTTAAGGAGTATTTCTGTTACAAAGGATGTTCGGGAGGGTCTGCCAGGAAAACCAGCAGTTAAAGTCGCTACGGACACTATCTCCGAAACAAAAGGACGACAGCCCAGCAGATACTAGGAGATCCTGAGTGTGAAAATTCCTTATCAACCACACAGGGATCCCTATATTCCCGCTATTTGTATCGCTGCCGGCCATCCAGTCCAGCTATATATTTTTCGATATTGAGGTTCCTATTGTGCCATCTTACAAGAATATTAAACCCTTTTTTCTCTGCATTCTTTAAAAAAATACATAATCGTCTGCTGCTTCATATTTTTCTTCTTACTTCAGATGGCCGTACACCCCCAATACATAAAGCTTATATACAGAGTTAGCACACATTTTTAAAAAAATATCAGCTATCCTTTCATGTAGTCAGCAACAGAGGCTGACTACAAGTAAGGATAGCTGTTTTTATGAACGGTATTTAGACCTTTTTTCTCTGCCTTCATACTTTCTCTTAAGGAAATTGAATGGTTTTGATGTGCTCTAAATTCCTATAGATGGTTTCTCCCTCAGCTGTAATCAGAATTGCCTGTCTGCCATGAATCTCTTTAAGCAGGCCGATCTTTTCAGGGTTATCCCCTCCATCCAGAATAACTAATTGATTTTCGAATTTTTTCAGCTGTTCACTAAAAGACCGGGATAGTGTAGTGGATACAGTTGGATTAAGCGGAAAATATTGATTGTCTATTGAATAGGGCGTTGAATTGGGTGGATAGGGTATGAGGTATTTTACATGGTTCATTGAAACAAACATAGTCTTGTAGGCAGGAGAGTGAAAAACAAAATAGTCATTCATGATATTGGTTAAATATCCATGAATGGATTTATTTCCGGTTACATAAATTTTGACAAACAATCCTTTTGCGTTCATTAAAATTTTTCTATAGGAGATCGTTTCCATCTCAATTGGCTGCTCTGAAGGAGGGGTATAATAAGCTTCTTCTGTGTTGTTCATTTCCTTTAATCTCTGAACATGGATCAAGGGAATGTATAGAAACGAATTCACTTCTCCTTTATATAGGACGACAAGATCCAAACCAGCATCAATTAATATGCCCTTTTGTAATCTGCCTCCAGAAATCTCAATTTCAATGTTTTTTCCTACTAAATTCTTTAAATCTATGGACATCAATATTCTCCTTTTTCATAAGGTTTTATTTTTCCAGGACCCCGCCGAAAAAAATTGAGACCCAATAATATAAAATGACCAAGGTGAAAAACACAGCAGGCGGTATTACCACCATTGTATGTTTTGTATATTCCCACCAGGTAAATTTTATTTTTCCGCGTCTTAGAAGATGCATCCACATGAGGGAAGCAAGGGTTCCCATTGGGAGAAGCAATGATCCCATGTCACTTCCGATAACAATGGCCAGATACGCTATTTTCATGGAGAGTACATCAAGATTCATATGAGTTAATGTCAGAGTTCCAATCATTAGAGCTGGGTGATTATTAAAAATATTGGACATTACAGTCATGACTGCCCCCATCAAAATGCTTACATGGAGCAGGCTTCCTGAAACCATTGGCTGCATAATATCGATGAGTAAATCCGCTAAACCAATATTTTTTAATCCGTATATGATGGTATACATGCAAAACGCAAAAATGATTATATACCACGGTGTTTTTTTCACCATGTCACCCGGAGGAATCTTTAAATACCACCATCTCCATCCTAAAAGGATGACAGACCCAAGGACAGCCATTATTGAGATTGGAATGGCAAGAAAAGAGGCTGCAAAGAGACTGATACGAACAGCAAGCACGAAAATAAGGATTCTCCACATAAGCTTTGAATGATCTTTTGCTGTACCATTCCTGGGTCCATCCCTAAGCGGGTGGTATGACGGCAGGGTGAGTCCTGAAACTCTTGTCGGGATTTTTTTCGGGAGGATGCCGCGAAAGCGGAGGAATAAAAGCACAACTAAGAACAGTAAGCCCAGCGTTGCAGGGACAAACATCATAGCTGTCTGCAAGTAAAGAGTCATATGCACGATGTTCAATGAAATCAAATTAACAATATTACTGACACCGATCGGTGCGCTGGATGCGGTCGCAATCAGCCCGCCTGACAACAAGTAGGGTATTTTTTGGTTGTTTTTTAATCCCATATTGTTTAATAGCATCACCAAAATGGGTGTGGTAATCAATATACTGCCATCATTATTGAAAAAGAGTGTCATGAGAAAACACAAGAGATTGACATACCAAAAAAGGCGTATCCCTGATCCTTTTGCTTTGGCGGCAAGCAGCTCCGCAATCCAGTGAAACAAACCAATGCTTTCTAAAACATTCGCCATTACAATAGTGGCCATAATCGTTATGGCTGCGCCGCTGATTGTTGATGCAATGACTCCCAAATCTGAAACCGTAACACTCCCGCTTAGCAGGACAATGATTGCACCGGCAGCGGCGGGTATTGCCTCGTTAAGCCCCCTTGGTCTCCATAGGATCAATATAAGTGTACCTATAAAGGATAAAATGGTTATCCAAACCATCGGTTCTAACATAATTCTCCCCTTTCTTTCCGGGTGGTTGTTCCAGATGTCACAAAATGACGAATACTTGCCTCGTCATGGAGGGTACTTGTCCACCCTCTGCATTTGTACTTTTGGTATTGCTGTACTATATATATATGGTCATGCGGAAGAAGTGCCTTAGGTTCGTCCCCGTTTTTTTATAAATCCGCTAGAAAAAAACAGCCCAAACAAAAAAGAGGTCACGACAATCTTCTAAAAGCTAAATGGTGATTGCAGCTTCTTCGAAATCTCTGAAGTGGTTTCACGGGTGAAGAAGTTTATTATAGGACTCAAAGAGCTATGGTTGACTTTAAGGCGTTAGGCTGAAAAAACAGGAGTCTAAATCTATAAAATCCGCGAGCAAAAATTGGAGCGCATCATTGATCGCTTAAATTAATAGATGGATTTGACAAAAGTAAACTATTTTTTTATAATAACCTTGAATTCAAGATAATCGAAATTTATTCTATTTTAAAAAAGGCGGTGAAATGCATGAGCAGAGAAAGCATTCAGCAATCGCTTAAATTGTTTATTGTATTATCAAGAGCACAGCGATCGATTAATGACAGGGTGAATAAATACATTGCAGAACAGGGATTGAATCCTACAGAGTTTGCTGTTCTGGAGCTTTTATACCATAAGGGAGACCAGCCCCTGCAGCAGATCGGCGGCAAGATCCTCCTGGCAAGCGGAAGCATTACGTATGTAGTGGATAAGCTTGAGAAAAAAGACTTCCTTGTCCGGGTGGCATGTAAAGAAGACCGCCGGGTCACGTTTGCGAGGATTACGGAAAAAGGAAAAGAGTTCATTGAATCTGTTTTTCCCGAGCATGAACAAGGAATCGATGAATTGACCAGCATTCTTACAGAAGAAGAAAAAATGACTGCCATTGATTTACTGAAAAAATTGGGCAAGCATGCAGACGGCGTTAAATAAGCTTCATGATGCTCCGAAACCAAGACCTTTCGAAAACCGCGGCTTCTCATCCTGAATGAGGGGAGCGGATGAAGGTCTTTTTTGTTGTTTTTTCTCTGAGATAAGATGGTTCCTTCTGGTTGGTGTATAATGGAAATGCAGGTGGGAGTATGCTGCAATCGGTTAGAAAAACTTACTTTCTGCCAGCGATGGTTTATATCCTTCGTTTATAGCATTCGGCATTATATGAGAAGTGAATCGAATACATATACGGGTAGATGAGCCAGGGAAGTTTTCAAGGAATGCTGGCAGGGTGTATGGAAGATATGAAGAGCGGGGATATAAGCACAGTTGAATAAATAGACGGATGGGAAGGAATTGTTTTTCTTGAAATTTGAACAGTTTGAATATAAACGCCCGGATATATCAGAAATCAAAGAAAGTTTAACTCTTGCAATCGAGGAATTCAGCCATGCATCTACGGCTGATGAGCAAAACGAATGCATGCAGAGAATAAACAAAATCCGTAACGATGTAGATACGATGGTTAATATTTGCTACATCCGCCATACCATTGACACAACGGATGAATTTTATAAAGCAGAGCAGGATTACCTGGATGAAATCGAACCAGAGCTTGAAGAATTTGTATCCAAGTATTATAAGGCACTGACTGAATCAGCGTTCAGGAGTGAGCTTGAGGAAAAATGGGGCATCCAGTTGTTTGCCCTGGCAGAATATCAGCTGAAGACATTTTCACCTGATATTATTCCTCTGCTTCAGAAGGAAAATAAATTGGTATCGGAATATAAGCAGCTTATGGCTTCAGCAAAAATCATGTTTGAGGGGGAAGAGAGAACCCTGATTCAGCTCCAGCCCTTCGCAGAATCAGAGGACAGGGAAATGAGAAGGAGGGCCAGTGACGCCAGAAGCGGCTTTATGGCGGAAAATGGAGATAAGCTGGATCAGATATATGATAATTTGGTGAAAGTCAGGAACGAAATGGCTGTAAAGCTTGGCTACGAAAATTTTGTTGAGCTAGGTTACTACCGCATGGCACGTACAGATTATAATGCCGAAATGGTAGCAGAATTCCGCCGGCAGGTAAAAGACTATATTGTACCCCTGGCTGTAAAATTGAGAGAACGCCAGCAAAATAGGATTGGCGTGGATTCCTTGAAGTTCTATGATGAAAGCTTCAAATTCAAATCAGGAAATGCCGCTCCAAAGGGCGAACCTGACTGGATCATTGAGAACGGAAGAAAAATGTACAATGAATTGTCTCCGGAGACAGAAGAGTTTTTCAATAAAATGGCTGATGAGGGACTCATGGACCTTGTAGCAAAGAAAGGGAAGACCGGAGGCGGCTACTGCACAATCGTACGTAATTATGGTGCGCCGTTTATTTTCTCTAATTTCACCGGAACTTCCGGAGATATTGATGTTTTAACCCATGAAGCAGGGCATGCTTTTCAGGTCTATATGAGCAGGGACTATGAGGTTCCGGAGTACACCTGGCCTACACACGAGGCGTGTGAAATTCATTCCATGAGCATGGAGTTTTTAACATGGCCATGGATGGAGCTGTTTTTCCAGGGAGACACTGACAAATATAAATATACCCACTTAAGTGAATCACTGTTATTCCTTCCTTATGGAGTGGCTGTTGACGAGTTTCAGCATTTTGTTTATGAACATCCGGAGGCATCCCCAGCGGAAAGAAAGACTGCATGGAGAAACTTAGAGAGAAAATACCTCCCGCATAGAGATTATGATGGTGACGAGTATTTGGAAGCTGGAGGGTTCTGGCAGCGCCAGGGGCATATTTACAGCACCCCTTTCTACTATATTGATTATACGCTTGCCCAGATTTGTGCGTTTCAGTTCTGGAAAAGATCCAGGGAAGATCAGAAAAAGACTTGGAAAGACTATCTTGACCTGTGTAAACAGGGAGGCAGCAAATCGTTCCTGGCCCTTGTAGAAACGGCTGGCCTGCAGTCGCCATTCGAGGATGGATGTGTACTTTCTGTAGCAAGTGTCATTGATGAATATCTGCAGTCAGTGGATGACCAGGCCCTATAATAGAGCACGAATAAAGAGAGAGCTGAATCCCAGCTCTCTCTTTTTCTATGATATTATCAGTCATATTCGCGGGCTGATCACTCTATACCGATTCCATATGAGCTGCCGGAAGGGTAATTTCTATGCGGGTCCCGGAATTCACATGACTGGTTATGGATAATGCTCCTTTATGCTGGTGAATAATGCGTTCAGAAATCATAAGCCCGAGTCCTGTTCCGTCATCTTTGGTAGTGAAGAACGGTTTGCCAGCATCTTTAAGAATATGCTCCGGCATTCCCATGCCATCATCCTCGATGGCAATCACCACCTTTCCATTCCCATTGTTGATATGAAAACGTATTTGACCTCCAGCCGGCATGGCTTCAAGGCTGTTCTTCATAAGGTTAATAAAAACCTGTTTTAAGGCATTTCCTTCACACATGACGGGCAGTAAATCCTCATCATAAGAATACTTAATGTCCACATTTCTGTAGTGTGCCTCTGACTGGAACAAGAGGATTACTTCATGCGCCAATCCTCTGATATTATGAATCTTCAAATTTGCTTCATGCGGTTTGGAAAGGATCAAAAACTCCTGAATAATGGAATTCATTCTGATGATTTCTGAATTGATAATTGAAAAATAGTGCGTATGTTCCTTGTCCTGTTCACTAAGCATTTGAATTTGGAATGATGCAAAGATAGCCTGTCTAAATAGCTTCCTCCTATCATAGATATATGAGAGGGGGTGAAGCAATGCGTGTAAAATGGTCCGGTGCTATTCAAATTTCTGCAGTATATATTGGGACGGTTGTAGGAGCGGGATTTGCTACCGGCCGGGAAATTTATGAATTTTTCACCAAATATGGATTTATAGGGTTATTGAGTATCCTGACAGCAGGCATTCTCTTTATATTTACCGGGACTAAGCTGATGACAATGGCACTGAAATCAGGAGTCAGGTCATATGAAGAATTTAATATATTTATCTTTGGAAAAAAGGCTGGCCACATATTGAATATCCTCTTTTTTTTCATGCTCCTTGGGGTGACTTCTGTCATGTTCTCTGGAGCAGGAGCTGTATTTGAAGAGCAGCTGGGGATGCCAAAAGCAGCTGGAGTGCTGATCACCATGGCGCTGGCTCTGGCAGTGCTGCTTGGAGGAATTAAAGGGCTGTTTGCCGTGAATGTATTTGTGGTGCCCATCATGATTTTTTTCAGCATCATGATGTGCCTAATGTCTTTAAAAGGAGGAGAGGCAGCTGCTGTTATATTTAATAGTCCTCCCTTGACTAATTGGTGGGAGCCGGCTATTTCACCATTTTTGTACACAGCTTTCAATCTGGCCTTATCCCAGGCTGTACTTGTTCCGGTTGCCAGTGATATTGGAGATGAAAAAACGATCAAGGCTGGTGCTATACTCGGCGGCGTTTTTCTGACCCTCATCCTTATTACGAGCCACCTATCTCTGATCAGCCTTCCTCAAATAGGGATGTATGAAATTCCCACCGCTGAAATTATGAAAAGATTTGCTGAGCATTTTTACTGGATTTATATTTTTGTTTTATATGGAGAAATCTTCACTTCTGTGATTGGCAATATGTTTGGCTTAGAACGGCAGCTGAAATCTTATCTTAAACTTCGTCCGCTGCTGATCTTTCTTTTATTATTTTTATCCGCGTATATTTTGAGTCTGATTGATTATGGCAGTCTCCTCTCATATCTGTATCCGCTGTTTGGAAAAATAAGCCTGGCCTTTCTGGTCCTGTTATGGATTCGTGAAAAAAAAATAATGAAAAAAACGTTCAGGTAAATACCTGAACGTACAAAGTTATTTTTTTTCAGGGCTGACCAGAACGGTATTGGCCATCTGAATGAAAGCAGAGCGATAATCGGCTCCTTTTTTGGTAAACATGGTCACTTTAAATGGTGTCTTATCATCTTTGACCAGAATACTGGTTACCACATCAGTGTTATTGGCTGCTTCGAATGCTGCTGCATTTTTAAATGGAAGCTTCCCTAGCGTTGGAGTGGAGATATCCTTTGAAACGGCTCCAAGCTGGGCTTTGATCATTTCTTCCTCCGTAGTGAGGTCTGCACTATCAGACAGAATTTCAACCCTCATGAAGACACTGTCATCACTTTTTAGGAAGATATTATCCTTACCGGGTTCCTCTGATGTTAATTCGAATTCGGGAAGTATATACAACGAATAGCTTTGATTATCACTCTTTTTAAGAAAAGCTGTTTCAGTTTTGGATGCTCCATTCAGCTGAAAAGTAAGATTTTGTTCCATGACTCTTACTCCGCTTTGTTCAGCTGAGCTATTATCAGCCGTTTTCCCGTCCGACTGGGAACCAGCACTGCCGGACGCTTGTTCCGTTTTACCTGAAGGCTGTGCCGACGTTTGCTCCGCTTTTTTCTCCGGTTTCTTCCCAGCATCATTTGAAGTCCCGCAGCCTGCGAGTCCGATACAGAGCAGACCGGTCCCAATTAATAATTTGCTATACTTAATCATCATGTAACCCCCTTAATATGCTCACCTGAGATGCGCTTTTGTTCTAGGGTTTTCAGGCAGCAATTTTTGTTGTCTTTTGTATAGACGGAATCCAAAGGCGATTAGTTACGAGTAAAAGACTTTTTTGCGAAATTTCTTGTTTTTTAGAAGGAATCACAAACAGAAGTCTTACCTATATTATAAGAGAAATACATAAATATAAAAGGGGAGAATGGAAAAATCGATAAATTTTACCAAAATCCGACTTAGCGTGGGATTTTTAGGGGCAAATAAATGGTTGATAGTAAGGAATTAGATTAACAGTTCAATTCTTAAAGATGTCAGCCGTTTTCCAGTGTAAAGTTATGAAATGAAGTACTTGAATTCAAATAAATGTCCTTGGGTATTACCTGCCGCTGCATGGTTTCCTCTTGTATAGATTGAATAAAAATTATTTTATGAACCTGCCCGAGCGAAGCGCCTGGAACGGAACTCGGGCGCATCCCCGTATGAATAAGAAAATAATAGCAAACAACAAAGGGCTTGGAATGAAACCATTCCAAGCCCTTTGTTTAATCAGACTGAGCTGCAAGATAAAAGTTTATGCTTTTTCAGTGACTTTGATGATTTTATAGTTTTTGTGGTTGACCACCGTTTTCTGCTCAAGCTCGAGTTCACGGTAATTATCCATAAAGGTAAGATCTACAATTACGGAATTTTCATTCACCTTTTCCACAATGCCCTGTAATCCATCGCGAAATTCAATAACATTGCCAACTTCTGCTCTTTTCATTTGATCACAACCTTCTGCCTTAATGGATATTCTTTTACAATTTATAAATATTTTGCAATAAATTTGGAAAATCGTAAAGGGTTTTTATTATTTAGTCAATTTAAATTACTATCTATTATACCACTCTGTTTTTAAAAGAATAGTAGAAAAAGAAAGCGGTTTACTTTTTATTTTCCCAGTCTTTTTTTTAATGCTTTTAAATAAAGAATGCCATGTTACAATGGTAGCAGGATATATAAAGGAGAATACGTATGGATAAGCAAATGGCAGAAGAATTATTGGATAACCTGGCTTCAAAAGGAATGGATGAAGTGCTGGTAACCAAAGAAACCTTTTTAATCTTCCGCGCCTGCCTTGTAAAACGGCCGGACTTTAAACATTTCAGGGGGATTGCCCGCCAAAATGGTGAGGTTATTTATAAATATTTGGATGAACCAAGAAGCTGATGCTTCTTTTTTTTGTTGTAATAATACCTCCATTTTTGGATAGCGCCCTTTCTCCAGGATTTTATAACTTCCTTTGAAACCTGATAGTACTGGGCGACATCTTCTATTCTCCTGCCTTCGAAAAGACAGCCAACAGCCCACTTTTTTTGATTATCCGTCAGAACGCTTAAACTTTCCTTAATTTCTTCGTGGGGAAAATAGAGATCAAACACTGCGTCTGACAATCGGTCAGCCGTATCATTGGATTCGATAAGCAGGTGGCTGTCCCATCTGCTCTGTGTTTTAAGATAGTTTAATATTTTGCCTTTTACCGTAGAATAGGCATAGGAAGTGTAGGCGCCTTTTGAATTGGTAAAATTTTGTTCAGCTTCCCATAATGCTATTAATCCTATTTGATAATATTCATCCTGATCCTTATAAATATGGAGTGAGCGGATGATGCTGTAAATCATAGGAGTATATCTTTCAGTGATTTCTTCGAAATTGTCCATTAGGCTTTCCCATTTCTATAAGCATGCTTACACAGATTTACCGGCTGCTTTCAGGATATAAAAAGAGAAAATGGAATACGAAGTGAAGAAAACAGGTTTTCGTCTCTAAAAAAAGCAATATAATATGGAAAGACTGCTTGAAAAGTATAATATTTAAGAGGAATTTGCATAAAAGACAAGTTTCTTTTATTTTGTTGAAAATTCAGAAAAATTAACAATGAGTTAAAAATAGGTTAGTAAACCATCTATTAAGGAAATAATTAATATCGCAGGCACATTGATAAAGATAACAGGGGGAAGCAGTAATGAAATTCAGCGGAAAAACTGTGGTTGTAACCGGAGCCGGAAGTGGAATTGGCAAAGAAGTTGCCCGTGCCTTTGGAAAAAACGGCGCAAATGTGGTTATAGCAGAAATAAACGAAACAGGTAAAGAAACAGAAAGAATCATTACGGAGGAAGGCGGAAGGGCAAGGTTCGTACAAACAGACGTCCGGAATGAGTCTGAAATCATTCATATGCTGAAGACTGCTAAGGAACTCTTTGGCTCTTTGGATGTATTGATCAATAATGCAGGTGTATCAAGCTTTAAGCCAATTTTTGAACTTTCTGTTGCTGAATGGGACAATATCCTTAATATTAATCTCAGGAGTATGTTCATTGCTTCCAAGGAAGCCGCTAAAATAATGGGGCGGGGAGGGAAAATCGTCAATATCACATCTACTAGAGCATTTATGTCAGAACCAGACTCTGAGGCTTATGCGGCATCTAAGGGCGGTATTGCGGCACTCACCCATGCAATGGCAGCAAGTTTTGCGCCTCTTGGGATCAACGTCAATTCAATCAGCCCGGGCTGGATTGAAACAGGGGATTATGACGATTTAAGGCAGGTTGACCATGAACAGCATTTCTCAAACAGGGTGGGAAGACCAGACGATATTGCAAAAGCATGCTTCTACTTATGCGATCCTGAGAATGATTTTGTTAATGCAGAAAATATCGTGGTGGATGGCGGTATGACGAGAAAAATGATTTACGAGCATTAAAAAAAGGCTTATACCTAAAGCCTTCAGGGTAAATCGACTATTAACTCCGGCATGTTCTGTAAAAAGCCGGATCTGCAGGAGCAAAGATTACGTAACTCTTACTTTTTAATATAAAGCTTCAGTTCAGAAATGATCTGCTGCCTGATTTTTTCTTTCAATGATTCAGGCCCTTGTACCATAAAACCGTAATGCCATCTTCCGAGATGAATCTTTTTCCAGACGATGGAACCCGGGAGTTCCAGCAGGGTAGAGTTCAGAGTGAAATGGACCAGGATCTGGATATTTTCATCTAATGGCAGATTAAGAGTTGAACTGAACTTTAATCCATTGGGACTTATATCAAGGATTTCAAGGGCGCCGTATTTATCCTGATGGGCCGCTCCTTTGCGGGAAATAATGGCGAATTCACCTGTCACAGGGACCTTTAATGAAAACCGGAAGGATTCCTCTCTTTTGTATATCATGTGTTTCCTCCATAAACTCTTTATTCTTATTATTTACTAGATATATAAGGGAATTTCAACATATTTTTATGGTTAATCCGAAAGGAATCGCTTTCATTTCAGAGGGGTCATTCCGTTCCTTTTAAAGCACAAAGTTTTAGAATGTTAAAAAAATTATAAAATGAATCATTAAGATTGTCACTATATCTCCAAAGTGCTATTCTTTAGGGAAAGGAGAGTTTTTCTCCTTTAAAATGCTAAAGAAGCAGGTTTTGCAACGAACAATAATTTTTTCCATATAGGATAAAAATGATCAACATAGATTTGATCAAAAAGGGAAACATCTAGAAGTAAAGCTTTTTGGCCGTTACCTGAAGATAGTTGCATATCCTATTCTTACTATTATTTAAAAGGAGTCGTTATCAAATGGCAGAAAAAACATTTACAGTTACAGCGGAAACTGGTATTCATGCACGTCCAGCAACATTATTGGTTCAGGCAGCTGGCAAATTCGATTCAGAAATCAACCTTGAGTATAAAGGAAGAACCGTAAACCTTAAATCAATCATGGGTGTAATGTCTCTAGGAATCGGACAAGGTGCAGAAATTAAAATCACGGCTGAAGGCAGCGATGAGCAGGATGCTTTAAATACCCTTGAAGAAACTTTAAAAAGAGAAGGCCTGGCTGAGTAATGTCAACCATGCTAAAGGGGATTGCCGCATCAAACGGTATTGCTATCGCTAAAGCATACCGTCTGATTGAACCCGATCTAAAGGTTGAAAAACAGACGGCAGACAACACTTCCGAAGAAACAGCACGTTTCCAGGAAGCTCTGAAAGTGTCGAAAGAGGAATTACAGGCCATCCGTGATAAAGCTGACAAAGACCTCGGTCCAGACAAGGCAGCGATTTTCGATGCCCATCTTCTTGTGCTGAGTGACCCTGAATTAATTTCACCTATTGAAGATAAAATCAAGAATGAACAAGTAAATGCAGAGTTCGCATTAAAAGAAACTGCTGACATGTTCATTATGATGTTCGAGCAAATGGACAACGAATATATGAAAGAACGTGCAGCTGATATCCGCGACGTAACCAAGCGTGTGCTTGCACACTTATTGGGAGTTCAGATACCGAATCCAAGCATGATCTCCGAAGAGGTCATTATCATTGCTGAAGATTTAACTCCATCCGATACGGCTCAATTAAACCGTACATATGTTAAAGGGTTTACAACCAATATCGGAGGAAGAACCTCCCACTCTGCCATCATGGCCCGTTCTCTTGAAATCCCTGCAGTTGTCGGTACGAAAGAAGCAACAGCTTCTATTCAAAATGGAGATCTTGTCATCGTAGATGGATTAAATGGCGAGGTGCATATCAATCCAACCCCTGAACTTGTAACAAAGTATGAGCAAATGCATGCAGACTATGAAAAACAGAAAGCCGAGTGGGCAAAGCTGGTTAATGAAAAAACAGTTTCTGCTGACGGCCATCATGTCGAATTAGCTGCAAACATCGGGACTCCTGGTGACTTGGAAAGCGTAAAAAGCAACGGCGGAGAAGCTGTGGGCCTTTACCGAACCGAGTTTTTATATATGGGCAGAGACCAGCTCCCAACTGAGGATGAGCAGTTCGAAGCATATAAGGCAGTCCTAGAGGGAATGGAAGGAAAACCTGTAGTTGTCCGCACCCTGGACATCGGCGGAGATAAAGAACTTCCATACTTAGATCTTCCAAAAGAGATGAATCCGTTCCTTGGATTCCGTGCGATCCGGCTATGCCTTGAAGAACAGGGAATCTTCAGGACTCAGCTTCGTGCTCTGCTTCGTGCAAGTTCTTATGGAAATCTAAAAATCATGTTTCCAATGATCGCAACCCTTGATGAATTTAGACAAGCTAAAGCCATCCTGGAAGAGGAAAAGCAGTCTCTTATTGAAAGCGGCGTTAAAGTAGCTGGCAAAATTGAAACTGGAATCATGGTGGAAATCCCATCCACTGCTGTCATGGCTGACACTTTTGCCAAAGAAGTCGACTTTTTCAGCATCGGTACAAACGACTTGATTCAGTATACAATGGCAGCTGACCGTATGAATGAACGCGTTTCCTATCTATATCAGCCATATAATCCAGCTATCCTGCGCCTGGTTAAAATGGTCATTGATGCTGCGCACAAAGAAGGCAAGTGGGCTGGAATGTGCGGAGAGATGGCAGGCGACGAAACTGCAATCCCGCTTCTGCTTGGATTGGGCCTTGATGAGTTCTCCATGAGTGCAACTTCTATCTTGAGAGCACGTTCTCTTATCAGGAACTTATCACAGCCTGAAATGGAAGAATTAGCAAACCGGGTTCTAAGCATGTCCACTGCTGATGAAGTAGTACAAGCTGTACAGGCTGCGGTAGCTAAATAAGACAAAAGAGTTCGGGATGTCCCATTCCGGGCTCTTTTTTTGTGGTTTACTGGCTCCGGAGAAGCTTATGGCCAGAGGCGGGGGTATGCCAAAATGGAACAGGCTGGGGTAGGATTAGACGGGGCTGTAGGTTATAATCCGGAATTTTGAGTAAATGATCCGCTTTTTCACTTTTATGATCCGTTTTATTCAACAAATGAGCCAAAATCACTTATTAATGATCCAAAGTATATGTTGAAGGCCTGGCCGTTTTGTTAATGATCCGATCTGCAGGGGAATGGTCCAGAAGGTGTCTGAATGAGTTTTAACCTGAGCTGAACCCAAATAAAAATAAAAAAATGGATAAAGATGTTTATGCGGTTTATATCAGGGTAAACAATGAATAGCAACAATTTGAATGTGATCTAGTTTATGCAGCTTACATTCTCATTTCCCCCCTTTACCAGCTAATCTAAAGATTAGCTGGTTTTTTTATTCCTAATCTATTGAAAATAGAAAAAAGGTTTAGGCACAGATTAGAAAGGGTATTCAAAAAAATATTATTTTAATATTTTAATTTGCAGGGTAGCTGCTGTTATTTTTGAGGTTCATTCATCAATGCATATATGTTTCAGATAATTTTTATTGGGATTGTACAAAATAACACTAACACTGGGGCTTTAGGGAATTGTTATAAAGTGATTCGGAGCTAAGAATGTCATTACATCGTATACAGGATTCAGTCTGATTATCCTTATTTCCATTCAACATATCTAAACATCCTTTCCTCACCTTTCCTCCAACTAAGCACCAGCTGATCATATGCCCGCATTATGCAAACATACAGCTAAAAATATTCCTGCAAATTAAAAAAATCTATGAAGGGATTTATGCCATTGATTACATTTAAGCATGTACAAAAGAAATATCCAGATGGATTTATTGCCCTCAAGGACATTAATTTTGAAATTGACGAGGGGGAGCTGGTTGCTCTGATCGGGCCAAGCGGCTGCGGTAAAACCACCACCATGAAAATGATTAACCGTTTAATGGAACCTACAAGCGGGACCATCTTGATTAACGGGGAGGATACATCAAAGACTGATCCTGTACACCTTCGTCGGAATATTGGGTATGTCATCCAGCAGATCGGTCTCCTTCCCCATATGACCATCGAGGATAATATTACGCTTGTTCCCCGTCTAAAGGGGTGGGAAAAGGAACGATACATAAAGAAAGTAGACGAGCTGCTTAATTTGGTAGGCCTAGATCCAGAGGTATATAAAACCCGTTTTCCAGGAGACTTAAGCGGAGGACAGCAGCAGAGGGTAGGGGTTATCAGGGCCCTTGCGGCTGAGCCGCCTATTATCTTAATGGATGAGCCATTCAGCGCCCTTGATCCGATCAGCAGAGAGCAGCTGCAGGATGAATTGGTACAGCTGCAGGAAAATATTAAGAAGACGATTGTTTTCGTTACCCATGATATGGACGAAGCCATTAAAATTGCTGACCGCATTGCCATCATGAAAGATGGAGAAATCATTCAATTTGATACACCAGAGAGAATCCTGCGGCACCCGGCAAATGACTTTGTCAGGGGCTTCATAGGAGAGGAGAGGCTGGACAGAGAGATTAATTCCGGCCCTGATGCAAGCGACCTTATGCTGAAGAAAGTGATAACCGCAAAGCCAATCAGAGGGCTTGCGCAGTCTCTTAAAACCATGAGGACATATAATGTGGACAGCCTCCTTGTAACCGACCAGGAAAATCGGCTGCTCGGAGTGGCAACCATTGATGATGTCGAGCAATATTATAATGATGAAACGAAAACACTGAATGATATCATGAGGAAGAACTTCCTATCTGTACAGGCGGATACCCCTTATTCAGAGGTGGCTGGCCTTTTTGCTGGAGGAGCAGTCTCCATCCCTGTCCTGTCAAATGGAAAACTTGCCGGGCTGATTACAAGGTCCTCCATGATGAGAGGGCTTGCGGGCATAAAACCGTCAGCTGGGGAAGGAGGAAGTATAAATGAATAAAGAAAGCTTTTGGGGTTCGCTTATTGATACATTTCGCACAAGATGGCCAGATATTTTAGAGGGTCTTCAGCAGCATTTGTTTTTATCCGTAGTTTCCATTGCTATTGCAACACTCATTGCCATTCCTTTGGGTATTTTTATTGCCAGGAGGAAACGGATTGCCAACGGAGTGATCGGTGTTGTGTCTGTGTTCCAGACAATCCCGAGCCTGGCGCTTTTCGGATTTCTTCTTCCGGTATTTGGGATAGGTAGTGTTACGGCTATCATTGCCCTTACGATTTATGCCCTTCTCCCGCTGTTGCAAAATACATATACAGGTCTGACAGGTGTAGACAAGTCAGCAGTTGAAGCAGGAAAAGGCATGGGAATGACACAGGGGCAGATCCTTCGGATGATTGAGCTTCCGCTGGCCATGCCGGTTATTATGGCCGGGCTTCGTACCGCCACTGTTTTAACGATTGGAGTAGCCACTCTGGCTGCCTTTATCGGTGCTGGAGGATTGGGAGATTTAATCTATAGGGGCCTTTCCACGACAAGGAATGAACTTGTGCTTGCAGGAGCGATCCCTGCGGCTGTCCTCGCTATCGTAATCGACCTTATATTAAAGCGCATTGAAGCATCGTCCAATCCGCTTAACAGAAGGAAGTCTGTGTTTACGTGGAAAAAAGCTGCCTATGTTCTTGTCCCTATAGCCGCAGTCCTTCTGTTCTTGGGGTTCAGGGGAGGAACCTCAGATGATACGGTGGTCATTGCGGGGAAAAAATGGACTGAGCAATACATCCTTCCTTACATCATTTCAGAATATGTGGAAAATAAAACGGATTATAAAGTCCAGGTCAGAGAGGGACTGGGAGAAACGCCGATTTTGACCCAGGCTATCAAAAAAGGCGATATCGATATGTATGTGGAATATACAGGAACAGGGCTGCTTACTATTCTTAAGGAAAAATATGATCCAACTGATTCAGCGGATGATATCTACAGAAAAGTAAAACAGGGGTATCATGATAAATATAACCTTGAATGGATGAAGCCTCTCGGTTTTGAAAATACATATGCCTTGACCTTGAATCAGCAGGCATACAAAAAATTGAATGTAAAGACGATTTCAGAGCTTGCTTCAAAATCTCCTGATGTGATTTTCGGTGCACCGACTGAATTTTACGAACGAGAGGACGGATATACCGCCTTTGCCAAAGCATATGATCTGAACTTTAAGGACAAGCGCAGCCTGGATGCCAACCTCATGTACACTGCGGTGAAGGAAAATAAGGTGGAGGCAATCCCTGCGTTTACGACAGATGGAAGGATTGTAAGATTCCATTTGAAGACTATTAAAGACGACAAAAAGTTCTTCCCTCCATATTATGCGGCTGCCGTTATCAGAGAAGATACACTGAAAAAATATCCAAAGCTTAGAGCTGCGGTCAATGAGCTTGCAGGTAAAATTTCTGAAGGGGATATGGCTGAAATGAATGCCCAGGTCGATCTGGATAAAAAAGAACCAAGAGACGTGGCGCGTGCATTTTTGAAAAAGAAAAAGTTAATTGATTAAGGGATCAAGCTGACTCAAATGCGGGTCAGCTTTTCTTCTTCTCACAGCCTTTCTGTTTCTTCAAGTCATCCGTTTTGTAACCCTATAAAATATCAAGTAAAATAAAGATATAACACAAAAGGGAAGAGGAGGCAGAACATGAATTATCATTTGTCAGGAAAAACCGCGTTAGTTGCCGCTTCCAGCCAGGGGCTGGGAAAAGCCATCGCTGAAGCACTCGTAAAAGAAGGGGCCAATGTGGCGATTACGAGCAGAAGCGAAGAAAAACTGATGCAGGTGCAAGAGGAACTCAGTCAGCTTCAAAAAGGCCGGGTAGTCTACATAGCCGGAGATATCACGTCATCCGAAGATATTGCCAGGATTGTAGAAAAAACGGTAACAGAATTTGGGACGCTTGATATTCTGATCAATAATGCCGGCGGACCTCCGGCAGGATCCTTCGAAAGCCTATCAGATACGGAATGGCAGAATTCTTTTGAACTGAATTTATTGAGCTATATCCGGCTGATCCGAGAAGCGCTGCCTCATATGAAGAAAAATGGCGGCAGAATTGTGAATATTGCCTCATCTTCTATTAAAGAACCGATTCCTGGTTTAATTTTATCCAATACCTTTAGAACAGCCATTGTCGGCCTCTCCAAAACCTTGGCAAGTGAGCTTGCACCTTATAATATATTAATCAATACAGCGGCACCCGGGAGAATCGCAACAGACAGGGTGCGCCACCTGGATGAGGTGAATGCAGAAAAGTCAGGCCAGCCGGTTGAAACAGTGGAAGAGAAAATGAAGGGACAGATTCCGCTGGGCCGATATGGAAGGCCGGAGGAATTCGCCAATGTGGTGGCCTTCCTGGTATCTGATGCCAATACATATATGACAGGCAGCTCTTTCCTGATAGACGGGGGAATGGTCAAGTCCATTTAAAAGGCTCTTTTCTAAAAGATTGTTGTTTTTTAAAGAGTTGAAAAGCGATCCCAT
Organism: Peribacillus kribbensis DSM 17871; assembly: GCF_000430765.1. Classification (GTDB taxonomy): domain Bacteria; phylum Bacillota; class Bacilli; order Bacillales; family DSM-1321; genus Paraperibacillus; species Paraperibacillus kribbensis. The sequence goes on along the minus strand of NZ_AUMQ01000022.1, from coordinate 156,619 downwards.
TACCAACGCCCTTGTTCCAAAGCAACAAATTTTGTCAAAACAGCTATTTTAGAAAATATAAAGGATGATAATAAATGACAAACACTGAAAATCTAGCTATTGGTTTTATCGGGACGGGAGTCATGGGCAGCAGCATGGCTGGCCAGCTGCTGAAGAAGGGACACCCTGTAGTGGTTTATACAAGGACAAAAGAGAGAGCGCAGGAACTGCTGGATAAAGGTGCCCAGTGGGCAGAATCGCCGCGGGCAATCGCAGAGCAGGCGCAGGTTGTCATATCCATTGTCGGGTATCCAAAGGACGTAGAAGAAGTGTATCTGGGAGAAGATGGTGTTGTTACCAATGGCAGAGAAGGGACCTATCTAATCGATATGACCACATCCACACCAAGCCTTGCCCGGAAGATTTATGAAGAAGCACGGAAAAAGGGCATGCATTCCATTGACGCCCCTGTATCCGGAGGGGATGTAGGAGCGAAAAATGCCTCTTTGAGCATCATGGCAGGCGGCGATGAAGAGGACTTTGAATTCCTGAAGCCTATAATGGAAGCAATGGGTAATAATGTTCAGTATCAGGGAAAAGCCGGAGCGGGACAGCATACGAAAATGTGCAATCAAATCGCCATTGCCTCCAATATGATTGGAGTGTGCGAAGCCATCGTCTATGGAGAAAAAGCAGGTCTGGATCCGGAGCATGTCTTGAAGAGCATATCATCCGGTGCAGCCGGAAGCTGGTCCCTCTCCAATCTTGCGCCTAGAATGATCCAGGGGAACTTCGAGCCGGGATTCTATATTAAGCATTTTATTAAAGATATGAAGATCGCGCTCGATGAGTCAGAAAAAATGGGACTGGAGCTGCCGGGCTTATCGCTCGCCAAGTCCATGTACGAAAAACTGGCTGCCTCAGGAGAGGAAAACAGCGGAACACATGCCTTATATAAGTATTGGGCACAGTAAAATAAAAGGGTTAGGAATGATCAATTCCCAACCCTTTTTTATATTCAGTTTTATAGTGGACTAATACTTGTATGGTACCAGAGTAATGTCTCTTGAATAAATTATGCGGCTCATTCTGCTTAACTTTTATGTGGTCTGCAAAGCACCGTTCTCCGCTTTTCTAAGCGGGATTAGCGGGACAGATGAGACCCCGCAGGCCAAGCCGGGGAGGCTCACCGCCCGCCCCACGGAAAGCGAAGCGCCTGGAATGGAACTCAGTCAGCTCATTTTTAAAGCAAGACCCATAAGAAAGACTGTAGACCAATTGATATGTTACCAAACGGTCTACAGTCTTTAATTAAACATTTTTCTGGCTTTTCTTACCTGTTTTTAAGAAATTCCTCCATCCTGTTCATGGCTTTTTTCAGGGTATCCATTGAATAGGCATAGGAGATCCTGACGTATCCTTCTCCTAGGTCGGAAAATGCGTCTCCAGGAACGACCGCCACCCTCTGCTCTTTTAGCAGCTGAAGGGCGAATTCCTGTGAGGATGAAAAGCCTTCCGGGATTCTCACAAAAAAGTAAAAGGCACCATCAGGCATGGTCACATCAAAGTTTAATTCTTTAAGTCGCTTATAGACAAAGTCCCTTCTTACCCTGTATTCCTCGCGCATGGCTTTTGCATCATCAAATCCGGCAGTAACGGCCTCATAAGCTGCCTTTTGCGAAATAGAAGACGCACAGCTTACATTATATTGATGCACTTTTAAAATGTGCTTGGCGATCGTTTCGGGAGCAAATAAAAAGCCGATCCTCCAGCCTGTCATAGAATGGGATTTGGACAGTCCGTTTATTAGAATGGTTTGCTCTTTTAAGAATTCCGCTATCGAGCTATGCTTCTCGGAATAAAGGAGTTCGCTGTAGATTTCATCAGCCAGGATAAAAATGCCTTTTCCCTTTACAAGCTCAGCTATCTCCTTAAGTTCTTCTTTCGTTAAAGTGACTCCGGTTGGATTGGAAGGGTAAGGAAGGATAATGCATTTGGTTTTCCCAGTCATACAATTTTCAATCACATCAGCTGTCATTCTGAAGCCGTTCTTTGTAATATCAGCATAAATTGGCTTGGCTCCGGCAAGCTTTACCAATGGCTCGTATCCTGGGTAGACCGGGCTTGGAAGAATGACTTCATCTCCCTGTGTGAGGATCGTCCTAAGTGCGATATCGATTGCTTCGCTTGCCCCTGTTGTAACAATGACCTCGGATTCCGGGTTGTAGGATACACCATATTTTTTCTTCATATAGCGGGAAACTGCATCTCGGAGCTCAAAAAATCCTGCATTATGGGTATAGCCGGTAAAATCCTCTTGGATGGCCTTCACTGCCGCATCTTTGATGTGCTGAGGAGTAGGGAAATCGGGCTGTCCGATGGTAAGTGAGACAACATCTTCATATTGGGAAACCATATTGAAAAATTTCCTTATTCCTGATAATTCTATTTCTGTCACCAATGAATTTAAGTGTTCTTCCATTATGTAATCCTCCTAGAAATCCTTACGCTAAAAGTGCATAATAATATTCTAGCACTTTTAGCGGGCAAGCGAAAAACAACTGTTCATTTTTTTATGATACATTCATAATAAGAATACTCTTTAAGCTAGGCTGAGGCAGGAGTGGAATGCGTGATTAAAACATTTGCAATAACAGAAAAAGGGGAGGTTCTTGAAAACCTGTCCCTCGAGGAAACACGGAAAGAAGATATTAAATGGAGCTGGACAGATTTTTCTAATGCGTCCAGAGAAGAATCTTTGTTTTTGGAATCCTTTTTTCATTATCATCCCCTGGCGGTTGAGGATTGTATTGATGATTTCCTCCAAAGGCCAAAGATCGACTTTTATGAGAATTATCAATTCATTGTGGTACATGCACTCGATCATTCTACACTTGAGGCGGAGGAAATTGATTTATTTATCAATGGAAGGGATGTCGTCACCTTCCATAAGAAGCCGCTGCCTGAATTAGAAAGGATCTGGGAAGGATTTAAGGAAGACACCCATAACCAAAAGGGTCCCTTTTTCGTCGCTCATTCGATAATCGATAAAATCGTGGATAACTTTTTCCCCTTAATGATGGATTTAGAAGAAATGCTTTCTGATCTGGATGACAATCCAAGCAGGAATTCGACTTCGGATGTTATGGAGGAATTGTTTGATTTGAGAGGCGACCTCAATAAAATAAGAAAGACCCTCATTCCAATGAGAGACTTATTTTACAGGATTATCAATTCAGAACGATTAAGCTTCCTAAAGGATCAAAAATTGTATTTCAATGATATTTATGATCATCTCCTAAAATTGGCAGAAATGCTGGATTCCTTCAGGGAACTTTCGTCAGATATTAGAGACAGCTACATATCCATGAATTCAAATACAATGAATAACATCATGATGACGCTTACTGTCATAACCACGATTTTTATGCCATTGACCTTCATTGCAGGCATATACGGAATGAATTTCGATAATATGCCGGAGCTGCATTATAAATATGGCTATTTCATTGTGCTCTTGGTCATGCTGCTTATCGGATGCTGCATGTTTTATTTCTTTAAGTTAAAAGGGTGGCTTGGGACAAAAAAAATCAGGGTACCCAAAACCAGAAGAACGAACAACTCGAGGTAGCCAGAGGGAAACGAGAATTCCTGCTAAAGAAAGAGGCCAAAAGTTCCGATAAAAAGGATATAACATTTATTTAGGAGCGAAAGACATTGAAGCAAAATGGAATCCTGCTTGAAAGCGGAACAAATGAAATAGAAGTGGTGGAGTTTTTGATTGGCCAAAGTAAATTTGGCATTAACGTGATAAAAGTAAAGGAAATTATCAACAGAGTCCCTGTAACCTTCATTCCCCAGATTCATGAAACGATTGAGGGAATCATAGAGCTGAGGGGAGAAATCATGCCTGTAGTCGATACAGCAAAAGCGCTGGGGCTGCCTCCTTCTGAAAAACCTGAGGAGGATAAATTCATTGTCACAGAGTTCAATAAGCAGAAACTAATTTTTCATGTTCATAATGTTACCCAGATTCACAGGACATCCTGGGCTTCGATTGAGAAGCCGGAAGGAATCTACCAGGGATCTGCCAGCCAGCTTACCGGCGTCATAAAATTGGGGGATGAATTTATTTTGCTATTGGACTTTGAAAAGATGGTGGCAGACATTCATCCGGATTCTGCCATCCAGGCAGACGAAGTTGAAAGGATGGAAAGCGGTGAGCGGTCGAAAAAGCGGATCATTGCAGTTGAAGATTCATTGCTGCTTCAGGGCCTTTTAAAGGAAACTTTGCATAAAGCTGGCTTTCAGCATATAACATTCTTCAATAATGGCGAGGAAGCCCTGAATTATTTACACTCCCTGAACAAAGCGGAAATCACAAAAGAGGTACAGCTTTTAATAACAGATATAGAAATGCCAAAAATGGATGGTCATTATTTGACGAAACAAATCAAATCCACTGAAGGGCTGTCCGATATTCCGGTTATTATATTTTCATCTCTTATCACGGATGATTTGAGGCATAAGGGAAAAATAGTAGGAGCGGACGGGCAGGTCAGCAAGCCGGAGATTGTTGAGCTTATCAATCTTATAGACCAGCTTGTTTTATAATTTCCGCTCGGAATCTTTTGCATTTGAACAATGAAGGGGGAGTGCCTGAAATGGATAGTGGATCTGATTTGATCACGGAAGCCAGGGACTTTTCGTTACAAGCCCATAAAGGGCAGATAAGAAAGCTTGGCAGTCTGCCATATTTTCAGCATCCGGAGAATGTCGCTCAAATACTCAAGGAAGCAGGGTTCCGGGATGAGGTGATCGCTGCAGCATATCTTCATGATGTGGTGGAGGATACAGCTTTTTCTTCCGGGGATATCGCCTTAAAGTTCGGTCCGGAGGTTGCGGCCCTTGTGGCGGGAAACACAGAGAATAAGACACAGAGCTGGGAAGAAAGAAAAAGTCATACAATCCGCTATGCAAGGACGGCATCACTGGAAGTCAAGGCACTGATTGCTGCAGATAAGCTCGATAATCTGAGAAGTATCCTTGAGGGATATAACATTCAGGGAGCGGCTGTGTGGAATTTCTTTAAAAGGGGAAAGGACAAACAAGCCTGGTATTATTCCGAAGCGGCAGCAGCTGTTTTAGAAAACTTGGGAGAACCGGACATTCCCCCGTTTTTTTACGAGCTGAGCAGGCTGGCAGCTGATTTGAAAAAATAAAAAAGACTGGATGCTAAGGGGGAGGTTAGTCCCTTTTGGCGTCCGGTCTTTTTAATATACTCCTGTTATCTTTTATAAAAGTTCAAATCATTTCCAAGGAAAGAGGATGCAAAGCAGTCGGGTTTCTTTTTCCATTGATCCCGTTTCCTTTTTGGAAAATCCTTTTTATTCTGCTGCTCTGTGTTTTCAATGCCGAGATATTTTTGAATGATCGCTCTTGCCTTTGAAAGTGATACCTGAGCCTTCGGATTTCGTTTTTCTGTCAGCCGGTTTCCTAAATGAGGAAGTGAAGTTTTGTCCTCTCTTGTAGGCGGCAGATGAAAAATATATTCACCGCATTCCACAATGACATCGGATTGCTGCCGGGAGTTTTTTGGGTTATCGGAAAAATGGAGTCCAACCTTTTTGGCTTTTCCTTCTTTAATTAACTGATTTAATGCTTTTTGCTTGAGATAGTAGAGGCTTTGGGGCTTCAAGGCAGTCTTTGCATGCTTATTGACTACAAATATCGCTTGAGCGAGTGTGTGAACAGCAATTGGTTCATTTGCAATGCCCCTGCTGGGCTGATCCATAACAGGCTCCTTTCAATTAATACAGTTTCTTTTTTTGTCATGTACACAAAGCTCGAGGTCGTCAGGTCTGTGCGATTTTAAGTCGTTAGAGGTGTCCGATAAAAGAGCCATTAATAATTATATCACTATTGACTTTAGTAAAGAGAAATAAATTTTCATGATTTTTAAAGATAATTTTTTATCAAGTGGATAAAATCTGTTCCTTCTCGGTTTGCCCTATATGCATAAGTATTAAACACAATTCCAAAAATTTGCTTCAAAAGTAGGGAATAAAAGCTTCTATTTACTTAAAAATAGACTAAATCCGTAAACTTTCACTTCATTTGTAACTTGTATTTTATATTGTGGGAGACCTGAGGAATAGAAAAAATGGGTAAAAAGAACTATTTATCGATCTTCTTTAAAATTTTTTTCGATAATATAGGTATTATCTTGTAAAATGACTGTATACAAAAACTAACAAAATTCGGATAATATTCCATCCTAGGTGCTGAATGATGAATAACTTAAATGCGCGGTTAAAAAAAGAGATTGGTAATTTTTCAAATAGAGAAACCATCGAAAAAATTATTTTTGATATTGTATTTAAACATGTAAAAGATATGCTTTTTATTATGAAGGCAGAAGGAAAAGGCCAGTTCCGCTATTTGTTTGCCAATAAAGTTGGAATTGAAAAGGCATCGCTGGATGCCGGATGCGCAGGCATGCTGATCCAGGAGGTTCTTCCACCAGAAAAAGCCGATGAAATTATTTATTACTATAATCAAGTCATCGAAACGGGAAGCATTGTCAGCTTTAAAGATAATGCGGCGGCTATGGATGGCAGTACTTTTTTTGGTGAATCCATATTGACTCCGGTCAGGGACGACAGTGGTGAGATTCAAATCATTGTAAGTGTGACACGGGATATAACTGAAACCGTACATGAGAAGCATGCACTCATTGAAAGCCAGGAACGATTCAGATCCATCATTGATCATAACATGGATTCCATTTTTTCTCTGGATTTAAAAGGAAGCATACTCAGCACAAATAACTCCGCTTATAGTACGACAGGATATACAGAAAAAGAACTTCAGGACAGCGAAATTTTTCTGTATTGGAAAGACAGTGACCGCCAGAACTTTAACAACCTATTTGAGCAGTCTATTAAAGGAAAGGCGCTTGAATCCTCAGAACTGGCATTCACTCATAAAAGCGGGGAGAAAATCCAGGTTCATCTAAGGACCATTCCTATTATCATTTCCGAAACGGTCAAAGGAATATACCTCATCATGAGGAATATTTCCTCCCAGCTGCACAATATCGAAACGATTAAGTATATGGCCTTTCATGATCAATTGACCGGACTTTTAAACAGGCCGGCATTAATCAGGGACCTGGATGAGATGATAGCAGCAGAAAGACTTCAGGCTAAAAAGGAAATTGCAATCTTAAGCATTGACCTGGATCGGTTTAAACTCCTGAATGATTCTCTGGGCCATAATATGGGCGATATCCTGCTTCGTGATTTTGCTAATCGGATAGCCGGCATTCCGGGGTATGATTATAGAGTCTACCGTCAGGGAGGCGACGAATTCACGATCCTGATAAAAAATGTAAATAAAGCAGAAACGGAGGAATTCGCCGGGATCTTATTCAAATTATTAAAATTCCCTTTTGTGTTAAATCGCCAGGATTACTATATCTCTTCAAGCATAGGAATCAGCATGTACCCCGGTGATGGGTTCGACAGCGAATCGTTAATCAGGAAAGCAGATGGAGCACTGCGGCAGGTCAAGGAAAGGGGGAAATCGCATTATCAATTTTACAGCAAGGAAATTCTGCTTCATCAGCCAAACATCGTAGTGATGGAGTCCAATCTCCGGAGAGCGATTGATAAAAGAGAATTGACCCTGTATTATCAGCCGCAGGTCAACTTACTTACAAATGAAATTGAGAGTTTGGAAGCGCTTCTGAGGTGGCATAATCCCACCCTGGGCTATGTCTCCCCAGCAGAATTTATTCCCCTTGCAGAGGATACGGCTCTCATCGTCCCCATCGGGGAATGGGTATTTGAAGAGGTGTGCAGGCAGATGGTCGAATGGGATGAAAAGGGCCTTAACGAACTAAAGGTTGCCATTAACCTGTCACCAAAGCAATTCTTACAGCCTCAGCTTGTGGATAAGATCAAGGTTACGATTGAAAAATACAGGATCCGCCCTTCAAGGCTGGAAGTGGAAATAACAGAAGGGGCGATCCAGGACATATCGGAGAGCCTGACCATTGTTAAAAGACTAAAAGAAATTGGATTGTCCATTTCTGTCGATGACTTTGGCACCGGCTACTCTTCTTTAAGTTATTTAAAGCAATTCCCTCTTGATACACTTAAGATTGATCAATCCTTTGTAAAGGAAATTCTTTCTGATCAAAAGGATGCAGCCATTACCACCACGATTATCCATCTTGCCCAAAGCCTGGGGCTGGAGGTCATTGCAGAAGGGGTAGAACTTCCGGAACAGGCAGGCTTTTTAAAGGATGCAAACTGCCAAAAAGTTCAGGGTTTTTTATATTCCCGGCCGCTGCCTCCAGCAGAAGTGGAGAAATTATTAAACCGTACAATCGCTCTTTAGATGAAGCCCGGAAGCTGGTCCAACTGTGGATCAGCTTTCTTTATCATAATAAGATGTTTTTGGTTCAGGCATTATGCAGCTCGAAAATGGAAATTTCCGGTCGTGATAAAAAACGGTATGGAAGCCGGGTGGTTCCCAGTCCTCTATTAACATAGAGCTTCAGTGACCTGATGTCATAAAAACCTTCAGGGTATTTTTTTCCGAATGGGGGAGTGACCAATGCCCCGTAAAAAGGGAGCTGCACCTGGCCGCCATGGCTATGTCCGCTGAGCTGGAGGTGTATATCATAGCTTGAAATTTCATCTGCAAGATCTGGAGCATGTGAAAGGATAATTTTATACTCATTTCCTGTCCCCTTTAAGGCGGCAGCAATATCGGGCTTTCCAAGCATGGCGTCGTCAATGCCCGCAATGATGATTTTGTCGGATGTCGGAAGGACAAGCTTTTCATGCTCATTTCTCAGCATAGTAAAACCGGACCCTTCCATGATATTCCTGTATACATCCGTTCCATAACCTCCATGGTCGTGATTTCCGTAAATGGAGTATTTTCCTTTTGCCTTAAGTTTACTTAAGACAGGAATGATTTCACTGCTGTTTTTATATTGATCCGGAGCATCCATGAGGTCACCCGTAAAAAAAATCAGGTGTGGCTGAATTTTATTTATTTCATCAATAATCGCCTTTAAATCTTTTAGCTCAAATTGAAATCCAAGGTGTGTATCACTGAACTGCACAATTCTGAGGCCGTTGAATCCTTCAGGGATAAGAGGATGGAATATTTTAAATAAGTTTGTCTCAAGCAAGTAGGGTTCTACACTCTCAGCGTAGTATCTGCCCCCGAGACCTGCTCCGGCCAGTGACAGCAGAGAACCGGCACCTGTTTTTAAAAAAGATCTTCGAGTGATTTTTTTCATTCCTATCAACCCAGCTACTTCGTATTTTCTTCTTTTTTAAAGACTAAAAAATACAGTTGAACATATACAGAAATAACCTCCGGATTTCCGGCCCTTTAGTTTTTATGGGAGACAAAAGGGGAAAAGGAATCAAAAAAAGTACCGGAGGAAGCTATGAGGAATCTTGATTATAAGGAATTGCTGCTGGTGCCTGCCAATATCGGCTTATTAAGATTCCACATCTATGGATTTGAGAGACCTGGTTATCCTGGGGAAGTATGTCTGTGCTATAAGGGATATTCCATTACCGTGAAAGGTGAGAATAAAAAATGGACGCTCACCCTTTCTCTATTAACATTAAATCAAATCCTTTCTAAAAAGTAGGATTGCATTATTTCTGGGATTCCCTGCAGAATTGAGGTAAAATAAATGAGCAGGAAGCGGTTCACACCTCTTTTCTGCTTTTTACTACTATACATAATTGCGGGTGGATTTATGTTAATTCGAACAGGTTTAGAAAAAGATTTACCTGCTCTGCTTGATATCTACAATGATGCCATTCTGAACACAACAGCAACATTTGATTTAGTCGAACAGGATATTGAGGAACGAAAAAAATGGTTCTCTAAATATGGAGAAGAATTTCCTTTGATTGTTGCCGACGTTGAGGGAGAGGCTGCAGGTTATTGCTGTTTATCTCCATTCAGGGATAAAAAGGCTTATCAGAAGACTGTGGAAATTTCCATATATGTATCAAAGCATCATAGAGGTAAAGGACTGGCAAGCAAGCTGCTGGCTGCCATCATTCCGATAGCAAGGGAAAAGGACTACCACGTGATCATGGCAGGCATTACTGCCGGCAATGATTCTAGTGTGTCGCTGCATAAAAAATTTGGTTTTGAGTATGCTGGATGTTTTAAGGAAGTGGGCTTTAAATTCGGAGAATGGCAGGATGTTTTATTTTACCAGCTGACTCTGTGAACGATTCCTTACAGCTTATAGAAGAATTGTGATACTACAGACTGCGGGCGGATTCGGTGAATACGGGTTTGCCTGCAGTCTTTTTTTTGCATTGTTTTGTTAGAAAATTTTGTTTTTAGATGATAAAATAGATAAATGAATAGTCATTCATTTTTTAGGGAGCGAGGAGAAGCTATATGAAGGATAAAGTGATCATCATAACCGGCGGTTCAAGCGGGATGGGAAAATATATGGCCCGGAGGTTTGCCAGTGAGGGGGCAAAGGTAGTCATAACCGGCAGGAATCCGGATAAATTAGAAGCAGCCAAAGAAGAGATGAATTCCCTTCCCGGCCAAATACTGCCCATTCAAATGGATGTTAGGGAAGTGGAGCATGTAAAGCATATGGTCCAGAGAACACTCGAAGAATATGGAACCATTGATTCTTTGATCAACAATGCAGCCGGAAATTTCATCTGTCCTGCAGAGAAGCTGAGTCCGAATGGCTGGAAGTCGGTCATTGATATTGTTTTAAATGGAACCTTTTATTGCTCTAGTGAAACAGGGAAGTACTGGATTGAAAATGGAATCAAGGGAAGCATCATCAACATGGTGGCTACATATGCCTGGAATGCGGGGGCAGGCGTCATCCATTCTGCAAGCGCCAAAGCGGGAGTGCTCTCAATGACGAGGACTCTTGCTGTTGAATGGGGAAGCAAGTATGGAATCAGGGTGAATGCCATTGCACCTGGTCCCATCGAAAGGACAGGCGGGGCTGAGAAACTTTGGGAATCCGATGAAGCCGCCAAAAGGACGCTGAACTCTGTTCCTTTAAGAAGACTGGGCACACCGGAAGAAATTGCAGAGCTTGCCCGGTTTCTGCTTTCTTCAGGTGCAGGCTATATAAATGGTGAATGTATTACGATGGATGGAGGCCAATGGCTGAATACGCATCCTTTTTAATCCGCATGCCCTCCACTTTCAAGGAGTATGTCTTCGAAAGTGGAGATTCTTTTTTTCTTCTTGCCTAAAACGGTGAGTTACTGATAGCTGACCGCTCTGCATCCAAGTGCTTTCCAGGATTGAATAAATACAGATTTTGGTACAGAAAGGCTTTTTTGTCCTGACAGCGGGTCATTCAGATACAGATACTGACTGTCATAACCGCATACGACCACTGCGTGGAGATCCATAGGAGTATGAATGATTTTATTTCCATGCTTCCATGATTCAGGGCGGTCCGGAACTCTGTAATCGCCGGTGGTCCAGGTAATGACCGGCGATCCATTCGAAAGGTGAAACAGGATGCTGCTGAAATCATTTTTGGTCAAATTAACCGTGCGTCCGGGCAGATACCGCTCCATCAGGTCCACAATGGGTTTATCATACACGGCATACCCTCTTTTGCTTACTCCCGTCATATCCCCGACAAACCCTTTTTCAGGATCTCCCCATCTGAGGATATTTCCACTCTTTGAAGTGATTAAGGGGTCGTTTTCTATTTTTATCTGCCGGGACAGGGTCATTTTATCCACATGGATTCCTGCGTACTGTAATACCATGGCCAGGCTGGTGATTTCACACCCGTATTTTAATTCAGGATTTTGTTTGACTAAAGGAACATCCAGCTTGACCGAGTTTTTTAAGGCCTGCTTTTTGGGGGAACCCTGCTCCATCACATTCATCCTGCTTCCTTTATGGGGGCTGCTGCTATGGTCCGGGCTGCATGAGCCTAATATAACTGCCGCCAGCAGAATCGAAACGGTATATCTCATTTAGTACTCCTCCATTAACCGCATTTCTTGTTAGGGTTTCACTGCAGGTGCTGCGTAATGTTTGGTAAGAATGGGTAAGTGCATTCTCTTTTGACCGATTTAAATGGTAAAATAGAAAACATCATTGGAGGGTGGGGGAGAGAATATGGATGCAGTTGAGGTTTTAACAAATATGGATAGAATTAAACCCTATTTTCAACCAATATTCAGTGCGGATGAACATCTTGTAATCGGATATGAACTATTAGGCAGATTTCAGGAAGAAGATGAGATAAGAAGCCTTGGCCCCTTTTTCTCGGATGGTTCCATACCAGAGGAATATCGGCTTGAGGTGGATAACTATCTTCTAAGGCTTGCCCTTGGGAAGTTTAACGAGCAACAAGACGATCCCTTTATGTTATTTATCAATCGGGATCCTAACCTTCTAATGCTGGATCATGGTGAGGAATTTTTGCGGATATTGCAGGAGTATGTTCCGCAAGAGCAATTAAACAGAATCGTGATCGAAATATCTGAAGCTGCTTATAAGGGAGAACTGGATCCCTTGTACCATATGCTTACATACTTCAAGACTTATGGCATTAAACTTGCGATCGATAGGCTGGGGGAAAACAGCCACATGGATAGAATTGCCCAGCTTTCCCCGCATATTCTGAAAATTAATCTGAAAACCCTGCAAAACTCTGGGGATTCTTCCCGGGATATTCTTTATTCACTTGGGATGCTGGCGCGAAAAATGGGGGCCATCCTCCTGTATGAATATATAGAAACAAATTATGGGATGCATTATGCATGGAAGAACGGCGGAAGGTATTATCAGGGCCATTATTTGCTGCCCCCAGAGGGCCAGTTTGTACCTAGGAATTTATTAAGAGACCAATTTAAAAAGGAATTCCACCAATTCATTCTTCTTGAAAAGGAAAAGCTTGAGGCTATATACGACCTCACTGCCAAATTCCATACCCATCTTCAGGAACTCCTTGCCAGGCATAGGAAGCTGCCATTCGGAACAAGTCTTCTTAAAATACTTGGGACAGAACTGCAGTTCATGTGTTTCAGATTATATATTTGTGATGAGGAAGGGTTTCAAAAATCCCCAAATCTCTTTTATAGCGGAGGAGAATGGAGGATACAGGAAGAATATGTCGATAAAAACTGGAGCTGGAGGCCTTATTTCCTAGAAAATATTATTAAGATGAGACATGAGAAAAAAGGATTTCTTTCCGATTCGTATAGCGATATTGAGACCGGGGAAACAATACGAACATTTTCATTCCCTTTAAATGATCAAAAGTATTTATTCCTGGATTTATCCTATTCGTATTTATACGAAAATGATGTTTTATTATAGCCGTGGTCCCAAATGGGTTCCATGGCTTTTTTCTATATATTAAGAAAAGGAAAAAGCTTTAAATATGGAGAATGACGTTTTTGTATGTCTGTGCGGGGTATACCTTGATTAACAAACCTTGCATTTATATTAGTCATTTGGAATTTTATTGAAGGAGTGATAGTATGAAGAAGTTTTTTTGTTCATTCCTCGGTGCACTTTTTATAATGGCAGGAAGCAGCGGCCTGGCAAGTGCAGACACTGGATTGGATAAGGAGTCGGCAAATAATCTATTAATCGAGGCTTTTGCAGCGCAGGTATCCCTCAGTTATGAAGGCCAGAGTTTAACGGCAGTAAAAGAAAGGCTGCAGCCCTATTTTACAGAAAAGTTCATCGATGTTTTTATGAAGGAAAATATAGTGAAAATTAACGGTACATATCAGACACTTGGATCAGATACAGCGCATTATTATATCCCCTTTTTTGATTATGACAATCATACAAAGGTTATCCCAAAAAAGGATTCCACGATCGTGACACAGCACTTCGAAGCTCAAAATGGCGGTCCTGTCAGCTATGAAGCACATGATGAAAGCGTGGTGCTGATCAAGGATAAAGATGTGTGGAAGATCGATAAAATTACGAATAGCGCTATTCCTGAAGATGAACCTGCTGCAGCGGACAGCACTCAGAAAGCAGCAACTGAAAGTGAAGAAAACCATGTGAATGCAGAAAAAAAAGGAAATAAGCCATTCTTCAGCTGGGCGGAAGAAGCTCCGCGGAAGTCTTTTGAAGGGACAAACCTTGCCATGATAGACTTCAGCTTCTTAAGTGAGGGATATGACACCATGCAAAAGCTCCTTCTTAAATGAGGGAAAATTAAAGTGTCTTAGGAAGGGGGATTCCTTCCTAAGACATTTTTTATAGACCGTTAAATATTCAATACCGCTTTAATCTCATCGAACTGGGCGGCGGTATAAATCGTTTGGTCAATCAAGATTCCGGGAGTAGAAAAGATCTGATATGTTTTTGTCAGTTCTTGTCGAGCCCTGGAATCTTTTTTTATGTCTTTTTCTTCAAAAGGAATATTATTTTCCTTAAAAAATAACTTTATAAATTCACACGGCGGGCAGTCCGGCTGTGTGTAAAGGATGATAGTTGGCTGCATGCTTTCACTCCTATCGGCAAGACTTCAAGCTCTGATTATAGTTTTATCCTGAATGATCCCAGACGACAAATAGTTCCGGTCCTATTTTCTATTTTATATAAATAATCCGTCCTTGCAACTCATATAGAATTTTTGCAAAACATTTAATTTTTCTATATTGAACAATTATTATGTACAAATTTGTCACATTAATTTATTCTGATTATATGGGCATGGTTACTAAATTGTGAATTTGGACATGCAGCAAGTGATTAGAATCTTAAAATTTGTGAACCCTATTTTTAAGGTCTTACATAATGGAAAGGAGTGAGCACATGTCTCAGTTGCAGGGAATTCTGACAAGATTAAAAAATCTTCAGGATCAAGCGAAAGAAACTGAACAAGCTCAGCGTTTTTTTGAAGTAGATGGAGTAAGAGTATGCCAGGTTACTTTCTTCAATAAGACGGAAACATTCGAACTTGAAGTTTTCAACGATAAAAGCAAATCATCCAAGTATCAATTCGACAATATCGATATGATCGCAATTGAAATTTTTGATTTACTGCTTCCATAAAAAGAGCCCTTCCAGGGCTTTTTTTTATTGGCTATTCCACACACTGCGGATAGGCACCTGATGTTCTATTGTATTCCTCGAAGGGAAGCCATCAGTCATTTTTAGGATTGTGGACTGCCGGGCCACAGAAAGGATTAGGTGGAGTTCCTGCCGCATATGATGGTACAATAAAGAGGGATCAGCCTTCTTTCCTTTGTTTTAAGAAGGTTCAATTGGATATTATTTTATTGGAGCCGAGAGGATTTTCTGGTATATTCCCGCCCCGTTCCTGCACTCTACTAATAAGGAGGAATGGGATATGTTAGATTTTCCTATAGTCAGGTGTCCGAAATGCAGCACGGAAGCTGAGATGGACAGCCGGGTGTTAACAGCCCAATCTAATCAGAATATCATTTATAGATGTCCTTCGTGCGATTTCATAAAAAAGAATATAGAAACAAATAAAGGATAACCGCCCATGCTGCGATGGGATTAACCCAGTGAGCAGCGGGCATTATCCGAAGGGTGAGGAGATACAAACATGATTAGCCTTCATAATGAAGATATACTGGAAGTGGAAATAAAAGATTTTCTTATTCCATCAGAACGGGTGGCACACGTTCAAGTGTCAAATAATTTAGAACATGCCTTATTGGTATTGACCAAAACAGGATATACAGCGATTCCAGTTTTGGATCCGCAATACAAACTCCACGGTCTATTAAGCACACCCGCTATCTTAGATTCCATATTGGGACTGCAGAGAATTGAGTTTGAACAGCTTGAGAACAAGAAAGTTCATGAAGTAATGAACAGCAGCATCCCGAGGCTGAAAATAACAGACCGGCTGAAAAAGGGCCTGGATCTGCTCATTGACCATCCATTTATCTGTGTGGAAAATGAGGAAGGAATATTCGAAGGAATCCTGACAAGAAGGACTCTGCTAAAAAAATTCAACCAGGCCATCCATCAGCAAAAAAAGCAATAAGCTCCCAGATGGGGTGCTTATTGCTTTTTTTGCTTGGCCATCCCTTCCTAAGAGCATGGCTTGTGTTGTCTATACTGTTAATAGATAATAAAAAGGATAAAGATAAACTTGAAGGAGAATAAAGGTGGCATTTACGGAATTTCAGCTTTTATCAGTATTGGCACAGGAAATGAATATGAGGAAGGCGGCAGAAAGGCTGTTTGTTTCGCAGCCTGCCTTATCACAGCGCCTGCAGTCCATTGAAAAAGAGTGGGGGGCCAAGCTGTTTTTACGGTCACAAAAGGGGTTGACTTTAACACCTGCTGGAGAATCTGTCGTAAAGCTTGCCAATGAATTTTTAGAAAAGGAAGAAAGGATTAAAGAGGAAATCCAAACCCTTGATTCCAAGGTCCATGGAACGCTAAAAATCGCATGTGCCTCCATTGTTGGCTTAAATTGGCTGCCAAAGGTGTTAAAAAAATTTCTGAACAAATATCCGCAGGCAAAAATATCTTTGATCACCGGCTGGAGCAGCGAGATTCTGAAAACCTTATACGAAGGACATGTACATATTGGAATTATTAGAGGCACGCCCGATTGGAAGGGAGTCAAAAAACATCTGTTCAAGGATCCATTATTTCTGGTGGACACAGAAATGAATCAATTAGAGCAGGTCACAGATACTGACAGGCCCTTCATTCAATTTAAAAGCGATTCCAGCTATCATCAGGAAATCCATGACTGGTGGCACCGCCAATTTCAGTCAACACCCAAACGGACCATTGTCGTTGACCAAATTGAAACATGCAAACAAATGGCGATGAATGGAATCGGATATGCAATCCTTCCCGCAATCACCCTAACCGAAAATGAGAGAAATATATACAAAATCCCCCTTCTGGATGAATTCCAGCAGCCGATTGAAAGGGACACCTGGCTTTTGGGTTATGATTCCGCCTTTGAGCTAAAACAAGTAAAGGCATTTGTGGAGGTAGTGCAGGAGTTTCTGCAATCATAGGATCCAGCTTTCTGTCTGGACCTCCTGGGGAGGAAGAAAGCGCAGCTTATTCAGTCAGGATGCGGCCCAAGGAAGAAAGTGACCGAATGAGGATGCTGCTATTCGGACAGGTTTAGCCGCAGGGGAAGAAAGCAGTCCGAATAGATTGCCTGTGGATAATGGATCTATTTATCCAATCAGGTGTCTGCTTTTCAATTAGTATTGTTTTTAAAATAACCTGAATTTCATCAAAGTGCTCCAAAAATTTCTGTTTTGAAAAGCACCGTTCTGCGCTTTTAATGATATCCAGCTCCGAACTCCCTTCCTTCCGTCATAAGCCAGGCCGTCCATGGGAAGGAAGGGCACTTCCCATGGACGGCCCGTCTTATGCTAGTCGGAAGGCTGCTTTTCAAATAGTATTATTTTTTAATAGATGATCTGCATCAAGGTTCTCCGAAATTTTCTACTTTGAAAAGCACCGTTCTGCGCTTTTAATGATATCCAGCTCCAAGCTGAGACCCTCGAGTCATAAGCCAATCAGTCCATGGGAAGAAAGGCGCTTCCCACGGCCTGCTCGTCTTATGCTTGCACTAAAGTATAAGTGCGACTAAGCTTCTGTCTTCGCTATCGCTCGCCTATCAGCAAGTCTTCTTTATCGGGTCTCTGCCTTCCATTTAAGGTAGGATATTCTAATAAGTTGATGAAAACATGGAGCTATAATAAAGTATAGAGAAGGAAGGCACCGCTTTCCGCTTTTAATTGTTGAATTTACCTTTTTAGTTTGTTAAAGTAAAAAAATGATAGGCTTGTGGAGTGAGGCTGTTTTGGTTTTTTGGGGCAGCCGGTCCAGGGGCGAAATTTGGATACATATTAGGAGGAAGTTGTAGAGTGAAGATGATGGACGCTAATGAAATTATTTCTTTTATTCAAAATAGCAAGAAGTCTACGCCTGTTAAGGTTTATATAAAGGGAGATCTTGAAGGGATTAATTTCGGGGAAGCTTCCAAGGTGTTTGTGACCGGAAATACGGGAGTTGTATTTGGTGAATGGGCTGAGATCCAGGAAGCAATCACTGCGAATGAGTCTAAAATTGAGGATTATGTGGTAGAGAATGACCGCCGCAATTCTGCGATTCCTCTTCTTGATATGAAAAATATTAAGGCGCGCATTGAGCCGGGTGCGATTATCCGTGACCAGGTTGAAATCGGGGATAACGCAGTCATTATGATGGGTGCATCCATCAATATCGGTGCAGTCATCGGTGAAGGTACCATGATTGATATGAATGTGGTTCTAGGCGGCCGTGCTACTGTAGGAAAGAACTGCCATATTGGTGCAGGCTCTGTCTTGGCTGGTGTTATTGAGCCTCCTTCTGCAAAGCCAGTGGTTGTGGAGGATGATGTAGTAATCGGCGCCAATGCTGTTGTATTAGAAGGTATTACTGTTGGTAAGGGTGCGGTTGTTGCAGCTGGTGCGATTGTCATTGAGGATGTTCCTCCATACACAGTCGTTGCCGGTACTCCAGCACGAGTCATCAAAGAAATCGATGAGAAAACCAAATCTAAAACAGAGATCAAACAAGAGCTTCGTCAGCTGTAATTTAGATTTTCTTAATGGGGCCGGCTCCTTTTAGAGCCTGGCCCTTAATATTTTGAAGTAGGAACGAAATGGGGAGGCAGCGGCTATGGAAATGAATCCTTTTGTTGCAATTAGGAGAGAGCTTCATATGATTCCTGAACTTGGGTTTCAGGAATATAAGACACAGCAGTACCTTCTTAATTACCTTGGAACCCTTCCGGCAGATCGGATGGAGATCGAGACCTGGAAGACGGGTCTTTTTGTAAAAGTAAAAGGACAGAACCCCGGGAAGCTTATTGGTTATCGGACAGATATGGATGGCCTTGCCATTACGGAAGAAACAGGGCTGGAGTTTGCCTCCTCCCATGAAGGCAGAATGCACGCCTGCGGACATGATTTTCATATGAGTATTGCACTTGGAGTTTTGACTCATTTTGTGCATCACCCTGTACAGGATGATCTGCTTTTCATCTTTCAGCCTGCAGAGGAAGGACCAGGCGGTGCCCAGCCCATGCTTGAATCGGACATCATGGCCAGATGGATGCCGGATATGATATTTGCCCTTCATATAGCTCCTGAATATCCAGCCGGTACAATCGCTGTTAAGGAGGGCATCTTGTTTGCCAATACCTCTGAATTATATATCGATCTTAAAGGGAAAGGCGGCCACGCAGCATACCCGCATCTCAGCAATGATATGATCGTGGCTGCCGGCCATCTGATCAGCCAGCTCCAGACTATCATTTCCCGCAATGTAGATCCTCTTGATTCTGCTGTTATTACACTTGGCAGGATTTTGGGAGGTACTGCGCAGAACATAATAGCTGAATCGGTCCGTCTGGAAGGAACAATCAGGACGTTTTCTGATGAAAATATGAAAAAGGTTAAACAAAGGATTGAACAGATTCTCAAAGGAGTCGAGGAGGGCTTCCAATGTACTGCCTCCCTTGACTACGGTGCCATGTATCACCAGGTCTTTAATGAGGAGAAGCTGACCAGGGAGTTCATGGATTTTGCCTCTAATCAGGAAGGAATCCATGTGCATGAATGCCGGGAAGCAATGACAGGAGAAGACTTCGGCTTCATGACCGCAAAAATCCCGGGATTCATGTTTTGGCTTGGAGTAGATTCCCCATTTGGCCTTCATCATTCAAAGCTTAATCCTAGAGAAGAAGCAATTGAAAAGGCTATAGGACTTGCGGTAAATTACCTGGAGTTCAAAGCCAATCAATAACATGCACAAGGCTGTCTCCTATGATGCGAGACAGCCTTGTGCATGTTTATTGTATTTCATTTTGATGGGTCTGCAGTGTTTCATGGAGAAGCTGTAAAAGCTTTTCCTTTATTTCATTCCTCTGGCCGCTGACCACTCTTGCGAGGATTCTCAGGCTGTTGTCCGACTTGCCTGGAGTCTCTTCTGCAATGACACTTGGCCCGTCCAAAATCGCCGTATTTTCGTTCTTATAGTCATTAAATACTTTTTGGACAAGCTCCTGGGCAGCATCCAAGTTATGCCGGCAGGGGACTATGACATCTATGACATCCTTCATATTGGCTCTGGAATGGTTGCTTACGTTTGTGATTCCCCGGTTTTGAACGAAATACAGGGTGCCGTCGAAGCCCCTGATAAGAGTGGTCCGAAGTCCGATCTGCTCGACGATCCCTGTGAAATTCCCGATGGTGACATGCTCTCCGACCTCTACCTGCCTCTCAAGGAGCAAAAAGAAACCTGTGACCACGTCGCTGACCAGCCCCTGCGCCCCGAATCCGACTGCAAGGCCAACTACCCCTGCTCCGGCCAGCACAGCAGTTGCTTTAATTCCCAGTACTTGCAGGATGGTTACAATCAAGATAAAAATAAAGACATAGCCGGCTACATTCTGTGTCAGGCTTTCTAAGGTTCTGACCCTTGCGGCAGATACCTTTTTTCCGGACTGAAGCGTGCGGAAGCTTTTATGTATGATTTTTAAAGCAATTGCCCTGACTGCATAAAGAATAATAATGATCGCCAGGATCTTGAGTACCATCACCCCGAAACTAATGGCCATTGCTCCGTAATCAAATTTTTCAAGACCTTGTATGAAATGGTTCCCCTGTGCGTAATCCAGCATAAAATCTTATCACCTTTCTTCAGCCCATTAAGCTATTTAAAACTCTTAGTTATTAACGTACATCAACATGGTAAAAAAATTCAAGGACCTTTATGCGCAGCAGATAGCCCAATTTTATACTTTTCCGGAAAGAAATGCTTTTTCCGGCTGATCAGTCAGACATGCATCATCGAGAGATTGATAATACATTCTACTATACCTAAACATAGGCAATCCTGGCAAAAACAAAGCAGATTTCAGCTGGAAAAATATATGGTTCGCCAGAGGGAATCAAATTTATTCGGATTATCTCCAGAAAAAAGCATATTTTTAAAAAATAGGGAAAATTTCAAAAAAACAGTGGAAAATTATTTCGAAACTCGTTATATTTAGTATTACGCGTTCATTGAAATAGGCCGTGAATGCCTGCTTATAAATGAAAGGGGGAAACTGTTTGGAAACCTTTAAAAGGCTGAAACAGTTTTATTGGCCGTACAAAAAGTATTTTATTATTTCGCTTACCTTTTTACTCCTGGTTACGGGCATCACAGTCCTGTATCCAATCCTTCTTCAGATTACGATTGATGATGTAGTGATGGATAAAAAGTACAACTGGATTCCAATCTTGGCTGTATCCTTTATTGCACTTATGGCTGTAAAGGGCTCTGCAACATACATAAATCAATACTTTGGGGATATATTCGGGATTCTATCCGTCTATAAACTTCGAAACTCCCTGTATGAAAAACTTCAATATCTTCCTTACCGCTATTATGATAACGCCAAAACCGGGGATTTGATGTCAAGACTGACGGCGGATGTTGAGGGCTTTCGCTTTTTCCTTTCCTATGGCTTTTCTGAATTGCTCCGGTTCTTTTTATTGATAGGAATCAGTCTCGGAGTCATGTTTTTTTATTCTGTCCCGCTCACGCTTGTCACGATCCTTTCACTTCCTTTTTTAGTGATTGTCGTTTATAAATTCGATAAAGCCGTTCACCCGGCTTTCAGGGGAATCAGAAAGTCCTTTGGAAGATTGAATACCAATGTACAGGAAAATATAAGCGGTATCAATACAGTGAAATCTCTCTCCCGTGAAGAATTTGAAATAGGGAAGTTTAACTCATCCAATCGCGATTATAAAGACCAATACCTGGCTGCCTCCAGCATCTGGGCAAAGTATTTTCCCTTAATGGAGTTTCTGGGCAATTTATCAGTGGTCCTGCTCCTGTCCTACGGCGGCTATCTTGTGATCAGCAGCTCCCTGCAGCTGGGGGAATTAGTCGCCTTTTACAGCCTGGTCTGGTATATCATCTGGCCGATCGTCAACCTGGGTTTTGTCATTAATATGTTTTCCCAGGCAAAGGCGTCAGGTGAAAGGCTGCTGGAGATCCTTAGTAAGAAACAAGAAGTTACAGAAGCTTCCGAGCCAATCAAGAAGGGTACGTTGAATGGAGAAGTAGAATTCCAGAATGTTACTCTCCGATACACGGAGGAAGATCAGCCCGCCTTAACGAATATCAGCTTCCATGCAGAGCCTGGCAAGGTAATCGGCCTGATTGGACCTACCGGAAGCGGGAAGACCTCAATTACGCAGCTCCTAACCCGTTTTTATGAACCGCAGGAGGGAAAGATCCTCATCGATAAAAAGCCGGTCACCGATTATTCCGTCGAAACCCTAAGGCGCAGCATAGGTTTTGTCCTGCAGGAAACATTCTTATTTTCTTCTTCTATAAAAGCTTCCATTTCTTACGGCAATCCGGACGTGTCTATGGAAAGAATCGTAGATGCAGCCAAAAGGGCACAGGCACATGATTTTATTATGGAGCTGCCTGATGGGTATGATACGATTCTGGGTGAAAGGGGGATGGGCCTTTCTGGAGGACAGAAGCAGAGGCTTGCGATTGCGAGGGCCATATGCATCAATCCAAGCATTTTGGTATTGGACGATGCTACCAGTGCCGTGGATATGGAAACTGAGTTTAAGATCCAGGAAGCGCTGCAGGAGGTCATGACGGGACGTACCACCTTTATCATTGCGCACCGCATTTCGTCCGTTAAGCATGCAGATGAAATATTGGTCCTCGACAGCGGAAAAGTGGCTGAACGTGGGACTCATTCAGAGCTTCTGGAAAAAGAGGGGCTCTACCGAAGAATCTATAATATACAGTATCAGGATAGAGAAAAGATCCTGCTTGAATCCAGATAAGAGGGAGGGGCAATATGAAGGAAAAACGGGTAAATCCAAGGGTGCTGGAACGGTTTCATTATTCTACAGAGGAATTGATTGAAAAGCCCTTTAACTGGGAACAGATGATACGGCTCCTTGGCTATATCAAGCCGTACTCAAAAAATCTTCTGCCGCAGGCCATTTTTATGGTGCTGCTGACAACGGCTGTCAAATTGATCGTACCGACATTAATAGGGGTATATACACTGGATCATGCCTTAAAGAATAAAGACATGAATCAGTTGATAGGATTGGTGAGCCTTTTAGCCTTCCTGTACATTCTCTCCTATATCGCCAATATTTACAGGGTGAAATGGATGAATCATCTTGGGCAAAATATCATTTATGACTTGAGGAAAGCGTTGTTCACACATGTACAGACGCTTTCACACCGATTTTTCGATCAGCGTTCGGCCGGCTCCATCCTGGTCAGGATTATGAATGATATCAATTCCCTGCAGGAGCTTTTTACAAACGGAGTTATAAATTTAATGATGGATATGGTTTTATTGCTGGGAATCATCGTGATTCTTTTTACGCTAAGTCCTCAGCTTACCCTGGCCATCATGGTGATTCTTCCCATTATGTTCTTTATCTCCACGAGCCTCAGAAAGAATATCCGGAGGAGCTGGCAGATTGTAAGGCTGAGGCAGTCCAAGCTCAATTCTCACCTGAATGAAAGCATACAGGGAATCAGAGTGACCCAGGCTTTCACACAGGAGCCTGAAAACATGGCTTTTTTTGATGAAGTGAACAAAGAAAACTATGAAAGCTGGAAGTCAGCCTCGAGGAAAAATGCCATGTTCCGTCCCCTTGTTGAAATGACCAATGCAGTGGGGACGGTCGTACTCATTTGGTATGGGGCAAGCCTCATTCAAAATGGAACCATTTCGCTAGGTATTTTTGTTTCGTTTGCTTTTTACCTCGGTATGTTTTGGGACCCGATATCCCGTATGGGCCAGGTCTATAATCAGCTGCTGATTGGTATGGCTTCATCTGAACGGATCTTCGAATTTCTGGATGAGAGGCCGCTGGTATCGGAAAAGGAAAATGCACGTGAATTGGGCGAAATCAAGGGGCATATCGTATTTAGGGATGTAGAGTTTTCGTATGATAAAAAGAGAACCGCATTAAATAGGATTTCACTCGAAATGAAGGCCGGTGAAACGATTGCGCTCGTCGGTCACACGGGCTCCGGCAAAACTACCATCGCCAATCTGATCAGCCGGTTTTATGATCCAACAGGAGGAGCTGTTTCCATCGATGGGTATAATTTAAGGGATGTGAGCCTGTCCAGCCTCAGAAGGAATATCAGCATCGTCCTGCAGGATACATTTATTTTTTCTGGTACCATCATGGAAAACATTAGGTTCGGAAATCCGGAGGCGACCGATGAAGAAGTTCGATCAGCGGCCAGATCAGTCGGTGCTCATGAATTTATTGAAAGGCTGCCAAATGGATATGAAACAGAAGTCCAGGAAAGAGGGAACATCCTGTCAGTAGGAGAGAGGCAGCTTCTATCTTTTGCAAGAGCGCTGCTTGCAGATCCAAGAATCCTGATCCTTGATGAGGCAACTGCCAGTATCGACACGGAGACTGAGATGAAGATCCAGGAAGCCCTAAAAACACTTCTTCATGGAAGGACATCCATCATCATTGCACACAGGCTTTCAACCATCCGGGATGCAGATAAAATATTTGTCTTGAAATCGGGAAGCATCCTGGAGGCAGGAAGCCATGAACAGCTCATGAACCATAAAGGTGAATATTATAAACTGGTGAAAGCACAGTTTAATATGCTGGATGCCGGATAGGCTAACCAGCAGCCGCTCTTATTTTCGAAGAGCGGTTTTTTTCTTTGTACCCTATTGTTTTGTTCCTTTCTGGCAGACAGGCTCATATTTTGTGTAAAATAAGAAGGCGGCCATATAGCCTGGGATAGAATACGCATCGATTCGGGAGGAGATCATAAATTGAAGAAAGAGTTTGCCATTATCGGCCTGGGGCGCTTCGGAGGCAGCATCTGCCGGGAATTGTCCGAACAGGGAATGAATGTACTTGCAATCGATATAGATGAAGAAAGAGTCAACGAATTCGCCAATATTGCCTCGCATGCCGTAGTCGGCGATACTACGGATGAAGCAGTGTTAAAGAGCCTTGGCATACGCAATTTCGATCACGTAATTGTAGCGATCGGAGACAATATCCAATCCAGCATACTAACCACCCTTATCCTCAATGAGCTTGGAGTCTCAAGTATAACGGTCAAAGCACAGAATGATTATCATGAAAAAGTCCTGAAAAAAATCGGTGCACACAAAATTGTCCACCCTGAAAGGGATATGGGCAAAAGAATTGCCCACAGCATGGTCCACACAAGTGTCCTTGACTATCTTGCCGTATCTGACGAACATTCCATCGTCGAAATCAAAGCAGGAAAGAAAATCGCCGGCCATTCCATAGTAGAAATGAATGTTCGGGCACAATACGGCCTTAATATCGTTGCCATCAAACGAAACAAAGATATCATCGTCTCCCCAAGCGCCGAAGATTACATCCAGGAAGAAGACATCCTCATCGTAATCGGAGCCGACAAAGACATCACCGCATTTGAAAAAAAAGTGAATTAAAGCGAAAAGCGAAGAACGGTGCTTTTCAAATTAAAAATATATAGAGAACATTGATGAAGTACAATTAATTTAAAAGCCCGTCTTATTGAAAAGCAGAGACCCGACAAGCATAAGACGAGCAGAACGTGGGAAGCGCTTTTCTTCCCATGGTCTGATTGGCTTATGACTCGAGGGTCTCAGCTTGGAGCTGGACACCACGAAAAGCGGAGAACGGTGCTTTTCAAATAATTGAGGAACTATGAAAAATCAATCTTAATAGCCAATTGGACTAATTGAAAAGCAGACACCTTACATGCAGTAAAAGACCCCCATCTACTGATGGGGGTCTCCTTTTATACTTCCATAATAATAGGAAGGATCATCGGTCTGCGCTTTGTTTTTTCATAAAGGAACGGAGCAAGCGTGTCAGTTATTTCATTTTTAATTTCTGACCACTGTGTTGTTTTTCTTTCCATTACTTTATTCAAGTGTTTGGCAATAAGGCTCTGGGCGTCATTGATTAGATCTCCAGATTCCCTCATATAGACAAATCCTCTGGAAATGAGATCAGGACCGGCAGAAATCTTAAAGTCTTTCATATTGATGCTCACGACAACCACTACAAGGCCTTCCTCTGAAAGAATACGGCGGTCTCTTAATACGATGTTGCCGATATCTCCAATTCCGCTTCCATCGATATAGACATTTCCGGAAGGAATCTTTCCTGCGACGGCTGCTTTATCCTCGCTGAGGGCAAGGACTTCGCCGTTATCCATAATAAAGCAGTTTTCCTCTTGGACTCCGCAGTCGACAGCAAGCTTTACATGCATTTTCTGCATTCTATACTCACCGTGGATCGGCATGAAAAATTTCGGCTTGATCAGGCGAAGCATCAGCTTTTGCTCCTCCTGGCCGCCATGCCCTGAAGTATGGATGTCACTAAGAGGACCATGGATGACTTCCGCTCCTGCACGGGAAAGCATGTTAATGGTACGGGAAACACTGATATTATTCCCTGGGATAGGTGATGATGAAAAGACGACTGTATCTCCAGGAATGATTTGAATCTGACGGTGTGTGCCATTAGCGATCCTTGAAAGAGCCGCCATCGGCTCACCCTGGCTGCCTGTACATAAAATGGTCACCCTGTTTGCGGGCAGACGGTTTATGGATGCAGCATCAATAAAGGTATCCTTCGGGCAATTGATATAGCCAAGGTCCTGACCAATATCGATTGCGGCTTCCATGCTTCGTCCGAAAACGGCGACTTTGCGTCCATGCTCCACAGCAGCCTCAATAACCTGCTGAAGGCGGTGTATATTGGAAGCGAACGTAGCAAAAATAACACGGCCGTCTACTTTACGGAAGATATCCTGAATGCTGTCCCCAACCCGGCGCTCGGACATGGTGAAATTAGGAATTTCACTGTTGGTGCTGTCTGAAAGGAGGCACAGGACGCCTTCTTTTCCGATTTCAGCCATTTTGGTAAGGTTGGCAGGTTCGCCAACAGGAGTGAAGTCAAATTTGAAATCTCCTGTATGGACAATTTGTCCGTTTGGTGTTTTTACAACGATCCCGTAAGAATCTGGAATGCTGTGAGTGGTCCGGAAGAAGGTAACAGAAGTTTTACGGAACTTGATTACATCGTCTTCCTTGAACTCAATCAGCTTGGTCTGCCTGAGCAGGCCGTGTTCTTCCAGTTTATTTTTTATCAGGCCAAGGGCCAGCTTGCCGCCATAGACAGGAATGTTGATCTGTTTCAGGAGATAAGGAATCCCCCCGATGTGGTCTTCGTGCCCGTGCGTAACAAATAGTCCTTTAATCTTATCTTCGTTTTTAACCAGGTACGTATAATCAGGAATCACGTAATCGATTCCAAGCAATTCGTCCTCAGGAAACTTTATACCTGCATCTATCAATATGATTTCATCCTGGAATTGAACAGCATATGTGTTTTTTCCGATTTCACCCAGTCCGCCTAAAGCGAATACAGCTGTCTGGTCATTTTTTACAAATTTCATAAATCATCATAGCTCCAATACTTTAAAATCTTCATTCTGCTTTTCATAATTAAGATAATTTCCGCTTATCTCTTCGACAAATTGAATATTATGGTTTCTTTCAGATATCTTACGGATGACTTCCCGCTTAGATTCTCCCTCTACATAAAGAGTTTTTGTCATTTCACGTACAGGAACCTCACTTGCTGATTCTTGATAGTATACTTTAAAAATCATTTCCTTCTCTCCTAACATCCTTATTTTAATATATTTAATAAATATTATTTGCTTCGTACCGTCATTTTCTTCCCTCATGCATCAGGGGAGAACCCAATTTTTCCGAAACTCACATCATTATGTATATTATATAGAAAAAAAGGGAATTTTTCATGTTTTACAATTATTTTCACTGCGAAAATATTTAAACGCAGAATTTTATATATACTAAAGTACTTTACAATAAGGAAAGAGCCCTTCGCAAGTTTTGAAGGGCTTTTTTTTAAAAAGTTTTATGCAATTGTTTTTTTTCTAAGTAAATCCTTCCACTGTTCGGCAAGCTTTCTGCGCAATCGTTTTAGCATGGCGGATCACTCCTTACTTATAATATTACCTGATGTATCCACGGAATTAAACAAAACTTTTTACTTGAGGGGAAATAATAGAGTCATTTCTAGTATGTTATGCGTTCTGGCATAAAAATAATAAGGATGTTTTTGGAATTTATAAAAGAGTGAACATTCAAAATTGGGAGGGGAGGGGCAGGATGGAAATCCAAAAAAAGAGGCCCCCGGTAATTATGGGGGCCGAAGATACCATTAGCGCTCGATCGCAATGCCATCGATAGCTGCAAATGGATTGGACGGATTTATATGATCGTAGAACATAATTCCATTTAAATGATCAATCTCATGCTGGAAGCAAACAGCTGGCAGGCCCTTTAGGCGGAGTTTTATTTTTTCCCCTTCAAGGCTGGTTCCTTCTACTGTGATGCGGGCATATCTTGGAACATAGCCAGGAATTTCACGGTCAACGGACAAGCAGCCCTCACCGGAGGTTAAGTAGCTCTTTTCCACGGAATGGCTTACAATCTTTGGGTTGAACAGAGCCTGGCTGATGACACCGCCTTTCTCGTCGGGTACCTTCACGGCAATCATTCTTTTGCTGACATTGATTTGCGGAGCTGCAAGACCAATGCCTGGACGGAGTCCGTACTTTTCAGCAGTTTCAGGATTTTGGCTGTTTTCTATATATTCCATCATTTCCTTTAGTGTAGCTTTATCTTCTTCAGAGGCAGGGAGCTCTACGTTTTTTGCGACTTCTCTAAGCGCAGGATGCCCTTCCCTGATGATGTCTTTCATTGTAATCATTTTGTTCCCCCCTAAAACTAAGGCAAAAATATGTAGTAATAGTGTAGCAAATAAATTTGTAAAAGTTAACCGATTAAGAGGTTTAAAAGCGTATGCGGTCCGAGTAATGACTCTCGGACCGCGCATGATTATTGTAAATGAGACTTATTAAAATGGGAAGCATGCACCCACGATGATCAGCAATATAAATAGAACTACAAGTAAAGCGAAGCCTCTTCCGAATCCACCGCATCTTCCATAAGCAACCGGATAGCAGCATCCGCCATATCCATATCCGCCAAAACCGTACATAAGAAATTCCTCCTGTCTTTTTATCGCCTGATCATTGATTCTTTGCCTTCATCCAGGTTTAAATGAGGCTGATTCAAGGAATAGAGAGCTATGAATCATCATCAGGTTTACTATAGCCTATGCACGTATAGTCCTTATGTGCAGGCTATCGCCCAGTAAAAAGGATGTCCACCTAATTTTTATCTGCGGAATGCTATAATAGGGCTGAACCTAAAAAGATTACCTTGGAGTGGATCTTGGGTGCAGCATCATACATAATGACGGGTACATAATTCGATATTTAAATGACAGGGAGGGAAAGGGGCATGCAGAAAAAAACTTTAAAAAGCATAACGATTGCCTTGACGGCAGGATTGCTCCTCAGCGGATGCATGGGCGGTGGAAATGCTGAGGAGAAGGTCCATGAGGCGTTTGGGAAAATCCAATCTGCTGAAAGCGGGTTTTCAAAGGAACAAAGTACACTGGCAGATTTAGAAAAAAAGGAAAACGGCCTCTATAATCAAATTATACAACTAGACATGAAGGATTATGCCGCGATTACAAAGCTGTCGGATCAGGCCCTCGACAATCTTTCACTTCGCAGAAAAGAGATTGACAAGGAAAACAAGATGTTCGGCAAGTCGCAAAAGGAGTTTGAAAACCTTAAGGAGAACAAGCCGCAAATGGAAGACAAAAAAATCAAGAAAAATACAGAGCGTGTATTCACGCTAATGAAGGACAGGTACATGAGCCACAGCAGGCTGGTGCAAGTTTATAAGGAAAGTTTATCCCAGGATGAGACACTTTATAGGATGCTGAAGAAAAAGGATTTAAAAGCAGAAGAACTGCAGTCGCAGATCCAGAAAAATAATGGATTGTATGACCAGGTAAAACAGGAGAATGAAAACTTCAACAAATTAACGGCCGATTTCAACAACAGCAGGGATGATTTGCTTAAAGCCATCGAATCTAAGAGCAATTGATGTGCCCTGAAAATAATCCAAAAAAGGTTCGGAATATACTGATTCCGAACCTTTTTGATTTGATCACTCCTTTTCTGAAATGGATGACGGGAACTTGTCTATTGAAGCCATATAGATTATTTATCAAGAGAGAATTGCGGCCCTGCAAAGCTGCCTGGGAGGCCTGCAGGCCTCCCTGGGAAAGCAAAATACCAGGAACCGAAAACGATTCCCGGAACGACATTTCGCCTTACATTGTGAGTAATGGAGCTCACTTGAATAGGGGTTAATTTTTCTGCGATAGGAAAAATTAGAAGAGTATGGTATAGAGCCTAGATTGCAGGGAATCTTCCGGCATTTTTATCCTTTTAACGAGTTCCTGTCGGTGACCGGACAATATTTTCAGGAGGGGATCTAATATAGTACAGTTGTTAATCTGATATGAAACAGATGTGTGGACATTCGATGTAAAATGAGTCCTTAAAAGATAGTTATTGTTTTAAATTCAAGTGTTTGACTAGATCAAATAAGTTGTTGTACACTGTTATAGGAAATAAAGCATTGTATCATTCTTTTATATAATTCTATAGATACAGGGTAATTTCAAATGCGAGATTAGAAGCGGTAATGTTTCGGTCCTTACTATGGTGGAAAATAGTGTAATGGCACTGTACGGATAAGGAATACGGATTTCCGGTTAGTCTTGTGAAAGTCTCATAAAAAATGCTTTATATTATAAAACCTTTTAATTTGAAAGGATAGGTGACACAGATGGCTGGTAAAGCTCAAAAAGCTCAGTTTGATGTCAAAAAAACGCTTAAGGCTGTTGAAGAGCAATTTGAAACGCTTCAAATTCTCAATGAAGAAGGAGAAGTAGTCAATGAAGCCGCTATGCCTGAATTAACAGATGATCAGCTTCAAGAACTTATGACGCGCATGGTGTATACCCGTATACTTGACCAGCGATCCATTTCATTAAACCGCCAGGGGCGCCTTGGATTCTATGCACCTACTGCTGGACAGGAAGCGTCACAGCTGGCTTCTCAATTCGCTCTTGAAAAAGAAGACTTCATTCTTCCAGGATACCGTGATGTACCTCAATTAATCTGGCACGGACTTCCTCTTTCACAGGCGTTTTTATTCTCGCGCGGACACTTTAAAGGGAACAAGATTCCTGAAGGTGTAAACGTTATCTCTCCTCAGATCATCATCGGTGCACAGTATGTTCAGTGTGCGGGCGTTGCTCTTGGGATGAAGAAAAGAGGAGCCAAATCCGTTGCGATTACATATACAGGGGACGGCGGTGCTTCACAGGGTGATTTCTACGAGGGAATCAACTTTGCGGGCGCTTTCAAAGCTCCGGCGATTTTCGTTGTTCAGAACAACCGATTCGCAATCTCCACTCCGGTTGAAAAGCAGTCTGCTGCCAAAACAATTGCCCAAAAAGCGGTTGCTGCCGGAATTCCAGGAATTCAGGTAGATGGTATGGATCCACTTGCCGTATATGCTGCAGTCCGCGAAGCACGCGAACGCGCTGTAAACGGGGAGGGTCCTACATTGATTGAAACCCTTACTTACCGCTACGGCCCTCATACCATGGCTGGTGATGATCCTACCCGCTACCGTACTTCAGATCTTGATAATGAGTGGGAAAGAAAGGATCCGTTAGTCCGTTTCCGTAAATTCCTTGAAGGCAGAAATCTTTGGAATGAAGAGATGGAAAATGAAGTGATCGACCGTGCTAAGGAAGATATCAAGAACGCTATCAAAGAAGCGGACGATACACCGAAGCAAAGGGTTACTGATCTTATGGAAATTATGTATGAAGAAATGCCGGCTCACCTAGAAGAGCAGTATGAAATTTACAAAGCAAAGGAGTCGAAGTAAGCCATGGCTCAAATGACAATGGTTCAAGCAATCAATGATGCATTGCGCAATGAACTTAAAAACGATCCGAATGTATTATTATTTGGGGAAGACATCGGAGTTAACGGTGGTGTATTCCGGGTAACTGACGGACTTCAGAAGGAATTCGGAGAAGATAAAGTTTTTGATACCCCGCTTGCAGAGTCTGGAATCGGAGGACTTTCTATCGGTCTTGCCCTTCAAGGATTCCGTCCTGTACCTGAGATCCAATTCTTTGGATTTGTATTCGAAGTAATGGATTCCATTGCAGGCCAGATGTCACGTATGCGCTATCGTTCAGGCGGACGCTACAATATGCCTATTACTGTCCGTTCTCCATTTGGCGGCGGTGTTCATACACCAGAATTGCATTCAGACAGCCTTGAAGGACTTATGGTCCAGACACCAGGCCTGAAAGTGGTTGTGCCATCAACACCTTATGATGCAAAGGGACTTCTCATTTCATCCATCCGTGATAACGATCCTGTCATCTTCCTTGAGCACTTAAAGCTGTACCGTGCTTTCCGTGAGGAAGTGCCTGAAGAAGAATATACCATTCCATTAGGCAAAGCAGACGTCAAGCGCGAAGGTACCGACCTTTCGATTATCACTTATGGCGCAATGGTCCATGAATCTTTAAAAGCTGCAGAGGAGCTTGAAAAAGAAGGGCATTCCGTTGAAGTCATTGACCTGCGCACTCTAATGCCCCTTGATGTGGATACAATCGTGGCATCTGTTGAAAAAACAGGCCGTGCAATTGTAGTACAAGAAGCACAGCGCCAGGCAGGCGTTGCAAGCCATGTCATTGGAGAAATTATGGAGCGTGCAGTATTAAGCCTTGAAGCACCGGTATTGCGTGTGGCTGCTGCTGATACCGTGTATCCATTCTCCCAGGCGGAATCCGTATGGCTTCCTAACTACAAGGATGTCATCGAAACGGCCAAAAAGGTTCTTACTTTTTAATTTAACCAGTAAAAAGCTCTCTGAAACAGAGAGCCTTTTACATGAAAATTATATATAGTCAGACTTTTTTATTTTCTTTAATGCGAAATTTACGATAATATGAGGAGGTTAAATCCATGTCATTTCAATTTAAACTTCCGGATATCGGTGAAGGTATTCATGAAGGCGAGATCGTGAAATGGTTTGTAAAACCTGGAGATAAAGTTCAAGAGGACGATGTTCTTTGCGAAGTACAAAATGACAAAGCAGTCGTTGAAATCCCATCTCCTGTAGAAGGAACAGTGGAAGAGATTAAAGTGGAAGAAGGCAGTGTGGCTGTAGTAGGCGATGTTCTTATTACTTTTGATGCCCCTGGCTATGAAAACATTCAATTCAAAGGCGATCACAGCGAGGACGAAGGGAAACAGAAGACTGAGGAACAGGTACAGTCCACAGGTGAAGCAGGAAAAGCTCCAGAAGCTGCAACTGCGCAAGAATCTGCTCCTGCTCCAGAAGCCATTGCTCCAGCTGGAAATCAGCCGAAGACCGATGTGGATCCTAACCGCCGCATCATTGCGATGCCATCCGTGCGTAAATATGCGCGTGAAAAGGGTGTAGACATCCGCCAGGTAGCTGGATCGGCTGATCATGGCCGCATCCTGAAAAGCGATATCGATGCTTTTGCACAGGGCGGACAAGCGGCACCTCAAGCAGCCGAAGCTCCAGTTCAGGAAGCAGCTGTACAGGAAGAAAAAGCTCCGGCAGCACAGGCAATTCCGGAAGGAGAATTCCCAGAAACCCGCGAGAAAATGAGCGCTATCCGCAAAGTGATCGCTAAGGCAATGGTGAATACCAAGCACACTGCTCCTCACGTAACCTTGATGGATGAGGTAGATGTAACCAGGCTTGTTGCACACCGCAAGAAGTTCAAGGAAGTGGCAGCAGAAAAAGGAATCAAACTTACATTCCTTCCTTATGTAGTAAAAGCATTGACTAGTGCCTTGCGTGAATTCCCGGCACTCAACACATCCTTTGATGAGGCAGCAGGGGAAATCATCTACAAGCATTACTACAATATTGGAATCGCAGCGGATACTGAAAAGGGTCTATTAGTTCCTGTTGTTAAAAACGCAGACCGCAAATCAGTGTTTAGCATTTCAAATGAAATCAATGAACTTGCAGGCAAAGCGCGTGAAGGTAAATTGGCTCCTGCAGAAATGAAAGGTGCTTCTTGCACAATCAGCAATATCGGTTCAGCCGGCGGACAATGGTTCACACCGCTCATTAACCAGCCTGAGGTTGCAATCCTTGGAATCGGCCGAATTGCAGAAAAGCCTGTTGTACTGAATGGGGAAATTGTTGCTGCACCAGTACTTGCCTTATCTTTAAGCTTTGACCACCGCATGATTGACGGAGCTACTGCTCAAAACGCATTAAATCATATAAAACGTCTATTAAACGATCCAGAACTATTGTTAATGGAGGGGTAACAAATGGTAGTTGGAGATTTCCCAATTGAAACAGATACTCTTGTCATCGGTGCAGGCCCTGGCGGTTATGTAGCCGCTATCCGCGCAGCACAATTAGGACAGAAAGTTACAATCGTTGAAAAAGCAAATATGGGCGGCGTGTGCTTGAATGTCGGCTGTATTCCATCAAAAGCATTGATCACGGCTGGACACCGCTATGAGCATGCGCTTCATTCTGAAGACATCGGTATCACTGCGGAAGGCGTAAAAATTGATTTCTCTAAGGTGCAAGCCTGGAAATCAACTGTCGTCAACAAGCTTACAGGCGGAGTGGAAAGCCTTCTAAAAGGAAACAAAGTGAATATTGTCCGCGGTGAAGCTTACTTTGTGGATGAAACCAGCATCCGTGTAATGGATGAAAATTCTGCACAGACTTATACGTTCAAGAATGCAATCATTGCTACAGGTTCAACTCCAATTGAACTTCCAGCATTCAAATATTCTAAGCGTGTCCTTAATTCTACAGGAGCTCTTGCGCTTCCAGAAGTTCCTAAGTCATTGGTAGTCATCGGCGGAGGCTACATTGGTACAGAGCTTGGCGGAGCATATGCTAACTTTGGCACAAAAGTGACAATCCTTGAGGGAATGGACGATATTCTTGCTGGATTTGAAAAGCAGATGTCTTCACTGGTTGCCAAGAACCTTAAGAAGAAAGGTGCCGAGATTGTTACCAAGGCACTGGCTAAAGGCGTGGAAGAAACTGAAAATGGTGTAGTCGTTACTTATGAAGCAAAAGGTGAAACTAAAACAGTTGAAGCTGATTATGTACTTGTAACGGTTGGACGCCGTCCAAACACGGATGAGCTTGGTTTGGAGCAGGTCGGCATCAAGAAGACTGAAAGAGGCCTTATTGAAATCGACAAGCAGTGCCGTACAAGCGTTAAAAATATTTTTGCAATCGGCGATATTGTTGAGGGACCTCCTCTTGCCCACAAAGCTTCTTATGAAGGAAAGATTGCTGCTGAAGCAATTGCGGGCCAGCATGCAGAAATCGATTACCTTGCCATTCCGGCTGTAGTATTCTCAGATCCAGAATTGGCGTCTGTAGGCTATACGGAAAAGCAGGCTAAAGATGAAGGCATTGAAATCACAGCTGCTAAATTCCCATTTGCCGCCAACGGCCGTGCACTGTCTCTTAACAGCACAGACGGCTTCATGAAGCTCATCACTACAAAAGAAGACGGAGTGGTCATCGGCGCACAAATCGCTGGAGCAGGCGCTTCTGACATGATTTCTGAGCTTGGTCTTGCCATTGAAGCTGGTATGACTGCTGAGGACATAGCGATGACAATCCATGCTCACCCAACTCTTGGGGAAATCACTATGGAAACTGCAGAAGTTGCTCTTGGACTTCCGATCCATGTTATGAAATAATCTTTAAAATACAAGGCTGGCATTCTGCCAGTCTTTTTTTATGCTTAAAACAGGCAAGAAAAGGGTAGTACGTATAAGTGGAGAAACGAACTGGGGATTTATTGGAAGGAGGACAGGGTTATATTCATTAGGGAAAAAGGCAGGCTTAAAAAAAGAAGGACAGCCTTTCATGAATCTCGCTGGCCAAAAATATATTTTTAGTAAAGCCTTCAGATTGGAGCTGGATTCCCATGAAAACCTATATTGTTTTTCTTTTTCAAACCATGGTCTGGAGCGGTTATTCTTTGGCAGAATGGCTGTCGAGTCATGACCGGATCATTTATAAGACGACCATGTTCATCATTTTTTGTTATCTGGCGCTGATGATAGGAAAGACCATCTTAAAATCCAATAGAAGAACATTGTTGATCACCTGTTTGAGCCTGGTCAGCTATGGGATGATCACCCTTTGCCTCAGCAGGTTTATTCCGGTATAGCACTTAATTGTTATGAAAGGAGAAGAAGAATGCTAAAGAAATTCCTTTACATACTCTGTATGGCAGCCTTCATTGTCTCAGCGGGCTGTTCAGGTACTGGAACAAAAGAAGCAGCAGATCACATACATAAGGAAGGGACTCAGGCTAAAAAAGCAAAGCCACAGACAAAGGAAGCGCAGAAAGAACCCGAAGTGAAGAATCAGGATACCCATGGAACTGAAAATAGTCCAGACGCCCAGAAGGCCGATCCCGTGGTAAAACCGATCACTCCCCAATATCGCATCAATCCAAATAACTGGTCAATCGTTCCGTTGGAGAAATCGGATAAAAAAGAAGTTCTTCTTACCATTGATGATGCTCCCGACAAACATGCAGTTGAAATGGCTAAAACCTTAAAAGGTCTCGGCATCAAAGCCATCTTCTTTGTGAATGGGCATTTTATCGATTCTCCTGAAGGTCAGGCCAAACTGAAGGAACTTCACGATCTCGGCTTTATAATCGGCAATCATACCCAAACTCATGCAAACCTGACTCAAATACCAGAAAGCCAGCAATATAAAGAAATTGTGCCGCTGAACCAGAAGATTAAAGCGGTTACAGGGGAAGCCCCGAAATTCTTCAGGGCCCCGTATGGTGCCAATACAGCTTATTCCAAAAAGCTTGCAGCACAAGAAAAAATGGCAATCATGAACTGGACTTTTGGATACGATTGGGTGAAGGAATACCAAAATAAAGACGCACTTACCAAGATTATGATAAGCTCTCCCTATCTCTCAAATGGTGCCAATCTGCTCATGCATGACAGGACGTGGACGATGGAAGCCCTCCCCGGAATCATAAAAGGCTTTCAGGATAAAGGATACTCCTTTATTGATCCTGCCTTGATCGAGGTACCGAAGTAAGAAGGACCGGAGAGATGCCGGTGTTTTTTTAGCAGAAGTAAATCATGGTTCGTACATCCACAATTAAAATGTTTGATGATAATAAGTTCTTCTTTCCCTGAATTCAAATATTTTTTTTAACATCCTGGCTGAATGACAGACTCTCTCCATGCTTTTGTAATTGGAGGAAGACTTAATGATGCTGGACGGGCTGCTGATTATAATCAGAGTTCCACAGGGAGCGAGGGATACCCAATTGAATGGAGCCAGGAAACGCCAAACTCCCATATGATTGCAGAGATCACTTCTATCTCTTAACTTTGCATCGCGCCAGCCCAAATCGCCTCTGTAATACCAAAATGCCTGCTGGATTATATGAAACCCACTGATATCATTTTCATTTAAAAAGCCGCAGGGCACCCCCGCAGCCTTACCGTCTAGGATAATAATACATAACCCGGCCATTAAAGAGGTGCAGCTCTCCTTTTAATTTTTTTGCGAGGTATTTGCAGAATTCATTTGCTTTTCCTTTG
Organism: Peribacillus kribbensis DSM 17871; assembly: GCF_000430765.1. Lineage (GTDB taxonomy): Bacteria > Bacillota > Bacilli > Bacillales > DSM-1321 > Paraperibacillus > Paraperibacillus kribbensis. The sequence continues at coordinate 118,867 of NZ_AUMQ01000022.1, read as the reverse complement.
TCTCCGTATGTAGAGCTTTCTGGAAGGGTGACCTGTATATAAGATTGGATTTTTTCGGATTCGTCATCTAGGGTGATTTTTTCTTTGGATATGCCGAGGATGATATGATTGTATTTGTCGTGGGATGAGGATAAGTAAAATCGGTCGTGTGCCATTTCTTTAATGTCATAAGGAAATGCTTTAACACTGTAATCCCAGTTCAGCTGGTCTCCAGTTTTGGAAGTGATTTGCTTGTAATAGTGAAACAATTCTTTCAGATCCCCGAGAGTCAGGGTCTGGCGGTCGGAACCTTCGACAAGCTTGATATACGCATTTTCAGACAAGCCACAGTCCTCCTAATAGATATTTTATTTTATAGTACCACTGCCGGGAAGATATGCACAGGCAGAAGTATTGTATTATATGTCCTTATTCATCTTACAAGCCAATTAGAACTGAAAAAGTAAAAGTGAATTTAAATGTTACATACAATTTATGGTTGATAAATTAAATGTGTTATATTATTATAGAGTATACAAAGGATTAAAACGCTTTCAATAGCGGACACAAAACTTTATTAAAGGAGTTTGAAAAAATGGGGACTATTGTTTGTCAAACTTGCAACAGCACGATTGATCATTTTGATGATGAAAAGGTAAATGTTTTGTATTCCACTAACTGCGATTGCTGCAGTGATGAGGGCGTTCAAGAACAGAGATAATCTAGGCAGGCTTTGGGGGTAAATATAGATAAAAAAAACCTTGTCAACCGGACAAGGTTTTTTACTGTGCTAGATAATGGCCTTATGTTCTTTAATGACCCGCAGGTGCTTTAAATCATAGTCTTCCGGTCCCTGGACAGGAAGGCCGGCCTCAAGGTTTTTCTTAATATAGTAAAGATTTTCCCTGGTAATGATCTCACCCGGTATGAAAATTGGTATCCCTGGAGGATAAACCATGATGAACTCTGCTATGATCCGTCCCTCGGATTCTTCAAAGGGGACGGTTTCGGTATCTGCGTAAAAAGCATCTCTCGGAGTCAATGCAAGTCCCGGGATCTCGGGAAGCAAAACAGGTGTTTCTTTGTGCTCTTCCGAATAGTGCTCGAATTCCTGGGCAAGACCCCGCATGGCATGAATTAAAGCATTGGCATCCTGAAGCGTATCGCCAGGTGTTATAATACAAAGGATATTATATAAATCAGAGAGCTCAACCTCGATATTGTGTGTTTCCCGAAGCCACTTTTCAACATCATATCCATTAAGCCCAAGCTTCTTAATTGAAATAATCAGCTTGGTTGGATCATAATCGTAAGTAGCCTTGCTTCCCAGAATTTCTTCTCCGACACAATAAAGCTTTGGAATGGCATTGATTTCCCTGCGGATATAATTGGCCAAGTCTATCGTCTTCTCTATCAGTTCTCTTCCTTGTGTGGCCAATCTTTTTCTCGCTACATCAAGGGAAGCAAGAAGGATATAGGACGTAGACGTAGTGGTCAGCATGCTTAGGATGGACTTCACCCGGTTTACGGAAACCAGTCCTTCCCTTACATTCAGGATCGAGCTTTGTGTAAGAGAACCGCCAAGCTTATGAACGCTTGTGGCGGATAGGTCCGCACCAGCCTGCATGGCAGACATCGGGAGCTTTTCGTGGAAATGGATGTGCACCCCATGGGCCTCATCGACAAGGACTGGAACACTGTAAGAATGAGCAATTTCCACAATCCTTTTCAGGTCTGCCGAAATACCAAAATAAGTTGGGTTAATGACCAAAAGTCCTTTAGCATCCGGATGCTGATGAAGGGCCTTCTCCACAGAATCCGTTGTAATCCCGTGAGAAATCCCGAGGTTATGATCAATCTCAGGATGGATAAAAATCGGCACAGCTCCTGCAAAAACAATCGCTGACATGACTGATTTATGGACATTCCTCGGGACGATGATTTTATCTCCAGGTCCGCAGACAGACATAACCATGGTCATGATGGCTCCGCTTGTGCCCTGGACAGAAAAAAAGGTGTGATCAGCACCAAATGCTTCAGCAGCAAGGACGTGTGCTTTATGGATCATACCTTTTGGAGAGTGCAGATCATCAAGCGGTGCAATATTTATTAAGTCAATGGAGAGCGCATTTTCTCCAATAAATTCTTTAAATTCCGGATCCATTCCCTGTCCCTTTTTATGGCCGGGGATATGAAATTGAACAGGATTACGCTTCGCATGTTCAAGCAGTCCGGTAAAAAGGGGTGTTTCATTCTGTGTCAATTGCTTTAACACCTCTTTACTCATTGATTTTGATATCATTTATAGTATTAACAAAACAAAAGAATTATAGCATTTGTAGCATGCTTTGCAAAGGGAAGAATGTGCATTATAGCCATTTTTATTCAAGGCTGTTTTTGAAGTATGTATGACTTTGGAGCAAACAGGCTGATTTTAGCTCAAAATGTCTCGACACTTACGCTCCAATCAATCTGTTTTGACAACAGAATCACCTCATATGAATCATTAAAAATAGCGAACATTGAGGCATAACGTGGATATTAAATAGAGGAGGTCCAAAACATGTGGCAGACGAGAGTATCTGAGCTGCTTACGATTAAGTACCCGATCATACAGGGCGGACTGGCTTATCTCGCCTATGCGGAGCTTGCAGCCGCTGTCTCGAATTCCGGGGGACTTGGTCAGATTACAGCTATGTCCCTGAAGAATCCAGATGAATTGAAGAAGGAAATCAGGAAGGTCAAACAGTTAACGGACAAGCCTTTTGGAGTAAACTTCGCAATCGGCCAGAATGGCAGACCATTTGAGCATTTTGTGGAGGCGGCACTGGAGGAAGGGGTATCCATCATGTCTGTTACCGGAGGCAATCCAGCCGGGTTCTTCAGCATGCTTGCTGGTACGAATGTGAAAAAATTGGTACTTGTGGCTGCAAAAAGACAGGCTCAAAAAGCAGAAGAGCTCGGAGCCGATGCTGTAATGGTTGTGGGTCAGGAGGGAGGCGGCCATCTTGGTAAAAATGATATCGGGACCATGGTGCTGATTCCCCAGGTAATCGATTCTGTGTCTGTCCCGGTAATCGCCTCAGGAGGAATAGGGGACGGCAGAGGAATGATGGCTGCATTCTCACTTGGAGCTGAAGGGATAGAAATGGGTACCCGTTTCATTGCAACGAAGGAATGTGTCCATGCCCATCCATTATATAAGAAGGCTTTGATTGACGGGACAGAAAATGATACAGTGGTGATTAAACGTTCATTAGGGGCACCGGCAAGGGCAATTTCCAACAGCTGGACAGAGAAGCTCATCAGACTTGAAAAGGCTGGGGCCGGATATGAAGAGCTCAAAGAATACATAAGCGGTGAAGCCAACAAAAAGTATATTTATGAAGGAGAGCCTGATAAGGGATTTGCATGGGCTGGGCAGGTCATGGGCATCATCCGTGACGAACCGTCCGTGGATGAACTTTTTAGGGAAATGATCCTGGAAGCTGAAAATATCAGAAAAAAATGGGCACTTTAAAGGTATAGATACATTAGCTTTTTTTAACAAAAAGATTCTTAGGAACAGCAGACTGCAAGGTAAAGGAAGGGGCAGCGGAGATGGATTATCAATATCCGATTGATTACAGCTGGGAGACAGAAGAAACAATTGATGTATTAAAGTTCTATGAATGCATAGAGCAGGCATATGAAAAAGGGATACAAAAAGAAAAACTGACAGCGGCTTACCGTCGTTTTAAGGAAATCGTACCAGGTAAGGCGGAGGAAAAGAAGCTGACGGCAGAGTTTGAAGAGATCAGCGGATATTCTGCTTATCGTGTGATCCAAAAAGCAAAAAATGAAGAAACAGAAGCGCTTATCACCATGTAAGTGCTGATTGCCTCATGAGAAAAAAAGGCGGTTCCCTGGATTGAGGAAAAACAGAGCCCGGCACGAAAAAGACCGTTTATGGTCCCAATTTGTGCCGGGCTTCCTGTGTTTAACTTAATTTATAAAGGGGTATTAATTTTTCAAACACATTATAAACAAGCTCTACTAGTTTTTCAGCAGGCATGCTGATAGCCTCATCCCGGGTAAGATGATATCCGCAAAGGATTTCGGCACTTTTTACGGACTGCATCCTCTGAAATAAATGTAAAAGCTTTTCAGGAACGAGGTCCTTATGTGGTGCAGCTTCAGGAACAGTATGATCTTCTGACCATACAAAGTCAGCGGGAATGGATGCAGTTATCTCGTCAAGGTTTTGTTCCAAGGCTTTCCCGATTGCTTCTTTATTGGGTGCCTCATAAATGACTGCAAACCAGATGAACAGATGCGTCTCCCACAAGCCGATCTGGAAGTGAGGAACCATCTTATATCCTCTTTTGTTAGCCGCAAACGCTACCCACGTATCGTTTGGAGGATTTTTGGTCCGCCGGGCATGTTTGGCAACATGATAAAAAATTTCTTCGCCTGTTAAATGGGACAGCTCTTTTGAAAAATGCTGTCCGAGGGCTTCTAATTTCGGCCTGATTCGTTCTTGTAATGCAGACATCCTGTCTTCCAGGCCATTTATTTTAAATACATTAAAGTCGGAAGCTGTAAATCCGTTAAATTCCAATCCGAGTCCTCCTTGCAATGCTGTTTGCAAGTTATTTTACCATAGCAGCCAAAAAATCTAAAAGGCTTGGCTCCGGGAGGATGAGAAGCTGGGTTCTTGCACAATTTAGTTGCAGTTTTTTCTAAAGAAACATATTATAGTAAAAATAATATCTGAAAATTTAAATAACTTTATTATTTAAGAAGGGGTGTCCTTTTATGAAGCAGGTTATGAATCAGGCTTTAAAAGCGAAAGAAGTCGAGAAGCATAGAACCGCTGTCTTACGGCTGGAAATGGATTATGAGCTGGCGACTCTTTATGAAGCGATGGCAGAACAAAATGACGAAAAGAAAAATAGATGCAAGCAAAGGTTAGAAAGAATCCGCCAGGAGCTTCTCCGGTTAAAAGGTTTTGCAGCAGCGAACTAGAATAGGAGTCATATTTGAATAAATGGATAATTTAAATACCTTGCAAAAGAAGAATCCTTAGCGGGCTTTGATGGAATAATTTTATCGGAGCCCGTTTTTATCATTTTGCCTGATCAACACCGGGTGGAAAAACTTGAATGATTATAAAGGTTGTCATAAGCTAAAATAAAAAGTGATTTCCAATAAGTACAAGCAAACTAGAGTATGGAGGGAGCTTCAATGAACTGGAAGGAAATAGATACATACGCTAAACACTGGATTAAAGAAGCAGGAGAAAGAATCAGGGCATCTTTTGGATTGGAGCTCACCGTTGAAACAAAGTCCAATGCAAATGATTTGGTCACAAATATGGACAAGGCTACGGAAGAATTTTTTTATGAAAAAATTAATCAGCAATTTCCAGAGCATAGAATTCTCGGTGAAGAGGGAGTAGGCGAAATTATCCAAGATTTGAAAGGGATTGTCTGGATCATTGACCCAATAGATGGAACCATCAACTTTGTCCATCAGCAGCGGAACTTCGCCATCTCTATTGGGATTTTTGAGGATGGGGTGGGTAAAATTGGCTTGATATATGATGTTGTGCATGATGAACTCTACCATTCCTTTAAAGGCGGGGGAGCCTTTATGAATGGTATCAGGCTGCCGGATCTGAAGCCGGTCCCCGTGAAGGAAACAATCCTCGCAATCAATGCTTCCTGGATTAATTCCAATAAATTAATTCCAAAGGAAAAGCTGATCAAGCTGGTATCCGATGTGCGGGGAACACGTTCAACAGGATCCGCAGCTTTGGAGCTTGCCTATGTGGCTGCCGGAAGGTATGACGCTTATGTAACGCTAAGATTGTCTCCATGGGATTATGCTGCCGGCCTGCTTCTGGTCCAAGAGGTCGGTGGAGCTGTGACTGATGTTTATGGAAATGATATCGACTTCTTGAAGAAAAGCTCCATTTTTGCTTCACGCCCAGGACTGCATGAGGAAATGATTGATACGTATTTTAAGAACGAGTGATAAGGAAGAACGCCTGGGCAGAATTCTGGCCAGGCGTTCTTGTTGTTCAGCTGTTTCATTAAAGCTGTAAATTTTTTTACATTCTTTACTAAAAAGAGGAATGACGTGAGAAGCATAGGGGGAGATTGTAATATACTCACTTTCAAATGAACGCATATTCTTAAGGGAGCTTGCATCAGGAGACTGGGCGGATGTTCATAATAGTGTTTTGGAGCATGAATGGCAATAGCTAAAAGCTCCTGCAAAAGGAAAGGGAACCCGCCATATCTACGAGTTCCCTCCATGCTTTCTATAATTCTCCCCGTTCTCTAAGCCTTCTTTTAAGGCTGAATCCAGAGCCCATAATGACCACCAAAGCCACGATGCAGAAAACGACAGCAAGGATGCTTTCTTCCGCAATGGAAATTCCGATTCCTGCAATGCTGGAAGCAGCAAGTATGGATAATAATATAAATATTCCCTTGTGTTTCATCAATATCACCTCTATACTTCCTATTGTACTTAATTTCAAATTTTGTTTCTACAATCTTTGTGATATAATATGTAAGTTAATGGTTGAATCTAAATATAACTAGGAGTGAAAATTTTTGAATCTTCGCAGTGATATACGTAATATAGCAATTATCGCCCACGTTGACCATGGTAAAACTACGCTGGTTGACCAATTGTTGAAGCAATCTGGGACGTTCCGCTCAAATGAGCACGTTGAAGAAAGAGCAATGGACTCTAATGATCTAGAGAGAGAACGTGGAATTACCATCCTGGCAAAAAATACTGCCGTTTCATATAAAGGTACTCGCATAAACATTCTTGATACTCCTGGACATGCCGACTTCGGTGGTGAAGTGGAACGTATCATGAAAATGGTAGATGGCGTGGTTCTTGTTGTCGATGCCTATGAAGGCTGCATGCCTCAGACTCGCTTTGTATTGAAAAAAGCATTGGAGCAAAAAATTGCCCCAATCGTAGTTGTCAATAAAATCGACCGTGACGCTGCAAGGCCGGAAGAAGTTGTGGATGAAGTTCTTGACTTGTTCATCGAGCTTGGTGCAGAAGAAGATCAGCTAGAATTCCCGGTTATCTATGCTTCAGGTATCAATGGAACAGCAAGTGTGGAACCAGATCCAGCAAAACAGGAAGAAACAATGGAACCGCTTTTTGAAGCGATTGTTGAAAACATTCCAGCACCGGTCGATAACCGCGATGAGCCGCTTCAATTCCAAATCGCTCTTCTAGACTATAATGATTATGTTGGAAGAATTGGTATTGGCCGTGTATTCCGCGGAACGATGAAGGTAGGGCAGCAGGTTGCGCTAATGAAATTGGACGGAAGTGTAAAGCAATTCCGTGTATCCAAAATCTTTGGTTTCACTGGTTTAAAGCGTGTTGAGATTGAAGAAGCCTTTGCTGGTGACCTTATTGCTGTTTCTGGTATGGAGGATATCAACGTAGGTGAAACAGTTTGTCCATCTGATGCACAGGAAGCACTGCCTGTTTTACGAATTGATGAACCGACTCTTCAAATGACTTTCCTTGTTAACAACAGTCCTTTCGCCGGCCGGGAAGGCAAGTATTTGACTGCGAGAAAAATTCAGGAAAGATTGGACCTTCAGCTTCAGACTGATGTCAGCCTTCGTGTTGAAAATACTGACTCTCCAGACGTTTGGATTGTATCAGGACGCGGGGAGCTGCACCTTTCCATCTTAATTGAAAACATGAGAAGGGAAGGCTATGAGCTTCAGGTTTCTAAGCCGGAGGTAATTGTTAAGGATATTGATGGAGTACGCTCTGAGCCTATAGAAAGAGTCCAGATCGACGTACCTGAAGAGCATACTGGTGCTATCATGGAGTCTTTAGGAGCAAGAAAAGGTGAAATGGTTGATATGATCAATAACGGAAGCGGCCAGGTTCGTATGATATTCATGGTTCCTGCACGCGGATTGATCGGCTATTCAACTGAATTCCTGACTCTTACACGCGGCTACGGTATATTGAACCATACTTTTGACAGTTATCAGCCGATGGCACAGGGCCAGGTAGGCGGACGCAGCCGAGGTGTACTTGTTTCTATGGAATCAGGTAAAACTTCTCAATACGGAATTATGCAGGTTGAAGACCGCGGTGTCATCTTTGTTGAGCCGGGAACTGAAATTTATGAAGGCATGATTGTCGGCGAGCATAACCGTGAAAGTGACATCACTGTCAATGTCGTAAAGATGAAGCAGATGACAAATATGCGTTCTGCAAACAAAGATCAGACAACGACCATGAAAAAACCAAGAATCATGTCTCTTGAGGAAGCTCTTGAATACTTGAATGATGATGAGTACTGTGAAGTTACTCCAGAGTCCATTCGTCTTAGAAAGAAAATCCTGGATAAGAACGAACGTGAGAGAATGGCTAAAAAGAAAAAATACGCTGAACAAAACTAACCAGCGAGTATAGGGGAGGGGACCATATGGATGGGATGGAGCACTTAAGCCCTGCGACAAGACTGTTTGTTGACCTGTTTGGTACAAAAGCCGGGACTGATGTTCTATACTTTGTTATTGTGATTCTTTCTGTATTAGTTTACAATTTAGGCTTTGCGAAGAAATTACCAATACTGAAAAATATAGTCATTTACGTACTCCTTGCTCTAGGATGCCTAATCTTGACCATACTGGCCATACAATTGCCTGTTGTAGAATCCCTCCTTGTGGCGACCTTTATCCTGGGGATTTATAAGATCAGGCTTCATCAGCAAAAAAGGAATGAAGCGGCGGACAGCCGCTCATGAGATCACTCCAGGATGCCCTATATAATTGGCTGTCCATTAAGGTGGTTTGTGATGCAAGGCCTGAAGACACAGCAGCACAGGAAACACAGCAGCTGTTTCATGCCATGCTTGTCGAAGACCATAACATCAGCTCCATCGAAATCAGCAGGGAAGAGCCCATGTATTATCTAACTTATGATAAAGACGGCGAAACTCATAAAACACGATTTCCAATTGAGCTGATTGATGCCATGCTCAACCAAATTGAGCAGGAACCTGAAAGATATAAAAATTTCAGCTAAAAAAGGCTGAATAAGACCGTAGATTAACTCTGTATGAAACTGAGTTTGTCTGCGGTCTTTTTTTGCTGGCGACAAATATCATAGAGTGAGTTAGTTTATGAGTCTGAAAGGGGCCGTTGATTTCCGGTTCAGGCACTTAATTCAGCCTCCAAAAAAACAGAAAAAGAGCCGGTTTTCCGGCTCTCCTGCTTTTTGTAAAAGTATATCTGCTCACCAATCATCTGATTTTTTTGGAGTCCGGTACAGTTTGAAATTACCGGTAGACATTCTCTCCTGGGTACGCAGTTCGATACGGTCATAGCAGTCCTGGCACATATATGTATGGATCGGCCGATTGCGCAGCCGTTTTGCCAGCAGTGTATCACTATTTAAATTTTCTATTTTTTCACAAAGTACACATTTTACTTTCATACGGCACCCCACTAGCCAATCATATTCACATTACCAGTATACCATCTTTTAAAAGGAAGGAATAATTGAAATAAGGAACTCCGAGCCATATAATGGAGTTAACATGGAGGGCTGAACTCAGTTGAAGGAGGAATGAGAGATGGCTAATGAGGTTGAAAGTGAACTGGTAGGACCATTATTTGAGGCTCTCCAGAAGGAGCGTTTTTGTTTTTTATCAACTGTTGATTATGAATCAGGAGGGCCGAATACTGCCGCGCTTTCCTGGCTGCTCGCTGCAGATATCAGAACCATCCGCTTTGTAATTGAGCAGAAATCGAGGGCCTTCCATAATGTACGGAAAAACCAGCAGGCCTCCATAACCGTGATGATGAACGAGTCGGCGTATTCCATCACCGGCAAAGCTTTTGTAAAGGATGAGCAGATCCCGGGGATCCCGCTGAAGCTCTCCCTTATAGAACTGAAAATAGCCGAGGTAAGGGATATCATGTTCTATGGAGCAAGGATCATTAAGGAACCTCAATATGATAAAACGTATGACAAAAAGGCTGCTGACAAACTTGATCAGCAGGTAATGGATGCTTTAAGGATGGCCTGAGACGATAAGTCATGGACCTATTTCCTACTGTGAAATTTCTTTGTTCGAAGGCGGCAGACCAGACTCCGTTCTCTGTTTTTCCTGCCCCGCTTAAACCTCTGATTTTTAAAAGAGCATATTTCGACTTCTATCCGGGTGCCATAGGTCATATATTTTAGCAACGGTCTTGTCCTTTTCATAAACTAATATCAAAGCACCCTTTAGCTTTTGATATCTTAGGCAGGAGGCACCCAATTGACGAAAATCTATATTTTGGATACCAATGTACTATTGCAGGATCCATACGCGATATTTTCTTTTGAGGATAATGAGGTCGTGATTCCCGCAGTGGTCCTTGAAGAAGTGGATTCAAAAAAGAGATACATGGATGAAATAGGAAGGAACGCGAGGCAAGTATCAAAGCTGATTGACAGCTTTCGCGAGAAAGGCAAACTGCATGAGAAAATCCCGCTCCATAATGGAGGCAGCCTGCGCATAGAGCTGAATCACCGTTCCTTTCAGCAGCTTCAGGAAATATTTGTAGAAAAGACAAATGATAACCGGATCCTGGCCGTTGCGAAGAACCTTTCCATTGAAGAGGAGACGAAACAAAATGGGAAGATCGTAATTTTGGTGAGTAAAGACGCTTTGGTAAGAGTGAAGGCTGATGCGATAGGTTTAAATGCGGAAGATTTCCTTAGCGACAGGGTCATTGAGACAGATCATATATACAGCGGTTTTCAGACGCTTTTTTTGTCTGCTGAGCAAATGAATCATTTTTATCAAAAAGGTGAACTTGGACTCACAGATGTTTCATCCGCAAAATTTTATCCCAATCAATTCCTTATTATGAAAAATGCACTTGGCGGATCTTCCTCAGGTATCGGTATGGTGGATTCAACAGGGAAACGGGTAAAAAAACTCGCATGCGATTTGGATCATGTCTGGGGAATCAAACCAAGAAATGTTCAGCAGACCATTGCTTTCGAACTCCTTCTCAGGCAGGATATCCCCCTGGTCACACTTATTGGGAAAGCGGGGACAGGTAAGACGCTCCTCGCATTGGCTGCCGGCCTGATGCAGGCGGAGGATATGGGGATATATAAAAAGCTTCTGGTGGCACGGCCGATAGTGCCGGTAGGGAAGGACCTGGGATTCCTTCCGGGAGAAAAAGACGAAAAACTGCGTCCATGGATGCAGCCGGTTTTTGATAATCTTGAATTTCTTTTTAATACGAAAAAACCAGGGGAATTAGATGCAATTTTAGCGGGGATGGGTTCCATTGAAGTAGAGGCACTGACTTATATCAGGGGAAGGAGCATCCCTGACCAGTTCATTATCATTGATGAAGCACAAAATCTAACAAAACACGAAATTAAAACCATTCTTACCCGGGTTGGTGAAAGAAGCAAGATCGTCTTGATGGGAGATCCTGAACAGATTGACCATCCATATCTTGATGAATATAATAATGGTCTTACCTACGTCGTTGAGAAATTCAAAGACCAGCAAATTGCGGGGCATGTAAAATTAATCAAGGGAGAGAGATCGGGGCTGGCCCAGCTGGCTGCAGACTTATTATAATCAAGCTTTTGCGATTAGGCACCAGGGCATTGGTTTGAAATAAGTATTCCACAACTAAAGCAAAAAATAAAAACGGCAAATCGCTGCCGTTTTTTTATGGGCTTCCTATTCTACATAAAAACCCTGGACATTCTTGATTGGATCAGTATAGTTGGAACCATCTTTGAAGTAGACATATATGGGCCCATCCTCTTTTAGAGGCTTCCCATCCTTTGAAAATCCTAGTATGAATCCGAAAGCATCCTCCAGGCTGAAACGGAGGGATTCATCCTTCGTTTCAATAATGAAATGCCCTGCTTCCTCCAAAGGAATGGCATTTGTCAAAAAGGGACGGAGTTCAATTCCGAATGTTCCCGTAAGAACTTTCTCTTTTTCATACTTCTTTTCGGTTTTTAATGTAGGCGGAAAGATTGCGCCCTCTGTAATTTCTCGATCCCAATGCTTTGAAGCGCTTTTTGTGTATTCTTCCAGCTCGTTCTTAGCCTGTTTACCGCCAGAGGCGAAAAACTCATCCAGGTCTAGCTTGCGGTCGTCGAAGATCCAAACACCCGGATCGAGTGTAATGGGGAATTTGACTCTTCCTTTAATCAGTATGATTGATTCCAAAACAATACCTCCTATTTCCTGCTGTCTCTTTCTAGTATAAACCTTTTTTTTACTTCGCGCCGAGCTAATGAATGTTTCCTTTGAAAATAGTGAAGTTCTGCTCATTGCCTTGCTTTTTTGATGAACTAAAGGTAGAATTTATAGATAAGATTGTCAATCGCTCTGAAACGGGGGATTCTAGAATGGCTTCAGATATGCTGGTAAATTATCGCGATAAAGCATTTACTTTGTTACAGGCAGATGCTGACAAGATATTAAAATTGATAAAAGTGCAGATGGATAATTTGACTATGCCTCAATGTCCTTTGTACGAAGAGGTTTTAGATACACAAATGTTCGGTTTGTCACGAGAAATTGATTTTGCAGTTCGTTTAGGCCTTATTCCTGAGCAGGAAGGGAAGGCGCTGCTTGATACTCTTGAACGGGAGCTGTCAGCATTGCATGAAGCTTTTTTAAGGAAATGAACTGCTTCACGCTGCAGCCCCAAAAGGCAGAAACCAGTTATTATATTTTGGTAAGAAGGCTCCGGTGCAGTCCGGGGCTTTTTTTATTTTGGTTTTAGAGCTCGAATCTGTATAAAAAAAGGATCTAGTTTCTTCCGGACTGTCATGGCGGGGATGCATATTCTTTGCTAGCTAAGAAGAGTCTATTGTTATCAGTAGAAATTAAACTTTCGGGACAGTAAATCAACCTGGATGAGCCCATATATGGATACCCAGGAAACTTTACCTTGGCAGCAGGTCTTTTTTTAGTAACACAAAAAGTGAGGAATCAAAGTTTGTAATAAAAAGCAGCAAGCTTTACAAAAAAATAGGTCTTTTTTGAAGCTTCTTTAATGAAGTGATATAGTAGTATAGTGTAAGAATATACGAGTTTATTCTTCCGTCTCATCTTCGAATAGGAGGAAGTTCCTGCCAATATTTGTCGGAATTTTTCAACAATGATGGTTATTGGAATGAAAGAGCGGATTTTCGCTCTTTTTCAAAATACATAGGTTAGAGGTGCTTTCAATTGAACAGACGAATTACTAAGGTTCTTGCTGCGAACCGCGGCGAAATAGCAATCCGTGTCTTTAGGGCCTGTACAGAGCTTAATATCAGGACTGTAGCTATCTATTCCAAAGAGGATTCAGGGGCCTACCATCGTTATAAAGCGGATGAAGCCTATCTGGTTGGAGAAGGAAAAGGTCCTATAGAGGCTTATCTTGATATTGAAGGTATTATTGCAATAGCTAAAAAGAGCGGAGTAGATGCCATCCATCCTGGATATGGCTTTCTGTCCGAGAATATTGAATTTGCAAGAAGATGTGAGGAGGAAGGCCTGATTTTTATCGGACCTGAAACCAGACATCTGGATATGTTTGGAGACAAAGTAAAAGCCAGGCATCAGGCTGAACTTGCCGGAATCCCGGTTATTCCAGGCAGTGACGGACCTGTTTCAAATCTTGCCGAAGTGGAGGCTTTTATCGAAAGAGAAGGATATCCAATCATCCTAAAGGCTGCCCTTGGAGGCGGTGGCCGCGGAATGAGGATTGTAAGGGGGCAGGAAGAGCTTTCCGAATCCTTTGATCGTGCTAAATCGGAAGCAAAAGCAGCGTTTGGCAATGATGAAATTTATGTGGAAAAGCTGGTTTTGAATCCCAAGCATATTGAGGTTCAGATCCTGGGAGATTCTGAGGGAAACATTGTCCATTTATTTGAGAGGGATTGTTCCGTTCAGAGACGCCATCAAAAGGTAGTGGAAGTAGCTCCATCTGTTTCGCTTCCTGATGAATTGCGCAATGATATATGTCATGCGGCAGTCACGCTAATGAGAAACGTAGATTATTTAAATGCTGGTACAGTAGAATTCCTCGTGTCCGGCAATAAATTTTACTTTATAGAAGTCAATCCAAGGGTGCAGGTTGAGCATACCATCACCGAAATGATAACAGGGATCGACATCGTGCAATCCCAGATTTTAATTGCCTCAGGTGAAGGCCTTCATGGAGATAAGGTGGCAATTCCGAGCCAGCATGAAATTAAAACTCATGGCTTTGCCATTCAATCAAGGGTAACGACGGAGGATCCTTTGAATAATTTCATGCCTGATACCGGGAAAATTTCCGTATACCGCTCAGGAGGCGGCTTTGGGGTAAGACTGGATGCCGGGAATGGGTTCCAGGGGGCTGTCATCACCCCATACTATGATTCTCTGTTGGTTAAGCTGTCCACCCATGCGCTCACGTTTGATCAGGCCGCAGCCAAGATGGTAAGGAATTTGAAGGAATTCAGGATAAGAGGCATCAAGACAAATATCCCTTTCCTTGAAAATGTGGTGAAGCATGAAAACTTCCTGACAGGAAAATATGATACAGGATTTATTGACAATACTCCTGAACTGTTCTTATTCTCTTTAAGGAAAGACCGCGGGACAAAGATGCTGAATTATATCGCCAATGTAACGGTGAACGGTTTTCCGGGAATCGAAAAAAAGAAAAAGCCAGTGTTTGAGAAAGCGAGAATCCCATCCGTTACAGAGGAGTATTTTCATGGAAGCAAGCAAATCCTCGACAATGAAGGCCCAGAGGGTGTTGTCAACTGGATAAAAGCCCAGAAGCATGTCCTCCTGACAGACACCACCTTCAGGGATGCCCATCAATCGCTTCTTGCCACCAGGGTCAGGACTGCCGATCTGCTTAATATAGCTAAACCGACCTCAGAGATCATGAAGGATTTGTTTTCGCTTGAAATGTGGGGCGGAGCAACATTTGATGTGGCATACAGATTCCTAAAAGAGGATCCATGGGATCGCCTGCTGAAATTAAGAGAGCAAATTCCAAATCTTCTATTCCAGATGCTTCTGCGTGCTTCCAATGCCGTTGGATATAAAAACTATGCAGATAATGTAGTGAGGGAATTCGTCAATCAATCTGCCTCTGCCGGCATTGATGTGTTCCGTATCTTTGACAGCCTGAATTGGGCAAAAGGCATGGAAGTGGCCATTGATGCAGTAAGGCAGTCAGGAAAAATTGCCGAAGCCGCTATCTGCTACACGGGTGATATCCACGATCCATCCAGAAGAAAGTACAATATAGATTATTACAAGAACCTTGCCAAGGAACTGGAAAACCAGGGAGCCCACATACTGGCCATCAAGGATATGGCGGGCTTGTTAAAGCCTGAAGCTGCCTATAGGCTGATCTCGGAGCTGAAGGATACTACCAGCCTGCCGATTCATCTTCATACGCATGATACAAGCGGAAATGGCATTTATATGTATTCCAGAGCGATTGAAGCCGGGGTGGATATCATTGATACGGCTTTGGGATCCATGGCCGGATTCACATCACAGCCAAGCCTGAATTCCTTGTATTATGCCCTGGATGGAAAAGAGCGCCGTCCAGAGATCAATATCGCAGGGATGGAGCAGCTGGGCCATTATTGGGAAGATATAAGAAAGTATTATAGTGATTTTGAATCAGGAATGAATGCCCCCCACTCTGAAGTATACAGACATGAAATGCCTGGCGGGCAGTACAGTAATCTAAAGCAGCAGGCAAAAGCGGTCGGACTGTCTGATAGATGGGAAGAAGTTAAGGAGATGTACCGCAGGGTCAACTATTTCTTTGGGGATCTGGTAAAGGTGACTCCTTCATCCAAGGTTGTAGGGGATATGGCGCTCTTCATGGTACAGAATGACCTGGATGAAGAGGCTGTTCTCGAGAGAGGAAGCACCATTGATTTTCCCGATTCTGTGATAGAATTTTTTGAAGGATATCTGGGGCAGCCCGAAGGAGGATTCCCGGAGGAATTACAGCGTGTGGTCCTAAAAGACAAAAAACCGATTACAGTCCGGCCTGGGGAATTAATTAAACCGGTGGATTTTAAAGCCCTGAAAGAGGAGCTGTTCAATGAATTGGGCAGACAAATCACTTCGTTTGATCTGATGGGATACGCCCTGTATCCTAAGGTTTTCCTCGAGTACTCGGCCATGTTTGATTCGTTTGGGGATATTTCCCCTTTGGATACACCGACTTTCTTATACGGCATGAGGCTGGGGGAAGAAATCGAGGTGGAAATCGAGACTGGAAAAACACTGATTGTGAAGCTCATTTCCATCAGCCAGCCGCAAAATGACGGCACCCGCGTGGTATACTTTGAGCTTAATGGCCAGCAGCGTGAGGCTGTGGTGCGGGATGAAAGCATCAAGTCTGCTGTTGCGGCCAAACTGAAGGCAGATCCGAAAAATCCAGAGCACATTCCAGCCACAATGCCAGGAACAGTCGTGAGGGTATTAGTTGAAAAAGGAGAAAAAGTAGAGCGGGGCGACCATATCATGATCACAGAAGCCATGAAAATGGAAACTACTGTACAGGCTCCTTTTACTGGAACAGTGAAAGAAATCCTGGTCTCTAACGGTGAGGCTATTCAAACGGGGGACCTTCTGCTGGAAATAACAAAAAACTCATAAAAAAGAGGCCGGCCCAGTTCAACTGGACCGGCCTTGACTGTGTTTACAGAGATGGCACTGGGTATTAAATGACAGAGTCCATCCTTCCTGCTGCTGCTTCCCTCTCAGCCCGATACATGATTTCATTCTTCCGGCTTCTAGAAGCGAGGATGGATAAATAGCTGAGTATTCCGAATAAACAGGATATAAATAATGCATGGGAAAGAGCGACAAATAAATTCAGCTTAGTCAGAATAATAAGGGCCCCGGACAGCACCTGCAGAGAGGCGAGGGTGGCAGCGGCAAACCAGGTCCAGACCACGACCTTTTGCTCTTTATAATTCCTCCACGCTCTATTTGCAGCATAAAGGATCCAGATGAATAGGAGCCCTGCAGCCGTTCTGTGCCCCATTTGCACCCACTGGTACATATTGGCGGGAAGACTGAAATCGCCGTTTTTGCACATCGGCCAGTCTGAGCAGACCAGGCTTGCTTTAAGATGCCTGACAAGCGCTCCGGAATAGACAATTAGGAAGCTGTATGTAATGATGCCATAAATATGGAATTTCATGTCCTTTTCGATTATTACCTTCTCAGCCTTGAATTTTTTATCTACTTCAAATATCAGAAGTGTCAGCAGAAAAACAGCAGCAAAGGAAATCAAGGAAATACCAAAATGGAGTGCAAGGATAAAGTCGGATTGGCCCCACTTTACAGCCGCAGCCCCAATGAGGCCCTGCAGAACCAGAAAGAAAAACGCCATGAAGGATAAAAACTTCGATTCACGAATATGACCGATATTTTTCCAGCTCCAGATGGAGAGGAGCAGGATCAGGATTCCCACTGCTCCCGAAACAAGCCTGTGGGCCAGTTCGATGGCCAGAGCAGGAGTGATCTGGGTCGGCATGAATTGTCCATTGCAAAGCGGCCATGTGCGGCCGCAGCCCATGCCAGAGTCGGTTTTAGTTACCAATGCACCTCCAAGCAGGACAAGAAGCATCCCTGCCGTGGAAAGTACAGCAAGCCATTTAATTCTTCGCTGCAATTTTCTCACCCTCTTTTTTAAACTTCGGTGTTTGTAAGGATTGCATATTCCAAGGGCCCTTAAGTCAAAAGCACAAAAAAAGAGAAGGCTTACAAAAGGGTGTGCGGCAGGATGAAATACAAGTTTTTTGAATACAAAGTGATTTTAAAAAGTATATGTAATAGTATAGCAAAAAATTTAGTATGACACGCACTCGATATTACACAATTCTGCCTTTTTTTACAAGAAGAAGAAAGATAATTTTGAAAATAGTTGAAACTTAACTCGTAGTCTGATAGAAATATAGAGGATGAATATGGCATTACTTATAAAAAAAGGAACAAATCATCCTTTTTCCTTCCTCCTCCAAGTATTCTGAAAATTATGGGTTTTGTGATACGGAATCTGTTCTGGAAATAGACTGTATGGAAACCATAAAATGGCAGACATTCACTAAAACGTCAAAAGTTAGCCAAAAAAAGTTCACCAAAAACTAGGAAGTTATGTTTTAATAGACAGAGAATAGACTATTTTTCAGTCTTAAATCAACTCTTGAATTCAGGTGGACAACCACTGAATGGAATATAGCTAGTTGGTTATACAGAGTGTCTAGAGTGTTTGGAAAATGCAGGAGGAGGAATACATTATGTCAAATTCAAGGGCTCTAGCAGATGCTGATCTTAAAGACAGCGATACAGGCCTTCAAGATACTGCCGAACAACAAGTGTCAGTCTGGAAGGATTTTCTTTCCGTTATCAAAATAGGGATTGTCAATTCAAATGTTATCACAGCATTTACAGGTATCTGGCTGGCACTCCATTTTACAGGCCAGGGATTTCTGACCAACCTGGATACCGTGCTGCTGACGATTGCAGGATCTGCTTTTGTTATTGCGGGCTCCTGTGCCTTAAATAACTTTATAGATATTGATATTGATCCGCTTATGGAGAGCAAAAAAGAAAGGCCAACTGTAACCGGGCGCTTCAGTCCAAAAGTGGTGCTTTCGTTAGGGATCTTCTTTCTTGCTGCGGGGCTGATTCTGTTAGCTTTTACTACTTTGACAGCAGCTGCAATTGGTGCTTTCGGTGCATTTGCCTATGTGGTGATCTACTCGATGTGGGCTAAACGAAAGCTGGTTTCGAATACAATCATCGGCAGTTTTTCTGGTGCTGTCCCTCCGCTTATTGGATGGGCTGCTGTGGAACCTAAGCTTTCTGTGCTGGCATGGATGCTTTTTTTGGTTATGTTCATCTGGCAGCCGCCGCATTTTTATGCGCTGGCTATGAAAAGATGTGAAGAATATAGAGCTGCAGGGATTCCTATGCTTCCAGTGGTCAAGGGATTTAAAGCCACTAAAAGAAGCATGATGCTTTGGGTAGCTGCACTGCTTCCGCTTCCATTCTTTATGATGGATCTTGGATATTCTTTTGTCATTCTTGCGACTATCCTTAATATCGGCTGGCTGACTCTGGCCATCAAGGGTTATAGATCAAAAGATGATCTAAAGTGGGCAAGGATTATGTTTGTGTATTCTCTGAACTATTTAACGATTCTTTTTGTTGCTATGGTTATTGTAACTTCTCTGTAGAGTTCTATTAAGGGGTGGAATTCTTTCTTTTTTTTAAAGAAGTTTATATATAGAGAGAATTGAAGCAGTTAAACTGCTGCAAACAAGACATTTTACGAAAGAGGGGTTTCATTAGCTATGAGAAAACGGCTTCACAAATGGCGTCTGATTTCGATTTTTGCAATCCTGGCGCTTGCTCTGTCAGGCTGTGGAAAACCATTCCTGTCAACCTTAACACCGGCTGGTGAAGTTGCACAGAAGCAGTATGACCTAACGATTTTGAGCACAAGCATCATGGTTTTGGTCATCATTGTGGTAACTGTCATTTTCATCTATGTAGTTACCCGTTTCCGCCGGACAAAGAAAAACGAAAACAAGATTCCGAAACAGGTGGAAGGGAATCACACTTTAGAAATTATTTGGACTGTTATACCTATTCTTTTATTATTAGTCCTGGCTGTACCAACGGTATCCTACACGTTTAACCTGGCGGATGTAGGGCCGATGAAGCAGAAGGATAAGCAGGGGAAAACAAAGGATGCTCTTGTGATCAATGTGAGGGCGAACCTGTATTGGTGGGAGTTTGAATATCCTGATGAAAAAATCATCACGAGCCAGGACCTTGTTGTTCCTACAGACAAGAAAGTATACTTCAATGTTAAATCTTCAGATGTAAAGCACTCCTTCTGGATTCCTGCTGTCGGGGGAAAGACCGATACGAATCCTGAAGGAGAAAATCAATTCTGGCTTGAGTTTGACAGTAAAAGCGCTGCCAAAGTCAAAAACCAGTTTTATGGAAAATGCGCTGAGCTTTGCGGACCTTCACACGCTTACATGGATTTTAAGGTAAGAACGATGTCTCAGGATGATTTTTCAGCATGGACAAAAGAGATGCAGAATGTGAAGAAGCCTGTGGCACAAGGGGATTTGGCCAAAGAAGGCGAAGCGATCTTCAATAAAAGCTGTATCGGCTGCCATGCTAACACACCTAACGACAGCAGGCCGGAAAAAGCACGTACGGCTCCTAACCTGGCCACTTTTGGCGATAGGGAAAGAATAGCAGGGATTCTTCAGCATAACGAAGAAAACCTTAAACGCTGGCTGAGAGATCCTGAAAAAGTAAAGCCAGGGAACTTAATGACTGGTAAATACCAAAAGCTAAGTGAAAGCCAGCTCGACGCGTTAACCGCTTACTTAATGGGGCTTAAGGTTGAGCAATAAAAAACAGACATCAAACAGCGATATAAGTCGCATAGAGTTTCTGCAGCATAAGAGAGTCATTGATTACATAAAAGGCGGCTTTACGATTTACAAAGGGAGGTTTAAACGTGAGTACGATTGCTCAAAAAAAGGGGTTTGGCGCAACCGTATGGGATTACTTAACCACTGTAGACCATAAAAAAATCGCCATTCTATACCTGATGGCCGGGGGAATTTTCTTTTTGGCCGGTGGTTTGGAAGCGCTTTTCATCCGCATCCAGCTGGCAGTGCCAAACAATGATTTTGTCAGTGCCGGTCTTTATAACCAGATTTTAACCATGCATGGAACCACTATGATATTCCTGGCAGCCATGCCTCTGATTTTCGCTTTTATGAACGCGGCTGTCCCTCTTCAGATCGGAGCGCGGGACGTTGCGTTTCCATTCGTCAATGCTTTGGGATTCTGGCTCTTTTTCTTCGGCGGGATCTTCCTGAATTGTTCCTGGTTCCTTGGCGGAGCACCTGATGCAGGCTGGACTTCATATGCCTCGCTTACATTGAACGCGAAGAGCCATGGTGTCGATTTTTATATCCTGGGTCTTCAGATTTCAGGTATCGGTACACTAATTGGGGGCATTAACTTCCTCGTTACCATTGTTAACATGAGAGCACCGGGTATGACATATATGAGGATGCCATTATTCACCTGGTCATCATTTGTAACGTCTGCACTCATCTTATTTGCTTTTCCTGCTCTGACAGTAGGATTATTCCTCTTGATGTTTGACAGGATGTTCGGCGGCAATTTCTTTGATGTTTCAGCAGGGGGGAATACAATCATCTGGGAACACCTCTTCTGGATATTTGGTCACCCTGAAGTCTATATTCTTATACTCCCAGCTTTCGGCTTATTTTCCGAAATATTCGCAACTTTTTCGCGCAAAAGGCTGTTTGGATATTCTTCCATGGTTTTTGCAACTGTGCTGATTGGATTTTTAGGATTCATGGTCTGGGCCCACCACATGTTCACGGTCGGTATGGGGCCGATTGCTAACGCTATATTCGCTGTCGCTACTATGGCCATAGCCGTGCCGACAGGTATCAAAATTTTTAACTGGCTGTTTACGATGTGGGGAGGAAGCATTAAATTCACCACTCCCATGCATTATGCTGTAGCCTTTATTCCGTCATTTGTTGCCGGAGGAGTTACCGGGATCATGAATGCAGTCGCAGCAGCCGACTATCAGTATCATGACAGCTACTTTGTAGTAGCCCACTTCCATTATGTTATTGTCGGCGGTGTAGTATTGGCGCTTCTTGCAGGTACACATTATTACTGGCCGAAAATGTTTGGAACCATGCTCAGTGAAGTCCTGGGGAAAATTACGTTCTGGCTCTTCCTGATCGGTTTCCATTTGACCTTCTTCATTCAGCATTTCCTTGGCTTGATGGGGATGCCGCGCCGTGTATTTACATATCTGCCTAACCAGGGCTGGGATACAGGAAACATGGTGAGTTCAATTGGTGCCTTTTTCATGGGAATCGCAGTTATTATTATGCTTATCAATGTTGTAGTAACCCAGGTCAAAGGTGTGAAGGTAGGAAATGATCCATGGGGAGACGGACGTTCTCTTGAATGGTCCATCCCATCTCCGCCGCCATTCTATAACTTTAAGCAGCTTCCTCTCGTGCGCGGTTTAGACCCATTCTGGATTGAGAAGATGGAAGGGAAGAAGGGCATGACGCCTGCTGAACCGCTTGGTGACATTCATATGCCGAATGCTTCATTCCTGCCTGTCACTATTTCGTTCGGTTTATTCGTTGCAGCATTTGGGATTCTGTTCCATGTGGATGACAAGCCATGGGCACTTCCAGTGATGATTATAGGGCTTGGCATTACTCTGGTATCCATGCTTATCCGTTCTGTGAAGGACGATCATGGATTCCATATTCATAAAGAAGATCTTGAGAATGAGGACAAGGGGGTTAAGGCATAATGCAAGCAGAGGAAAAATTCACTGAAATGACATGGCCTGCCTCGCCTGAAAAAGCAACCCTTGAAGCAAAAAATAAATTTTTGGGCTTTTGGTTTTTCCTGGGCGGTGAAACGGTACTTTTTGGCTCTCTTTTCGCAACCTATCTTGCCTTAAAGGATAAGGTGCCTGATTCCAGCCATCCGCTGGCAAAGGATCTCTTTGAAATGCCCCTAACTTTCTTGGCTACCATGTTTCTATTGGTCAGTTCGCTGACTAGTGTGTATGCGATGTATCATATGAAAAACTACAGCTTTCAGCGGATGCAGGCATGGCTTCTGATCACTGTGTTCCTGGGAGCCTGCTTCCTGGGTCTGGAGGTTTATGAATTTAGAAATTATGTCCATGAGGGGCATACCTTTACCTCGAGTGCATTTGGCTCTGCCTTTTATGCGCTGGTAGGCTTCCATGGAGGGCACGTGGCCTTTGGTTTGTTATGGATCCTCTCGCTCATGCTTCGGAATGCAGGCAGGGGGCTCAATCTGTATAATGCACCAAAATTTTATGTAGCAAGCCTTTACTGGCATTTTATCGACGTTGTATGGGTATTTATCTTTACTGTAGTATACTTAATGGGAATGGTGGGATAACTCATGGAGAATACTAGGCAGACTTCAGCAAACCCAAGAATCGACCTGAAATACAGACGCAAAAAAAATGCGGAGGAAATGAGATATCAGATCATCTCGTTTGCCCTGATGATCTTCCTTACGCTGATTGCGTTTGGAGCGGTTTATTATGAAGGATTTTCTCACTGGTTTGTAGTGCCGTTTATCATGCTTCTGGCAGCGATACAAGTAGTCTTTCAGCTGTTCTACTTTATGCACATGAGCCATAAAGGGCATGAAACACCAGCGCTTTTCCTATTTTCTGGCTTGACGGTTGCATTGATCACGATTCTGACGTTTTTGACCATTACCTGGATTTAAGAGATCCAGGGCACAAAACCAGACATTGCCGGGCTAAAAAAACCCGCAGCGTCTGGTTTTATCATTTCCCGGCATAAGTTTAAACAGCCGGACATTTATGAGGTGTAAATGGGAATTGCATGGGAAACGTGAATGACTTCATGTATAATGGTAGTAACACTAAACACGAGCTTGGAGGGAGTAATTTGCTGCTGGATATGTTCAGTTTCCGGGCTTTATGGAATCCTTTTTTTATGCTGGCCCTTATAATAACCGCTCTTATCTTTTTTGGACTGGCACTCAGATACAGATCTTTATTTCCTGGTGAAGAAAAGCTCACAAAAAAACAGTCTGTTCTTTTTATATCCGCCATTCTGATTCTTTATATCATTAAAGGCTCTCCTTTTGACTTATTAGGGCATATCATGTTCAGTGTCCACATGACACAAATGGCACTGCTTTATTTACTCGTTGTTCCTATGCTGGTTGCTGCGGTCCCTTCTTGGATGTGGAGCAGGATTCTGAAGCCGGCATTCATTAATCGGCCATTTCTGTTCTTTACAAAGCCGCTGATTGCGCTTTTAGTATTCAATGTCTTTTTCTCGTTCTATCATATTCCATTCGTATTTGACTTTCTAATGAAGAATATGCTTTATCACAGTCTATCTACCGTGTTCCTTTTTATCACGGCAATCTTTATGTGGTGGCCGGTCATTCAGCCGGATGGAAAGGATAAAGAGCTTTCAGGTTTGCAGAAAATAGGATATATTTTCGGGAATGGAATCCTGCTGACACCAGCTTGTGCACTTATCATTTTCACCAAGCATCCTTTGTATGGGACTTTTAGTGACCCAGCATCCTGGATGCAGATGATGTCGATGTGTGTTCCAGCTTCATCCTTAAAAGGCATGGGAATCAGCGGCCCTGAACTGCTTAATTGGCTGCCGCTGCTTGAGGATCAGCAGCTCGGCGGAGTGATTATGAAGATCATCCAGGAAATTGTGTATGGATCCATGCTCGGCTATATCTTCTTTGACTGGTACAAAAAAGAAAATAAAAAATCCAGCGAAGAAACAGAAAACCTGTACGAACCGCGTGAAGGCTACTTTCAGGCAGGATCACAAAAAAGCTGATAGATCTCCATAAGGGTGCCTGCGAATAGGCACCCTTTAATTTGACCATTACTAATTAAGCTGGTGCGGGAATCAACCTCCTTGTTCCAAGGCAATAAAGGTAATACATATAGGCCGATAAAAAATCTAACATTGAATTTAATTGTGTCAGCTTTCAAACAATTGGCATTTAAGGCAGGTTATTCTGCTGCTATATGTTGAAAATTAAAGGCTCCTTTTATACAATTACGGTATTGATTCATTCAGATGGTGGTTCATTCTTTATGAATCAAGCTGGGAAACTACTTATATTAGAGAGGAATTTTTTTATGTCGCTACCTGTATTGCCCACAATCAGCACAAGCTTTATAGTACTAAGTGCAATAACCGTTGCAATTGGCTGGGGGCAGATTAAGCAAAGAAAAATAGAAGCTCATAGAAAAACAATGTTTTTGGCGGCTATTTTTGCAATAGTGTTTTTTACCATTTATGCTACTAGAACTGTTTTTATAGGTAATACCTCATTTGGTGGTCCTCACAGCATAAAGATTTTCTATACAATCTTTCTGGTTTTTCATATTACCCTCGCTACAGTGGGAGCGGTTATGGGGATCATTTCTCTTTGGACCGGCTATAAAAATAGACTTTCAATACATAGGAAGCTGGGGCCGGTTACAAGTATTATCTGGTTTTTTACGGCCATTACAGGTGTAGCGGTTTATCTGCTTTTGTATGTATTTTACAAAGGTGGAGAAACGACATCCTTAATAAAGGCCATTCTCGGCTTTTAGAATCAAAATAAGTGTTAGAGGATTAATTATCTTTGCTGCTGAATACAATGTATAAGCAGCATTTTTTTTGCATTCACACTCGCCTAGAGCGAGTTTTCTTATTATAAATTTTATTGTTCAGAAATCCGGCAGAAATACTAATAAAATTGGCAGCAAGGATGCCAAATGGGAGGTACTGCCTGTGGATGATTACAAAACGAATAAAGTAATCGTAATGACCTGTTCCCTTGATTTGGCCAAATCTCTGGTGCTATACAGGGATGAGCTGATTAAACGTTCGCCCATTGTCATGCCTCATTCCTGGCCGTCAAATTTATTCAAGGGATTCCTGCCATTTTATATCGAGGAGTTAGAAACCGATAAAAAAGAATACAGATTCTGGCTTGTGGCGGATTTGAAATTAAAGAAGATGATCGGGGATTTTATTCTGCAAAAAGTTAATCAAAGCACTGGCTATCTTGCCATCTCCTATATAAATCAGGAGGCAGAAATAGAGTATATGGAAGAAAGTTTATATATTTTTATGAAATATACAGTAAAGGCATTTCCTGAACAGATCAAAACGATTGTAGTAGATTGTCCCGAAAGCAAAACCTATCAAATGAGTGTGCTAAAAGAACTGGGATTCCTAATGGAGGAGGAGGACAGCCGCTATGTGCGTTGGGTATTCAACTATACCTGAAGGAGTTCAGGAAGCACAAAAAGAACGCATGCCGCTCATGCGTCCCGCTTCGTCTTATTCATTAATTGCGAACGTTTTCACTTCTTCTTTGATTGTATCGATAATATTTTCGCATTGCTTGACCAAAGAGGCAGGGAAGGATTCGCCTTCTCCATATTCAACGCCGTGCGGATAATAATGTTTTCCCAGGATAGGGGCCATCAGCTGTATATCGGCCTTATTGGAACCTACATCGCCTTCCACCGCATATCCCTGGATGCGGAAATAGAAAACGCCTTCTTTTAACTCGAATTTACGATCATAATTGACTCGGTCATAGTCCCATTGCTCCGAACGGTAAAGCCGGTTCTCATGCATCACAGAATCAAGACGGCCAAGTTCGGCTATGTATTTCTCAATGCCTGTTCCTTCAAATCTCATCTTTATTCCCTCCGATGTTGTCTGGTCTTTATTGTGAATATGGTTCACTTTATATTCCAGATAGAATAAAATACACAATTTTCCTCCTTTTTTATAATAGTACGAATTAATCGTTCTTGCAATGAATTGCAAAATTATTTTGTGAATTCGGATTATGTAAACAAAAACAAACCCTGCAAAAACTGTTTCAGTTAATGTTATAATGAAATACATATACTTCGGAAAACGATGCAGGGAGGGAGGCAGTCCTCTGAAAGTACTGATCAGAGTCATAATTATCGCAGCTGTGTTCTTTTCAATCAGCATTTATTTCAACTTCGGAGAAAAATCCCAAAAAAATAAGGTGCTGAATGGTGAAAAGAACATTACTCAAAAGGAAGATCCGGAAACCACTTCCAGCGGAGGCAGTCTGCAAAGCGGTTCAAAGCTGGCTATGCCGAAAGAAGGACTGGCTGGCATTATCGGGCAGGATACCAAAGACATTATTAAAACATTTGGCAATCCTATCCGTAAAGATATGTCTGCCTATGGGTATGAATGGTGGATTTACAATCAAAATCAAGAGAATTATATCCAGATAGGTGTACAAGGAAGCAAGGCTGTTACGGCTTATGGGACCGGAGGACAGGTGAACGTGGCTCCGTTTAAGATTGGACAGCCGATCAATGAAATTTTTAGCAAGGTGACTATGCCATCATCCATTAATATACAGCAAAATGGGACAACCTATCGATTTGAATTATCTGAAGATGATATGAACACAAGGCCAATCGTTAAATTGGGAAACATCTACGCCCAAATCTATCTTGATAAGTTCACGGGGAGTGTTTCCAGCGTCAGATACCTTGATTCACAGACGCTGGTCAGCCAGAGGCCTTATGAATTGATTTACAGAGGCGAATTGGCACAACCGAAAGAACCTGATGAAAATCATTGGCGGATGATTGAAGAAGGAAATGAAAGACAAATCTATGATCTGACGAATATTATACGGAGCAGATTTGAGCTGAATACCCTGGAGGGCCTTCCAGATGTTTCACAGGTGGCTTTCCTCCATAGCAAGGATATGATGACAGACGAATATTTTTCCCATACGTCCCCTACAAAGGGAGAGTTGAAGGATCGTCTGAAAGACGGGCACATTACCTATACGATTGCAGGAGAAAACATTGCGGCCAACTACGTGGATGGCATTGAAGCAGTAGAAGGCTGGCTTAACAGCAAGGGGCACAGAGATTCACTGCTGAATGATGAATACACAGGGATTGGAGTAGGTGTGTACCGCAAGTATTATACACAGGATTTTATTAGATAAGGGTAAAAGACTTTAGGGGCTCAGGGGAGGGCCTCTTTTTTTGCCGAAAAAAGGGACGCGGGCGAGGCCAAAGACCTGGGGGGGGGGTAGGAGGTCAGGGAGATCCAGCATTGCTTCCGTTAGACAAAACACATTTGAAGGTGCATGGATGAACCTGGGGGCGGATAGGTTCATGCAGATGACACCTGGAAACTATATGCCTGGGATAGGGCTGCGCCCAGAAGTTGATCGCCCCCTGAGAATACTATAGTGGAACTGAGGCAACAAAATCGCCTCACATGCATAGACTGCAATAGGCATATGTCATCCGTATGTGAGGTGGTGCAAAAATGACAGAAAGAAATGAGTCCATCGAGCAATTTAAGCTTTTTGTAAAAAAATACCCCGGCCTTGTTCAGGAAGTGAGAAAAGGCAGGCAGACCTGGCAGGATATTTATGAGGAGTGGTTCTTACTGGGAGAAGAGGATCCTAAATGGGATGAGTATTCGGCAGCTCCGGCCAAGACATCAGCGAAGGAGGAAAAGGATTCGAAAAGTGATCTGGTTTCAACGCTTTTTTCTGCAATCAAAAATATGGATATGGAACAGATCCAAACCCATATCTCCTCTTTAAGCCAGGCAATTTCAGCTGTCCAGGGAATTCTGACCCAGTTTCAAAGCAATCCTGAAAATGCAGAAAAACCCAAGCAGCCTCCAAATCCGTTTGCATTGCGAAAAGATTAGAAAGGAGGCAGCAGCCTTTTGAGGAGCGATATTCTAAGTGTTTTAGAGGGAAATCAAGATTTAAAAACGTATCTCCGGCTTCAGCCTGTGTGGTACAGGAGACTTACCCGCAATCCAAGGGAAATCAGAAAAATGGAAACGGAAGCAGTTTATTTCTATAAAAAATCCATCCCAGACAGAGTTGCCCAATTAACAAATGGAGTACAAATGGCTTCAATGATGCTGTCCATGTTTCAATCCATGAATACAGGTAAATAAGAAGGCTGGCTCAGAAGATAGTTGGGGGCCGGCTTTTTGTCCATTCAAGCCATTGGAATTATCTAAGCAGTTTTGTTGATTTGGGTGAAAGTTTATATTCTGCTTCAATAAATCTCTATACATAGAACAGCTTTAAACAACAATTTTTAAGAAAGAGGCATAATAAAAAGAATTCAAATACTGGTTTCCAGGATTTTCTCATTCGCATTTGTTCAAGGAAAATGCTAAAATAAGGATGGAGGTGGGCTTTTGTGCTTGCTACTATAGAAAGTATGGAAATTCTTGATTATGCAGAGCATATTGCAAGAGCAGTCATTGAATCAGATATTGGTGAACAATATTTCTTGAGTTTATATAAAGTGCAGGCGGACAAGCTTGCACAGGAAAAAATAAGGAAGTTTACTGCTATTAAGGAACTTTATGAAGAAGTTCAGCGGTTTGGAAAATATCATCCGGACTATAGCGAGATTTCCTTAAAGGCAAGGCAGTTAAAGCGGGAAATGGATGTGCACCCGACTATCGCAGAATATAAATTTGCAGAAACCGAGCTGCAGAATCTTCTGGATGAAGTGAGTATGCGGGTGGGAAGTGCAGTATCCAAGCATATCAAGGTCCCTACCGGCAATCCCTTTTTCGACAGCGGTTCTAGCTGTTCTGGGGGCTGCGGGAGCGGTGGAAGCTGCGGCTGTTCTTAATCCATAAATCATTGAGGCTGGCTCAAGTCAGAAGGAATCAGGATTCTCCTGGTACTTTTCTGTGAGTCAGCCTTTTTTCCATTCTGATTCAAAACGGATACAGTCAGGGCATAAATTTCCACAGCAGAACATTTTGCGCTGGGGAACATAAAAACGGTGCCTATAGACCAGGATGCCGCTCTGCTGTCGCACAAAAGCCGTTTTGCTATGAAGCTGCCTGTCTTTGATTACGTCTGCGGCGGCATTTTTTATAACATTTTCAATTACCTCTTTTTCCATCTGCCAATCCTTAACGGATATATACAAAAAGGGAGTTCCTGCAATTTTTTTATAAAGAACAGAAATGATGGCCTCATTCAATAGGAGCTTTTCTATAAATTCCTTCCATATGGTTTCTAAATCCATGATTCCTTCCAGCCTCCCTGGATTGTGTTCTTGGCATTCTATATACCATACCCCGAAAAGGTGGAGAAAAGACGGGATTTATCTAATGACCCTTTTGTTTTAACTCTATTCTAAAAGATTGTTCCTTTCTAGGACGAGGAGTCCATTATAAAAACAGGTTGATTGGAGCGGAAGGTGCGAGACTCTTGCTGGCTAAGCGGGACAGGTGAGACCCCGCAAGCGAAGCTGAGGAGGCTCACCGCCCCCCCACGGAAAGAGAGCATCCTGGAGCGGAAATCACCTCTATGTTCAAATACCACAAAGCTTGTGATAGCCTTTCTGAAAGATTGGTGCTCTTTGAGTTCCCGGGACGATTACATTATAAAAAACAAGTGGTTCGGGCGGGCATCCTGGAATAAATTCAGATTCTTAGTTTCAAAGCCGCAGGGTTTGGGGAAACCTGCAAGCGTTTTGATATTGATATAAAAGAAATTCATGTGCTACACTACATGTAAAGCGTTTATAAGGAGATCTGCTATGTTAGGTTCGAGGCAAAGTATAATTATCTGGATGCATTCCCTGAAACAAGTAAAAATGCTTCGGCGATTTGGGAATATCCATTATGTTTCTAAAAAGCTGAAATATGTTGTTTTATATGCCGATATGGAAGATGTTCCTGCCATATCTGAGAAGTTACAAAGCTATTCATTTGTGAAAAAGGTGGAATTATCCTATAAACCTTTCCTGAAGGTTGAATACGAAAATTCAAAGCCTGATAAAGCAAAGGAATATGATTATAAAATGGAATTATGAAGGTGGAATTTCTTAAGGGAATTCTGCCTTTTCTCTTACTTAGAAGGTACTTAAAAAGTGTACGGCTCTTAACTCTGGTACTAAATAAAAAAATAGGAGTGGAAGCATGGGGCAATATCGTATTGTGGTTTCCGGCAGGGTTCAAGGAGTAGGTTTCCGCTATTTTACTTTATCAAAAGCTCTTGAATTCGATATCAAGGGCTGGGTCCGAAACCGGGAGGATGGGACCGTTGAAGCATCTGCATCAGGTACTGAAAGCCAGCTCAGTGACTTTATTGCAAGCCTTAGAAGAGGGACTCGATTTTCATTAGTGGAAAATCTGGAAATCACACCTGAAGAGGACAGAGGAGAATATGCAGGCTTCAGAATCAAATAATCTTTTAGAACGGGAGGGGCAAAGGCCCTTTCCCGTGTTTTTAGCTTTCTTTATGCTGGTCTGCTGCCGGGGTAAATTCTTTAGCCTTTTGAACGGATTTGATGCAGTAAAAGATACCAGGGAGTACAATCAAACTTCCTGAAGTGAAGTAAATATTACGTGCAGTCAGGTGAATAAAGTCTGCAGATGCAAACAAAAGCCCAAGCGGCATGGTCACCCTCAAAAATAACAGACGGACCGAACTTAGCTGGGGAAGCCGTTCCTTTGGGGCTTCCTGCTGAAAAAGGGAAGCACTGTTTGCATTGAATAAAGGAAAGATAAGTCCCCCTGCAAGTTCACATAAACAAGCTGCATAAACAGAGTGCACAAAGGAGAGCAGTACAAAAGAAAGGCCGCCGCCAGCTAAACCTGCATACATAATGATATTGGTTTTAGGCAATTTGGCTAAGAGAATCATTCCGAGTGTATAGCCGATGGGGAAGGAACCTGAAAATAAGGCGTACTGCCAGGACTCCCCTCCGAGCTCACCTTTAATAAACGGGACGCTTAGAACCATAGACGCCCCTACGGCAAACTGGACAGCAGATGAGAGGAAGGTGAATTTCCGGAGAGCCTTTAGTGTAAAAAAGGTTTTGTAGCCTTCCTTCAATTCCTGCCACCAGAATTTTTTTGACCAAATCTGAATGGCAGTTTCCTCATGTTCCGGGCGGATGAGTAAAAGAGATAGAAAGCTTAATAAGAACATTGCACAGGTAAATATGTATAGGCCCTGCATAGGAAGTGCCATAAGCAGCAGGGAGGCTGCGCCTGGAGCTAAAAAATTCATCAGCCTTAATACTCCATCAATCAGTCCGTTTGCATCGGCAAGCTGAGATTTACTGCAGATATCTGGCAGCAGGGAAAAGGATAGGCTTGCATACAGCGGCTGCAAAAGGCCTAATATGCTTTGCAGAACCACCAGCCCTGCAATGGCTGCAGCATCACTGCCTGAAAAATACCCGGCAAAAGGAAAAAGATATGCCAGGCCCCGGATCAGCTGGATATTGCGAAGTGCTTTCCCCTTTTTAATCCTGTTTAAGAACGGGGCACCGAAGAACTGCAGAGCTAATGAAGGAATAAAATATACGAGCCAGACAGCTCCCAGCCATTCTCTGGAACCTGTTATATCATATAACAGCAGTCCATTGATAATCCCGCCGGCCGTTCCTCCGAATTCTGATACAATTTCACCCGCCAATAGGGCTTTAAAGGATCTTGAATAGCCCGTCATGGCCTTTTCTCAAAGAAGAGGGCTAAGCTTTTATGAAAGGACAGGATTTTAGGCAGATCAGCTGTGTAAATTCCCTTGTCCACTTTTACAAACTTAGCGGCCTTCAGCAGGGAGAGCTGATGGTGCAGGGTTGTTTTGGAAATATTGAATTGGACACTCAGCTCCTGAAGGGCAAGAGGTCCTTTTGTAAGCTGGTAAAGCAGTTTGAGGCGCAGGGAGTCACTCAATGCTTTATGTCCGCGGACCAATTCCTGGGCCGGCTGCCCGGGCTCCAGCAGATATTCCTCTTTCACAGGATAAAACAACAGGAATGTATCTTTTGTCCGAAGCTTTAAGATCCATGGTGAATAGCAGATGTGAGGGATCAGCTTGATAGTCCAGATGGAAGGCCCCGGGATATATCTTATTCCCCCAGTGATTCTTTCTATCACTGACACAGGATTCTCCAGGTCCAGATCTTTATTTTGCTTTGCTTCAAATTCGAGGATATCCATCCATTTTTGCCAGCTTCCATTCCTGCTGGCAAAGGTTTCCCAGCCGGTTAAGGCATTTTTATATAATTCCTTCACTTCCGTAATGCCCAGACGGGAAAGCTGAAGAATGTATGTAAGAAGCCGAGGCAGATTAGATACGGTCCTTCTAAATTGGGCGCCATGGAATTCTGGCACCCTGTTAATTGGGATCATTCATTTCCTTTACATATTTTTGATACTCCCTAAATAGTAGAGTGGCAGCCTGTCTGCTGATCCGTTCACTGTTTTTTAAAATTCCTAGATACAGGGACTGGTCGGGAAGCATGGCGAATAACTGCTGTGCCGGCCCGCCATATAAGTCATCTGTATTGACCTCGATCAGCCAGAGACTTCCATCCGCATCGATTCCAAAATCAATCCCGATATCGAGAAAGCTATGATATTTATCCAGAATACCGCAGACCTGCAGGGAGGATGCCAGCAGCCTTTGCTGTATAAGTGAGGTTTTTCCCTGTAAGAGTTCTGTAAGGATCTCCTCGGTAGGCTTCACTTCCCCAGAACTAATGGCTACATTCGAAACGATCGAACCCTGTCCGCCAATCCGGACGAGGTCGCCTGCGTAGAGCCAGCCTTCCTCAAGATCCTTTTGAAGATGTGTGCGGATATCAAACGGCCGGCCCCTGCAGGATAAGAGAGGGGCAGTCTGCTGGACGAGACATAATTCTTCCTTATAATAGCTGGCTAAATCATCATACAGTTCTTCTATATTCTCCTTTATTCTTGGAGTGTCTCCTTGGATAGACAGCGAAAAGGAGGATTCCCCGCAGACGATCCTACCGACTTTACTGCCGCCCCAGGAAGATACACTTTTAATATAGATGTCTTTATATTTATTTAGCAGGATAGAAAATGAGTCACGGGAGAACAGGAGTGTCTCGGGCAGGAAGAAGGGAAGATCCCTTTCTGCCTGCAGCAGCTTATGCATATTCCATTTGTTAATAAAGGCTCTTTCTGGGTCAAGGGGGTATCCTTCAGCCATCCCGCCATTCCTCCATTAACTCATTAACGTTCACACGGACAATCTGATTATTTTGGTCTACATATACAATCCTTGTCTTTAGGGAAGCAAGCTCCTCTTCGTCATATAGACCGGTGCTTAGTATAATGACCAAGTCGCCCTTTTGGAATAAGCGGGCTGGAGGACCGTTCAAGCAGATTACCCCTGAATGTCCTTCGCCTGGTATGGCGTACGTTTTCCATCTTGCTGCGTTGCGCAGGCAGGTAACCTGAACGATTTCGTAAGGAAGTATATCAGCTTTTTTCATCAGCTCTTTATCAATGGTTATGCTGCCCGGATAGTCTAATTCTGCTTCTGTAACCGTGGCCCTGTGAATCTTCCCTTTACACATATACCTTTTCATAAAGCCTCCCAGATTAATTGTTTCATTTTTAGCTGCTTTATACGTTACACCATATGTAGCGGCAGAAGTATTGTTGCAGAATGGCCGGAAGAAATGAAGCCGGATACGGAAAAAAGCAGACTTGAAAAAAGCCTGCTTGCGTAACAATATCCGTAATATACCAAAAGTCACCTCCCCTTACTGCAGAGGAGGGAGATATTTATTCATCCGCATAATGCCGATGAGGTATTGGAAATAAAGCTCTTTTTCTGCAAAATCGGAGGAGGGCTTAACCTCCAGCTCAATGATCTGCTTTTCAAGTGAGTCTGCCAAATCTTTGAAAAGCTCATATCGTTTATTTGGAGTATGGTGGGGGTTCGGTATTCCTTCCCTGCAAATATAGATAGGCAGAAAATCACCAGGATGGGTAGGTTCCATCGAAATGGCAAGCGAAGTAGCGGGTTTATTGTTCTTAATGGTGTGGAGAGCAAATAACCTGCGGGTCCTATTTCCTGCAGACTTACCCAAAGAAAGCAGTTCGTAAAGATCGGAATAACCTTCACCAAGTTCAATAAATCTTTGAATCATGAAAACACCTCTTTTTCGTATCATATCAGCAAATTATACTCTATCATGCCACGTATCATAAGGGAAGGAACTGCAGATAGAAATAAAAAAACCTGCAGAACATTCTGCAGGCCCCTTCTATATCCCTTAACAGGAAAGAAGGCAAAGGGAGAGGAGAAACCGGAGGAAGAACTTATGGGGAAACGTAAGTCTTCTCCGCGGTTGGCAACAACAATCTCGGATGAGATGCTGTTACTAGTAAGTATGGCCAATTCGCCAGCTTCTATTCATGGGAAGAGAAATTTTTACTCGGATACAGGTCCGGCATTTTTCCAGGTAATTGCGGCAAAATATATAGGAATTGCGTCTTTTCACACCATCATTGCATCAAAATTAGGTTTATTGCGTCAGACTTTTAGATAATTGCGTAGTTTTGAAGGCACCGTTCTCCGCTTTTCGTGATGTCCAGCTGCGAACTGAGACCCTCGAGTCATAAGCCAAGAATGCCAGGAGAAGAAAAGCGCTTCTCCCGGCATTCCCGTCTTATGCTTTTCGGGTCTCTGCCTTCCAATAAAATTGAGTTAAGCTTGATACATTGAGAACACCAAAGAATTATATAATACATTAGCACTACACAAATAGTCCGTTTGATGAATAGTCACCATATAAGCCTTCTGCCATAATAAACCTTAACAAAGTCCATATAGGGGCTTGGCCCTGCACTGGTTAGTGGTATCCATTCGACTAGTGCGGGGTTTTTTATTT
This sequence comes from Peribacillus kribbensis DSM 17871, assembly GCF_000430765.1. GTDB lineage: Bacteria > Bacillota > Bacilli > Bacillales > DSM-1321 > Paraperibacillus > Paraperibacillus kribbensis. Next base: position 83,429 of record NZ_AUMQ01000022.1, on the reverse strand, counting down.
GAGTTTTATTATGTTAAACCATAAAATGTTAAGTACAGAATATTCAGATAAGGGGGTGTCTTAGTGGCCAGGCTGGATTTTCAGACTAGGGAAAAATACTCGAAGGTTTTTCTTTTTTTTATTACGTTTATGGGATGGTTGTCCATATTCTATTCAGCTCTCACTCTTACTGTTCGTGACAAGCCGTCATTTATACTATTGTTCATACTGTTTCTCTTTATAAGTGAGTATTATCCAATGCCGGTATGGAAAGGGTTCACGGCTATCTCATTCCCGTTAGTATATGTTCTTTATATCTTATTTGGCACTCATTATACTGCACTTTGCTATGCGTTAGTTGTGCTAGTTGTTAATCTGCTGCATCGGCGCCCTCTGAGAATTATTCTTTTTAATCCGGCTCAACTGGCTTTAAGCATTATCCTCAGTACTGCTATGCTTTCTTTATTTAAACCTATGGCCGAAGCTAGTTTACAGTCAACTGTAAAGACCGGTATTGCCGAGTTTTCAATTTTATTATTCTTCTTCTTCCTCTTTAATAATTTAATAGTTGACTTAGTACTGATCATTCGTCCTCAGCCCTATTCCCTCAAGATGTGGAAACAGAAAACGATAACCGAACTCAATAATACGTTAATTTCTTTAGCGTATGGAATCCTGCTTTACATATTGGGCAGCCAGAATCGCGGTGAAATTGATGTGTTTTCATACTTTTTCTTCTTTTCTCCTCTTGTGGGACTTAGTTTATTAAGTTCAACAATCGCCAGGCTTAAACTGGAGAAGAAAAAGCTGAAGGCGTTGTTTTCAATTACTACCGAACTAAATCAGATTGTTCCTAAGTCAAAGTGGAATTCAACTTTAAAGGAGAGTTTCTTTCAATTTATGAATGTGGAAGCAAGTATCTTATGGATAAAAGAAAATGGGATATGGCGGCATAGATATCAAGAAGGAAGGACTTCCTTGTCGCATTCGCTTTCAGCAGTGGTGTACGATCAATTCGAGTCGATGAAGCACCCTATAATTTATAACGACCGAAAGACAAATGTCGGTATTGCTGAAGACTGTTTCGACAGGGATCTCAAATCTTTTGTGTACTCTCCTCTGGTTGTGGATCACGAAACGGTGGGTATGTTTATTGTTGCTAGAAGTAGAACAAAAAGTTTTACAAATGAAGATGTGCAGTCACTGGCAACTCTTTCTAATCAGCTTGCAGCCGTAATCAAAACGCAGATGCTTCTTTCTGAAAAAGAAAAACGCTTAATTCTGGAGGAAAGGAACAGAATAGCACGAGAAATCCATGATGGAATCGCCCAGACATTGGCCGGTGCAGTTATGAAACTGGAGACAGCAGGGAAAATTTATATGAAAAAACCGGACGAAACGTTAAAGCTAGTGAACGAAAGTGTCTTCAGACTAAGAGAAAGTTTAAAGGATGTACGGGAATCTATATATGCCCTTAGGCCGTACCCGACCGAAAAAGCGGGACTTGTAGCGGCAATCTTTAGGAAAATAGAAGATCTCAAAAAGGAATACAAACAAGACATACAATTTGAAAAGAGAGGTACAGACTTTGTTCTAAGTCCAATGGCAGAAAAAGTGCTGTACGATTCTTTTCAGGAAAGCATCCAGAATGCAATAAAACATGCAGAAGCTTCTAGGATTGAAGTTTTACTAAGCAATCAGGCTGACCATATTCTGCTCAAGGTAAAGGATAACGGGAAAGGATTTTCGCTCTTCCAGGCGATGATCAAAGCTCAAAAGCAGCCGCACTTTGGCATCATGCAAATGAATGATGCCGCCGAAAAACTTAATGCATCACTTCAAATAGACAGTAAAGAGGGTGAAGGAACAAAAGTATTAATAATGGTTCCAAAAATGGGTTTTGAAGGGGAGGAGATTCATGATCAGGCTCATGCTAGTGGATGATCATGCAGTTTTAAGGGATGGTCTAAAAAGTATATTGGAAATGGAGGACAACATAGAGGTTGTAGGAGAAGCCGTCTCTGGTGAAGAGGCGTTAATGCAGGTTCCGGTCTGTAAGCCCAGTATGATTTTAATGGATATCAATCTACCTGAGAAGAGTGGTGTTGAAATAACAGGTCTCCTTAAGAAGCAATATCCTGATATCAAAGTCTTAATCCTTACTATGCATAGCCATGAAGAATATTTTATGTCTGCTATCAGGGAAGGGGCTGATGGTTATTTGTTGAAGGATGCTCCTTACGGTCAAGTTATCGAAGCAATTCGTTCGGTTGCCAAGGGAGAATCATTCATCCATCCCTCTATGACTAAAAAGCTGCTATCCTTTCATAAGCAGGCAAAGCCTGAAGAATCTACTTTGACAGAGAGGGAAAAGGAAGTCCTGCTCTGCCTGCTTGAAGGCTTAAGCAATAAAGAAATTGCAGCAAAATTATTTATCAGCGATAAGACTGTCAAAATACATGTTAGTAAGATCATCAGAAAATTGAATGTAAAGAGCAGGTCACAGGTGGTTATTTATGCGGTACAGAACCAGCTTGTTCCTATACCTCCGGGTTCCTGAAAAGGAACCCTCTTTTTGTGCCCTGGGTATGGAACCGATTAGGATACTACTTTAGTAGTAAGCTCGATAATACTACAGTATATCTACCCTTACACCTTATGCAGAATAGTGGTTTTTGATTAATCATGAGAAAATACAAAAAAGCATAGGAGATGAAAAAATGAAAATAAAGGCTTTGATACTTTCTGCATCCCTATTAATAGTAATGTTTTTCTTACCCGTTGCAAAAGCAGAGGAAGCTGGCGGCGCATTTATCGACCCTGATTTGAGTCAAGTATTAGTGGATGCGGTGAAACCAGTTGAGGTAATTATTACGTTTAAAAACGAAGAAAAAGTCTCACCCAAATCACTGCAGCTGCTTAAAGATGTGGGTATAACTAAAGGAATTACTTTTAACAAGCTGCCGATTGCCGGGGCTCTAGCTACGAAAGGACAAATAAACAAACTCGTCACCGGGGAAAATATTTTATCAATTTATCTAAATAAAACACTTCAATATGAAAATGAAGAAGGCACCGAATTGACCGGCGTGGATAAAGTGAGGACAAATGAAACCATAAGATCCCTAAACGGGGGACTTCCCGTTTCGGGAAAGGGCATTGGGGTGCTCATTAACGACAGCGGGGTGGATGGAACGCATAAGGATTTACAATTTGGACAGCATCTTGTCCAAAATGTATTGGGTGCAACGAATCTTCACGCCATAGATACATTATTACCTGTTTCGTATATTGAGAATGTACTGAATACCGATAATAACTCCGGCCACGGCACCCATGTTGCTGGAATTGTCGGTGGAACAGGGGCGATGTCAGGAGGCAAATATGAAGGCGCCGCACCTGGATCTAATCTAATTGGCTATGGCTCAGGTGCAGGACTTGCAATGCTTGATACCATTGGCGGATTTGATTACGCACTTACCCATCAGCAAGCCTATAACATTCGTGTAGTTACAAATTCCTGGGGCGATACCAGCGACTCGGGAACAGCGTTTGATCCGTTCAACCCGATCAATGTTGCTACTAAAAAGCTGTATGATAGAGGAATTACAACCGTTTTCTCAGCAGGGAATTCCGGGCCAGGTGAATCCACGATCTCCGGTAATTACAAAAAAGCCCCGTGGGTAGTCACAGTGGCGGCAGGCGACATGTCTAGGAATCTCGCAGATTTTTCTTCCAGGGGTAAAAAAGGTTTCGGAGGAATGGTAACTGTGGACGGACAAACTTGGATGTGGGAAGACAGTCCCACAGTTACATCACCTGGAGTTAATATTATTTCAACAAGAGTATTGGCACCAATCCCGCTTTTAGGAGCAGCGGATGATGTGCAATTTATCCCGCCTGCATATATTCCATATTACACCACCATGAGCGGTACATCTATGGCTGCACCTCATGTGGCAGGAATTATTGCCTTAATGCTTGATGCTGACATGGAGCTTTCTCCTGCTGAGATTAAAAGTATTCTTAAATCCACGGCTACCCCGATGACAGGCTATGAGACCTGGGAAACAGGAAGCGGTTATGTTAACGCCTTTGGGGCAATTGAAAGGGTTTTTCACATAGGACAATAATCTTTTGATCAGCAGGGCTGACTCACACTCGAGTCAGCCCTGCTTGCAGTTACATAGGTACTATATTCCCTATATCCTTTGTATTATATCTGAATACTCCATCCGGAGATTCAAAATAGAACCTTTGCGGAATAGAAAGATTCCCAAATTTTAAGGATAATCAGACTAAGATTTTCAATATTTCGAAAATGGAGGAGAGCAGATGAAACGCTGGATTTATGTGTTTTTAGCCCTGTTATTATTTTTACCACAATTTGGAGCCAGGCAGCAGGAGGCATACGCTGCTGACGAAACGAAAGGAATTGTAGATCCGTTAATAGAAAGAGCTCTTGAAACAGCAACCTCTCTGCAGGTTATCGTTTCTTTCAAAGGGGACGGCCCTCCGACTGCATCTCAGCTTGGTCTTCTAAAAACCCTCGGTATAAAAACAGGGGTTTCTATGAAATCACTTCCGATTGCAGGTGTGATTGCCACCAGATCACAGATTGAAAAACTCTCAGAATCCGGAGAAGTGCAATCTGTCTACCTTAATAAAAAGCTGAGCTATTTTAACGAAGAAGCTACCAACGTAACCGGAGTGGATAAAGTAAGAACCGATCAAGGATTTCAAAAAGTCAATAATGGCCATCCGGTAACAGGTAAGGGCATAGGGGTAGTTATAAATGATAGTGGAGTCGACGGTACTCACAAGGACATTGAACTTCATAAAAACCTGGTTCAAAACGTACTGGGTTCCACAAACCTTAATGCACTTGAGCCATCGCTTCTTCCGGTTACATACCAGGAAAACGTTCCGAATACGGATACAAATTCCGGACACGGGACTCACGTTGCTGGAATTGTTGGAGGCACGGGAGCCATGTCTTCCGGCAAATACGAAGGTGCAGCACCAGGGGCAAACTTAATTGGATACGGTTCAGGAGCCGCGTTGTTTGTCCTGGATGGCATCGGTGGTTTCGATTATGCCATCACACATCAGACTCAATTTGATATTCGAGTGATTACAAATTCTTGGGGATCAAGCGGCGCTTTCGACCCTAATGATCCGATTAACATAGCAAGCAAAAAAGCATTTGATAGAGGGATCACTGTATTATTTGCTGCTGGTAACGAAGGGCCTGGAGAAAACACACATAACCCTTATGCAAAAGCGCCTTGGGTAATCTCCGTTGCGGCTGGTGAGAAAAATGGAAAATTGGCTGAATTTTCTTCACGGGGAACAAAAGGAGTGGGAGGGACTTTCTCTGCGGATGGCCGGGAGTGGACATGGAAGGATGAACCGACGATAACTGCTCCAGGTGTAGATATTGTATCAACAAGAGTTATTGGACCTGTATCCACCTTAGCCGCTGAACAGGATGCACAGACCATTCCGCCTGCTTACCTTCCATATTATACGACTATGAGCGGAACTTCGATGGCAACACCTCATGTAGCTGGAATAGTCGCTTTAATGCTTGAAGCAAACCCTTTACTTTCTCCATCAGAAATAAAGGATATCTTGCAAAAAACCGCGACAAACATGCCAGGCTATGAAACCTGGGAAGTGGGATCAGGATATGTAAATGCCTATGCGGCAGTGGATCGGATATATAACGGAAAAGAGTACGGAAAAACGGTCAATGCATCTCAAACTTTTAACAGTAACGTTCAATCATCAACTGAACGCAAAGAATTTTCGGTCGATTATAATCCAGTTACATCCCTAACCACCAATCAATATGAATTCACAGTTGAAGCAGGATTATCTAGCCTTGTTGCGAAAGTGGACGGCAAGGGATTGCTTGAGGAGACCGGCAACCCTATTAACCTCGTCCTTATTGCACCAGATGGAAAAGAATTTAGTTCAGGGGTAAGTCTATTATTCCCGCTATATACAGACCGCACCGTTTCCGTTTTATCTCCGGTTTCCGGTCAATGGAAAGCTGAAATTAGGGGAATCAGGGGAGATGAAGCAAATCCAATTGGAATTGGACTACCCGAAACAGTGAAGGGTTCCTTAGCCTTTACGAAGGTTACCGGCTTCACCGGTTTAAGTGATATAGTCGGCCATCCTGCTTCAGAAGCAATTAAAATGGGTGTGAGTGAACGCTTATTTGACGGCTATACAAGCGGAACATTTAAGCCGTCTTCCCTATTAACCCGTTCCGAACTATCAAGGTATCTAGTGATGGGAGCGGAAATCCGTCAATCACTGCCAGCAGCGGGACAGAATTCATTCACTGATGTAGAAGCAGCGGACCTGCCATTTGCAGAGGCAACAGTAGCAAAAGGCTCAGCATTCAGGGACCAGCAGCAAATCCAAAAAGGAGTAATTTTAGCTAAGGGCCCTGGTAAATTTGCGCCTAAGGACGGAGTCACAAGAGCAGAACTCGCATACTCTTTAGTACAAAGCTTAGGCTTACAGAAGGATGCTGAGAACTTTACCGGGCAGGTTACCGTTCAATATAAAGATGAACGAATAAATATTGAAGATGCTGGTAATATCCCTGCTGAGTTAAAAGGGTACGTACAGCTGGCTTTAGATCTTAATATACTTAACGCTTCATTCTCTATAACACAGGGTCCGTATGATTTAAAACCGGTAGTAAAAGCAAACTTCAATCCTGATAGCAAAATGACAAGAGGTGATTTTGCAATTGCTATGACAAGATATTTTAGCGCTTTTCTGAAATAGTTGATGTGGAGCGAGGCAGTATTATTTAGCTGTCTTGCTTTTTTTATGGTTTAAAACAATAGTTTGTAAGGTTGAGTGAATACTGAACTCAAGCAGGGGCCTTCGAGTCTCAAGCCAATCCGTCTATGGGAAGGAAAGCACTTCCTACACCCGGATCGTCTTATGCTTTTCGGGTCTCTGCCTTCCAATGAGTCTCCTTTGTTTAACAAGGGTGAGATTCATGGGTGTTAAATTTAATTTAAATTAGGAAGGCACCGTTCTCCGCTTTTCGTTATCCCCGGAATGTGGTAGGATAGGGTAGAAAAATTTTAGTGATGATTGTGGTGAGGTCATGAGGGTTGTATCAGGCAGTTGTAAGGGAAGGCCTTTGAAGGCGGTTCCTGGTAATCAGACTCGTCCGACGACGGATAAGGTGAAGGAGTCTATTTTTAATATCATTGGCCCTTATTTTGAGGGAGGCAGGGTCCTGGATCTGTTTGCCGGCAGCGGCGGCCTTGGAATTGAGGCGCTGAGCAGGGGGATGGAGCAGGGGATTTTTGTCGACCGGGACCAGAAGGCTATACAGACCATTAAAGCCAATCTTGAAGCATGCGGTTTTGCAGGGCAGGCAGAGGTCTATCGAAATGAATCCGAGCGGGCTTTGAAAGCTATTATAAAAAGAGAACTTTCATTTGATCTTATCCTTTTGGATCCTCCTTATAAAAAGCATGTCCTTGAAAACTTGCTTGAGAGTATTATCGAAAACCGGCTCCTGGCTGAAAATGGAGCAATCGTTTGTGAATATGCCTCTGAATATACTCTGGATAAAGAATTCGAGGAACTGGAGATCTGGAGGCAGGAGGTCTATGGAATTACCGCGGTGACCATTTTCAGACATAAATAGCTTTTGAAGCGTTGAAATGTTAGTTTGTAAATACATACGGTTAAGACAAAGAGGAGAATATCAATGGGGAAAATAGCGGTATGTCCAGGCAGTTTTGATCCGATTACGAATGGACATCTTGATATCATTCAAAGGGGCGCCAAGGTTTTTGATGAGGTGTATGTAGTGGTTTTAAACAATTCCTCCAAGAGTCCGCTTTTTACGGTGGAGGAGAGGATGGAATTGATCAGGGAGGCGACAAAAAGCATTCCCAATGTAAAAGCAGGTTCTTTTCAGGGGCTTTTGGTCGATTATGCCAAAAGCATTCATGCGGATGCCATTATAAGGGGATTAAGGGCAGTATCCGATTTTGAATATGAAATGCAGATTACTTCCATGAACCGGTTATTGAATGAGCAGATCGAAACCTTTTTTATTATGACGAATAATCAATATTCCTTCCTGAGTTCCAGTATTGTGAAGGAAGTGGCTAAATATGGGGGAGACATTTCCGAATTAGTCCCGCCGATTGTAAAGGAAGCGCTCTTAAATAAATACACCAGTAAGCCAAATTAAAACCACAGGCTGTCTCATGAGATTAAACACCGCTCTCTTCATAGTGAAGACAGCAGATCAGTTTATCTGTGAGACAGCCTGTTTTTTTACAGGAGTTTCTTTGGATCTCGATTTATGCTTCGAAAAGCAATCAGAATATAAATAATGAGTGACCCCAGTGTAATCAAAGGCCCCAGCTTGGGCAGGCCGGAAATAAAGGCCGAAAGTATGGAGAAATGTCCGTCTCCGCCAGGAAGGGAACTGCTTGGCCGCCCTTCGAATACTTCGGGATAAAGCGGCTTCCATAGCAGCAGTGTGTATATGCCGGCGAAGATCCCCTGCATAATCCGTGCAAGGAAGAAGGGAAGAAATCGAATATCGGTCTCTGCAAGAATACTTGCTACCTGTGCCTGGACACTGAAGCCGCTGAAAGCCAGAATAAAGCTTGTGATGACAGCTTGCTGCATAAGAGCGGCATCCTGAACCTGGCTTGTCATCTGCGCCCCCAGCGTTATTTCAAAAATGCCTGCAATAAAGGGAATACTGAGTCCCTCGGATAGATGGAGCAGGCGGAGGACATCTTTAACGAATAGTGCCAGAAATCCTGTAATCCCCATCTCAAAAAGGAGTTTATTGACGACGGAAAATAAAATGATAAAACCCCCGATCATCAGGAGAGTATTAATGGAGGAAAGGACTGCATCACCGAGCATCTTTCCAATCGGCCTGTTATCTTTAATTCTTGTTCGGTGAAGAGCTGCAAGGGCTGCCCTGATTGAAACTTTCTTTTTCTTTTCCTTTGTATTCCCCTTGGATTCTTTTCCATAAAACCTCATAATAAGTCCTACGGTGAAATTCCCTAAATAATGGGACAAAGCCAAGATGATGCCTAAGCTCGTATTATAAAAGAAACCGATTGAGACAGCGCCGAAAATAAACAAGGGATTGGAGCAGTTCGTAAACGATACCAGCCTTTCAGCTTCTATGCGGGAAAGCTGCTTTTCCTGCCGCAGCCTCGCGGTGAGTTTTGCCCCCACAGGAAAGCCGGAAGCCATTCCCATGGCCCATACAAATCCCCCGACTCCAGGAACACGGAATAAGGGCCTCATGAAGGGCTCCAACAACACCCCTAAAAAACGGACAACACCAAAACCAATCAACATTTCTGAAACGATAAAGAAAGGCAGGAGGGAAGGGAAGACAATTTCCCACCACATATTTAGCCCCCTGATGGAGGCGTCAAAGGCCTGCTGGGGAAATTTGATTAGGGAAGCGGCTAGAAAGACAGCCAGGGAAGACAATATAACAGTTTTAAGCCTGGATTTAATCAATACTTGTCCCTCCATAAAGAACTCATACTCTGTAAGCACGAATTGAAGAATAAACATATACTTTTATATGAACTTTTTTCTAAGCGAAGCTTTGAAGCTCTTCTTGTCCTTATTTACACCATATACGGAAAGAGGGAAAATTAGACCAGTTGTTTGAGGCAGAATATAAATGAAAGGGGCGGCGGTATGAGAGAACCTAAGATCGGGCTCGCCTTGGGCTCTGGAGGTGCAAGGGGGTTTGCCCATCTCGGAGTTTTGAAGGTACTGAGCGAAGAGAAGATACCGGTGCATATGATTGCGGGAAGCAGCATGGGCGCGCTTGTGGGGTGCTTTTACGCAGCGGGGCAGGATCTTGAGTGGCTGTATAAGTTATCAAAGGCATTTAAGAGAAAATATTTTCTGGATTTTACTGTTCCGAAGATGGGGCTGATTTCGGGAAAGAAAATCAAGGATTTTATCAGGATTTTTACATATGGAAAACAGCTGGAGGAATTGTCGATCCCCGTTTCCGTTGTAGCAGCAGATATTAAAACCGGAGAAAAAGTACTTTTCACTTCTGGTCCGATTGCTGAAGCTGTCCGTGCGAGCATCTCAATACCTGGTATCTTTGTGCCTGAGGTGATTGATGGGAGAATGCTGGTTGATGGAGGTGTAGTGGATCGTGTCCCGGTTTCTGTTGCCCGGGACATGGGGGCGGACATCGTGATTGGAGTGGAGGTCGCCCACTTTAAGCAGGATATTGAAATTCAGTCTATTTATGATGTCATCCTGCAAAGTCTTGATATCCTTCAGCTGGAGATCGTGAAGAATAGGGAGTTTGAATCGAACGTGATGATCCGGCCAAGGGTAGAGGCATTCAGTTCGCAAGCATTTACAAATATAGAAGAAATGATTAGTATTGGAGAAGAAGAGGCCAGAAATAATCTGGACAAAATTTGTGAAGAGATCGAAAAATGGAGGGAACTAAATAAGAATGAGCCGTAAAGCGAAGTTAAGCTCGTTCATTTTCGTACTAATCTTAATACTTGCTTCCACTTTTATAACCCTGCCCTACTATGTAACCAAGCCGGGCATGGCAGAGGAATTGGATCCTGTCGTAAAAGTGGATGGCGGATATCATTCTAAAGGTGAATTTATGCTGACGACCGTCAGGATGGGAAAAGCCAATATTTATTCCTATCTAATAGCTAAAGCAAGTAAGTACCAGGAGTTATACCCTGCCAAAGAGATTCTGAGCGATAATGAAACGGACCAAGAATATAATTTCAGACAGCTGAATATGATGGAAGGCTCTAAGGAAAGTGCCATGGAAGTCGCCTATAAAAATGCCGGGAAACCTTTCAAAAGCATTTTTAAAGGCATTTATGTGATGCATGTCGAGGAAAAGATGCCTGCGGCCGATATATTGCAATCCGGAGACAGGATTGTAAAACTCGACGGAACTGCCTTCCAATCCTCCAAGGATTTCATTCATTATCTGAGCGGGAAAAAAGCCGGCGACCAGGTTGAAATCACCTTCGAACGAGGAAGCAGCCATTATACGAAAAAAGTGAAGCTTGCAGAACTTCCTGGTGAGAAGGGCAGGGCAGGCATAGGAATTACGCTGATTGATGACAGGGATGTGAAAACGGAGCCGAAGGTATCGATTGATTCAGAAAAGATCGGCGGCCCGTCAGCAGGGCTTATGTTCTCCCTCGAAATCTATGATCAGCTGAACAAGACGGATATGACCAAAGGATACAAGATTGCCGGAACAGGCGAAATTTTCCCGGATGGTACAGTAGGGCCGATCGGGGGTATACAGCAAAAGATTGTCGCTGCGGATAAAACGGGAGCCGAAATCTTTTTTGCTCCCAACGAAAAGGGCATTAAGGGCTCCAACTACCGGGAGGCGCTAAAAGCGGCAAAGGATATCAAAACTTCTATGAAGATTGTTCCTGTGGACTCATTTTCGGATGCGGTTAAGTATCTGGAACATCTAAAGGGAAAATGAGCTGAAAGAAGAGACTGGAAAAGGTAATTGTCCTTTTGACAGTCTCTTTTTTGCTTTCTAAAAAGATCTAAACTAATACTGGCTGTCGGTATTCTCTGTTCATAAAAGCATGCTGTGCAGCATGATTAAGCGGCAGTGAATAAATGACGGACACCTGGATATCCTTTTGCAGCCCCTCCTTAAAGGAAGAGGTTTTGGAAATCAAGGGCAGTCCAAACTTCTTTTTATTCTGATTCAAGTATTCCCTTCCTTTTTCGGTGGCGCCCAAAAGCCTTATGTATTCAGGCGTACTGGGCCAATGGCTTTTTTTTGTGTTTGTCAGGATATGAACAGAAGCCCTCTGCAGCCTTGTCCAGGTATATCTTTTGGTTTTCATGCGTTCCATAAAGTCGTGGAAGGAGCGTGCTTCAAGGGCATGTTCCATAAACCGGTACTCCAGACCTTCTTCCATTTCGCGTATTTCACGGAGCTCATCCGGGGAGGAGGAGAGGATCCGGTACTTAAGAAGATTCCAATAAAGCTCCCAATGATGAAAAACACCAAATTGGTTAAAATAAGATGTAAGCTCTTCGAGGGCTGCTTCGGGTATCTGCTTCAATATGGCATGCAGGCTGCCTTGGTTTTCAAACAATGCCTTTCTGATACTTGTGGCACTTGCGATAGCATGGCTTCCGAGAGAGGTGTCATGGTAATCTGCCTGAATCCTTTGAATGGTGCAGGGTTTGATATGGAAGCCGTTCTTTAAGGCAGCCAGCACATATTGAAGACCTAGAATGTTATTGGGTCTGCTTAAGTCGAGCATCTCCCTGCCTTCAGAAAGTTTATGAAAAGCCTGGCCCCTGGCTCTTGGGTAGCTTAAGCCTTCTTTGCTGTATTCCTTGAACAGGCTGTTGAATTCTTCCCTGTGGATGTCCATGAAGTGGGCTGCATCGAGAAAAGGCTCTATCGTCCCTTCTTCACTGCCGAAACAGACCGTTTCACAATTTGCGGCCTCAAGGATAGATACTGCACCGGCTGCGAATCGATCTGCCTGCTGGACAGAAAAGTCGTATGGCAGTTCAAAGACGATATCTGCTCCCGAGCGGAGAGCCATGGCGGCCCTCGACCATTTGCTTACAATGGCGGGTTCGCCCCGCTGAAGAAAGCTCCCGCTCATAACTGCAATGACAAGATCGGCTCCTGTCTCTTTAATGCTTTCCTGGATGTGATAGGAATGGCCGTTATGAAAAGGATTGTATTCAACCACAATTCCAAGTGCTTTCATGGTCCACCTCTTTATTTTTTATAAATCCATATAATTTGCCATTTTGATATATCATGTTAAAATGTATGTACTTTATAGAAGGAATTTCTTTGCTTTTTTTCTCTATTATAGTGTAAAGAAAAAATATTGACAAACGGTTAAATGACCGATATAATTACTTTTGTTGCTCACCCGAGGTGATTCATTTGAAATGGACAATTACCCAACTTCAGAAGTTCCGGGACAAAAAGCTTGAACTTGATGAATATGTAGATGTATCAGACATTAAAGAACTGGATACCCAAATCCGTGATGCATCACCTATGCATATCACCGGAAGAGCGGATATCAGCTCTTCGAAAGTGACTTTTCATCTTCATATAAAAGGAAAGCTGATTCTTCCTTGTTCGCGGACTCTAGTTGATGTAGAATTTCCAATCGATATTGAAACGATCGAAACTTTTCTTTTAAATACTGCTTACGATGTTTCCGATGCGGAAAATGCTTTTGCAGTGGAAGGCGACACTATTGATTTATTGCCTGTTATTAAAGAAAATATTCTAATCGAAATACCGATTCAGGTATTTTGTGATGATACAGATTCAGAGGATGCGGCTCCGCAGTCTGGGAAAGATTGGGAAGTTGTAACTGAAGAAGATCAAAAGAAGAAAATTGACCCTCGTTTAGCAAAACTGGCAAATTTCTTTAACGATGAAAACAACAATTCGTAAAAGTGCGAAAGATAACCTGTAACAAGGTTTCTTAGCCTGTTAACTCTTTTTAAGGAGGTGGGAATAATGGCTGTACCATTTAGAAGAACTTCTAAAACTGTAAAAAGACAACGTCGTACACACTTTAAACTCCAAGTCCCAGGTATGGTAGCATGCCCTAACTGCGGTGAAATGAAACTAGCTCACCGAGTTTGTAAGGAATGTGGAACATATAAAGGTAAAGAAGTTATCAGCAAATAATACATTTGCGGCACAGAGAATTATTTCTCTGTGCTTTTTTTGTATTCTTTGTTGCTTTTTTTAGAGTTTTGGAGGATGAATTTATATGGATGGAGGAGTTTGATGGGGGAGGCAATTGAGAGTGTTCTGGAAGACGGGGGGCTCCTTGTTCTGAAAATCAACCGGCCTGAGAGAAGGAATGCCATTAGTCATGAGGTGATGGAGAGGCTGGATGAAGCCCTGATTAGAGCGGCCGGGGACCCGCTTGTAAAAGTGCTGATGATTACCGGGGCGGGAAATCAGACTTTTTGTTCCGGAGGAGATTTAAAGGAGTTTCAGCATCTCTATTCAAAAGAAGAAGCTCTCTCTATGCTCTCTAAAATGGGAGGGATTCTATACCGGCTCCTTACCCTGGAAAAACCTACTATTGCCTATCTGAATGGAACTGCAGTGGGAGGTGGATGTGAACTTGCGGCTGCCTGTGATCTCAGGGCAGCTGTCCCTTATGCAAAAGCAGGCTTTGTTCAGGCGAATCTAGGGATCACTACAGGGTGGGGTGGAGGGTCCATTCTTTATGAAAAGCTTTCAGTCAGCTCCGCCCACACGTTTCTCTTAAGCGGAAGCTTATTCAGCGCTGCAGAAGCCAAAGGGCTGGGGTTTATTGATTTTATTGATGATGAAAGCGGGAAATGGGATGCTTTTCTTACCAGGCTGTTGAAAAAGGAATTAGGAGTGCTTACAGCTTATAAAAGGATTGTGGCGGGAAAATGGGAAGCATCCGGATTGAAAGGTAGAATGGACCAGGAAATCCTCCAATGTGCAAAATTATGGGCAGAACCAGCTCATCATGAAGCGGTAAAAAGGTTCCTGAAGCAAAAATAAAAGGAAAAGAAAAGTGATTTATCCGGTCTTTCTTCTTCTATCTTTTCTAGCAAGTGCATATGTATGAAGTAAAACTTGCAAGGAGTGAAGATGATGTCCATTGCCCGACAGGATGCCTGGTCACAGGATGAAGACCTTTTGCTTGCAGAGGTAGTTTTGCGTCATATAAGAGAAGGCAGCACCCAGCTAAAAGCTTTTGAGGAGGTAGGCAAGAAGCTTTCCCGCACTTCTGCGGCCTGCGGCTTTAGATGGAATTCATATGTAAGAAAGCAATATAAATCGGGGATTGAGCTTGCGAAAAAGCAAAGAAAGCAGAGTAAGAAAAAGAATCTGGAAGCACCCGTCCAGGCTGCCGTCCAGATTCAGCTCGAGAAGCATAATCATCCTCCTGAAGAGACGGCTATGCCTGCCCGTCCTGGATTTCTTCAGGATCCGCCGGCCAATCTTCATGATGTGATTCAGTTTTTGGTCCAATACGACCAGGATTATGGGAGTGGCGCGGAAAATGACAATATCAAGCAGGAGCTGGCGGCATTAAAGGCAGATTATGAGAATGTGGTCAATATCAATAAGCAGCTACAAGAAAAATTGCAAACTGTAGAAGAAGATTACAGGGCGCTGATCGGAATTATGGAAAGGGCGAGAAAGCTGATTTTTCTAGAGGAAGAGTCTAAAGATTCGAATGTGAGGTTTCAAATGGATAAAAACGGTAACCTTGAAAGAGTTAAAAAGTAGACGGTTGAGGCTGTCTCGGGAAGGCGGCATCAGAATCTTCATGGCGAATGATAAACCCTGAAGAAGCCATGCGAAACTGATGCCATAATAATGAGACAGCCTGACTATGAGTTTATGAAATGATATGCTACCCCCGTATTTCTTTAAACAAACCCCACCCCTAATTAAAAACATGCCATCTCTCCTTTATGGATCCCCCGTTTTCTTAAAGCCGTTTCCGAAACTTTTCTGTTATTCTATTTCCGTTATACTTTATGTTTGTTAATATGAAGAGAAAAGTATTACCAGGAGACGTTACGAATGAATATAGGTGTCATTGGCGGCGGGTCCATCGGCCTGCTTTTTTGCTCGTATTTATCAAAAGATTATCATGTTACTCTTTATACCAGGACCGAAAAGCAGGCAGCTGCCGTCAGGGAGAATGGTATTGTTTTAGAAGCGGAGGGACATTTCTCCGTCATCCATGTTGAATCCCTGCCCGTGAGTGAGCTTTCCTCGGGGGAAGATCTGCTCCTTGTATGCGTGAAAGAATATCATTTGGACAGTGTGATGCCTTATATAGAGAAAGCCGGATGTCCAGTGTTATTCATGCAGAATGGCATGGGGCATCTCACAAGGCTGCAGCATTTGAGCACAAAGAATATAGGAATAGGAATCACTGAGCACGGAGCGCTGAAGAAAAGCGCAAATCATGTTCAGCATACTGGCATCGGGGTAACCAGGACAGCCATATTCCGTGGCGAACCATCCGAATTCGATCTGAATGGGGACGAAAAAAATTTTCGTTTCGTCAGGGAGAAGGATTATTATAATATGATGTTGAAAAAACTTATAGTGAATGTCTGTATTAATCCCTTAACTGCCGTCCTGGGAGCAGCGAACGGGGAGCTTTTGACCAACTCTCATTTTCATAGCTTGTTCCTTGCCTTGTTTGATGAAGTTATGAATGTTTTGGAAATAGAGCACAAAGAGGAGCATTTTGATCATATTGTCAGCGTATGCAAGGCAACCGCCGGAAATAAATCCTCCATGCTTCGTGATATAGAAGAAGAAAGACAGACAGAAATTGATTCAATCCTGGGGTATGTACTGGGAGTAGGGGAAAAAAAGAGAATAGAGCCGGCCCTGTCAAAATATTTATACAGCATGATAAAAGGGAAGGAGCTTAAGGGGAGGAAATAGATGGCGACCATAGTGTCCATTCTGGCTGCTACGCTCATTACGGTGCCGCTTATCAGCTACATAATCAGTTTTACCGTTCTGAAACAAATCACTAAAAACCATCGCAGGTCTGTACAGACTTCTGCTGATATTACTGTTCTTTTCCTGGTGTTGTCTGTGCACTATCTCATTAAGGTGATTTGGGGCGTCTCTTTTACCGGATTTCTATGCATCGTGCTGCTCGCTGTAGCCGCAGCAGTTACGGTCATGAATTATAAATACCGGAAGGAAATTGATTTCAGCCGGATTTTCAAGGGTTTTCTCAGAATGAATTTTTTATTTTTCTTTATTGCGTATGTAGTTCTGGTCCTATATGGGACGATTCAAAGAATAACGGTAATGCTTATTTGAAGAATTTCCTTCCAAACCTCCCGTTTTTGGGACTGTTTTTTTGTTTTAAGCCAGGCTGGGTGATATACTTTTAAAAGGTAAGTTAGAGAGAAAGGAAGTACTCTATGGAAATTAAGGATCTTGTCTTGCCTTCAATCAATCAATTTGCATCTGATTATACCAGCGGCAGGCTAAAGACGGATAATTTTTTTCATTATGACTTGAATGATGAAAAAGTTTATGAAAAAAGATATAGCGAGTTAATGAACCGCCAGTTTTATAGAACTGAGCTTTCAGAAGCAATCCGGGAGTTCATGCGCCCGCTTGAAATAAATGAGCGTGTTCATCAAAACATAGAAGCTTTAAAAGAGGCTGGGACGGTAGCTGTGGTAGGCGGCCAGCAGGCAGGACTTTTAAGCGGGCCTTTATATACCATACATAAGGCTATATCCGTTATCTCCCTTGCCAGACAGCAGGAGAAGGCACTGAATAAAAAGGTGGTCCCTGTATTCTGGATCGCGGGGGAAGATCATGATTATCAGGAAGTTAATCATGTGTATATCCTGAAAAACGGCAGGCCGGAGAAAACCTCATACCCTTATTATTCAGCCGGGAAACCGATGGTATCTGATATAGGGCTCGACTATGAAACGGCAGTCTCCTGGGTAGAGCGTATTTTTGAGAGCTATGGAGAGACCGACCATACCAATGCGTTGATTTCTGGAATGAAAGAAATACTGAAGAATTCACGCAATTTTGTGGATTTCTTCGCAAGGCTGATGCACGAATGGTTTAAAGAATATGGCCTGCTGCTTATTGATGCCAGTGATATCAGGCTTCGCGGGCTTGAAAGCGGCTATTTCACAACCATGATCAAAAAAGCTCCGGAAATAACAGCAGCTGTTCTGGAGCAGCAGGAATTCATTGCTTCAGAAGGGTATAAAAAAGCCATTGAAATGTCTGGAAATGCAGCCAACCTGTTTTATTATGATTTGACCGATAAAGAAAGATCCCTGTTAGAACTGGACGGCAGAGGAGGCTTTACCGCACCTGGCCAGTCTTTCACAGAAGCGGAGCTTTTGCATATAGCTGAAACAGGGCCGGAAGCTCTCAGCAACAACGTGGTGACGAGGCCGTTGATGCAGGAATCTGTTTTCCCTGTGCTTGCCTTCATTGCCGGTCCGGGAGAAGCGGCCTATTGGGCCGAATTGAAGAAGGCATTTGAGCTGTTTGAGATGAAAATGCCTCCGATCGTTCCCCGGCTGAATTTCACTCTTGTTGAAAGACCGATTGCGGCCGATCTAGACGATCTCGGCTTGAGCCTGGAGGATGTTTTAACAGGGAAGACAGATGAATCCCTGCAGCAATTCATTGAAAAAATAAAAGATGAGAATCTAGAAAATCTCTACCAGCATATGCTGGAAAGTGTCCAAAAAGCTCATGCCGATTTTTCCAGCCATGCCTTGACCATTGATGCTGCCCTTGAGCCGCTGCTTAAGAAGAATCAGGAATTGATCCAGAAGCAGCTGGAATTCATACACGACAAAGCGGACGGCGCAAACAGAATGAAGTATTCGATCATTATCCGTAAATATGAGCGTGCAGCAGCATCCCTTTATCCTGGGAATTCTCCTCAGGAGCGGATCTGGAATCCATTTTATTTCCTTAATAAATATCCTGACCTCGTGCAGAAGCTTGCTGAAAAGGATTATGAATTTAATAACAAACATAAAGCTGTCTATTTATAAAGGGCAGAAAGGATTCGGGATGAGATCATTCCGGATCTTTTTTTATTTCTCGGGGACCTGTAAATATCTCCTCTTCCTGGGATGGTTTTGAAGCATTTCCATGTCTATATTAAAAGTTTTTTACAAACTGGTTTTCATCTATAAAATTGTGGTGAAAAGTGGGGGGATGTGGTACATTGAGAATAGAAAGTGGGGGTAGTGGCAGATGTTCATGGGCGAATACCATCATAACATTGATATCAAAGGCAGGATCATCGTGCCTGCCAAGTTTCGTGACAGCCTGGGAGAAGATTTTGTGCTCACCCGAGGACTTGATCAATGTTTGTTTGGCTATCCCAAAGAAGAGTGGAAATTGCTTGAAGAAAAACTAAAAGCTCTGCCGCTTACCAAGAAGGATGCGCGAGCTTTCACCAGGTTCTTTTTTTCAGGAGCCACCGAATGTGAACTCGATAAACAGGGACGCATCAATATCCCTTCGCCGCTGACCGCTTACGCCCATTTAGAAAAAGAATGTGTGATTCTCGGAGTTTCCAATCGAATTGAGATTTGGAGCAAACCTCTTTGGGAAGACTATTTTACAAATTCCGAAGATTCTTTTGCAGAAATCGCTGAAAATATGATTGGCTTTGATATCTAGTGTTCAGCTTTTTTCGCAAAATGATTATGTTCATTCGATTGGATGTGGATTTATGTCAGTGTTTCAACATACTACCGTTCTGCTGAAAGAGACGGTGGAAGGCTTGAATATTAAGCCTGATGGAATTTATGTGGATTGTACCATGGGAGGAGCGGGCCATAGTGAATACCTATTGTCCATGCTCTCGCCGCAGGGAAAGCTGTATGCATTTGACCAGGATGAAACAGCAGTGGAAAATGCCCGAAAAAAACTTGAGAGATATGGGGAACAGGTAACCATTATCCAAAGAAACTTCAAGCACATTGCTGAAGAATTGGAAGCCCGCGGCGTACATAAGGTTGACGGGATCATCTATGATCTGGGAGTTTCCTCCCCCCAGCTCGATACCCCTGAGAGGGGATTCAGCTATCATCATGACGCACCGCTTGATATGAGGATGGACTTAAGTGCAAAGTTTTCAGCGTATGATGTAGTCAATACCTGGACCTTTCAAGATTTGACCCGGATTTTCTTCCAATATGGAGAGGAGAAATTCTCTAAGCAGATTGCCAGGAAAATCGAGGCTGCCAGGGATATCAAACCTATTGAAACTACTTTTGAATTGGTAGAACTGATTAAGGAAGGAATACCGGCTCCCGCAAGAAGAAAAGGGGGACATCCAGCTAAGAGGATCTTTCAGGCAATCCGGATTGCGGTGAATGATGAATTGGGTGTTTTTGAGGACTCCCTTCACCAGTCCATCGGCCTTCTGGCCCCGGGCGGAAGAATATCCGTAATCACCTTTCATTCCCTGGAGGACAGGATTTGCAAAACAGTGTACAAGAAGTTAGGTGAAATCCCTCCGCTGCCTCCTGGACTGCCAGTTATACCGGATGAATACAAGCCGATCATAAAAATCATTACAAGAAAGCCTGTCATCCCAAGTGAGGAAGAGCTCGGACAAAATAACCGTGCCCGTTCAGCGAAGCTTCGGATAGCTGAAAAGATGCAGGAAATTTTCCCTAAAAAAATGTAAAGTTTCTGGTGCAGAAGCCGATATATCTTGCAGATAAACCTTCTAAAGAAGGATACAACCGATAGAAAAAGATTTTGAGGGGGGACAAAGATGAGCACCGTTGCAAAAAAAGTTCAGGAACAGCAGCAGGAAGCACCAGCGAAAAAGGTGCAGAGGGTCATCCAGAAGAAAACTGGGATTACCTTTGGGGAAAAAATCCTGCTTGTGGTTTTTGCTTTACTGGTTGTTGGAGCTGGAGTTAAAATAATAGCCAATCAATCTTCAATCTATAACGAAAACAAGGAAATACAGCAGGTTGAGGGAAAGATAGACAATCAGCAGAAAGTGAATAACGACCTGAAGGTCCAGGTAAGTGAATTAAGCACCTATGAAAGAATCTGGAAAAAGGCGAAAGAATTGGGCCTTAAATTAAACCAGAACAATGTTAAGGTTGTGCAGGACTAATGCAGAACAAGCAAAAAAATATTTCTACAGGGGCAGTATTCCTATTCTTCATATTTGGGCTGCTCTTTTTTATTTTGGCAGGCAGGTTTTTGTATATCCAGGTGACAGAGGAAGCAGGCGGAACGGCTCTGGGGAGGAAGCTTGAAACGAAATACCTTCGGGAGGATATTCTTGAAGCCCACAGGGGGAGCATTGTAGACCGGAATGGAGAGGCGATCGCCGAGGATACGGTCTCCTATAAGCTGACCGCCATTCTTGACCCCTCGGTGACATCATCCCTGAAGCATCCAAAACATGTGACAGACCCAAAGAAAACAGCAGAAGAGCTGGCGCAGTACATAAACATGGATGAGGAAGACATTTATAAGAGGCTGACCAAAAAGGGAGTATTCCAAGTTGAGTTTGGAACAGCGGGAAAGGACATTTCTCATCAGACAAAAAGCAAAATCGATGCATTGAAGCTCCCGGGGATCATGTTCCAGCGCGATTCTAAGAGATTTTATCCAAATGGGGTATTCGCCTCTCATGTTATTGGCTTTGTTGAAGGCAAATACAATGAAGAGACCAAGAAGACGGACTACACCGGCAAAATGGGCTTAGAAAAGACGATGGATAAATACCTCAGGGAAACAGACGGCATCATGAAATATGATAGTGACCGCTGGGGATTCCTGCTTCCTAACTCAAAGGAACAAATTAAGGCTCCTAAAGATGGAGATACGGTCGAGGTCACGCTTGACAGTAAGATTCAGACATTTCTTGAAGATTCATTAAATACAGTCCAGCAGCAATATCATCCAGAAAAAATGGTGGCAGTCGTGGCTGATCCAAAGACAGGGGAAATTCTGGCCATGAGCCAAAGACCTTCCTTCCATCCGACAACAAGGGAAGGAATTGAGGATGGCTGGCAGAACCTTGCTGTGTCGGATTCATATGAGCCTGGTTCGACCATGAAAACTTTTACTCTTGCGGCGGCAGTGCAGGAAAATGTGTTTGATCCGAACGCCACTTACAAATCGGGAACCTATTATGTGAATAATAATAAAGCGAGTAAAGTCCCTGATCACAACGCCGGACAGGGCTGGGGAACGATTTCGTATCTGGAGGGCCTCCAGCGCTCATCCAATGTGGCGTTTGCAAAAATTGCGATGGAGCAGCTCGGGCCGGAGAGATACCGGACGTATCTGACTAAATTCGGCTTTGATAAGCCTACCGGAATTGATCTTCCGAATGAAGTTTCAGGAAAAATTCTCTTTAAATGGCCAATTGAAAAAGCGACTACTGCATTCGGACAGGGTACTGCGATTACCCCTATCCAGCAGATACAGGCCGCAACGGCTGTTGCCAATAATGGAAAAATGATGCGTCCATATGTAATCAAGGATGTGATCGATCCAGCGACGAAAAAGGTTGTAAAGAAAACGGAGCCGACTGTTGTTTCGGAGCCAATATCAGCAGAAACGGCAAAAAAAGTCAGGGACTACCTGGGTACAGTTATAACAGCTGAGAATGGCACCGGGCACAGGTATAAAATACAGGGGTATGATGTAGCAGGAAAAACAGGTACTGCACAAATGCCGGCTCCGGCTGGCGGCTATTTAACAGGCAGCTCCAATTATATTTTTTCTTTCCTGGGCATGGCCCCGAAAAATGACCCGGAATTGCTTATGTACGTGGCTGTCCAGCAGCCGAAAGTGGAAAATTATGCGGATGGTTCGATACCGGTTTCTATGATTTTCGATACGGTCATGGGAAACAGCCTTCAATACCTGAATATCCAGCCATCCAATAAAGCTGTGAAAAAATCCTATGTCATTAATGACTATGAAGGGCAGTCAGTGTCTGATGCAGCTGAGGAGCTAAAGGCCCAGGGTTACCAGGTTTCCATTCTTGGTAAAGGAACACAGGTTGCCGCCCAGGATCCCAAGGCGGGAACCAAGCTCCTCGCAGGGGAAAGGGTGGTTCTGCTGACAAATGGCAAACCGACTGTACCTGACATGAAAGGCTGGTCGCTGAGAGATGCCATGAAAGTGGCTAAGGTGATTGGCATTAAACTGCAGCCTGTAGGCAGCGGATATGTGGTGAAACAAAGCATTCAGCCAGGCACAACCGTTTCATCAAAACAATATTTAATTATCCAAATGAAAACTCCGGAAGACATGCACAAAGTCGAACCGGAAAAAACGGGCGAAGTGCATGACTGATAAGCTAAAGAGGCTGACTCATAGATAAGAGGAGAGACTGCGTCGAAAGAAGTGTGGATGACCAATAACTCCCTAAAATAAAGCAGGTGGAGAACGAAACGTTTTCTCCATCTGCTTTTTGTTTTTGTCCAAGCTCATTTTTAAAATTAAGCAAAAGCTCTAAAGAGGCAGCTTTTTCTCTTTACGATTATCGACACGTGTCCCTGGACTTGTTCTGATTGTGAATGTACAAGCATACATTCAGAGTAAGAGCATTAAGATGGGGGTGCATGGACTGTGAGGGTCTCTAATGTTACGGTGCGTAAGCGGCTTATTGCCGCTTTGATAGGCGGTCTGCTGGTTTTTTTTGTGATTGATGTAAGGCTGGGATATGTACAGTTCCTCCTTGGTAATTCACTGACTGAGCGTGCTAAGGACTTATGGAGCCGTAACCTGCCTTTTGAGCCTAAGCGGGGGGAAATACTGGACAGGAATGGAGTAGCCCTTGCTACCAATATCAGCGCACCGACTGTATATGCGGTTCCAAGGCAGATCAAGGATCCGGCTGGGACTTCTGAAAAGCTTGCCACAGTACTGGGGATGGATCGTCAAAAGGCGTACAAGCTGTTAACGTCCCCTGAGTCGATGGTGAAGTTCCCCGAGGGCAGAAAGATCTCCCATGAGAAAGCCAAAAGCCTGAGGGCTTTGGGTATGAAAGGGATTTATATCGCAGAAGATTCAAAACGCCATTACCCCTTTGGAAAATATCTCTCCCATGTTCTTGGTTTTGCGGGCATCGACAATCAGGGACTGATGGGGATTGAGCTTTCCTATGATAAGGAGCTCAAAGGAGAAAAAGGGTATGTTAAATTTTATGCGGATGCGAAAGGCAAACGTATGGAAAATATGGCGGACGATTATAAGGCACCAAAAGACGGGCTTGACCTGAAGCTGACCATTGACAGCAAAATACAGACCATTGTGGAACGGGAGCTGGATAATGCTGAAGCAGCCTATAATCCTGACGGGATCATTGCGATTGCCATGAATCCGAAGACGGGAGAAATTTTGGCCATGTCCAGCCGCCCGACCTTTGATCCAGCAAAGTTTAAGGATGTCCCTCAGGAGATTTATAACCGCAATCTGCCTGTCTGGAGCACGTATGAGCCCGGATCGACTTTTAAGATTATTACTCTGGCAGCAGCACTCGAGGAGAAAAAAGTGGATTTGTTAAATGACCATTTTTATGATTCGGGTTCTGTAGAGGTAGGAGGCGCGCGGCTTCATTGCTGGAAGCGGGGAGGGCACGGGTCAGAAACCTTCCTGGAAGTCGTGCAGAATTCGTGCAATCCCGGATTTATAGAATTAGGGGAAAGACTGGGGAAAGAAAAGCTGTTTTCCTATATTAAAAATTTTGGCTTCGGGTCTAAAACCGGCATAGACCTTCAAGGTGAAGGAAGGGGAATCCTGTTTAACCTGGATCGGGTGGGACCTGTTGAGCAGGCTACAACAGCTTTTGGACAAGGGGTATCTGTAACGCCGATCCAGCAGGTTGCCGCTGTATCAGCGGCTGTCAACGGAGGGACGCTTTATACCCCATACATCGCCAAAGAGCTCATAGACCCTAAGACGGGCAAAACGGTCATGAAGAAAACGCCTGTAAAAAAAAGGAAAGTGATTTCTGAAGACACCTCGGCTAAAGTCAGACAGGCCCTTGAATCTGTCGTGGCCCAGGGGACAGGGGGGAAAGCCTTTGTTGAAGGATATCGTGTGGGAGGGAAAACCGGAACCGCGCAAAAGGTTAAGAATGGAAGGTATATGGAAGGCAACTACATTGTGTCCTTCATCGGTTTTGCACCTGCTGACGACCCGCAGATCGTTGTATACACCGCAGTTGATAATCCTAAAGGAACAGTCCAATTCGGCGGCACGGTAGCTGCCCCTATTGTAGGGAAGATCATGAATGATTCCCTGAGATCCATGGGTGTAAAACCACGGAAGGACCAAATCGATAAAAAAGTAAACTGGCTTGATCCTGTGATGGTGGAGCTTCCCAACCTGAAAGGAATGAAAGTAAAGGATTTGCAAAGCCAGCCTTTTAATATCAATCTCGATGTATCCGGATCCGGACCCAAAGTCATTAAGCAGTCCCCCCCTCCGGGAACCAAGGTTAAAGAAGGGTCTACCATCAGAATTTATCTTGGCGAGAAGGCTGAGTAACGATAAAATATAACTGTTTAAAAAGCGGCTGAGTTTAAACCAGCCGCTTTAAATTCTGTTTTGCGCAAGTGTTCTGAATTCTAAACTTCCTATAATTTTATGCTTATTTGATTAGCAGAAGCCTTCGTTTTCGTATAAAATAGAGGTTAGTGTTAAAATGGCTCTTTGGCTGTATTTTTAAATAAACGGCCATTGTTCTTTCTTCATCAGAAGGAAGAACTGCTAAAAGAGCCTTGAAGCCGGCTTTGTATTTTGGAAAGTCAGGTGTAAAAAAGATTGTGAGGAATGAAAAAGTCATGAAGTTACATAGTTTGGTAAGCTGCCTGCATTTACTGTCTCCCCTTCCAGAAGAAAATCCGGAAATAACTTCTGTAGAAAATGATAACAGGCAGATCAAAGAGGGAAGCCTGTTCATTTGTATCAAGGGATACACGGTGGATGGACATGATTTCGCTTCCGATGCAGTACGTAAAGGGGCAAAAGCTGTTATTGCTGAAAAAGAACTGGAACTGCCCGTACCCGTAGTGGTTGTAAAGGATACAGCCAAGGCGATGGCTGTGATCGGTGATGCTTTTTATGGCCATCCAACCCAAAAGCTGCGTTTAGTCGGCATAACAGGAACTAACGGAAAGACAACCACCAGCCATTTGATAGAAAAGATCCTTCGTGATGCCGGGGGCAAGACAGGCTTAATTGGAACCATGTACACAAGAATTGAAGATGAAACCCTGGAAACTAAAAATACGACTCCAGATAGTCTCACCCTGCAAAAAATCTTTGGGCAAATGGCCGGCCGCGGTGTTACCGATGCGGTCATGGAGGTTTCTTCTCACTCATTAGAGCTGGGAAGGGTTAACGGGTGCGATTATGATATTGCAGTCTTTACGAATTTGACTCAGGACCACCTGGACTTTCATGGAACGATGGAAAACTACAAATTTGCCAAGGGCCTGCTTTTTTCCCGTCTTGGGAACAGCTATGACGAGAAGCCTAAGTTTGCGGTGCTGAATGCTGATGACCCTGCTTCCGGGGATATGATGAAGTATACGGCTGCACATGTCATAACATATGGCATTGATCAGGAAGCGGATGTAAGGGCCTCAGATATTGCCATCTCTGCTTCAGGAACTGTATTTACCCTGCATGCGGGGGGCAGACAGATGGAGATGAAAATCAAGCTGGCAGGTAAATTTAATGTATACAATACGCTTGCTGCCCTTGCTGCCGGACTCTGTGCGGGTCTCGGCCTTGAGGAGATGAAAGCCTCCCTGGAAGCCGTTCCAGGTGTATCAGGGCGTTTTGAGCTTGTGGATGAAGGACAGGAATTTGCGGTGATTGTTGACTATTCACATACCCCGGATTCTCTGGAAAATGTCATCTCAACGGTTAAGGAATTTGCCAAAAAGAGAATCTTTGTCGTTGTCGGCTGCGGGGGAGATCGTGATAAAACCAAGAGGCCCCTCATGGCAAGGATTGCTTGCAGCGAGGCCACAGACGCTATCTTTACCTCTGACAATCCACGGAGCGAGGATCCGCATGAAATTCTGAAGGATATGGAAGCGGGCGCTGCCGGTGACGATTATAAGGTCATCCCTGACCGTAAAGAGGCAATCGGGTATGCGATATCTAATGCGGCTGCGGGAGATGTAGTCATCATTGCGGGTAAAGGGCATGAAACTTACCAAATCATTGGTAGTCAGGTCTATGACTTCGATGACCGCCTTGTCGCAAGAGAATTTCTTTTGAACAGTCAGTAACTTTTGAAGAGCTTGACTATGAAGCAGAAGAAGCTGCGATCGGTCATTCAGGATGGATTTACAATCCAATTTCTTTATATTATTCTGAACAAAGAGAGCGAAACATATCTTATTCTTGGTAACTTTGATTTATTGAGAAGGAAAGAGGGTACCATTTCATGTTAGTGCAAGTGTTACTATTTACAATATTATTGGGATTCATTATAACGGTCCTTCTCTCTCCGGTATTTATCCCTTTTTTAAGAAGGTTAAAATTCGGACAGAGCATTAGGGATGAAGGGCCAAAATCCCATCAGAAAAAGTCGGGAACCCCAACGATGGGCGGGATCATGATTTTGGCTGCCGGATCTGCCGCAGCTCTTATCATGGCATCCAAGTTCTCTGAGATTACAGTGGAGATCTATCTGCTCCTGCTTGTGACTCTTGGGTTCGGACTTTTAGGGTTTTTGGATGACTTCATTAAAGTGGTCATGAAGAGGAACCTTGGTCTTACTTCCAAACAGAAATTGCTGGGACAGATCATTATAGCTATCATTTTTTATCTTATCTTTAAAGGGACCGACCGGTTTACGCCCGAAATTTCCATCCCAGGTACAGAGGTTTCTTTTAATTTGGGCTGGCTGTACATAGCGGTCGTCATCTTCTGGCTAGTCGGGTTCTCCAATGCAACCAATTTAACAGATGGCCTTGACGGCCTTCTGTCAGGAACGGCAGCTATTGCTTTTGGTGCTTTCGCGGTCCTGGCGTGGAACCAATCCCAATTTGATGTCGCCATTTTCAGTATTGCCATGGCAGGGGCTGTTCTTGGCTTTCTGGTATTCAATGCCCATCCCGCAAAAGTGTTTATGGGGGATACGGGCTCGCTGGCTCTGGGAGGAGCTTTGGCGACAGTCGCGATGCTGACAAAGCTGGAACTGCTTTTAGTCATCATCGCAGGGGTATTTGTAATAGAAACCCTTTCAGTAATACTTCAGGTTATTTCATTTAAAACGACAGGGAAGAGAATTTTCAAAATGAGCCCCCTCCATCACCATTATGAGCTCGTTGGATGGTCTGAGTGGCGAGTGGTAGTTACCTTTTGGTCTGTCGGCTTTTTATTTGCAGTTTTAGGAATCTATTTAGAGGTGTGGTTATAAGTGAAAGAAGTAACGGCATATTTAAGAAAAAAAATCCTAGTGCTGGGGCTGGCAAAAAGCGGTGTCAGTGCTGCTTCACTGCTGCATAAGCTGGGAGCGTTTGTGACCGTAAACGATAAGCGGCCCGTTTCCGAAAATCCGGAAGCCCAGGAGCTGGTTGAACAGGGAATCAAGGTGATCTGCGGCGATCACCCTATCGAACTTCTGGACGAGGGGTTTGAATTAATTGTTAAAAATCCGGGAATCCCTTATTCCATCCCTCTTGTAAAAGGAGCTATGGAGAGAGGAATCCCTGTGATCACGGAGGTCGAACTTGCGTACCAGATTTCCGAAGCACCGTTTATCGGAATAACTGGGACAAACGGGAAAACGACTACGACCACGATTATTTATGAAATACTGAGGGAAGGGAATAAAAATCCTTTGATTGCCGGGAACATCGGAACAGTTGCCTCCGGCGTAGCCGAAAAGGCATCCAAGGACGATACCATTGTGATCGAGCTGTCATCCTTCCAGCTGATGGGGATTAATGAATTCAGGCCGCGTATTGCTATCCTGACAAATATTTATGATGCCCATCTGGATTATCATGGTACCAAAAAGGAATATATGCAGGCAAAGGCAGCTATTGGGAAGGCTCAGACTGAGGATGACTATTTTATCTTCAATGCCGATCAGGAAGAAGTGATCGGGCTTGCCCGTCAGTCAAAAGCCATTCAGGTTCCATTTTCCACTCAGAGAGTCATGCTCGATGGTGCATATATAGAAGATGGATATATGTGTTTCAGGGGAGAAAAAATAATAGAATTGTCTAAGGTGGCACTTCCGGGCAAACACAATCAGGAAAACATTCTTGCCGCCATCGCTGCTTCCAAGCTTAGCGGTGTATCAAATGAGGCAATTGAAAGCATCCTCACTGCGTTCACAGGAGTGAAGCACCGCCTGCAGTTCGTTAAGGAAATCAACAGAAGAAGATTTTATAACGATTCGAAGGCTACCAATATCCTTTCTGCAGCCGCTGCTCTGCGTTCTTTCAATGGTCCTACAATCCTTCTTGCAGGGGGGCTTGACAGAGGGAATGAGTTTGATGAATTGATACCTGCACTGCAGAATGTTAAAGCTTTGGTTACTTTTGGGGAAACAGCTCCGAAAATCGAGCGCGCAGCAAGAGAAGCAGGAATAAGTATCATAAAACGTGTCCATAATGTAGTGGATGCGGTTCCTGCAGCATATTCCTTCTCAGAGGAAGGAGATACAATCCTTCTTTCCCCAGCTTGTGCAAGCTGGGACCAATATAAAACTTTTGAGGTCAGAGGAGACATGTTTATGGAGGCTGTGCATAAACTTAAGTAAGAGCTTGGTTACAGAAAAGAAGCAGATTCCGGTTCCTTAGAGCTGCTTCTACTCCTCCTTTGAATAGCATCGGATTAACTAAGACGATAGAGTTCTGCTTTATCGTCTTTTGCTTTGTCCAAACCAGTCAATGCTTACAGCTTGCCGGCTCAAATTTATCAGCCAGAGGGTGTATTCCATGCCTTATAAAAAGTCAAACCCGGATTTCATTTTAATCATCGCAGCCCTGGGGCTGCTGGCTGTCGGCCTGATCATGGTATACAGTGCAAGCGCAATTTGGGCAGACTACAAATTCAATGACTCGTTTTTTTTCGCAAAGAGACAGCTTCTCTTTGCAGGTGTAGGGATTCTGGCCATGTTTTTTATCATGAATATTGATTATTGGACATGGCGTTCATGGGCCAAAATTCTTTTGATCATCTGCTTTGTCCTTCTGATCCTGGTTCTGGTCCCGGGAATCGGCATGGTCCGCAATGGATCGAGAAGCTGGATCGGCGTAGGGGCTTTTTCCATTCAGCCGTCAGAATTCATGAAGCTGGCCATGATCGCCTTTCTTGCAAAATTTCTTTCAGAAAGGCAGAAATACATCACTTCATTTAAAATGGGACTGCTGCCAGCTTTGGCTCTTGTATTTACTGCCTTTGGATTCATCATGCTTCAGCCTGATCTGGGGACAGGCACGGTTATGACAGGGACCTGTATCGTAATGATCTTTGTATCAGGAGCCCGGCTGAAGCATTTTGCCTGGCTTGGCTTGTTGGGAGCCGGAGGGTTTGTTGCGCTGATTGCGTCAGCACCCTATAGAATTAAAAGGATCACCTCCTTCCTAGATCCGTGGCAGGATCCTCTTGGAAGCGGTTTTCAGATCATCCAGTCTCTGTATGCTATAGGGCCGGGCGGCTTGTTTGGGCTAGGCCTGGGACAGAGCCGGCAGAAATTCTTTTATTTGCCGGAACCGCAGACAGATTTCATTTTTGCTATTCTTTCAGAGGAGCTTGGCTTTATCGGAGGTTCTTTCGTCATCCTTCTTTTTGCCCTGCTGCTCTGGAGGGGGATCAGGATTGCCTTGGGTGCACCGGATCTCTATGGAAGCTTTTTGGCGGTGGGAATTATCGCTATGGTGGCCATCCAGGTCATGATCAATATCGGGGTGGTCACAGGTCTCATGCCAGTTACAGGAATTACCCTTCCGTTTTTAAGTTATGGAGGTTCTTCACTGACGCTTATGCTGATGGCCATAGGAGTGCTGCTGAATATCAGCCGGTATTCGAGATATTGACCCTTATCAGGGGCTTTCATACTGTTTTTTTTCAAACAAAGAGCCCTGCAGCTTACTGCAGGGCTTCTTTACTAGGACTAAAATTGCCTGTCAGCAAATATAAGGAAAGCCTGCCATAAGTTAGACAGATAAATAGTCATATTTGAGTTGGAAATGAAGCTCTGTTTAGAATATAGTAGAATAGGGTAAACCGACAAAGCTGCAAGATTGGCCAGACTCCCCAATATGCGGGACAGATTTTGCCGGGCATAAGAAAAAGCATAAAATATTGGGTTCTTAATACATATATTTCATATCCTTATCCAAACAACATTTTAAAAATGATAGGTAATATTGTATGATAATGAAGGTGTAAATTTATATGAGGGTTCAAGCCACTTGGCGCTGCTGGAAGCAGCATGGGGTAGGAAACTATACTCAGGCCTTCTTAAAACTCTAGAGGTGACATTGATCAATGAAAATAGCTGTGAGCGGCGGTGGAACAGGAGGACATATTTATCCTGCACTCGCTTTAATCAGGGAAATAAAAAAAAGGGACAAGAATGCCTCGTTTCTTTATATTGGAACAGAAAATGGACTTGAAAGCAATATCGTCCCGAGAGAGGACATTCCTTTCAAATCCATTCATATTACAGGCTTCAAAAGGAAAGTATCCTTTGAAAATATCAAAACAGTATTAAGGTTTTTAAAAGGAACAAGGGACTCAAAAAGAATGCTGCGTGAATTCAAGCCTGATGTGGTAATCGGTACGGGAGGGTATGTCTGCGGACCTGTCGTGTATGCTGCAGCCAAACTGGGAGTGCCGACCATCATCCATGAGCAGAACAGCATCCCTGGCCTGACCAATAAATTCCTGAGCAGATATGTCGATAAAATCGCTGTCTGTTTTGAAGAAGCTCGGCCCTTCTTTCCTGAAGGCAAGACCCAGCTCACTGGAAACCCCAGGGCTTCTGAGGTTGTTAACTATAAGGGGAAAAGCGGAATTACCGCTCTGGGACTCGATCCTGCAAAAAAAACCGTTTTGATCTTTGGGGGAAGCAGGGGTGCGCGTCCAATCAATAATGCAGTCATAAAAACGCTTGGCGAGCTTAGAGGAAAACCGTACCAAATCCTATACATCACTGGAGATGTACACTATGAATCCATCCTTAAAGAAACAGAGCTCCATTCAAATCCCGAAAATGTGGTGATCAAGCCGTTTGTACACAATATGCCGGAGCTCCTGCCGGGAATTGACCTTGCTGTTACGAGATCCGGGGCAACCACGCTGGCAGAACTTACAGCGCTTGGAATTCCGAGCATTCTTATTCCCAGCCCATATGTAACAGAAAATCATCAGGAAAAAAACGCAAGGGCGCTAAGCAATGAAGGGGCCGCCGAGCTTATCCTGGAAAAAGACCTGACTGGCGGCAGCCTGGTCAATGCCATTGATTCGATCATCCTGGATCCTTCCAGACTGATGGAAATGAAGCAGGCAGCCAAAAAGATGGGTGTGCCTGATTCGGCAGACAGGCTCTATACATTGATGAATCAGCTGATAAAAAAATAATGGCAGAATAACCGGAACACCCGGGCTGACCGCCATCATAAACTAGAGTACTTCATGCCCTGCCTGGCTGACAGCTGGTAAATAAATGAAAGTGCCATACTTTGGATGAAGCAGATGTTTCTCTGAGCCATGGGAAATGAGAAGCTCTGCTTTTCCTATGGCATCGCAAAGGAAAACAGCTTTAGAAAGGAACGAAGATAAAATGAATGAAATCATTCAAGAGCTTTCGGACTTAAATGTTGGCAAG
This sequence comes from Peribacillus kribbensis DSM 17871, assembly GCF_000430765.1. Lineage (GTDB taxonomy): Bacteria > Bacillota > Bacilli > Bacillales > DSM-1321 > Paraperibacillus > Paraperibacillus kribbensis. The sequence goes on along the minus strand of NZ_AUMQ01000022.1, from coordinate 50,970 downwards.
GTGTCCGAAAACGAACCTCTTGCAAATCATACAACGATGAAAATTGGCGGACCTGCGGATCTTTTTATTGAACCATCGTCAGTAGAAAACCTTGAAAAAACCATGCATGTCATCAGAAAACATCATATACCCTGGAGGGCCATAGGCCGCGGCTCCAATCTTCTTGTCAGTGATAGAGGAATTGAAGGGGCTGTCATCAAGCTTGGAACCGGGATTTCCGAATTGGAGATATCCGGATGTGAAATCAAGGTATCAGGTGGATTCTCTTTAGTGAGCCTGGCGACACAAATAAGCAAAAAGGGACTGTCCGGAATGGAGTTTGCCGGCGGTATTCCTGGTTCAGTCGGAGGAGCTGTCTATATGAATGCAGGGGCTCACGGCTCTGACATTTCCAGGATTCTTGTGAAAGCCAGGGTGTTATTTGATGATGGAGAAATCAAATGGCTGACAAATGAAGAAATGGAGTTCTCATATCGAACCTCGGTTCTTCAGACTAAAAGACCCGGCATTGTGATTGAAGCGGTATTCCGCCTTGAAGAAGGTGACAAAGAAAAAATTGTCCAGGAAATAAAGGGGAATAAAAATTACCGCAAAGATACACAGCCATATAATCTTCCTTGCGCAGGGAGCATCTTTAGAAATCCCCTTCCCAAGTATGCAGGTCAATTAATACAGGAAGCTGGACTAAAGGGACATTCTATTGGAGGAGCAAAAATCTCTGAAATGCATGGCAATTTCATTGTCAATGCAGGAGGAGCTTCTTCAGAAGATGTGCTTGCCCTGATTCAGCATGTGAAGGATACCATCTTTGAAAAATATGGTGTGCGAATGGAAACTGAAGTTGAAATCATTGGAAGAAAATAGCGGAGAAGGGCCAAAACAACAGGGAATTGTGCTATAATTCATTGAATCACTTTTTTCTGAAAATAAACCTGATAAATGAATATGAGTGCTAGTCGAAAATATAGATTTTATGATTCAGCCTTCGTTTTGGGAGAGGTGGAATAATTGGAGAAAGGCAACATTGTGTCAATAGAGGACCGCATTCCCAAGCTCAAGCAAGTCCGAAAAAGGAAGGCGAACAGGCGCCTTACCTTGCTGCTTTCGTTTTTCTTCCTTATGATTGCAACCGTCATTTATCTTCAATCTCCCCTGAGCCATGTAAAAGAAATTCGGATCGATGGAAATAAGTACATAGCGTCTGAACGGCTTATTAAGGAGAGCGGAGTGTCCAAAGGGGAAAATATCTGGAAGGTGGATAAAAACGGAGTTCTCAAACGGCTGAAAGCCAATCCGCAGATTAAATCTGCGAAGGTCTCCGTGACCTTCCCAAACTATATCTCCATTTCGGTGAAAGAGTATAGACGTATCGGCTATCAGGCAGATGAATCACGGTACTCTCCTATACTGCAGAATGGAAAGCAGCTTGCTCCTTTGAAAAAAGGAGAACTTCCAGGCTATGCCCCGATCCTGATCGATTTTAAGGAAGGGGGCACACTGACCCAGCTTGTAGGGGAGTTGGCCAAACTTCCCCAGGAAATATTGAATTCCGTCTCCGAGATTCATAATGATCCGACAAAAACAGATCCTTATCATTTGATTATCTATATGAATGATGGATTTGAGGTAAATGCCACAAGCAAGGGACTTGCGGACAAGCTGGTTCATTATCCTTCGATAGTCAGCCAGCTGGACCCTGGAGTGAAGGGAGTCATCGACCTTGAAGTGGGTTCTTTTTTCAAGGCATATGAAAAGAATGCAGGAACGGGGAAAAAAGAATAGCAAAGATTGAAAGGGGAACGGCGGAAGTTGAAAATTAGGAGCAAGCACTTTGTCCTTTCCCTTGTCGCTCTTGTATTAGGCTTTATGGTTGCTTTTTCTTACAGCCTGACAAAAAAAAACACGGATAGGCACAAGCTTTCTGATCAGAGCTGGGACCGGGAATATAGTTTGAGGAAGAAGCTGGTGGAAGAGGAAGAAAAGACCCGGAAGCTGCAAAAGGAGCTGTCTTACAGACAGGCGGAGATCACCAGGGTGGAGAACCGATTTTCCTCTTCTGAACAGAATTTTGCAGCCATTACAAAAGAAGCCGAAAAATATCGGATGTTCTTAGGTAAGGTGAAGGTCAAGGGGGAAGGGGTAAGGGTTACCCTGGAAGATGGCGAGTATAGGTCCGATAGTGATGTGAACAGTTATATCGTCCATGAACAGCATATTTTTAAGGTTGTGAATGAACTCTTCATATCAGGTGCAGAGGCTGTCGCCATAAATGGACAGAGGTTTACCCGCCGTTCTTATATTGTTTGTAACGGTCCGGTCATCACAGTTGATGGCAGCCAGCATCCGGCTCCCTTTGAGATAACGGCGATCGGTGATCCGGATGTCTTGGAGGCAGGCTTGAACATCAACGGAGGAGTTAAGGACCAGCTGGTCAATGAAAATATTACCTTTTCCATAGAAAAGGAAGATGAGCTGGAAATGAATCCTGCCCTTGGCGGCAGCTAGCGGGCCGCAGGAAAGTTGGTGAATAGGATGAATAAACAAACAAAATGGGGAGTCACCGTCATCTCTGTCATTGCTGGATTCATGCTTGCTGTTCAGTTTCAAACAATGAGGTCACCGAAATTAAAGGATAACAGAGATGCGTGGGAGCTTCGTTCAAGTATCCTGGATGAACAGCAGAAGCAGTCAAAAATACTTGCGGAAACAACCAGGCTCGAACATCAGCTTGAAAACTATGATGTGAAGCAGAATACAGGCAAAGAACAGGCTTTAAAACAGACGCTGGCAGAACTGAAAAGAGAGGCTGGTTTAACCGAAACTGCGGGCGGCGGAATCCTGATCCGTATCAGCCCTCTTAAGGAAGCAGAGCTCTTGGGTGAAGATTTCCATTCCATCTCTCCTGATCTCTTGAGGCGGTTAATCAATGAGCTGAATATGTATGGTGCTGATTCAATATCCATAAACGGCCAGCGGGTCATTAATAATACGGTGATCAGGGATATAAACGGCGAGCCAAAAATCGACGGCTATTCACTTAAGAATTATCCGATTGAAATCAAGGCAGATGCCGAGGATGCACAGTCGCTTTATGACCGAATGAAAGTATCGGAGATTATTGAACAGTTCTTCGTTGATAACTTAAATGTAGAGATTTCCTCTCCAATCAAAAACCTGGTTATCCCTGCCTATAAAAATAAGCTGGAAATTGATGGCATGGAGCCATCAGAACAGGATGAAAAGGGGGATTCTTGATGTGGCTTCCCATTTTTGGATTAATAGTAGGAGTGTTTTTAGGGCTGATGACAGATATCCGGATTCCAGCTGAGTATTCCAATTATCTTTCAATTGCTGTTTTGGCAGCGTTAGATACTTTGATTGGTGGAATGAGGGCCTATCTCCAAAACTTGTATGATGAAAGGGTATTTGTCTCCGGTTTCTTTTTTAATATTATATTGGCCGCAAGTTTAGCTTTTCTAGGTGTTCATCTTGGTGTAGACTTGTACTTAGCTGCCGTGTTTGCCTTCGGAGTCAGACTCTTTCAAAATATAGCAGTCATAAGAAGGATTCTGCTGGCAAAATGGTCTAAATCACCAGAAAAAAGTTTATAGAAATAAAAGGGTTTATACTGCTTTTGACGAATTGTTTTTAATAGTAATTTATTAGCGTATATACTATTCTATATATTATATAAATCAAGTTTGTTGTTCGAAAAAATACTTTTTCTATCAAAGGAGGTGCCATAGAATGAACAGCAATGAAATATACGTAAGTCTTGACATCGGTACATCCAGTGCAAAAGTTATCATTGGTGAAATGGTCAATGACACATTAAACATAATTGGCGTTGGGAACGTTAAATCCGAAGGGATAAAAAAGGGTTCCATCGTAGATATAGACGAAACAGTTCATTCTATTCAAAGAGCTGTTGAGCAGGCTGAACGAATGGTAGGTATTGAAATTAAACGGGTAGTCGTTGGAATCAGCGGCAATCACATCGGCCTTCAGCCATGTCACGGTGTAGTAGCTGTCTCCAGCAGCAACAAGGAAATAACAGAGGAAGACGTGGCACGGGTAAGAGAGGCTGCAGAGCTTCTGACTATTCCTTCTGACAGGGAAATCATCGATGTGATTCCCATCCACTATAAGGTCGATGAACTGGACGAAATCAGCGACCCGCGCGGCATGATCGGTGTTCGTCTTGAGATGAAAGGCATACTTATTACAGGATTAAGAACATTACTACATAACACACTGCGCTGTGTAGAAAAAGCGGGCCTTGAAATCACAGATATAGCCCTGCAGCCGCTGGCAGCCGGTTCTCTGGTTTTATCGAAAGATGAAAAAGAGCTTGGAGTTGCATTGGTTGATATCGGGGGCGGATCAACAACTCTTGCCCTATTTGAGCAGGGGCATTTAAAATCAACCTTTGCCATCCCTATCGGCGGTGAAACGCTGACAAAAGATCTTTCTATTGTATTAAGGACAACAACAGATGATGCGGAAAAGATTAAAATCACTCATGGGCATGCATTTTATGATGATGCTTCTGAAGATGATATATTCAATGTTCCAATCATCGGCAGCGATCAGCTTCAGCCATGCAATCAGCTGATGATTTCTGAAATCATTGAAGCAAGGCTTTCTGAGATATTTGATCTGATCACGGATGAAATCCGCAGGATGGGGTATCAGGATCTTCCCGGCGGTTTTGTATTGACTGGAGGAGCTGTTAAAATGCCAGGAGTCCTGGAGCTTGCACAGCTTGTGTTCCAGAACCGCGTCCGAATGGCAGAGCCTAACTATATAGGTGTTCGGGAACCTCAGTACACAACGGCTGTCGGCCTTATAAAGCATGCCTGCAGAAAAAGCAGAATGCAGGGAACCTCATTAGGTACTCCTGTGGAAGCAGCAATCCCGGCGGAAAAATCAGAAAGAAGATCCCAAAAGCCTGCCCAGCCGAAAGAGCGCGTTGAAAAACAGCCGGCTGAAAAAGGGGATTCCAAATTTAAAAAGTTCCTCGGCTACTTTTTTGAATAGGCTTATAGCCAATAAGTAATGATACATCTTTGTAGATCGTTAAAATAGGAGGATTGTTATGTTAGAGTTTGATAGTAATTTAGATTCGTTAGCAACGATAAAAGTCATTGGCGTAGGCGGCGGCGGTAACAATGCCGTTAACCGAATGATAGAGCATGGGGTCCAGGGCGTGGAGTTCATTGCAGTTAATACAGATGCCCAAGCCTTAAACTTATCAAAAGCAGAGATTAAGATGCAGATAGGCGGTAAATTAACCCGCGGACTGGGTGCAGGTGCAAACCCGGAAGTCGGCAAAAAGGCGGCAGAAGAAAGCAAAGAGCAGATTGAAGAGGCTCTCCGCGGCGCGGATATGGTATTCGTAACGGCCGGAATGGGCGGCGGTACTGGAACCGGTGCAGCCCCCGTTATTGCTCAGATCGCAAGGGACTTAGGTGCCCTAACGGTCGGTGTTGTCACACGTCCGTTTACCTTCGAAGGCAGAAAGCGTGCCACGCAGGCCCAGGGCGGTATCTCAGGCATGAAAGAAGCAGTCGATACGCTGATCGTTATACCGAACGATCGTCTGCTTGAGATCGTAGACAAGAGCACTCCAATGCTTGAAGCCTTCCGTGAAGCAGATAATGTACTTAGACAAGGTGTTCAGGGTATATCTGACCTTATCGCCGTTCCTGGTTTGATCAACCTCGACTTTGCAGATGTTAAAACCATAATGTCAAACAAAGGTTCAGCGCTCATGGGTATCGGTGTGGCAACTGGTGAAAACCGCGCCGCTGAGGCAGCCAAAAAAGCCATTTCCAGTCCGCTTCTTGAAACGTCCATTGACGGCGCTCAAGGCGTATTGATGAACATTACCGGCGGCACCAACCTAAGCCTGTTTGAAGTTCAGGAAGCAGCCGATATCGTTGCTTCAGCCTCAGACCAGGAAGTAAACATGATTTTCGGATCTGTAATCAATGAAAATCTTAAAGATGAAATCGTCGTGACTGTCATCGCGACCGGATTCAGCGAAGCTGAGATCCAGCAGCAGTCCAGGCAGCAAAGACCTTCAATGAACCAGCAGCAACAGCAGCAGCCTTCATCTTCTTACAGCCAGCAGCCTTCTTTCGGCTCACAGCGCCAGCAGCAGCCGATAAAGCGCGAAGTGAAAAGAGAAGAGCAGATGGAAAACAACAGGCAGCAAGGTGAAGATGCATTGGACATCCCAACATTCCTGCGAAACAGAAACCGCAGAAGATAATAACCAAACTAAATCCGGCTCCCATCGAGGAGCCGGTTTATTTTTTTCGACAATGGGATTCAGAATTCTTACATTCTGAATCCCTTTATTTTATTCTGTGGTAAATCAGAGGGGCTTTAATTATTTCTAGTTTGAAAGGCACCGCTTTCCGCTTTTCTTGATGTCCAGCTCCAAGCTGAGACCCTCGAGTCATAAGTCAGACAGTCTATGGGGAGAAGGGCACTCCCCACAGCCTGTCCGCCTTATGCTTGTCGGGTCTCTGCCTTTCAAATGGTATAAGTTTTTGAATAAGATTTGTAAATCATAGGGGCTTTAATTATTTCTAGTTTGAAAGGCACCGCTTTCCGCTTTTCTTGATGTCCAGCTCCAAGCTGAGACCCTCGAGTCATAAGTCAGACAGTCTATGGGGAGAAGGGCACTCCCCACAGCCTGTCCGCCTTATGCTTGTCGGGTCTCTGCCTTTCAAATGGTATAAGTTTTTGAATAAGATTTGTAAATCATAGGGGCTTTAATTATTTCTAGTTTGAAAGGCACCGCTTTCCGCATTTCAGTTGACAAGAACCGGAAAAAAGTCTAAAAAAAACTGTTAAATCCATCTCAAAAAGTGACAGATTTCAGAAGGGATGTACGATATACTTTCTTAAAAACATACCGGATTTACGTTTAGCGGGGTGGTAGGTTTTTGGTTATGTATGCGGATGTCATCTGGCTGTTGAATTGGTTATTTGACACCATGCTCCTTGCGGGCACAGCCATCCTGTTAAAGAGGAATTATTCCCTGATCAGGGCGGCTGCCGGTGGGTTCATCGGCTCTATCATAATTGTATTGAACTTCTCCCCATTGTATGCATGGGCAGAATATCCACTGATTAAGCTTTTATTTTCTGTGCTTATGATTCTTGCGGTTTTTGGTTTTAAGAGGTGGAAGTACTTTATCAAGGGACTGCTGGCATTATATCTAATTACGTTTCTAGTAGGGGGTATGATGATCGGAGTTCACTTTTTCTTTCAATCCAATTGGACATCTGTTGAGACCAAGGCCGCTTATCTGATGAAGGGCTATGGAGATCCGGTAAGCTGGCTGTTCGTCATCATTGGGTTCCCTATTGCCTGGCTGTTTTCAAAGAAGAACCTGGAAAGCCTTGAGATGACTAAGATTAAATATGATCAATTAGTCAAGCTGAAAGTAAAGCTGGGCAGCTTTGAAGCAGAAGCTTTGGGACTGGTCGACAGCGGTAATCAGCTGTACGATCCCCTGACGGGTGCACCTATCATGTTCTTATCAATTAAAGGGATGGAGGAGCATCTTCCGCCCATCATCTTTGAACTGCTGGCGCATCCGGAAGACATCATGGAAATTGCAGAGGATCCAGATTTTCCATGGAGAGACAGGCTGCGTCTCATACCAAGCAAAGTAATTGGGGTGGATCAGCAGCTTCTTCCGGCATTTAAGCCGGACTCTGTCCGTATTTTCATGGATGGAAAACCAGCCCCAATTTCAAAGTGCCTGGTTTCGTTTACTCTTCAGCAGCTTTCCCCGGATTCTGAATATCAGGCCATCCTGCATCCTAAAATGATCGCTGCCGCTGCTGGAAAAAGTGCTTCATAGTCCCATATTGAAGGAGGAAAAGAGATTGAAAAAGTGGCTGCTTCGACTGCATTACTACTGGTATAAATTATTAATGAAACTGGGTTTAAAGACCGACGAAATTTTTTATATCGGGGGAAGTGAAGCACTGCCGCCTCCTCTCAGCAAGGAAGAAGAAGAAATTTTGATCAATAAGCTTCCTGGAGGCGACGAGGCTGCAAGGTCCATGCTGATTGAAAGAAATCTAAGGCTTGTCGTTTATATTGCCAGGAAATTTGAAAACACGGGCATCAATATTGAGGATTTGATCAGCATTGGGACAATCGGTTTAATTAAGGCAGTGAATACATTTAATCCCGAAAAAAAGATTAAGCTTGCTACATATGCATCCCGCTGTATTGAGAATGAAATTCTTATGTACTTAAGGAGAAACAATAAAATACGGTCTGAGGTAAGCTTTGATGAGCCTTTGAACATTGACTGGGATGGCAATGAACTGCTCCTTTCCGATGTATTGGGCACCGAAGAGGACATCATTACAAAGGACCTGGAAGCCAATGTGGACCGGAAGCTTTTGACCAAAGCGCTGCTGCAGCTGTCTGATAGAGAGAAGCAGATCATGGAGCTCAGGTTCGGTCTTTTAGGCGGAGAGGAAAAAACGCAGAAGGATGTTGCGGATATGCTTGGGATTTCCCAATCATACATTTCACGGCTGGAAAAGAGAATCATCAAAAGATTGAGGAAAGAATTTAATAAAATGGTCTAAAAAAATATTTTTCCTAGTGAAAATCCCTTAATAATACTGGCTTTATATGGAAGTGCACCCCATGCAGGCATTGGCTGGGGTGCATATTTTTCCCTCCCGGGGAGATACTGTTTTTTGTACAGCAGCTCCTGTTAGGAGGGAATGGATTGACTAGAAATAAAGTTGAAATTTGTGGTGTGGATACATCCAAATTACCGGTTCTTAAAAATGAAGAAATGAGAAAGCTCTTTAAAGAAATGCAAGAAGGGGATGACTATGCCCGTGAAAAACTGGTAAATGGAAATCTCCGGCTTGTTCTAAGTGTGATCCAAAGATTTAATAACCGTGGAGAATATGTGGATGACCTGTTTCAGGTTGGCTGCATCGGATTGATGAAATCCATTGATAATTTTGACCTGAGTCAGAATGTGAAATTTTCTACGTATGCTGTGCCGATGATTATCGGAGAAATCAGAAGGTATCTAAGGGATAACAACCCAATCAGAGTTTCCCGTTCATTGAGAGATATCGCATATAAGGCTCTTCAGGTAAAGGAAAGGCTTATGAGCGAGGCATCGCGGGAACCGACTGCTGAAGAAATTGCAAAAGTGCTAGAGGTGCCACACGAGGAAATTGTATTTGCCCTGGACGCCATCCAGGACCCTGTTTCCTTATTCGAGCCGATCTACAATGACGGCGGCGATCCCATATATGTAATGGACCAGCTCAGTGATGAAAAAAATAAGGACAACCTCTGGATTGATGAGATTGCCCTAAAAGAAGGCATGAGAAGGCTGAACGAAAGGGAAAAAATGATCCTTCGAAAAAGGTTCTTCCAGGGGAAAACACAGATGGAGGTTGCTGAGGAAATTGGGATTTCCCAGGCTCAGGTTTCCCGTCTTGAAAAAGCAGCCATCAAACAAATGAATAAAAATATCCAGCACTAATATAAATATCCTTCTGAGAAATGTTTTGCTGCCTTATGGGGATAGGCAGGACAGTTTTAAGAAGTCAGGAAGAATCATCCAATTATAAACAAGCCCGCCTTGATGTCCGATCATGGCTTTCCTTTTAGGGAAGCGGTGATTGGACATTCATGAGGCGGGCCTTTTAATGTACAAAACAGACCCCCGATTGTTTTCATGCCTGCATTTATTGGAGCATATACATGATAAAAAGCCTGGAGGGTGCCGCCATGTTTAGAATTTCGGAAATGCAGATGAAAGACATTATTTCAATAAGTGACGGGAAAAAGCTTGGTTCCATTTTAGATCTTGAAGTGGATATTGAAAAGGGGATAATCGAAGGGCTGATTGTCTCAGGATCTCAAAAGCTTAAGGGAATTTTTAAAAAAGAGGAAGATGAACAGATTCCATGGAACAGGATCATTAAAATCGGTGAAGATGTAATTATTATTAAAAATCATACATCCCTTAATCCCTTTCAAGAATAGAGGTTCCTGTATGCCCATTTATTTACAGCTCCTAATAAAAGCTTTTTAACGAAAATGTTCTGGAAGTTATTAATCCGGCCAGGTTCTGTGTTACACTAAAAAAAAATGTAAAATGAGGGTGTTTCATGACAGAACCATTTATCCTTAGGAATGAACGCTATTTCACATTAGCGGATTTCGAGGAAATATGTCCTGGAATAAAAGCAGGATTTACGACAAAGAACGGCGGTGTCAGCACCGGGGAATATCAGACGCTGAATACTGGGTTTCATGTTGGGGATTTTCCCGGGCATGCCGCCGAAAACAGGAAGCTTGTCGCGGACTCTCTCGGGTTCGGACTGGGGCAATGGGTCGGAGCAGAGCAGACGCACGAGACAAAGGTGCTGAAGGTAACTGCTGAAGATAAAGGAAAAGGATCGGCTGATTATGAGTCCGCCATAAGGGCAACCGATGCATTCTATACAGAGGAAGCAGGGATTCTCTTAACACTCTGCTATGCAGATTGTGTTCCGCTTTATTTTACAGCGAGGGGCCGCTCTATTGTGGGGGTTGCCCATGCAGGGTGGAAAGGAACCGTCGGGGGGATAGGAGAGAAGATGGTCCTTGCCTGGGAAAAGGAAGGCATCCAGCCATCTGACATCATCGCAGCAATCGGCCCGTCCATTTGCGAAGACTGCTACATAGTAGACGACAGAGTGATTGAATTCGCTAAAAACAGACTAGAAGAAACTGACAAAAAGCCCTATAATCAAATTAGTGAGGGACAATACAGACTGGACCTTAAAGAGCTGAATGCCATGATTCTTGAAAAGGCAGGCGTTCCAAGGTCGAATATTCTCCTCACGGATTATTGTACAAGCTGTCATGGCGACTTTTTCTTCTCCCATCGGAAAGATCAAGGGAAAACAGGCCGTATGCTGGCTTTTATCGGCTTGAAGGAGGACGCATCAGTTGAAGGTTAGTGAAAATTTAAAGTCCATAATTGAAAAAATCGAGGAATCCTGCCGCAAAAGCGGAAGGGACCCGAGAGACGTCAAGATTGTGGGAGTTACAAAATATGTTTCAGAAGAACGAGCAGTGGAGGCGTTTGAGGCCGGAGTCCTTCATTTTGGGGAAAACAGGGATGACGGGCTTGACAGAAAGCGGGCAGTGCTGGGCGATAAGCCTGTCTGGCACTTTATAGGAAGTCTGCAGACCAGGAAGGTAAAATCGGTCATTGGCAAGGCTGACTACATTCACTCGCTGGACAGGCTTTCCCTTGCTGAGGAAATTCAAAAAAGGGCTGCCTTGCCCCAAAAATGCTTCGTCCAGGTGAATGTATCCGGTGAAGAGTCCAAGCATGGCTTAAAGCCTGAGGAAGTGCTGGATTTTATCAGAGAGTGCAGCGAACATGATAAAATCATCCTGGAAGGCCTCATGACCATGGCGCCTTTGACAGAAGATCAAGAATTAATCCGTAAATGCTTCAGAGAGCTTAAAGAACTTCAAGAAAAGATACAGCAGCTTGGCATTAAAAATGCTCCTTGTCATGAATTATCAATGGGAATGTCCAATGACTACCAGATTGCAGTGGAAGAAGGAGCCACTTTCATTCGGATAGGCACTGCATTAGTTGGCTAAAATTTTTAAGGAGGTATCATAATGACCCTTGTATCAAAGTTCAAATCATTTTTTGCTCTTGATGATGAAGTGGAATATAAAGAAGAAATCATGGAAGAGGAATTTGAGGATAAGAGGCCGCAGAGAGGGTTTAAGCAGACTGGACAGAATGTCGTGAGCCTTCAAAGTGTGCAGAAGCCGAATGCAAAGGTATACCTTGCAGAGCCAAGAGCCTATTCGGAAGCCCAGACTGTGGCGGATGAACTGAAAAACCGACGTTCTGTTGTGGTCAACCTTCAAAAAATTGACCATGACCAGGCAAGAAGAATTGTAGATTTCCTTAGCGGGACGGTCTATGCCCTCGGCGGTGACATCCAAAGGATCGGAACCAATATATTTCTGTGCACCCCGGATAATGTTGATGTTTCAGGGACTATTACCGAGTATGCCGCAGAACAAGATTATGATGAAGCGAGGTGGTAGACCTTAATGGAATTCATTTTGAGCATCATCAGTAAATTAATCAGCATTTATTCGTATGCGCTGATCATTTATTTACTCATGTCCTTCTTTGGAGGGGCGAGGCAGACTCCTGTGGGCCAATTTCTGGCAAGGATATGCGAGCCATACTTAGAACCGTTCAGGAAGATCATTCCGCCTATCGGGATGATCGATATTTCTCCTATCCTGGCATTTATGGTGCTGAGATTTGCCTCTTCAGGTCTGCGCCAGCTCTTTTACTGGATTGCCTGAAACAGGGATATATAAATATTTCAAAAACCTTGCCGGAATAGCAAGGTTTTTTGTTGAATTGGATAGACTTCCAAAAGTGTGTTATAAAAAAATTAGTAGAATCAAGGTGAAATCATGGATATATACCAGCATTTCCGTCCAGAGGAAAGGGAACTGATCGACCTGTTTACAGGCTGGAGGGAGCAGGTTAAAGACCTGTATGCCCCTAAGCTGACCGATTTCCTGGATCCAAGGGAATTATTTATCCTCCGTTCCATCATAGGTGCTGATGAGGAGGTCCAGCTCCATGTATTTGGAGGAAGTGAACACGCGGAAAGAAACCGGGCACTGCTCTGTCCGTCCTATTTTTCCCCTTCCCAGGAGGATTTTCAGATCAGCCTGTATGAAATCTCTTATCCCAAAAAATTTGTTTCCATCGAACATCGGCAGGTTTTGGGAAGCTTAATGTCCCTTGGTTTAAAAAGGGAGAAGTTTGGAGATGTTCTGATGAACAGTGACAGGATCCAATTTATTGCTGCAAAGGAAGTGGACTCCTACCTTAGGGCTAATCTAGAAAAGATCGGTAAAGCTTCCATCAAGCTGGATGAACTCCCTTTCTCTGAGGCTGTGGAAACTGAAGAAGTCTGGGAGGAAACCTCACTTACGGTCAGCTCAATGAGACTGGATGCTGTCATTTCCGCTCTAACCAAGCTCTCAAGGCAGAAAGCCCAGCTCCTGATCGAACAGGGCAGGGTAAAGGTGAATTGGAGACAGACTGATCAGGCTTCCTTTGAAATTCGGGAGGGGGATATCCTTTCCGTCAGGGGCTTTGGCCGTCTCAAGATTATTTCCTTAGAAGGGAAAACAAAAAAGGATAAATGGAGGATCATTGGCGGCAGGCAAAAATAATTTGAAATGAAGAAGGGTTTATAAAAAAAGCTGTCGAAAATTAGTATAGTATTATATGATTATGATAGACAAAAAAGTTCTGGAGGTGCGAGAATGCCTTTAACCCCGTTAGATATACATAATAAGGAGTTTAGTAAAGGATTCCGTGGTTATGATGAAGATGAAGTGAATGAATTTCTGGACCAGATCATTAAGGATTATGAAATAATCATCCGTGAAAAAAAGGAAATGGAAGAACGGGTGGCGGGGCTGGAAGAACGTCTGAACCATTTCACCAATATTGAAAATACCCTGAACAAGTCCATTGTGATTGCCCAGGAAGCTGGTGAGGAAGTCAAGAGGAACGCCCAGAAGGAAGCGAAGCTCATCTTGAAAGAGGCTGAAAAAAATGCTGACCGGATTGTGAATGAAGCCCTTTCCAAGGCAAGAAAAGTAGCTCTTGACATCGAAGATCTTAAAAAGCAGTCCAAGGTCATCCGGACGAGGTTCAGAATGCTGATCGAAGCGCAGCTGGATATGCTGAATACAGATGACTGGGATCAGCTGATGCAGTACGAAATCGATGCATCGGACCTTGAGCTCAGCAAAGAGTAAGGACGCCTTGACTTCAGGATGATATTTATCTTATAATTTCTCAATAAGCTATTATATTAGTTTTTATTACGATGTAATTCTATATGCAGACTGCTACGATGAGAGGGACAGTATATTTCTTATGGTCATTCAAAGCGAGCCAGGGCTGGTGGAAGCCTGGCATGAACGAAGAAATGGAACATCACCCTTGAGTACCGAATTGAACCTTAACCGGAAGTAAATGAGGCGCTTCATCCACGATAAGGATGCTAAAGAGGACAATGTGTCATTGTCTATTAGGGTGGTACCGCGGGAAATCAAGCCTTCTCGTCCCTTTTTGGGATGAGAGGGCTTTTTTATTTGCCTGTAAATAAGGACTGCACGTGATCTGCTTTTAAAGTATGTATTGAATGGAGGAATAAAATATGGAGTATAAAGATACTCTCTTAATGCCAAAGACAGAATTCCCTATGCGCGGCAATCTGCCAAACAGGGAGCCGGAAATCCAGAAAAAATGGCAGGAAATCGATATTTATAAGCAAGTTCAGGAACGTACGAAGGACAGGCCGATGTATGTCCTGCATGATGGGCCTCCATATGCAAATGGAGATATCCATATGGGCCACGCTTTAAATAAAATCCTTAAGGATTTTATCGTCCGCTTTAAATCCATGTCGGGCTATCAGGCTCCATATGTTCCTGGCTGGGATACACACGGCCTTCCGATTGAGCAGGCTTTAACTAAAAAGGGAGTTAAAAGGAAAGAAATGAGTGTGGCTGATTTCCGCAGGCTTTGTGAGGAATATGCCTATGAGCAGATCAACAGCCAGCGCGAACAGTTCAAACGCCTTGGAGTAAGAGGAGACTGGGAAAATCCATATATTACCCTGAAGCCTGAATACGAAGCACAGCAAATCAAGGTATTCGGTGAAATGGCGAAAAAGGGCTATATCTATAAGGGACTTAAGCCGGTCTATTGGTCTCCATCCAGTGAGTCTGCTCTTGCCGAAGCTGAAATCGAATATTATGATAAGCGTTCAGCATCCATCTATGTAGGCTTCCCTGTTAAGGATGGCAAAAATGTTCTTGAAGAAGGAACGGAGATTGTCATCTGGACAACCACTCCTTGGACCATTCCAGCAAACCTTGGGATCTCTGTACATCCTGACCTGGAGTACAGTGTAGTGGCTGTCGACGGAAAGAAATATGTCATCGCAGAAGCCCTTCGTGAGGAGGTAACAGAAACCCTTGGCTGGGAAAGCCCTTCAGTTGAAAAGAAAGTGAAGGGTTCTGATCTCGAATACATCATTGCCAAGCACCCATTATATGGCCGTGATTCCCTTGTCATGCTTGGTGAGCATGTAACGACAGAAGCTGGAACAGGGTGTGTCCATACGGCTCCGGGCCACGGGGAAGATGACTTCATTGTCGGACAGAAATACAATCTGGATGTTCTTTGTCCGGTTGATGAAAAAGGGGTCATGACAAAAGAAGCTCCTGGCTTTGAAGGTTTATTCTATGATGAAGCCAACAAGCCAATTACCCAAAAGCTTGAAGAAGCGGGGGCATTACTGAAGCTTAACTTCATTACCCACTCCTATCCGCATGATTGGAGAACCAAAAAGCCGACCATTTTCCGTGCGACCGCACAATGGTTCGCTTCCATTAAAGACTTCAGATCTGACCTGCTGAAAGGCATCGAAGATACAAAATGGGTTCCTGCATGGGGCGAGACCAGGTTGTTTAACATGGTCCGCGACCGTGGTGACTGGTGTATTTCCCGCCAGCGTGCATGGGGTGTTCCAATCCCGGTATTTTACGCCGAAAATGGTGAGCCGATTATCACAGACGAAACGATCCATCATGTTTCTGATTTGTTCCGCAAGAACGGTTCAAATATCTGGTTTGAAAAAGATGCAAAGGACCTCCTGCCAGAAGGATTCACACATGAAGGCAGCCCGAATGGAACGTTCACGAAAGAAGTGGACATCATGGATGTATGGTTCGACTCAGGTTCATCCCATCAGTCCGTTCTGGAAGAGCGGGATGACCTGCAGCGTCCTGCAGACTTATATTTGGAAGGCTCTGACCAATACCGCGGCTGGTTCAACTCATCTCTCTCCACAGCCGTTGCGGTGACAGGAAAACCGCCATATAAAGGCGTATTGAGCCATGGATTTGTATTGGACGGCGAAGGAAGAAAGATGAGTAAATCAATAGGCAATATTGTCGTACCAGCCAAAGTCATGAATCAGCTTGGTGCAGATATTCTTCGGCTATGGGTTGCTTCTGTGGACTATCAGGCGGATGTGCGTGTATCCGATGCGATCCTGAAGCAGGTTGCTGAAGTTTATAGAAAAATCCGCAACACATTCCGCTTCCTTCTTGGGAACCTGGCTGACTTTATTCCTTCCAGGGACTCTGTAGAGTATGATTCACTTCGCGAAGTGGACCAATTCATGCTTGTCAAGCTGAATAAGCTGGTCAAGCAGGTGAAGCAGGCTTATGACAACTATGAGTTTGCAGGAATTTATCATGCGATTAATAATTTCTGCACCCTTGATTTAAGTGCGTTCTATCTGGATTATGCCAAGGATATCCTGTATTGTGAAGCTATGGAAAACCCTGAACGCAGAGCTATTCAGACCGTTTTATATGAATCTCTTGTCAGCCTGGCGAAACTGGTGTCTCCTATTCTTTCACACACAGCCGATGAAGTCTGGGCACATGTACCGGAAGCTGCTGAAATCAGCGTCCAGCTTACAGATATGCCGGAAGAAAAGGAACTTCCTAATGCACAGCAAATTGAACAGAAGTGGAATGGCTTCCTCAAGCTGCGCAATGATGTCCTAAAAGCATTGGAAGTGGCAAGAAACGATAAGGTCATTGGAAAATCTCTTAATGCGAAAGTATCCATCTATGTGGATGCTGACGGCAAAGAACTGCTTCAAAGCATTGAAGAAGATTTTGATCAGCTGTTCATTGTCTCCAAGTTTGAAATCGCAGGAAATCTCAGCGAAGCCCCAGAGAATGCCTTAAAGCTGGAGCAGTCTGCTGTAGTGGTTTCTAAAGCCGAAGGTGAAACATGCGAGCGCTGCTGGAACGTGAAAGAAGAAGTGGGTACAATAGAAGAGCATCCAACTCTTTGCTCACGCTGCGCATCCGTGATTAGTGAGATTGAATAAAACTGGCTGATTCCGATCAGTCTCAAAACTGCAGGGCAAACTCAGATGAAATCTGGTTTTCCTGCAGTTTTTTTATTCTCAGATATATTTTAGGAGCTGTACGGGGGACTTTAAACAGTGGGGTTCCATGCCGCGTACATGCCCGAGATGATTATGATCCGGAATTCTAAATATATGATCCAATCTTCCACTTTTATGATCTGTATCATTCAAAGAATGATCCGAAACTGAAAATTAATGTTCCAAACGGCAGTTGCGGAGGGTCAGGGGGATAGGAAACGATCCGGTTTAAACGATAATGCTCACAAAAAGGCCCGAATGGTCCGGCCGTTGAAACATGATAGATGAATAGTAACAATGATCCGCTCTGCACTTAAATGATCGTAAAAATGCCTGAATGATCGTCATTGCCATCTTATGACCGTTATTCTGCGGTATGGATCCAAGCAGCCATAAATGAATTGCCGCATTTGATTTACCGGCGATTGTCCAAAATTTAAAGGATATGCTAAAATGCATAAGTAGACTATAGGCATAAACGGGAGACCGAAGGCCTATTTTCATTTACAGGAGCGGGGGAGAGATTGTGGTTTACTTTTTGATAGCACTATTTGTCATTGCGCTGGATCAACTAACAAAATGGCTGATTGTGAAGAATCTCTATTTAGGAGAAAGTGTTGAAATCATCCAAAATGTATTTTATATCACATCACACCGTAATACAGGCGCAGCTTGGGGTGTGCTTGCCGGCCAGATGTGGTTTTTCTATATTATTACGATCGCGGTGATAGCAGGACTTGTTTATTATCTGCTGAAGCATGCAAGAAACAATATCCTTCTCGGTGTTTCCCTGGGCCTTATGCTTGGTGGAGCAGTCGGGAATTTTATTGACCGTATTTGGAGAAAAGAAGTAGTAGACTTTATCCACGTATACATTGTGAATTATAACTTCCCGGTTTTTAATATTGCTGATTCAGCTTTATGCATCGGTGTTGTATTACTCGTTATTTATATGCTGTTTGAAGAGAAAATTGCGAAGGAGAAAAAGAATGCCTAATTGGGATATCACGGTTAAGGAAGAACATAAAGGAGAGCGCATCGACAAGGTGTTGTCTGCCTCCAATGAGGAATGGTCCAGATCGCAGGTCCAGCAGTGGATTAAAGAAGGTCATGTGCTTGTGAACGGTAAGGCCGTAAAGACCAATTATAAATGCAGCGGGGGAGACGCAATCACAGTAGAAATTCCTGAACCGCAGGAGCTGGATGCTGAAGCGGAAGAAATGGATCTCGATATTTATTATGAAGACGCTGACGTGCTGGTGGTCAACAAACCAAAGGGGATGGTCGTCCATCCTGCTCCCGGCCACATGAGCGGAACACTTGTAAACGGCCTGATGGCGCACTGCAAGGATTTATCAGGCATTAACGGAGTTCTCCGTCCCGGGATTGTCCACCGAATCGATAAGGATACATCCGGTCTACTGATGGTCGCAAAGAATGATATGGCCCATGAAAGCCTTGTTCAGCAGCTCGTCGATAAAACGGTAACCAGAAGATATAATGCGATTGTCCATGGAGTGATCCCTCATGACCACGGCACCATTGATGCCCCAATTGGAAGGGATAAGAAGGACCGGCAGAGCATGACCGTTACAGAAGAAAATTCCAAGCATGCGGTCACTCACTTTAATGTGCTCGAACGCTTTAAAGACTTCACCTTTGTCGAATGCAAGCTGGAGACAGGGAGGACACACCAGATCAGGGTACATATGAAATATATCGGCTATCCATTGGCGGGTGACCCCAAGTATGGTCCGCGGAAGACGCTTGACCTGGGCGGCCAGGCCCTGCATGCTGCCGTCCTTGGATTTACCCATCCAAGAACCAAAGAGTATCTTGAATTCTCGGCACCTCTGCCAGAGGATTTTGTAGAACTTCTTTCAATGCTACGACAAAACTCTTGACAATATTCCAGAATAGCTTTAGGATAAATGTAACATAATATGAACCTTTAACACAGTCCAGAGAGGCTGAGAAGGAATCGTTTAGGCTGAGGTGCAGTATGCCCCTTATTCAGCCGCGGAACCCTCCTGCTCTTTCCGGCAGGAGGGTTTTTTGCGTAAATGAATTCCTGTGAAAGAAGGATGAATCATGTTAGAAAAAGCTGTTGTTCTTGATGAACAGGCAATCCGCCGCGCTTTGACAAGGATCGCCCACGAAATTATCGAACGTAATAAGGGAATCGAACACTGTGTCTTAGTAGGCATCCGTACCAGAGGGATTTTTATAGCACGGAGGCTCGCAGAACGGATCCACCAGATTGAAGGGAAAGAGATTGCTGTCGGTGACATTGATATTACCTTATACCGCGATGATTTATCGAAGAAGACAGAGACGGGCGATCCTCTAGTGAAAGGATCAAACATCCCTCTTGAAATATCAGGCAAAAAAGTCATTCTCATTGATGATGTGCTTTACACAGGAAGGACTGTGCGGGCAGCACTGGATGCCTTGATTGATATCGGCCGTCCGTCCCAGATCCAGCTTGCCGTACTGATCGACCGCGGCCATCGGGAGCTCCCGGTCCGTGCAGATTTTGTAGGGAAAAATGTACCTACCTCTCAATCTGAAAAAATCTCGGTGAAGCTTTCTGAAGTGGATCAGATTGATCAAGTAAGTATATTAGAATAAAAAAATAACCAGCCTTTAAAGACAGTCCTGTGAGACTGAAAAGGAAGGATCCATTCAGCATGAAAATTTTATGGATCCCGCCTATAACCTTACAAAAGGGCTAAAGTAGGGGGAAAATATAATGGAAACAGAAAAGAGAAACTTTGTACTGGATGTCAATGAAGTCCCAAAGGCTGGTCAATGGATTACCTTAAGCCTTCAGCATCTGTTCGCCATGTTTGGATCTACGGTGCTCGTACCGTTTTTAGTAGGATTAAGTCCTGCTGTCGCCTTGGTTTCAAGCGGACTGGCCACACTGGCCTATCTCTTGATCACAAAAGGGAAGATTCCTGCATATCTTGGTTCTTCCTTTGCGTTCATAGCTCCGATTGCGGCTGCTAAATCACTCGGCGGTCCTGAATCGGCGATGCTCGGCTGTTTTGCTGCCGGACTAATTTATGGAATTGTAGCGCTTATTATTAAAAAGGCTGGAATGAGATGGCTGATGAATCTGCTGCCTCCTATCGTAGTGGGCCCGGTCATTATGGTAATCGGTCTAAGCCTTGCCAGTACGGCTGTTGGAATGGCGATGTACAAAAATCCGGGTGCAGAGCATCAGATCTACAGCACAAAGCACCTGATCGTGGCTTTGATCACTCTTGCAGCCACCATCCTCTTTAATATGTTTGGCAAAGGCTTCATCGGTGTCATTCCCATTCTGCTCGGAATCATCGTCGGATATATCGCCGCCTGCATCGCAGGAATTGTGGATTTCAGCGGAATTATCGCAGCGAAATGGATTCAAGCCCCTGATTTCATGGTTCCATTTGCTACCTATACACCGCATTTTTCCCCTGCGGTCATCCTGGTCATGGCCCCGGTTGCCCTGGTCACTCTATCGGAGCATATCGGCCACCAAATGGTGCTGAGCAATGTTGTGGGCAGGAACTTCCTTGAAAAGCCGGGCCTTCACCGCTCGATAACAGGAGATGGTGCCGGGATTATTATTGGATCTCTTATCGGCGGTCCTCCCATTACTTCTTACGGAGAGAATATAGGAGTTCTTGCAATTACCCGGGCCTTCAGCGTATTCGTCATAGGCGGAGCAGCTGTGCTCGCTGTGGTGTTCGGATTCATCGGTAAAATATCTGCGGTGCTTCACTCGATTCCCCAGGCTGTCATGGGCGGAATCTCCATCCTGCTGTTTGGGATCATTGCGTCAAGCGGCTTAAGAATGCTGATTGATAGCAAGGTTGATTTTGAAAACAAGCGCAACTTGATCATTTCTTCGGTGATTTTGGTACTTGGAATCGGAGGAGCATTTATCAGGCTGACTGATCAGGTTTCTCTTTCAGGAATGGCTTTATCTGCCTTAGTCGGAGTGGTGCTGAACCTTATCCTGCCTGGCAGGCAGAAAGCAGGCGGAGAAGGATTAGACCAATTAACACAAGCTAAATAAGCACACCTTTTAAGCGAAGTCCAGAGAGGCTTCCAAGGGTGTAAAATGGCAGGTCCATGCAGGCTTGGCGGAAAACATTCATTGTATTCCGCGGGCTTTCGCATGCTGATGAACCCTGCATTTCACACCCTGGCTTAAAGTCAGGGTGTTTTTTTATACAAACAACGAGCAGAGTATCTAGAAAAATCCGGGAGGTAATGAATATGTCAACTGTAATAAAGAATACGAATCTCTTAATGGAAGATGGAAGCTTGGAGCCATCCGATATTCTGATCGAGGATGGGAAAATCAAACGGATAGAACAAGGGATTGCAGAAACAGGACATGAGGTCATTGATGCCAAAGGGCTGCTGGCTGCTCCGGGATTTGTGGATCTGCATGTCCACCTTCGTGAACCGGGAGGGGAGAAAAAAGAAACGATTGAAACAGGTTCAAGGGCAGCGGCAAAAGGCGGGTTTACAACCATAGCACCCATGCCGAATACCCGACCAGTCCCGGATACAAAAGAACAGATGGAATGGCTGATGGGAAGAATTAAGGAAACATCATCCGTAAGAGTCCTCCCTTATGGTTCCATAACGATCAGGGAACTGGGACAGGAGCTCACAGACTTTGCCGCCTTAAAGGTAGCTGGCGCATTTGCCCTGACAGATGATGGCGTGGGCGTGCAGTCAGCAGGCATGATGCTGAATGCAATGAAACAGGCTGCTCTCCACGATATCGCAATCGTGGCTCACTGTGAAGAAAATACCTTAATCAATAAAGGTTCTGTCCATGAAGGGGCATTCTCAAAAGAGCATAACATCAATGGTATCCCTTCGGTATGCGAATCGGTCCACATTGCAAGGGATGTACTGCTGGCCGAGGCGGCCGGCTGCCATTATCATATCTGCCATATCAGTACAAAGGAATCCGTAAGAACAGTTAGGGATGCAAAAAGGGCTGGAATTAAGGTAACGGCAGAAGTAACGCCTCATCATCTCCTATTATGTGAAGAAGACATCCCGGGTCTTGATCCGAATTTTAAAATGAATCCGCCGCTTAGAGGAAAGGATGACCAGAAAGCGCTGCTTGAGGGCCTGCTGGACGGTACCATTGATTTTATCGCCACTGATCATGCACCACATACTGATGAAGAAAAGGCAGAGGGCATGCAGCTCGCTCCATTTGGAATCGTCGGGCTGGAAACCGCCTTTCCGCTGCTATACACACATCTTGTGAAATACGGAGAATTGACATTGAAGCAGCTGGTAGATTTTCTTACCATCAAGCCTGCGGAGAGCTTCGGCCTTCCTTATGGAAGACTTGAAGAGGGCAGTGCGGCCGATCTGGTTTTAATAGATTTAGAGAATGAATTTGAAATAGATCCAGAAGAATTTTTATCAAAAGGTAAAAATACACCGTTTAAGGGCTGGAAGTGCTTTGGCTGGCCGGTGATGACATTTGCTGAAGGAAAAAAAGTCTGGGATAAACAAGGGTGAAGGAGTGTCAGGGATGAAGAGAAAGCTTGTACTTGAAGACGGAACGGTATTTATAGGGGAAGCATTCGGAGCAGATGTTGAAAAAATAGGGGAAATCGTATTTAACACGGGGATGACCGGATACCAGGAGATCCTGTCTGACCCATCCTACTGCGGACAAATTGTGACTCTTACGTATCCGCTGGTGGGGAATTATGGAATTAACCGGGATGATTTTGAATCAATCAATCCCGCTATCCATGGATTCATTGTCCGGGAGGCGGCTGAATTTCCTTCGAATTGGCGCAGCCAGCTTTCACTGGATGAATTCTTTAAGCTGAAGAAAATTCCGGGAATTGCAGGAGTCGATACTAGGAAGCTGACCAGAATCATACGCAAATATGGGACATTAAAGGGTGCCCTTTGCTCATATGAGAAAGCGGATGAAGAAATTCTTTCACATCTGAAGGCGGCCGTTCTTCCGATAGACCAGGTAAAAAGGGTTTCTACTAAATCCTCATATCCAAGCCCTGGCAGGGGAAGCCGCGTTGTATTAGTGGACTTTGGCATGAAGCACGGGATTCTCAGGGAATTAAATAAGCGGGATTGCGATGTTATTGTGGTCCCTTATAATGTGACAGCTGAAGAAATTCTAAACTTAAGCCCGGATGGAATCATGCTCTCCAACGGACCTGGGGATCCAAAGGATGTGCCTCAAGCCATAAAGATGATTCAGGAGGTTCAGGGAAAAGTACCGTTATTCGGAATTTGTCTCGGACACCAATTATTTGCACTGGCCAATGGAGCCAACACCGAAAAAATGAAATTCGGCCACAGGGGATCCAACCATCCGGTTAAGGATTTAACAACCGGAAAAATTGCCATCACCTCGCAAAACCATGGATATACCGTAGAAGAAGAGTCTATTAAACATACAGATTTAGACATTACACATATCGCCATTAATGATGGGACCGTAGAAGGTCTGAGACATAAAAAACTTGACGCCTTCACCGTTCAATACCACCCGGAGGCATCTCCTGGTCCGGAGGATGCGAATGTCCTGTTCGACCAGTTTATGGAAATGATTGAAGCTGCAAAACAGAAAGGGGTATCACCATGCCAAAGCGTACTGATATAAAAAGCATCTTAGTAATAGGTTCAGGTCCGATTGTGATCGGCCAGGCTGCAGAGTTTGACTATGCAGGCACACAGGCCTGCATCGCATTGAGGGAAGAGGGATACAGAGTCATCCTGATTAATTCTAACCCTGCAACGATCATGACGGATACAGAGATTGCGGATGCCGTTTATATTGAGCCGCTTACGCTGGAATTCGTCAGCGGGATCATCCGAAAAGAACGTCCGGATGCCCTGCTGCCGACCCTTGGCGGCCAGACAGGATTAAACCTTGCCGTTGAACTCCATAACTCAGGAGTCCTTCAGGAATGCGGCGTGGAAATCCTCGGTACAAAGCTGTCAGCGATTGAAAAGGCTGAGGACCGCGATCTGTTCAGAAGCTTGATGAATGAATTGGGAGAGCCTGTGCCAGACAGCGAAATTATCCATACACTTGAAGAAGCATATGCCTTTGTTGAACAGATCGGTTATCCCATTATCGTACGCCCGGCCTTCACACTTGGAGGGACAGGGGGAGGAATCTGCACCAATGAAGAAGAACTGATCGAGACTGTAACAAGCGGGCTTAAATACAGCCCTGTCACACAGTGTCTCCTTGAAAGAAGCATCGCCGGTTTTAAAGAAGTCGAATACGAAGTGATGCGTGATTCGAATGACAACGCCATTGTGGTCTGCAATATGGAAAACATTGATCCGGTAGGAGTCCATACAGGTGACTCCATTGTTGTGGCGCCAAGCCAGACGCTAAGTGACAGGGAGTATCAGATGCTCCGGAACACGTCCCTCAGAATCATCAGGGCACTGGAAATCGAGGGTGGCTGCAACGTGCAGCTGGCACTTGATCCTGACAGCTTCAACTACTTTGTCATTGAAGTGAATCCGCGGGTCAGCCGTTCATCCGCGCTTGCCTCCAAGGCTACAGGCTATCCGATTGCAAAGCTTGCTGCCAAGATCGCGGTTGGATTAACTCTTGATGAAATGATGAATCCTGTTACCGGAAAAACTTACGCAAGCTTTGAACCTGCCCTTGATTATATCGTATCAAAGATTCCCCGCTGGCCATTTGATAAATTTGAATCGGCCAACCGCAAGCTCGGAACACAGATGAAGGCAACGGGGGAAGTCATGGCGATTGGCCGCACCTTTGAAGAATCCATGCTGAAGGCAGTAAGATCGCTGGAGTCAGGTCTGCATCATATTGAATTAGAAGAGCTGAGAGACTTTGAGGATGCCTTGGTTGAAAAAAGGATCCGTAAAGCCGGAGATGAAAGACTGCTTTATCTAGCAGAAGCTTTGAGAAGAGGCATCACAATTGAAACCATCCATG
Organism: Peribacillus kribbensis DSM 17871; assembly: GCF_000430765.1. Taxonomy (GTDB): domain Bacteria; phylum Bacillota; class Bacilli; order Bacillales; family DSM-1321; genus Paraperibacillus; species Paraperibacillus kribbensis. The sequence goes on along the minus strand of NZ_AUMQ01000022.1, from coordinate 25,853 downwards.
AGTGGAGTAAAATCGATTTATTCTTCTTAAAGAAATTTGAAAATATCATTCGTTATGAATCCATACTTAGAGATCATCCGTTTGAGCTGGATACTGCTGTGAAAGCCAAGCGGATGGGCTTTTCAGATCATGCCATGGCATCCCTCTGGGAGGTGCCGGAAAGAGATGTGTACGAGTGGCGAAAGGTAAATGGCCTGATACCGGTCTATAAAATGGTCGACACCTGTGCGGCTGAATTCGAGTCAGAAACTCCGTATTTCTACGGCTCCTATGATGAAGAAAATGAATCCATCGTGACAGACAGGAAAAGTGTGGTCGTTCTGGGTTCAGGGCCGATCCGCATCGGGCAGGGAGTAGAATTCGATTATGCAACGGTACATTCTGTCTGGGCGATCAAGCAGGCAGGCTATGAAGCAATCATCATCAACAACAATCCGGAAACCGTATCAACCGACTTCAGCATATCCGACAAGCTGTACTTTGAACCGCTGACCATTGAAGATGTAATGGGCATTATTGATCTGGAAAAGCCCGAAGGAGTCATCGTCCAGTTTGGCGGACAGACTGCGATCAACCTGGCAGACAAATTGGTTGAACGCGGCGTGAAAATTTTAGGTACCACTTTAGAGGATCTGGACAGGGCAGAAAACCGGGATAAATTTGAGCATGCCCTGACTGAGCTTGGAATCCCTCAGCCAAAAGGCAAAACAGCGTTTTCTGATGAGGGGGCGGCTGCCATTGCAGGGGAAATCGGATATCCGGTGCTTGTCCGCCCGTCCTATGTGCTCGGCGGAAGAGCAATGGAAATCGTATATAAGGAAGAAGAACTCCTTCATTACATGAAAAATGCGGTTAAAGTAAATCCAGAGCATCCGGTCCTGATCGACCGCTACCTGACCGGCAGGGAAATAGAAGTGGATGCCATCTCGGATGGAAAAGATGTTGTGATTCCAGGAATTATGGAGCATATCGAAAGGGCGGGAGTCCACTCAGGTGATTCGATTGCCGTTTATCCTCCTCAGAGCCTGACGCAGGATCTAAAAAAACAGATCATCGAATACACAACCAAGCTTGCAAAGGGGCTCAATATCATCGGCCTGCTCAACATTCAATATGTGATATCCAAAAATGAAGTCTATGTGATCGAAGTGAATCCCCGCTCAAGCAGGACTGTACCATTTTTAAGCAAGATCACGAATGTGCCGATGGCAAACGCAGCAACCAAAGTCATCCTGGGACAAACGCTTTCTGAACAGGGCTATACCTCAGGGCTGGTCCCCGAAAAGACTGGAGTGTATGTAAAGGTGCCTGTCTTCTCTTTTGCAAAATTAAGGAGGGTGGATATCACGCTTGGTCCGGAGATGAAATCCACAGGTGAGGTAATGGGGAAAGACATTACCCTTGAAAAAGCGTTATATAAAGGTCTGGTGGCGTCCGGCATCAAAATCCAGGGACATGGCTCAGTCCTTCTTACCGTTGCTGATAAGGATAAGGAAGAAGCACGGTCCATTGCGGGAAGATTTTATAATCTCGGCTTTAAGCTCCTGGCAACCAGCGGCACAGCCCAGTACCTGGCGGAAGCAGGCATTCCTGTAAGCACGGTGGGGAAAATCGGCTCAGAAGGACGTACACTGTTAGATGTCATCCGGAATGGAGAGGCACAGTTCGTCATCAATACCCTTACAAAAGGCAAGCAGCCAGAGAGAGATGGCTTTAGGATCAGACGCGAATCTGTTGAAAACGGGGTGGCCTGCCTGACATCCCTGGATACTGCTGCGGCCATCCTGCGCGTCATTGAGTCCATGTCCTTTTCAACGGAAGCCATGAAGCCTGCCGAAAGAGTGAATGAGGTGATCACAGTATGATCAGGAAGGAAAAAATGGAGATCATCTCACAGAAAGAGATTGCTGCCTCCATCTTTGAACTGACTCTTGCTGGTGAACTGGCAGCAGAGATGAAGAACCCGGGTCAGTTTGTTCATATAAAGGTGTCTGAGGGCTTTGATCCTTTACTGAGAAGGCCGGTCAGCATAGCTTCCATTGATGAGGTAAACAAGCAGTTTACAATGATTTACCGGAGTGAGGGAAGAGGCACATCCCTGCTTTCAGAGAAGGCAGCCGGCCAGAAAGTGGATGTGCTCGGCCCTTTGGGAAACGGCTTCCCGGTTGAGGAGGCAGCCGCCGGGGAAACGGCTTTATTGGTGGGCGGAGGAATTGGGGTTCCTCCCCTTTACGAGCTGTCCAAAAGGCTGACGGAAAATGGAATTACTGTGATTCATCTCTTAGGTTTTCAAAATAAAGAGGCCGTTTTTTATGAAAAAGAATTTTTACAGCTTGGGGAGACGTATATAGCCACAGCAGATGGCAGCTATGGAACAAAAGGCTTTGTTACAGATGTACTCGATGCCCTTCATCCCGGCTTTGATCTTATCTATACCTGCGGGCCGACAGGGATGCTTAGAGCACTTGAAAAACGCTATGAACATGAAAGGCTCTTCTTATCCCTGGAAGAGAGGATGGGCTGCGGCATCGGTGCCTGCTTTGCATGCGTATGTCATACGGCTGATGATCCGTCGGGATTTTCGTATAAAAAAGTTTGCAGTGACGGCCCTGTATTCAGGGCAGGGGAGGTTTTGATATGAAGGGATTACATATAGAACTGCCAGGCCTGCAATTAAAAAATCCAATCATGCCGGCCTCCGGCTGCTTCGGATTTGGACGCGAGTTCAGCAGGCTGTATGACTTAAGCATCCTCGGATCGATCATGATTAAAGCGACGACAGAAGAACCTCGCTTCGGCAACCCGACACCAAGGGTGGCCGAAACATCAGCAGGCATGCTGAATGCCATCGGACTGCAGAACCCGGGCCTTGATAAAGTGTTGAACGAGGAGCTCCCCTGGCTTGAACAATTTGATCTTCCAGTCATTGCGAATGTGGCCGGCTCCAAAGAAGAGGACTATGTAACGGTGGCAAGAGAACTATCAAAAGCCCAAAATGTCCACGCTCTTGAACTCAATATCTCCTGCCCTAACGTTAAAGAAGGGGGGATCGCATTTGGGACCATTCCGGAGGTGGCAAAAAGACTTACCAGAATGGTAAAAGAAGTTTCAGAGGTTCCGGTATATGTGAAGCTCTCCCCAAATGTTTCGAATATAGTGGAGATGGCGAAGGCTGTCGAGGACGGCGGTGCTGACGGCCTCACCATGATCAATACACTGCTCGGGATGAGGCTTGATCTTAAAACAGGAAAACCGGTCCTGGCAAACCGGACTGGCGGATTATCCGGCCCGGCCGTAAAGCCTGTAGCCATTAGAATGGTATATGAAGTATCACAGGCAGTCTCCATCCCGATTATTGGCATGGGAGGAGTAGAAAGTGCCGAAGACGTAATCGAATTTTTCTACGCGGGAGCAAGTGCCGTAGCGGTAGGCACTGCAAACTTCGTGGATCCTTTCATCTGTCCAGGCATCATTCAAGAGCTGCCGGAGCTCCTGCACCGTTTAGGATATGAACATATTTCCGAAAGCAGAGGAAGGAGCTGGAATAACCATGGCCATTTTGCCTATCATCGCGCTTGATTTTTCAAATAAGCAGGAGGCAGACTCCTTTTTAGATAGATTTCAAGAAGAAAAACTGTTTGTAAAGATCGGCATGGAGCTTTTCTATCAGAACGGTCCTGATATCGTTTGGGATATAAAGGAGAAGGGCCATCAAATATTCCTTGATCTTAAGCTCCATGACATCCCAAATACAGTAAAGCAGGCCATGAAGGGTCTTGCTTCCCTTGGCGCTGATATGGTGAATGTCCATGCAGTAGGCGGCAGGAATATGATGGCCGGTGCCCTGGAGGGGCTTGATGCAGGAACTCCTTCAGGAGCTAAGAGGCCGCTTTGCATTGCGGTGACCCAGCTGACAAGCACCACTGAAGAACAGATGAATACAGAACAGCTGATTCAAGTGCCTCTGGAGGAAGCTGTCCTTTCTTACGCTAAGCTTGCCCACGAGGCAGGTCTTGACGGTGTCGTATGCTCAAGTCATGAAGTCAGGAGAATTCATGAACAGCTGGGGAATGATTTCTTAACTGTCACTCCGGGAATCCGCAATTCGGGAGATGAAGCCCATGATCAAAAACGAATCGCTTCACCCGAGAAAGCAAGGCTGCTTGGAACAAACGCGATCGTAGTAGGACGCTCGATTACAAAAGCAAAGGATCCATTCAAAGCTTATAGAGAAATAAAAACAGCCTGGGAGGGAATTAAAGCATGAAACACGAACTAGCCGAGAAGTTATTAGAAATTAAAGCTGTTTTTCTGCAGCCGAATGATCCATTCACCTGGTCTTCCGGGATTAAGTCCCCCATCTATTGTGATAACCGCTTAACCCTTTCATATCCTTCTTTAAGAAAAGAGATTGCGGAAGGTCTGTCAAGCCTCATCCAAGAGCATTTTCCCGAGGCAGAGGTCATTGCAGGAACGGCTACAGCGGGTATTCCGCATGCAGCCTGGGTGAGTGATGTCCTGAACCTGCCAATGTGCTATGTCCGCTCAAAAGCGAAAGGGCATGGAAAAGGAAAGCAGATAGAAGGGAAAGCAGAACCGGGGCAGAAGGTCGTGGTTGTGGAAGACCTCATTTCAACTGGAGGCAGCGCGATCACAGCTGTAAAAGCCCTCCGTGAGGCTGGCTGCGAGGTGCTTGGGGTTGCGGCGATCTTTACCTATGAGCTGACAGAGGGCAGAGAAATGCTTGAATCAGAACAGGTGAAGGCTGTATCGCTTAGCGACTATACCTCTCTAATCCAGGCCGCAAAGGAAAAAGGCTATATCGAGGAACGTGATTTAAACAAGCTCTCTCAATGGAGAAAAGATCCTTCAGATCTTACTTGGCTGGAGGCATAAGAAAAAAGCAAGGGGCTGCCTGAAATGTCAGGTAAACCGATTTTCTGGACAGTCCCTTTTAAAATGGGGCTGCATCTGCTGATCCTCCAATCGGTAAAATCCTAGATAGAGCAGTCAGCTGAACAAAAATAAAAGCAGGTGGAGAAAACGTTTTGTTTTTCTCCACCTGCATTATTTTAGGGACTTATGGGACAGCCGCTCTTTTTGCAGTGATTTAACTCTTAACCAGTGTGTTTCTTTTAAGCTCCATGACTTTTTCGGTCGCAGGAGTGACAAAAAGTGTCTGCTGGTTGTCATAAATGACGAATCCAGGTTTCGCGCCATTGGGTTTTTTTACATGCCGCACCAAAGTGAAATCTACCGGTACAGAACCGGATTCCTTCGCTTTGCTGAAATACGCTGCTAGGACGGCCGCTTCCTTCAGGGTCTTCTCGGAGGGACTGCCATTCCGGATCACTACATGTGAGCCGGGGATATCCTTCGTATGGAGCCAGACATCGTCACGGCGGGAGAATTTGTTCGTCAAATAATCATTTTGAGTATTATTTTTTCCTACAAATATCTCATCACCATCAGAAGACAGATATTTCTCCAGAACAGGCTTTTGGTTCTGTTTGTTTTTAGAGCCTTTTTTCTGTTTGGATCGTATATAACCGCCCTCTTGAAGCTCTTCCCTGATCTCAGCTATATCCTTGGGAGAAGCAAACTCCAGCTGCTGAAGGAGATTGTCGAAGTAAGCTATTTCATCCAAGGCAAGACGGATTTGCTCTTTTACGATTTCAACCGAGTTCTTGGCTTTCTGATATTTGACAAAATACTTTTGTGCATTTTCAGAAGGAGTCTTTTGGGGGTCAAGTTCAATGACCAGGGTTCCCCCATTTTCATCATAATAATTCAAGACCTCAATTTCTTTCATGCCTTTTTCCATGGAGTACAGATTCGCTGTAAGCAGCTCGCCGCTAAGCTGGAAATCCTTCGCTTTTTCACTGTCTGCGAGGGTTTCCTCCAGCTTGCCGACTTTCTTTTCGTTTTTCTTCTTCTCGTTCAGCATGAACCGCTCAAGGTCGTGGGCCTGCTGCTTAACGCGGTCCCGCTCGGCTTTTCCAAAGTAAAACCGGTCGAGAAGCATCGAGAGCGAAGGGTAGCGGGTCTTTTCTCCTTTGATATGCTCTAGCGGCAGGAAGTAGAAGTATTCCCTTCCCTCTGAAACGATTAGCGTTGGTTCATAATTTCCAGCGCGCACTCTGTCAATCAATTCGAAAAATGCATTAGGAAGGGTGGACCGGTTTGCCAGGCCTGCTTTAAATAGAACTTCTTTGGAAAACAGCGGTGAGATTCCTGCGAATCTGTTCATTAGCTGCTTGTCCAGACGTCCTTCATTGAAATCAAGGCCTTTAAGCAGATCATCCTCTGATGACTCCAGTGGATTCAGTTTTTCCTGGGCAGGCGGCTCCACATACGGCTGGCCGGGCAAGATCGCCCGGTACGTATTTACGGCATGGGAGATATGCTTGATGCTGTCCAGGATCATATTCCGGCTTTTATCTACAAGCACAATATTGCTGTGCCTTCCCATGATTTCAACAATTAATTTCTTGTGGGAAATATCCCCTAATTCGTTTCTTCCTTTGACTTCGATAACCAGGACACGGTCTATTCCTGTCTGATAGATATCCTCCAGAATATAACCCTCCAGATGCTTCCGCAGGAGCATGCAGAACATCGGCGGCTCAGAAGGATTATCATAGCTCTCGCCGGTCAGCTGAACCCGTGCATAGCTGGGATGGGCTGAAATCAGCAGCTTTTGATTTTTGCCGCCCGCCCGGACCACCATCAGAATTTCATTTTTTGATGGCTGGTGTATTTTATTAATTCGTCCTCCTTTTAGGAGGGAAGAAATTTCTTCGCTCATCGCTTTCGTGAATAAACCGTCAAATGACATAAAAAAACATCCTTTACATATTGCTTATTTATAGATTGGATCATTGCTTGATTTTTTAAATTCTTATAATCATTTATTACCCTAAAGTTCTATAAAGTAGCAGATTGATTTTCAATCTAGGGCCTCTGCCTTCCTAAATAGTACCCGGAAATAAGGGAATAGGATAATCATGCATCTTTCAAGAAAACACTGCTGGAAGGCACAGCTTTCCGCTTTTCTTGGGATCCAGCTCCGAACTGACACCGCGGGTCTAGCCAATCAGTCCATGGGAAGGAAAAGCACTTCCCATGCCTGCTTGTCTTATGCCTTTCAGGTGTCTGCTTTTCAATAAGTCCTATCACCCAAATAGGTTTAGATCAACATGGATCTTTCCATTATTTTTTAGTTGAAAAGCACCGTTCTCCGCTTTTCATATAATTATATCATTTTTTCTTCTCTCTCTACATATTCATGGGAGGAGAGGGACAAGTCTTTGTAATTATGAGGGGGAAGTGAGATGCTGAATGAAGTTCCGGGAGATGGATAGGGAAGAGGTCGAAGCGGCTCTTCAGACTAGTATAATGGACGGGCTTTCGGAGGAGGAGGCGGTCAGGCGCCAGCAGAAGCGGGGGTTTAATGAGCTTAGGGAAGGGGAGAAGCAGTCTGCCATCCTGCTGTTTTTTGCTCAGTTTAAAGATTTTATGGTATTGGTTCTGCTTGGAGCCACCTTGATATCCGGCCTGCTTGGCGAATATATAGATGCGATTGCGATTATTGCCATTGTCATTGTAAACGGAATCCTGGGGTTTTATCAAGAGAGGAGGGCTGAAAGGTCGCTTCAGGCCCTTAAAAGTCTTTCGGCTCCCCAGATTCAGGTGAAAAGGGACAAGGTGTGGGTAAAAATTCCTTCCAGAGAAGCTGTCGTCGGGGATATCATCAAGTTCTCAAGCGGGGACCGGATCGGTGCTGATGTAAGGATCGTGGAAGTAAGCGGCCTTGAAATTGAGGAATCTGCCCTGACTGGTGAATCTGTCCCGGTGGCCAAAAAAACTGAAGCGATCAAGCAGGCTTCCGATCAGATCGGAGACCAGGAGAACCTGGCTTTTATGGGCACCATGGTGACCAGGGGAAGCGGGATTGGGACCGTCATTGCGACCGGTATGGATACGGCTATGGGCAAAATCGCAGATCTGCTGCAGTCTGCTGAAACCATGGAAACGCCTTTACAGAGAAGGCTTGAACAGCTTGGGAAAATTCTCATCTCCGCGGCTCTTATCTTGACAGTGATTGTAGTGGCCATCGGGGTCATTCAGGGCCAGAGCTTTTATACGATGTTCCTTGCAGGAGTATCCTTAGCCGTCGCCGCCATTCCAGAAGGCCTGCCGGCTATCGTGACCGTTGCCCTCTCCCTTGGCGTTCAGAGGATGATCAAGCAGAAAGCCATTGTGAGGAAGCTTCCTGCCGTTGAAACGCTTGGATGCGCTTCGGTCATCTGTTCCGATAAAACCGGAACCCTGACCCAGAATAAAATGACGGTCACCGCTTTATGGAGCGGGGGGAAAACATGGAATGTTACGGGAACCGGGTATGATCCGCAGGGGGAGTTTATCTCGGACGGCCATTCTGTTTCAGCCGACAGGGATAAATCTTTGAAACAGCTGTTATCCTTCGGCATGCTCTGTAATCACGCTAATTTGATAAAGGGTGATTCAGGTTACATCCTGGATGGCGACCCGACAGAGGGGGCTTTGCTGGCAGCTGCGATGAAGGCAGGTTTTACGAGAGAAAGCCTGGCCAGGCAGTTCAGTATCATAAAGGAGTTCCCCTTTGACTCTGCAAGGAAAATGATGAGCATGATTGTCAAAGATGAAAATGGCCGGTCATTCGTGGTAGCCAAAGGAGCCCCTGATGTTTTGGCAGGAAGATGCTCCACCATTCTCTGGGATGAGAAGCAGCAGCATCTGTCTCCTGATCTTCATCAAAAAGTGGGGGATGCTGTGAACGGGCTTGCGGCCCTGGCATTAAGGACCATAGCGATCGGTTTTAAGCCCTTAAGGAGCAGCACCATTATTCTGGATGAAAAGGAAGCCGAATCAGAACTTACTTTGATCGGGCTTCAGGGCATGATTGACCCGCCGCGTCCTGAGGTGAAGGATGCTGTTAAAGAGTGCCGGGATGCGGGAATTAAAACAGTCATGATCACAGGAGACCATGTAACGACAGCAAAGGCCATAGCCTCCCAGCTCGGGATTTTAAAGAAAGATGACTTGGTCCTTGATGGAGCGGCACTTTCCGCCATGGAAACGGATGAACTGGAGAAGGTCGCAGACCGAGTTTCGGTATATGCCAGAGTATCGCCTGAACACAAGCTGAAGATTGTCAAGGCACTGCAGAAAAAGGGACATGTTGTAGCTATGACGGGCGATGGAGTGAATGATGCACCTGCCATTAAATCTGCAGACATTGGGATCGCCATGGGCATAACAGGGACGGATGTTGCGAAGGAAGCGTCGGCGCTTGTGCTGCTGGATGATAATTTTGCCACCATTAAGGCAGCCATTAAGGAAGGCCGGAACATTTATGAGAATATCCGGAAGTTTATCCGATATCTATTAGCCTCCAATGTAGGGGAAATACTGGTCATGTTTTTTGCCATGCTTCTCGGCCTGCCCCTTCCGCTCATCCCGGTTCAGATTTTATGGGTCAACCTTGTGACGGACGGACTTCCGGCAATGGCCCTCGGCCTCGACCAGCCGGAGGAAAACGTCATGAAGCGGAGCCCGCGGCTGCCGAACGAAGGAGTATTTGCCAGGGGACTGGGCTGGAAAATCATTTCCCGCGGCTTTTTAATCGGGGCAGTGACCCTTGCCGCCTTTATGATCGTGTATAAGTCCAATCCAGAGAACCTGGTTTATGCCCAGACGGTTGCTTTTGCTACACTTGTGCTTGCCCAGCTGATCCATGTGTTTGACTGCCGGAGTGAAAAGTCCATTTTTGCGAGGAACCCGTTTGGGAATCTCTATCTTGTGGGTTCTGTCATTTCCTCTGTTCTGCTGATGCTGGCTGTCATCTACTATAAGCCTCTTCAGCCGATCTTCCATACCGTGCCTATACGTTCGCGTGAATGGCTCTTGATCGTCGGAATGGCTTCAATCCCAACTTTTTTACTGGCCGGAACATTTTTAGCAAGAAAAACAAAATAAGTTATGATATAATCTTTAAGGTAGTAGGGGTGGATCTCTATTACCTTTTTATTTTTTTGGAACTTTTTCGGGCTAAAGGCAGCCTTTTTTTTGACTGGGAAATAAGACACCTCTATTATTCTAAATAGCAGCTGTGTCTGTTTCTTTGAAAAAGGTGCAATAACAGCCTTTTTTATATAGCAGCTGCAAATGTTTTGTTCAATTAGACGCCAGGGGTGAAGAATGTGGTACTAAGCATGACTGGGTACGGAAGGGGAACTGCAGATCCGGATGAGATGCAGGTCCGCGTCGAAATAAAAACGGTAAACCACCGTTTCACCGAATATCAGGTGCGAATGCCTCGTGAGCTGCTTTATTTAGAGGACGCCATAAAAAAACAGATAGGCCAATACATAAAAAGAGGAAGAGTGGAAGTTTTTATCAACCTTGAAGGAAGCGTCCTGCACCAGCGGAAAATCGAAGTGGACTGGGATCTGATGGACGATTACTTTGCTGTGGTTTCACAGGTCAGGGAAAAATATAACCTCGACTCAAGCCCGGCTTTGCAGGATATTTTGAAACTGGAAGAACTGGTTTCCATCGTGGAGGGGGAAGACCTCAATCCGATGCTCGAGCCGGCTGTGATGTCTGCGGTCAAGGAAGCGGCCGCTAATCTGTATGAGATGAGGAAGCAGGAGGGTATGCTGCTTGAAAAAGACATCGCGGATCATCTGCGGAAAATCCGCGCGGCGGTGGAGCTTCTAAAAGAACGTGCTCCTCTCGTATCTGAAAGCTATAAGAACAGGCTCCTTGAACGTATGGCCTCCTTTACGGAAGGATTGATTGACGAAACCAGGGTGCTCACGGAAACGGCGGTTTTTGCCGAGAAGGCCGATATCAATGAGGAACTTTCAAGGCTGTTCAGTCATATGATTCAATTTGAGCAGAACATCGCTTCATCAGAGCCGGTCGGGAGAAAGCTGGACTTCCTTGTCCAGGAAATGAACCGGGAAATCAACACCATTGGTTCAAAGGCAAATGATGCCTCCATTGCTGCTGAAGTGGTGGAAGTAAAAAGTCTGCTTGAAAAAATTAAAGAACAAGTTCAAAATATCGAATAGGGTTCGTTTATATAAATATATGCAAGGCCAAAATAGTATAGGGATGGATGGGGGATCGCTGGTGCCTATCAAGCTAATAAATATAGGGTTTGGGAATATCGTTTCTGCAAATAAGATTGTTTCGATTGTAAGCCCGGAATCTGCTCCGATTAAAAGAATCATCCAGGATTCCCGAGACAGAGGCTCCCTGATAGATGCAACATATGGCAGGAGGACAAGGGCCGTTATTATAACGGACTCGGATCATGTCATTTTGTCCGCCGTGCAGCCTGAAACAGTGGCGGCAAGGCTGCATGACAGAGATGAAAATGTGGATGAAGGGTAGGTAAAGTTAATTGAAAGAAAAAGGGTTGTTAATTGTATTGTCCGGCCCATCCGGCGTGGGCAAAGGGACAGTTAGGAAGGCGATATTCTGCCGCCCGGACACAGCATTTGAATATTCCATTTCGATGACAACAAGGAATCCTCGTGAAGGTGAAATACACGGAGTGGATTATTTTTTCAAATCCAGAGAGGAATTTGAAGCTTTGATTGAACAGGGGAAGCTTCTTGAATATGCCGAGTTCGTCGGCAATTACTATGGCACCCCGGTGGACTATGTCCGCGAAACATTGGATTCAGGCAAGGATGTCTTCCTTGAAATCGAAGTCCAGGGTGCACGTCAGGTTCGGGAAAAGTTCCCGGATGGATTATTTATCTTCCTTGCGCCGCCTAGTCTATCCGAGCTTGAGAACAGGATCACAACCAGGGGGACAGAAACCGAGGAACTGATTCGGCAGCGGATGAATGCTGCTAAGGAAGAAATTGAACTGATGCATCTATACGACTATGTGGTAGAGAATGATACAGTGCAAAACGCCTGTGAACGCATTAATGCGATTGTCATTGCGGAGCACTGCCGCCGTGAACGGGTGGAGCGACGCTATAAAACTATGCTGGAGAGTGAATAATATGCTATATCCTTCTATCGATTCATTATTAAATAAAATTGATTCTAAATATTCCCTTGTTTCTGTTGCGGCTAAGAGGGCCAGACAGCTGCAGGAAAAGGACGATTCCAAGCTGCAAAATGTAGTATCCCACAAGAAGGTTGGAAAGGCCTTGGAGGAAATCAATGCCGGCATCCTTGGCTATACCAACAAGCCGGAAGAATCAAACAGCTGAGGTGTTTATGTAAAACACCCTGCACATCTACAACAGCAGATAAACCTGCCCGATAACCTGCCTGCCGCAGGTTTTTTCTGTTTTCCAAGGGGGGGAGTCCCCCTGCCCCGTGCGTAAGATCAAGAGGTAAATAAGGTGAAAAATGCCTGTATATCCTTCATAATAAAATCAGTTAAATGCTGGAGGAAACCTTATGTTAATGAATAAAAAAATCGTATTGTGTGTGACCGGCGGAATTGCCGTTTATAAAGCTGCTGCACTTACAAGCAAACTGACGCAGGCGGGTGCTGAAGTCAGGGTCATGATGAGTGAATCAGCAGCAAAATTTGTAACACCCCTCACGTTCCAGGCACTGTCCAGAAATGATGTATACACAGATACATTCGATGAAAAGATACCCAAAAAAATCGCCCATATTGAGCTTGCAGACTGGGCAGATCTCATTCTAATCGCACCGGCTACCGCGAACATTATCGGTAAGATTGCCGGGGGCATAGCGGATGATATGATTACCACCACATTGCTTGCCTCCGAGGCTCCTGTCTGGGTGGCGCCTGCTATGAATGTGCATATGTATCAGCATCCTGCTGTCCAAAAAAACATGAAGATTTTAAGCGGATACGGGTATGAATTTATTGAGCCCTCCGAGGGATATCTTGCCTGCGGGTATGTCGGTAAAGGCAGACTTGAGGAGCCGGAAAGTATTGTGGAAAAGCTGATTCAATTCTTTTCAGGATCCAGGCCGTTAACAGGAAAGAGGATTCTGATCACAGCAGGTCCTACCAGGGAACGCATTGATCCCGTCCGATTCATTTCAAACCGGTCTACTGGGAAAATGGGATATGCCATAGCGGAAGAAGCCCAAAAGCTTGGGGCAGAGGTTACCCTCGTTTCAGGACCTGTATCACTGATTCCCCCAAAACATGTCAATCTGATTTCTGTAGAATCGGCTGAAGAAATGTATCAGGCAGTCATGGCGAATTATGAGGGTGCTGATGCCGTCATTAAAACAGCTGCCGTATCCGATTACCGCCCTAAACATTATTCCCCGCAGAAAATGAAGAAGATGCCTGGAGATGAGGTCATCGAACTCGAACGGACCAAAGACATTCTGATGGAGCTTGGGGCCAGGAAAGGGACGAAGATGCTTGTGGGCTTCGCGGCAGAAACAGAGCATATCGAGGACTATGCGAGGTCAAAGCTGAAACGGAAAAATACCGATATGATCGTGGCCAATAATGTTACAGCAGAAGGTGCAGGATTCGGGACCGATACAAACATTGTCACCATTTTTACAAAAGAAGGCGAACCAAAGGCACTGCCATTACAATCAAAATCCGGGGTGGCCAGAGATATACTGAACGAGGTTATCGAATTCTTAAATAAAAAGGAATGATGGTCTATGAATATAGCTTCTGTGATTGTCGATGTACCGGCTAAGCAGACGGACCGTGAGTTTGATTATAAGATACCAGAAAAATGGCGGAATGTGATTATACCTGGAATGAGGGTCATTGTCCCATTCGGTCCGCGCAAGGTCCAGGGCTTTGTATCCGGGGTAAAGGACCATTCGGAGTTTGATAAGCTGAAAGAGATTATTGAACCCATGGATCTTGAACCGGTATTGAATGAGGAGCTCCTCAGGCTCGGGAACTGGCTGACAGAAGAAACCCTGTGCTATAAAATATCCGCCTACCAAGTCATGCTTCCTGCCGCGCTGAAGGCAAAGTATGAAAAGCATCTCCGCCTTTCGGATGATATCGACAAAAACGAATTGCCAGTCTCAATTCAAGAGCTTTTTAAACATAAAGATACAGTGGAATGGAACGATGTGCTGGCAAGCTCCTCTCCAGCCCATATTCAGAGCGAAGCAGTAAAAGGGAATGTAGAAGTCATTTATCAGGTGAAGAATAAATTAAATAAAAAGCGACTGAAATTCATCAAGCCGGTCATGGACACAGCCGCCCTGGAAAGCTACCGGGATTCCCTTCCACAAAATGCAGCTGGACAGAAGAGGGTGTGCGGATTCTTTATCGAGCATGAATCGGAAATCAGTTTAAAGGCACTTCTTGAGGAAACAGGGGTCTCCGCCCAGACAGTCAAGTCGCTCGTTCAAAAAAAAGTTCTGGAGGAGCGGGAAAGAGAAGTGTACCGTGATCCATTTAAGGACAGAAGCTTTGAAGCCACCGTTCCCTTTACGCTGACGGAAGAACAGAATGAGGCCCTTATGCCGCTCTTGGATTCTATCCATTCACACAGGGATGATACCTTCCTCCTATATGGAATCACAGGAAGCGGCAAGACGGAGATCTACCTTCAGGCAATCGACTCGGTCTTGAAGGAAGGAAAGGAAGCCATCATGCTTGTCCCTGAAATATCGCTGACACCCCAGATGGTCCAGCGTTTTAAAGGGCGTTTCGGAAATGAAGTGGCAGTGCTTCACAGCGGACTTTCAGCCGGAGAAAAATATGATGAATGGAGAAAGATCCAGCGCCGGGAAGTCAAGGTAGTTGTAGGGGCACGTTCAGCGGTATTCGCTCCTTTTGAAAATCTTGGAATCATCATCATTGATGAAGAGCATGAATCGAGTTATAAGCAGGAAGAAAATCCACGCTATCATGCCAGGGATGTTGCTATTAAACGAAGTGAATTTCATGGCTGCCCGGTGGTACTGGGAAGTGCCACTCCCTCGCTAGAGAGCTTTGCGAGGGCACAGAAAAACGTCTACAGGCTGCTGACCCTCAGAAACCGCCTGAATCACTCCGTCCTGCCAAGTGTGGATATTGTAGACATGAGGGAAGAATTAAGGTCCGGGAATCGATCCATGTTTTCAAAGAAGCTTTTTGAAAAGATTAAGGACCGGCTGGATAAAAACGAACAGATCGTCCTCTTCTTAAATAGGAGAGGCCATTCTTCTTTTGTCATGTGCCGGGACTGTGGAAATGTAATGAATTGCCCGCATTGTGATATATCTCTTACCTATCACCGGCACAGCAATCAGCTGAAATGCCATTACTGCGGCTTTGAGACGGCCATGCCCACCCATTGCCCTGAATGCCAAAGTGACTATATCCGCTTTTTTGGGACTGGTACCCAAAAGGTGGAAGATGAACTTGGGAAGATTCTCCCTGAGGCTAGAGTCATACGGATGGACGTGGATACGACCGGGAGAAAGGGATCGCATGAAAAGCTCCTGAATGCTTTTCAGGAGGGGAAGGCGGATATCCTGCTCGGGACCCAGATGATCGCAAAAGGACTTGATTTTCCCAATATCACCCTAGTGGGTGTCCTGACAGCAGATACGATGCTGCATCTTCCTGACTTCCGTGCTTCTGAAAAGACTTTTCAGCTCCTAACCCAGGTAAGCGGAAGGGCAGGCAGGCATGAGCTTCCAGGGGAGGTAGTCATCCAGACATATACTCCCGAGCATTATAGTATAGAGCTGTCCGGGGAACAGGATTTCGATTCTTTCTATCAGCATGAGATGCTGCTGAGAAAAATGAATAAATATCCCCCTTATTACTACCTCGCCCTTGTGAATGTATCCCATGAAGATCTGTTAAAGGCCGTTTCCGTAACAGAGAAGATCACCAAATTTCTCGGCACGGGTCTGGGCAGCGGTGCTGCCGTACTGGGGCCGGCGGCTTCGCCCATCAGCAGGATGAATGATAGATATAGGTATCAATGTCTGATAAAATACAAACGTGAGCCTCAGCTGAAAAAAATGCTGAAGAAAGTGTTGGACCATTATCAAAAAGAAACGGCCCAGGACGGCTTGCAAATATCAATTGATTTAAATCCTTATATGCTTATGTAAGGATATCTGGCAGGAGGATCTTTTTTGGCTATTTTACCGATCGTAATGTATCCAGATGAAATTCTGGAAGAAAAATGTGAAAGAGTAACAAGTTTTGATAAGAAGTTGGCAAAACTTTTAAATAATATGTATGATACTATGATTGAAGCCGATGGTGTGGGCCTTGCAGCACCCCAGGTCGGAATCCGGCAGCAGGCTGCCGTTGTGGATATCGGGGACGAGTCCGGCACGATTGAAATGGTGAATCCGGAAATTATAGAAACCGGCGGCGAGCAGACAGGGCCGGAAGGATGCCTGAGCTTTCCAGGGCTCTATGGAGAAGTTTCCCGGCCGTATTGGGTGAAAATAAAGGCTCAGGACCGTAAAGGCAGATCCTATAAATTAAGGGCCGAGGATTTTCTGGCCCGTGCGATTCTTCATGAGATCGATCACCTGCATGGTGTGCTGTTCACTTCCAAAGTGAAGCAGTATCTGAACGAAGAAGAACTTGAAAGGTATGAAGAAGAATGACAAAGATCGTATTTATGGGAACCCCTGACTTTTCAGTGCCTGTACTCAGAAGGCTCATAGATGAGGGCTATGAAGTAATAGCGGCGGTCACCCAGCCTGACCGTCCCGTTGGCAGAAAGAGGGTATTGACTCCGCCGCCGGTTAAGGTGGAAGCGTTAAAGCATGGGATTCTGGTGCTGCAGCCTGAGAAGGTGCGCGAGGAAGAGGAGCTTAACAGAATCCTGGAGCTTAATCCAGACTTAATTGTAACGGCTGCATTTGGGCAGATTCTTCCCAAAAAACTTCTTGATGCACCGAAACATGGTTGCATTAATGTCCATGCATCCCTTCTTCCTGAACTGAGGGGAGGCGCCCCTATCCATTATGCGATCCTCCAGGGCAAAGAAAAAACAGGAATAACTATCATGTATATGGCTGAGAAGCTGGATGCAGGGGATATCCTGACCCAGGTTGAGGTTCCTATTGAAGAAGAGGATAATGTGGGAACTCTATTTGATAAGCTTAGTGCTGCCGGAGCAGATCTGCTTTCAGAAACCCTCCCTAAGCTCCTCGCAGGCGGGCTTGCACCGATCCCGCAGGACGAAGAGAAGGCCACTTTCGCTCCAAACATTAAAAGGGAGCAGGAAAAGCTGGATTGGAATAGGACTGGGGAAGAAATCTATAACCATATCCGCGGTTTGAATCCTTGGCCCGCTGCTTACACGACTTTTAAGGGCGAGGTATGGAAAGTCTGGAATTCCCAAAAGATAAACAGCAAAAAGGCTGCAGCCCCAGGTGAAATTGCCGATCTTGCAGAGGATGGCCTGATCGTTGGAACCGGAAATGACTGTTTTATTAAAATTACCGAGCTCCAGCCTGCCGGCAAAAAGAAAATGAGCGCACGCGATTATCTGCGCGGCTCCGGTTCCTCGCTCCAGCCGGGAATAAAGTTAGGAGACAGCGATGAAAAATAACCAGAAAACGGTCAGGGAAATAGCGCTTGATGTCCTGGAATCTGTAGAAAAAAATCAATCATACAGCAATTTGCTTTTAAATACGATGATCACCAAACATAAGCTTACAGGGTCTGATGCTGGCCTTCTTACTGAACTGACATATGGAACCATACAGCGCAAAATGACACTGGACTATTATCTTGAACCTTTTGTCAATTTCAAAAAAACTCAAGGGTGGGTGGTCAATCTATTGAGGATGTCCCTTTACCAGCTCGAGTTTTTAGATAAAATACCGGATCATGCTGTTCTTTTTGAAGCAGTGGAGATTGCTAAAAAACGCGGACATAAAGGCCATACTTCGATGGTAAATGGAGTTCTTCGCAACATTCAGCGCAAAGGGCTGCCTTCTCTGGAAGATATTTCTGACCCAATCGAGAGAATCTCGGTTGAGACGAGCCATCCAAAGTGGATCGTTCAACGCTGGATCGAACAATTCGGGTATGATAAAACATTTGGAATGTGCAGATCCAATCTGATTGCGTCTGTTCAGACAGCCAGGGTAAATATCAGGAAAACCAGCCGGAATGAAGTAATCAGCCTGCTGGAGCAAGAGGGATATATGGTGGAACCGAGCGTGGTCGTACCAGATGGCATCAAATGTTTAAAAGGCAACCTGGCAGGGTCAGAAGCGTATAAGATGGGGTTCTTGACCATCCAGGATGAAAGCTCTATGCTAGTTGGATACGCACTCGGTGCAGAGGGAGAGGAGCAGATCCTGGATACCTGTGCAGCACCGGGAGGCAAATCGACGCATATTGCTGAACGTCTGTCAGATCGAGGAAGGGTAGTATCACTCGATCTTCACGAACACAAAGTGAACCTCATTACCCAGCAGGCCGAACGTCTTGAATTAAACAATATTAAGACAAGGGCTTATAATAGTAAAAAAGTACAGGAAATCTTCGGCCTGGGCCAGTTTGACCGTATCCTGGTCGATGCACCATGCTCGGGACTCGGGGTCATGCGCAGGAAGCCGGATATAAAATATACAAAAAAAGAAGAAGATATCCATTCTCTGTCCGAAATCCAGCAGGAGCTGCTTGATGCAAGCAGCCCGCTTGTGAAAAGAGGCGGTGTACTTGTATACAGCACCTGTACGGTCGACAAGGAAGAGAATGAAAGAACGGCCCTCAAATTTTTGGAAAATCATCCTGAATATGAGGGTGATGAAACCATTAAGGACAGGCTGCCGGAAGCGGCTCGGGCATTGGTAGACCGCTTCATGATCCAGGTATTTCCCCAGGATTTTGGCAGTGATGGCTTCTTTATAGCATGCTTTAAAAGGAAGGTGAAGTAATTGGAAACTTCAATGAGAAAAAACACACAGCAGGAAAACCAAAAGCCCTCCATCTATTCACTAGAGCTTCATGAAATAAAAGAATGGCTGGAAAACAATGGAGAAAAGCCATTCAGGGCAGAGCAGATTTATGACTGGCTTTATAAAAAAAGGGCCGTTACATTCGAGGATATGTCAAACCTCTCAAAAGATCTGAGGAGCAAGCTGGAAGAGAGTTTTTCCATAACTACCTTAAATACCTTGATCCAGCAGACCTCAAGCGATGGAACGATCAAGTTCCTGTTCGAGCTTCATGACGGATATTCCATTGAAACGGTCCTTATGAGGCATGAATATGGAAATTCGATCTGCGTTACCACCCAGGTAGGCTGCCGGATCGGCTGTACGTTCTGTGCATCTACACTTGGCGGGCTGAAACGTAATCTGCTAGCAGGAGAAATCGTTGCCCAGGTCGTAAAAGTACAGAAGGCACTGGATGAAACTGATGAGAGAGTCAGCTCTGTCGTCATTATGGGAATCGGCGAACCGTTTGATAATTATGACGAAATGCTTTCTTTCTTGAAAATCATCAATCATGAAAAAGCCCTGAATATTGGCGCGCGCCATATTACAGTATCCACCAGCGGGATCATCCCGAAAATCTACAAATTCGCAGACGAACAGATGCAGATCAACTTTGCGATATCCCTGCATGCGCCTAATAATGAAATCAGAAGCAGGCTTATGCCGATCAACCGCGCCTACAACCTGCCGGATCTTATGGAAGCTGTTAAATACTACGTCGAGAAGACAGGCAGGAGGATCAGCTTTGAGTATGGTTTATTTGGCGGCGTAAATGATGGAGTGGAGCATGCCAGAGAATTGGCTCAGCTCATTAAAGGGCTGAAGTGCCATGTGAACTTAATTCCTGTTAATTATGTACCTGAACGCGACTATGTGCGGACACCTCGAGAAAAAATCTTTGAATTTGAAAAAACGTTAAAGGACGCCGGCGTTAATGTGACAATTCGAAGAGAACAGGGCCATGATATCGATGCTGCCTGCGGCCAGCTGAGAGCGAAGGAGAGAAAAGAAGAGACGAGGTGAAAGGATGGAAGCGGTTTTTAAAACAGACCGTGGAAAAATCCGCCTGCACAATGAAGACAATGGCGGAGTTTTCACAAACAAGGACGGCAGCATACTTGCAGTAGTAGCAGATGGAATGGGAGGACACCGGGCTGGGGATGTGGCTAGTGAAATGGCTATTTCCCAGCTCAGTGAGCTTTGGAAGGAAACCGGAAGCATGACTGATCCGGAAGAAGCAGAAGACTGGCTCAGAATTCATATCGTAAAGGTCAATGACCGGATTTATCAGCATTCCCTGGCCAATCCAGAATGTGAGGGGATGGGGACGACGCTGGTAGCGGCAGTCTGCACCAAAGCTTATGTAATGATTGCACATGTTGGGGACAGCCGGTGCTATTTATTGTCCCAAAACAGCCTCCGTCAATTGACAGAGGACCATTCCTTAGTCAATGAGCTTGTAAGATGCGGACAAATCAGCAAGGAAGACGCTGAGCACCATCCTAGAAAAAATGTCCTTCTCCGGGCGTTAGGAACAGAAAAAAATGTGGAAATTGATGTGTCAGAGCATAAAATCAGCCAGGGAGATGTGCTGATTCTTTGCTCTGATGGATTAACCAATAAAGTAAATGATTCCGCCCTTCAGGAAATAATAGAATCAGAAACTGTAATGGAATTAAAATCAGAAGAACTCATAAGACTTGCCAATGAAAACGGCGGCGAAGACAATATCACCCTTGTACTTGTGCATTTTACAGATGAAAGTGAAAGCGGGTGATTTAAATGCTGATTGGAAAAAGAATCAGCGGCCGTTATAAAGTTTTAGAGATGATAGGCGGCGGAGGAATGGCGAATGTCTATCTTGCACGGGACATGATCCTGGAACGCGAGGTAGCGTTGAAAATTCTGAGAATGGATTTTTCCAATGATGATGAATTCATAAAGAGATTTAACAGAGAAGCCCAGGCAGCGACAAGCCTTGCGCATCAAAATATTGTCAGCATTTATGATGTAGGTATAGAGGATGATATTTATTATATTGTCATGGAATATGTAGATGGGCTGACACTGAAACAATACATACAGAGAAACTTTCCAATCCCTGTTGATAAGGCCTTGGATATTATGGAACAGATTGCTTCAGCTATTTCTCACGCTCATCAATATGGAATTATTCATAGGGACATTAAGCCCCAGAATATATTAATAGACGGACAGGGCCAGGTGAAAATCACAGACTTTGGTATCGCCATGGCACTCAGTGCTACGAATATTACCCAGACGAATGCCGTGCTTGGCTCCGTGCATTATTTATCTCCTGAACAGGCAAGGGGCGGGATGGCCAATAAAACTTCTGATATCTATTCCATGGGCATCGTCATGTTTGAGCTTCTGACGGGCAGGCTTCCTTTTTCCGGAGAATCTGCCATATCAATTGCCTTAAAGCATCTGCAATCCGAAATGCCGTCCCCGAAAAGATGGAATCCGGATATCCCGCAGAGTGTGGCCAACTGTGTCCTCAAAGCTACGAGCAAAGATCCTTTTTACAGATATGCGAGCAGCGAGGAAATGGCTGAAGATCTAAAAACCGGCCTGGACCCCGGCCGGAGGAATGAAGCTCCCTTTGTCCTTCCGGAGGATAAGGATGCCACCAAGGCCATTCCAATCATTCCTAAGGATATCAAGGCTGCGGAATTCGATGAAACTCTGATTAGAGGGGCCGAGCCTGCTGTTGTACAGAAAGGCAAACCTGCTAAAGACAAAAAGAAGAAAAAACCGGTGAAGGCCAAGAAAAGAAAAAGATGGCCGATGATCTTGGTATCTACCTTTTTATTTTTGCTCCTGCTGAGTGCCTTATCCTTTACAGTCCTGCCTGATATGACGGCACCAAAGGAAGTCAAAATTCCGGATATTAAAAACAAAAAGCTGGATAATGCCATGACAAGCATGCTTGACCACGGCTTCAAAATTGGGAAAACCATGGAGCTGGAAGATGATGAAGTCCAAATGAATTCCGTCATTAAAACAGACCCGGAAATCGGAAGCGTTGTGAAAGAAGGCACGACGGTTGATATTTATATCAGCAGCGGAAAGAAAAAGATCACTCTTTCCGATTTCATGGGCGCAAATATCGATGACATCCAAACCATCGTTAAAAGTCAGGGATTTAATGAACCGGAGATAACGAAAGAGAATGATGATAGTGTGGCTGGGACCATATTGCAGCAGGACCCTGCACCGAATGCGGAAGTGGTCCCGTCGGACACGCAATTGAAGTTCACGGTCAGCTTGGGCCCTGAAAAAATCACCCTTAAAGATTTAAAAGAATTTAATCAGCAGAACTTGGATGAATATAGCAGTAATAACGGACTGGTGATTAATACAAAGTCAGAGGAATACAGTGACACGGTTCCAAAAGGCTTTGTCATTTCTCAGGATCCGGCGCCTTCCACACAGCTGGAGAAGGGAAGTACAGTCAATGTCGTCATTTCTAAAGGCAAAAAGGAACTGCCGCCAAAAACCGTACCAGTTGATGTAAACATCCCATATGATCAGAGTGCGGGAGGCAAGGAGCAAATGATCAGGATTTATGTAGAGGATATGGAAAATAGCCTATCTGAACCATTTTCACAATTTAGAATAACGGCGGCAGAAAAAAGGACGATAAACCTTATAATTGCACCCGGTAAAAAAGCTGAATACAAAGTAGAACGAGATAATGAAGTCATTCAGGATGAAACTGTATCCTATCCAGAATAGCTAAGAACAGAAGACATATGCAGCCCTTGAAATGCGGTTTAAAGGGGAATGAAGGAGGGAAACTATGCCAGAAGGCAGAATAGTCAAGGCTCTGAGCGGATTTTATTATGTGCTTGATGGAGAGCAACTCATACAATGCCGAGGCAGAGGGATTTTTAGAAAAGATAAAATTACCCCTTTGGTAGGGGATGAAGTGGTCTATCAGGCTGAGAATCCGACCGACGGCTATGTATTGGAAATTAAGGAGAGGCATAATGAGCTGGTGCGTCCGCCCATTTCGAATATTGACCAGGCTATCCTTGTTTTTTCAGCATTGGAGCCAAACTTCAGCACGGTTCTGCTTGACCGGTTTCTAGTGCTGATTGAGTCGAAGGATATACAGCCGATCATTTGTATTACAAAAATGGATCTGTTGGAGGAAGAGGCAAAGAAAGAGATTCATACCTTCATCGGGGATTATGAAAATATCGGATACAGCGTCCTCGCTACTTCCTCCGTGACTCAGGAAGGAATTGATATGCTCCTTCCGTACTTTAAGAACAAAACCAGCGTGTTTGCCGGCCAGTCTGGTGTAGGCAAGTCTACATTGCTGAATGCGCTGCGCCCTGAGCTTGAATTAAAGACCAGTGGTATTTCACAGCATCTTGGCCGGGGAAAGCACACGACAAGGCATGTGGAGCTGATTCATATAGGTGATGGCCTTGTGGCCGATACCCCTGGATTCAGTTCCCTTGAATTCACCGAGATTGAAACAGAAGAACTGACCTTTTGTTTCCCGGAAATTCAGGAAATAAGCGAAGGATGCAAGTTCCGCGGCTGCCTGCATGATAAAGAACCCAAATGTGCAGTAAAGGCAGCTTATGCAGAGGGCACTCTTCCAGCATACAGGTATGAACATTATCATGAATTCCTGCAAGAAATAAGAGATCGAAAGCCGAGGTATTAATTATGGTAAAAATAGCACCATCCATCTTATCAGCTGATTTTTCAAAGCTGGGAGAAGAAATTAAAGACGTAGAAAAAGGCGGGGCGGATATCATCCATGTAGATGTCATGGACGGCCGTTTTGTCCCCAATATTACAATCGGGCCGCTGATCGTTGACGCCATACGTCCGATCACCAAACTGCCGCTTGATGTTCATTTGATGATTGAAGATCCTGATAACTATATAGAAGCTTTTGCTAAGGCGGGAGCCGATTATATTTCCGTACATGTTGAGGGCTGCCGCCATCTTCACAGGACCATCCAGCTTATCAAATCTTACGGGGTGAAGGCTGGCGTCGTATTGAATCCGGCAACACCTGTAGAGAGCATCCAGCACGTCATTCAGGATGTGGATCTTGTCTTGATTATGTCCGTTAATCCGGGCTTCGGCGGACAAAAGTTCATTGACAATTCTCTGAAAAAAATCCGCCAGGTAAAAGAGATGGGCGATTCAATCGGACATACCTCACTTGAAATCGAGGTAGACGGAGGAGTGAATGAGCAGACCGCTAAATTGTGCATTGAGGCTGGCGCAAATGTGCTTGTTGCTGGTTCTGCCGTTTATAATAACCCGGATCGTGCAAAAGCCATCAAGGCTTTAAGACCAGAGTGATTTGAAGAGCTGTCCTGCAAGGCTGCATTCGGATAGAGTGCTTCCTTTCGGGACAGCTTCTTTTCTTATAAAAAAGAAAAATTTTATACAATACAGAAGATGGGAATGAACATATTATGATGATTTACATTCTCGCAGGAGGCCCTCTGGAGCTTGTGCCGGATCTTTTGAACTACAAAAACAATAAAGAAATTATATGGGCAGGAGTGGACCGCGGGGTCTATTCTCTTCTGCAGCTTGGCATAACCCCAGACAAGGCATTCGGGGACTTTGATTCTGTCACAGGTAGTGAACTTGAGCTCCTGCAGACCACCCTTTTCAGCATGGACATCTATCCTGCGGAAAAGGACCTCACCGACCTGGAGATCGCCTTGGAATGGGCAAGGGCCCAGAATCCGGATGGCATCAGGATATTCGGAGCTACCGGCGGTCGTGCTGACCATTTCCTGGCCAACATCCAGCTCCTCACCAAAAGTCACCTGCAGAGAAAAACCGACATACCTATATACATAGAAGACAAAACCAATATCATATATGTGAAAACGCCCGGATCCTGGAATATCGAAAGCATACCCGAAAAAAAATATATTTCATTCATCCCTCTCACCCTTGAAGTAAAAGGAATCACACTTAAAGGCTTTAAATATCCCCTGGATAACAGGAATATTACCATGGGCTCAACACTATGTATTAGTAATGAACTTCTTTCTAATATTGGTACTTTTTCATTCATCGAAGGCATAATATTGGTGGTAAGAAGCAATGATTAAAACTCTCTTATAGGAGGATTGCTCCAGATCCGCTGATAAGTTGAATACTGTATCAGATTCACTGAGGAGGGGCTGTATGAAATTTTATACCATTAAACTACCACGTTTTCTAGGCGGTTTGGTAAGAGCTTGTTTAGGAGTCTTAAAGAAGGATTAAGATTTATAGATCCAGGCGTGACACCCTTATTTCAGGGTGTTTTTTTTTGGAGGCGGTGAGCGTCTGCTGATCAATATGCAATTAATC
The DNA here is from genome assembly GCF_000430765.1 of Peribacillus kribbensis DSM 17871. Lineage (GTDB taxonomy): Bacteria > Bacillota > Bacilli > Bacillales > DSM-1321 > Paraperibacillus > Paraperibacillus kribbensis. The sequence goes on along the minus strand of NZ_AUMQ01000022.1, from coordinate 515 downwards.
AGAAATGGGCGCAATAATGATGAGTAAAGACGCAATAATTATAAAAACGGCGCAAATCATTGGGGAAATGACGCAAAAACTTTTAGGGCATGCGAAGATTGGTATTGGAATACCCTTCTCCGCATGTCTGGCTTATCCTTGTCGGGCCACTGCCTTCCAACAAATTTCCATTAATAAAAAGTCCGGATATCATTGAGTTAGTCTCAAAAGTGGACACGTTAAAACGGTAATTCATATACTTGAATTAACTTTAAAGAGGACGTGTTCTTATGGGGAAACATTTTGATCATGAATATAAAGAGTATGTTGCGAAACTAATTGTTGAAGAGGGGCGGGTCGCCAAGGAGCTTGCTTTCGAGCTTGAGATCCCCTACTCAACCATTAGAAAGTGGGCGAGTGCCTACAAAGAGAAAGCAAATAGACAGGTCAACAAAGAAAACTATATGACTCCCGGCGAGCTGGAAAAGTTAAAGAAACAACATGAAAAGGAGCTTCAACAGCTGCGGGAGGAGAAT
>NZ_KE387242.1:292981-324735 GCF_000430765.1 Peribacillus kribbensis DSM 17871 | reverse complement strand
CAAAAGGGTTACCAAAAAGCTTCGTCTATTTTAGATGCAGGATTTGATGATGCCACCCAATTCTATGGAGAACCAGCTGACTACCATGTACATCTCCGCACCACTAATGTATTGGAAAGATTGAACTCTGAGATTCGAAGACGCGAACAGGTAATCCGTGTCTTTCCAAATCATCAGTCTGCTTTTCGCCTAATTGGAGCTGTGTTAATGGATTATGCTGATACGTTAGACTTGGGCGGCCGAAAATATCTTCATACTTCAAATTAGGAAACGTACACCAAAAGTTTTGGGAGGAGGAGGCTAGCCTCCTCCTCCCAAAACCTCATAAACATAGTGGTTTACATTGAACATTATTTTTACACAAGATGCTGGACTTGACTTTTAGAGAGCTTCTAAGGGACACTTTCCCAGCAGTCTGGTAACCTTTTGTCCTTTAGTTTTGTCCTTTAGATGGCTCCTATAAGACAATTCTTCTCTAGTCAGGCGGGATTTTTTCTATTAGAGGACTCCTATGGGACATTTCTACCTAGCCAGTCCAAAGTTGATTGAAAGTAATTCAAGGGATCTTATTTATAGTATTTGCATAAAATGGACGGGAAATTTTTATAATTCACTTGGTTTTTATGAGTTTTAAATTCTTTAAATGACAAGAAAACGGTATTTTCTCTAGAGACCTTTGACAAAACAAATCAGATTATAAATATATTTGTCTAATCCTGCGCTTTCCCGAGAAATAATTTATTTCCGAGACTTTCGGAATCTCCTTCTGAATCATCAAATTTATGTGTCAGCATGCATAGATTCTGCGATTTCCTTTTATTCCTGCAGCACGGAGAATACACTTCTCCATATACCCATAAAACCCAACGGTGGCTTATAAAAGAATTTTTCCTTCATCCATGTACCCCTGTTTTCTTCAGAAAACGTGTGATGATGAGTAAATGAGTGAAAAGAACCTTTTAACATTGAGTCAGTAAAGGAATATGGCCTGTCCATGTCAGTAATCCTTGAAGTTTACCATTGTCTTACCTCTGAATGGACAGCTTCCTAGGTCCCGCTCTCTCCCTTCTCCATACATCCTGACATCACCCCGGACACAGCACGTTCTCCTGAATCGGAAGTGGTCTTTTAATGAACCTCCACATTCTGAGCAAGAATCAAAACAAATCTGGATTGGAGCTTTTATATAAATCTCGTTATAGATAACGGGCATAGTTTTGCTCCTTTATAGTATGTACTAACAAAGCATTTAAGCATGCTTTTATATAGACTAATGATTTGATGAAAAACCACATTGTATTTTCTGTTATACCGTATAGACTATTCTGTTTCTCATAGTATTATTTTTCACTTCTTAATTGACTGGCTTGCAATCAGCATGATAAATATATAGTGGAACTTAATTCCTTTTAAAAAGAGGAGGAGTTTAATGGAACAGCTTCCCTGTACCGGCTGCCGAGGTTTGTGCTGCGGGCCAGTTGCCATTACAGAGTCTGAATTAAAAAAAATAAAGAAAAAAGTAAAAAACATGCCTCAAAAATCGCGCCATTCCCTTGAAGCACAACGCCGATTCCCTGGTACATGCATTTTTTACGATCAGGGAAAAGGACCGATGTGGAATCTACAGCGCCCGTCCACAGGCATGCAGCATGTTTGGCTATTATAAAGGAATGGCTTGCTTTCGAAAGCCTGATTTGGCAGTAAAAAGTATCCCGCCTATTGAAAAGACCGCCGGTATTCTATCCATTGATTTTACCTGGAGCTACTTTAAATAACTTTTGACATTTAATAGATTAGTATGAATTTAGGTACTTTTCTGCGGGAAAGCCCATTTTTTGGACTTGAGCGAACTCTCTACACCACTTCTCGGCGCGGCTTCCAAGCTTCTGATCTTAAGACCACCTCTCTAAACCACTTTTCAGGGTGGCGACCATCTTTTTGGTCCTGAGACCTCCTCTCAACTTTTAGGCGCAGCTTCCATGCTTTTTGTCTTGAGACCACCTCTCTAAATTACTTTTCGGTGTGGCGCCATCTTTTTGGTCTAGAGACCACCTTTCTAAACCATTTTTTCGGTGTGGCGACTATCGTTTTTGTCCTGAGAACCCCCTCTCTGATCCTTTTTCTGGCTGAAGGGACACTACTGATTTGGTTCTGAAGCGCAGTCTCTGAAACCTTACACAGCAGCGAGGTCCTGGTTTTGGTTATGAGATACCAAACCTCACCCAGGACTGTCATTCTACTTGGTTTCGATGTGCCTATTCTCCCTCATTCTCACGCTAAACCTTCTTATTGTTCCCTAGAGGTACTAAGATCAACCGTAGATTTGATTTCTTCATTCCTCACTTCCAGAAAGTACTCTTTATATACATGTTCTCTTCCTCCATTGATTTCGTACCATTTGCGGATTTTCTCATTATGCTCAGGATTGCTGCGCACTCTTTCTTCAATTTCTATATATTTCTCATAGCTGTCATATTCCCAGATTGCAAAGACTTCAGTCAGCGTCTCGTCTCGCTGCACCATCCATCTTCCTGTTAATCTAGCTCCGCATCTAATCTGGTTAGGCAGGTTTGTTTCAGTAAAGTGGTCATTCAAAATCTGTACAAACTCATTTTTCACCAAATAATATTTTTTTCTATAAAACAATTTTATTCACTCCTATTTTCATATTTTTCCATACAATTATTTCATGTTTATGCCTTTTCAGTCAATTAAATCTTAAGTTTCATGCCTGTTTTTGCTGTATTATTCATTATTTTTTCAAAAAATAAATACCCCGCCGGCAGCAGGGCATTTATCATATATATTACCTTTTATAAGTCGCTGTTGATTTTGCTGGAAGGACCAGGACATCGCCGACACACCCTTCTGTGCCTGGCAGCCATGCCTCAACCAGCCCTGCCCAGTCTTTCATCTGGTCGGTCACCGTCATAGGACGGCCGGAAACCAGTACATCCCGGACATTTTTCAATGTCAGCAGATCTAGCTTATTTAGGGTATAAATTGCTGGTATCTCCGTTGGATTCAGCATAAGGTTCTTCCCCAATTACCACTATGGCTGCATCATTGCAGGCTGCTCCTCTTCCACTTCCCCTCTCGGCCTGGATCATCTGTCAACCCTTTTCTTCCAATGTCATGCGGTTCATTGAATCAGCCACATACGTTTCAACTTTTTGCTTGGAATTCAGGTAAACCATACCGCCTTGACGTGATTAAGCCGATATTTTAAAAGGTGTGGCGCCAACCGCCAGGGTGAACAGAACAATGATGGCTGTTAAAAGTGAATTTATTGTTTTTGCTGCTCAGTTAGGTTTCTAAGATCTATTCTTGCTTATGGAGGAGCAGGAACCGGACATCCACAAATTCCTTTATGGCTTTAAGTACTCCTTATTTTTTATCTTCATCTCCTTAAGCAGGACAGGCCCACATGCTCTAAACCAATAAAAAAAGGGTTCTGGCAGTACCACGTCCCAGAACCCTTTTGCTTAAGCATGGATTTCAGTAAAAAATTGAGGCAGATGCTCCTTGTGGGCTTCGAGCATTTCATCCAATATTTGTTTCGCGATGGTGTCAGAAGGCACCAGCGGATTGATTGTCATGGCTACAAGTGCCGTTTGATAATCTCCTGTGACTGCCGCTTCGGCCGCCACCCGTTCAAAGGATTTGATCTGCTGGACCAGGCCTCTGACTGCTACCGGCAGATCTCCTACAGAAATTGGTTTTGGTCCTTCTTTCGTGATCACACAGTTTACTTCGACAGCTGAATCATCCGGTATGCTTGCGATGGCCCCATTGTTTCTAGTATTGACCGGCTGGATGTCCCGCTTATCATTGTAGATGGAATTAATCAAGCTGCAGGCTGCGTCACTATAGTAGGCGCCTCCCCGCTTTTCAAGCTGCGGCGGCTTGATATCCAGGTTAGGGTCCTTATAAAGCTCAAACAATTCATTTTCAAGCTTTTTGACGACTTCTGCACGTGTGCCCTTTTCATTTGCCGCATCTAGTTCTTCCTGCAGCATTTCACTCGTTTTATAATAATAACGGTGATATCCGCATGGAATGACACCCAGACCTTTAATAAAGTCCGGATCCCATGAAAGACCGGCAATGTTCTTCATGCTCATCGCATTATCTGGATCGGCCATGGAATCAATCACCTTCTGCTTGACGCTCACTCCGTCCAGCATCACATCCAGGCCGAACACCATATGATTCAAGCCGGCAAAGTTCACCTGGACCCTATCTGCCTCTACACCCAGCGCTTTTGCCATTCCCATGCGCATCCCAATCGGAACGTTGCAAAGACCGACCACTTTTTTAATATTGCTGTAACGGAGTACCGCTTCAGTCACCATTCCGGCAGGATTTGTAAAATTGACGAGCCACGCATCCGGGCACAGCTCTTCCATATCCTTGCAGATGCCAAGAATGACAGGGATGGTACGCAAGCCTTTAAACAGACCGCCGGGACCATTTGTTTCCTGACCGATCACTCCGTATTTCAATGGAATGCGTTCATCCTTTGCCCTGGCGTCCAGTAGTCCGACCCTGAATTGAGTCGTAACAAAGTCTGCATTCTTTAAAGCCTCTCTACGGTCCATGCTCAGGTGAATTTCAATCGGAAGCCCGGCCTTTTCCACCATGCGCTTTGCCAGATTGCCTACAATTTCAAGCTTTTCCTTGCCAGCTTCAATATCAACCAGCCAAAGTTCACTTACCGGCAGTTCTTCGTATCGTTTGATAAATCCTTCGATTAACTCAGGTGTATAACTTGAGCCTCCGCCAATGGTTACAATCTTAAGTCCTTGTTTCATGAAAGATCCCTCCGTTTTGTTTTAGTTTCAGCGGGCAGCCTATCCCTCTGCAAGAGTCCTGATTTCCTTCATTTCCTTGTACATACGGATCATCTCAGCAACGAGATCGCTAATGGTTTCCGTGCTCATCATTTGGTCCTCGGCATGCATCAGTATGAGTGAAAACTCTAATTTATTGCCTGAGGCCTCCTCCTGGATGAGTCCGCTATGAGCTTTATGGCCGTTATTTAAATATGTACGGGATTCTTTAAGCTTTTCTTCAGCCGTTTCAAAATCCCCTGATCTGGCTGCATAAAGACCTTCCATTATGAGGCTTTTGGCGGTGCCGACCTCGCTGATCAGGGTAAATGCGGCTAGTTCAATTCCTTCCATTTCACAACTCCTTCCTACTCGAGTAGTCTAATTCGTCCCCTAATGGGTCAGCCCGCCGCTAAAATCCAATGGATCCGCGGCGGGCATGCTGATTATGCTGTTTTCTTATTAGGATCGCTGCTGACTTCTGATACAACTGACTTATTGGATGCCATAACAAATGGCAGGTATACAATGGTTGATACAGCAAGGCAGACAAAACCCAGAAGAAGTGCGATCCAGTTTCCGCCTGTTCCGAAGAAGGCAATCAGCGGTCCTGGTGTTGTCCAGGGTACCTGGTAGGCAATCGGCGGAATCAATCCGGAAGCGATGGCTGTGTAGCCAATCACGATGTTGATCGCCGGAACAAGTATGAACGGAATGATGAGAATCGGGTTCAGCACGACCGGAAGACCAAAGATGATCGGCTCATTGATATTGAACAATCCAGGTGCGATAGAAAGCTTCCCGATATCCCTGTAATCCTTCCTCCTTGATGCGATGAAGAGTGCGATCAGAAGACCCAGGGTCATACCAGATCCGCCATAGTTGGCAAAGGCATCATTGATTGCCCAGGTTACAGGATAAGGGGCGCCCCATGCTGAACCGTGCTCAGCCACATAATTCAGGTTGGCAAGATTCGGCTCTGCAAACATGGCTTCCCGGATGGCCGCGATAGTATTTGGACCATGGATACCGAATACCCAGAGAAGGTTGGAAACGATCGCAAGGATGACCAGTGAGAAAATGCTTGTGCCCAGATTTTTCAGAGGTGTTTGCAGCATTGCATAAATCAGTTCATGGATTCCTTTTGGATAGAGTTCAAGAATGATAGCATTGGCAACCGCGAATCCTACTGTGAGGATCATGATCGGAAAAAGAACTTTAAATGATCTTGCGACAGCCGGTGGAACGGCCGGCGGCATATTAATCTGCAATTTGCTGGATTTTGACAGACGGCTGAACAGCTCTCCGACAATCAGGCCGACGATGATCGCCACGAAAAGCCCTTGGGCCCCAAGCCAGTTGGTGGTCAGGAAATTTGCTCCATCGACCACTTTGTATGCAGGATAGATAATGAAAAATACGGATAATGACGTTAAACCGCATAAAAGTTCATCAGCTTTTAAGGCAAGGGCTATGTTCCTTGCGACCAGGAACACAATGAACATGGCAAGGATGTTGGATGATCCATTCAGCACTGGCGTAAAGATATGCTGGTAATCGGATAAATGAGGAAATAGTTTATTAAGGAACAAGATTTTTGCAATAAATCCGTCAGGAGCTAAGACCGCAAAGTTGAGAAGTACAATCAAAGAGCCTGCAAGAGTAATAGGGAATGAAAGGATGAAGGCGTCCCTGATCGCCACAATGTGCCTTTGGGAATTCAGCTTGGACGCTACGGGTACCAAAGCTTTTTCCATGAACCTTTCAAAGCCTGTCATGAAACTCATAAAAATCCTCCTTTTTCATTTACCGTAATAAATCATCCAGCGTTCATCAGGCTCAATGCTTTTTCCAATACCGCCTTGCCATTCATCATGCCATAATCCCTCATATCGATGACATCCACAGGAACTCTTCCTCCAATGATGGAATCTACCTGAGCCTTTTGGTAACGCACCTGTGGTCCGAGCAATACCACATCAACCTGGTCTGACACCGAATCACATTCAGAAACCGGAAGCGCGAAAATTTCAAGTTCCACTCCCTGGTCTTTCGCGGCATCCTTCATTTTGTTTACCAAAAGGCTTGTTGACATACCGGCAGCACAAACTAATAGAATTTTTTTCATACAGTCCACTCTCTTTCCAATGAAATTTTTTTAAGACATCGTTTGCACATTTTTAACGGTGAGCCCGTTGTTCTCTATAACCTGTTTATACCAATAGAAGCTTTTCTTTTTTATTCTTCGGAGCTCCTTTTCATTCAGCTCATCACGGTCCACATACACAAATCCATATCGTTTTTGGTAGCCATTCAGCCAGCTGAGGATATCCGTAAACGACCAGGTGCAGTATCCGATCAGGTCCACGCCATCATTTAAAGCCTTCTGGCAGGCACCCACATGTGATTGGAGGAAGGCAATCCGATAATCATCATTGATTACATCTCCGCCCTCGAGTTCATCGAATTCACCAAGGCCGTTCTCTGTAATCAGGATAGGCAGATTATAACGGTTGGTAATCCGTCTCAGTCCTATCCGCAGACCTTCGGGATCAATTTCCCAATCCCAATTCGTTGTTTCCAGATGCGGATTTTTTCTTGTCTTAAACAATCCTGGAATCCCGCTGTCTGCAGTGGTTCCTTTTTTGCCGGTTGTATTCATCTCGGCATCCTGGACTCCATCGAGCGGGTTCATTTCCACAGTTCCAGATCTGTAATAATTGATGCCGATGAAATCCGGGCGTCCATATGTAAGCAAATCCCAGTCCCCTTCATGGACTGTTGGAGCCAGGTCTCGTTCCTCCAGGTACTTCCATGAAACCCTCGGATATCTGCCCCAGCAATACATATCAAGCCACCAATGATTATTCAGGTCTTCTGCATTTTCAGATGCCAGCACGTCGTTTGGATGGCAGGTAAATGGATAATTCGGGCCGTACGCAAAACTCGGACCGATCTTTCCATTTGGGACATATCGCCTAAATGACTGTATGGCCTTGGCATTGGCTAGGTTCGCTATATGATTGGCTTCATACATCCGCTTCAAATCCCGGACACCGGGCGGGTGAATGCCTAAACGATACCCAAGCCCAATAAATACATTCTGTTCATTCAAGGTTACCCAATATTTCACTCTGTCTCCAAAGCGCTTGTAAAGGGTTATGCAGTAAGTGTTGTAATCATCGATGATCTGCCGGGATTCCCATGCTCCATACTCCTCCATCAGAGCCTGCGGAACATCCCAGTGATAAATGGTCAAAATCGGCTCAATTTCATGCTTGATTAATTCATCGATCAGCTGGTCATAAAATTCCAGCCCTTTCTCATTCACCTCCCCTCTGCCGGCAGGATAAATCCTGCTCCAAGCGACTGAAAAGCGGTAAGCCTTCAGCCCCATCTCAGCCATCAAGGCCGCGTCTTCACGGAATCTGTGATAATGGTCAACTGCAATGTCCCCAGTCGTTCCCTGGAATGTAGTCCCTGGCTGCTTTGTAAACACATCCCACACGGAAGGCCCCTTTCCATCCACATTCCAGGCACCTTCCACCTGATAAGCAGCTGAGGCAGAACCCCAAAGAAAATCAATGGGAAAACCATCCTGCTTGTTGTGAATCATGATAACTCTCCTTCCTTGAATAAATTGTATCCGCTTACATTCCTCAGGTAAATGGTTTTTCACTGTTTTGTTTTTTGTTACTCTGTATTGTAATCTGTTTCAAAAACGCAACATCTTGTTACAAGAAAATTATGAATACTAGGTGAATAATAAGGACGAGGTTATGAGAGAACATACTATCCATTTTCCTGGATACGATGTTACGTTTCATTAACTGTTTCCGCTGCTCGCCGCCTGAGTTTTAGAGGTGTATTAAAAAGGGACATTCTTTGTTAAACGGCAGAAAAATGTCCTTCATCCCCGTGACGAAGGATATTTTTCTGCCTTTGGATCGTTGGATAAGCTTTACATTGTATTGGGCACGTTTTATTACACTGCTTCTATTTTTTTGTATTCTGGGTTATCGGATGGGCATGGCTGTTGATTTTATGCAGCTCACGGGCAATGGATTCAAGGATATATACAACTGGAATCTGGGTGGTGATATTGGAATCGTTGATATATTCCTCTGTAACATAGTAGGCGATATTCAGGTCGGACATTTTCGCTATGCTGCAGCTTTTGTGATTGGTAATGCTGACAATGGTGCTGCCTTCTTCCTTCAGTCTGCTGATCAGCTTGATAATTTCCAGTGTTTCTCCTGAGACTGACATGGCGATCGTGATGCTGTCCTTTAGATGCTGAGTGTGTATAGGGAAAAAAGGGTCTGTGATATGAAGAGAAAAGGTGCCGAGGCTGGAAAAATGCCGCGCACCGTATTCAGCCATGATGCCAGAGCTTCCTATTCCAATGAAGATGACATTATTTGATTTTGAAATTAGACCTGCGGTTTCCTGGATATAAGATTCAAAGCCTCCCTTTAAGGTCCTTTCCACAAATTCAGTAAGCGTGTGCTGAGAGCTTTTCAAATGGATGGTATCTTCTTTCTCCAGATACAGCTTCAGCTTCACTTTGAATTCTGAAAATCCTTCACATCCCACCTTGCGGCAAAAACGCAGGATGGTAGCGGTGGATACATGCGTTTCTGACGCAAGCTCCCTGATCCTCATAAATGAGACCTTCTCTGAATTTTGAAGAATATAATTATAAAGAGAATATTCCAGGTCATTAAATGTTTTTATTACTCTCTCCGGAAACATATCGGCCTCCTACAAAGTAGAATTCGCATTTTTTGGAAAGCGTCCTTTCCTACTAATTTAACATGTTCAATCCGCTTACACATTATTGAAATCTTTGAATCGGCTAATTAGTTTGACTGCCTTTTATTTTTCGGCAGTCACGGCTGTAACTCCTCCTTCTAAAGAACCATTTCCCACATAAAAGCAGGAGTGCCAATGAGGGTATCTCAAACACCCTTAATATGTATAGACTTATTTTTATGAATGTATATATAAGTGAGTTTACTAAATATTAAAAACACTTACAATAGCGGTCTTCATTCTATTAATATAGGATATGAACAGACTGATACGAACGTCAGTCATTCCAATAATGAAATTGGTAATACCTATTATGATTCAAACCCAGACATACATCCGATTGTATCTAACTTATAAACAGTTGGAAAATGCAGAGTAGTGACCTCATATTATTGAGGTCTTTTATTATGCACTTCTAATCATTTCGACCAGCCTACTATCAGGAAAGTAACTTCAGTGTCATGAACACAGAGTTTGGATCCAATACATACTCCGCAAACGGCAGGCAATAGTCAAAGCCGAACCGTTTATACAGAAGCTGTGCCGGCTGGAAGCTCTCCTGCGTGCCTGTTTCCAGGCTGAGACGGCTGTATCCCCTCATCTTTGCCTCTTCAATGATATGGGTAAGAATCCTTTTCGCGACTCCTTTTCGTAAATGCCCGGATGCCGTGCGCATAGATTTTATTTCTCCATGCGAACTGTCTAATTCCTTAAGGGCTCCGCAGCCCAAAAGCTCTCCATGTTCCCAGGCGCTCCAAAAGGTGATGCCGGGTTCTCTCAATTTTTCCAGATTAAGAGCATGCATGCTTTCAGGAGGGGACTGTGATTCCATATCCTGTAGATGCTCCCCGATTAAAGCTGCAATTTCAGATCCAGTTAAATCATCTATGATAATCTTCAAACCAACCTGCTCCTTTCTGTCTCTCCTATCCAATTCTATCTTATTGAATAAGTTCCCATACGTACAATGAATAGTATGAGTCATCATCATATAGAAAAAAGCAAGGGAAAGTTCCCTTGCTGGATTTGCTGCGATTAATACACTTTATCACCATTGAATATGGAGTTCTTCACGATTACATAATCCACATTGCGGATGGCCATGAGCTGGTCTCCGCCTGCATACGAGATGGATGATTGAAGGTCCTGTTCCATTTCGATCAGGGTATCCATGAGGCTGCCTTTGTATTCTACGTACATTTTCTTTCCTTCTACGTTTCTGCGTTCGCCTTTTTGGAATTCGGAGGCTGAGCCAAAGTATTCCTTGAAAAGCTTTCCGTCTACTTCTACCGTTACTCCTGGAGATTCTTCGTGCCCCGCAAACAGGGAGCCGATCATGACCATGGAAGCTCCGAAACGAATGGATTTTGCGATATCGCCATGAGTGCGGATTCCGCCGTCAGCGATGATCGGCTTGCTGGCTGCTTTTGCACACCATCTTAAGGCTGCCAGCTGCCAGCCGCCTGTTCCAAAACCCGTTTTAATTTTTGTGATGCAGACTTTTCCTGGTCCGATTCCAACTTTTGTTGCATCAGCACCGGCATTTTCCAATTCACGGACCGCTTCGGGTGTGCCAACATTTCCTGCAATCACGAAGCTGTCAGGCATCAGCTTTTTGATGTGCTGGATCATATGAATCACGGCATTGGAGTGTCCATGTGCGATATCGATCGTAATGTATTCTGGAGTCAGATTTTCATCCGCCAGCTGCTCAATGAAACGGTATTCCTCTTCCTTGACACCTACACTGATGGAAGCATACAGTCCTCTTTTTCTCATATCTTTTACAAATTCAAGGCGTCTTTCGGGCTGGAAGCGGTGCATGATGTAAAAATAGTTATTCTCTGCAAGGTAAATCGAAATTTTTTCATCAATAATGGTCTGCATATTCGCTGGAACAACAGGGAGTTTAAAAGTCCTTCCGCCAAAAGTGACCGTTGTATCACATTCTGACCGGCTGTTTACGATCGATTTTGCAGGGATCAATTGAATATCTTCATAATCAAATACATTTTCCATAAGGCACACTCCTAATTTCTTTAATTATCAACTAAGTAACTTATTATTCTAAATTTTTGGTCGACCAATTTTATTTTAGGAAACATCATTTTTCTATCTCCCGTCCACAAAAGAGTATAAAACACGAACGATATAATGTCAATTAATAAAATCATACGTATTTTTTAAAATAGCCAATTTAAACAGCCTTTCTGCAGTAAAAATTAAATTAGATTTTCCGCGATATGTTGTAAGCCCTTTCTTCAAGAGAAAATTTTCATCCTCCTAAGCGCCATTTTCTAAGCATATAAAATGACTAATAAAGGCAATACGAGGGATTTCGGATTGCTGTGGATGCAGCCGGAAATATCTACGCAGCCGGCTTTACGAGTTCCACTGATTTTCCTGTAACACCGGATGCTCTTTCTCCCCAATTCAATGGCGGAAATCCCCTCCAACGAGACACTGCCATTCCATTTGTAGTAAGCGGCAAGCGATCCCATGAACTGGAATCAATGCGGCACATCCTGAAGAATTCAACAAAGCGCTGCTGAACTTTCTTCAATCATAAAAAAACAAAAAACTCCTGATTCATGAGTTTTTTGTATCTTACTTTTTTCTTTCTCTTAGTCCCTGCCCTATTGGATAGGTATGTATAAATTCGGACGGACAATATTACGTATGAGAACGGTGCGTAAGGATATATTTTTTTGAAGGCTTCATTCTTAAGCTTATTTATATCCACCGGCCTCATTTTTGGGAATTGAAATAGGCATGGCTTTTTAGTGTTAAGTTTATCAAATTAATGTTCAGGCTGTTCCATGTGCCGCTCCCTAAGTAGTAACCTTGCTATGTGCTGTAAAATCATTATGGAATCAACCAGAGCCATAAAAAAACTGAACGTAAAATTCAGTCCAGCTCTAAAATGCTAATAAGTATCGGCATGCAGACGGTGCTTCCCGCAGTGAAGACACCGGAAGAGGTATCCCTGAAGGACCCCGCTCTCATTAAATAATTTTTGAAGGAGTTCCTTCTTTATCCCATAGCTCTCACTAATACTTGCAATATCCTTTTGCAATTCTGCTTCATGTCGTTCAATATCCTTCCAATCGGCATATTGGATAAAGGCGCAGAAATCACCGCAATGGCTAAGCCAGCATTCCTGCTGCGAGCCGGCATACCCCGGTGTCCTGAATATCAGCTCCTCCAGATATTCTTCCTTATCGACGTCTTCACAGCTCGCTGGATCCTGGAATTCTGCATCAAATTGTCTGGCGGCTGACCCATTCTTGATACACCAGGGGCAGATTCCTTCCACTTCCTCTTCCGAGTAAAACGGACCATCATAAACATATTCCCTCTCTTTTTTGCACACCGGACAGACCGTTTTCTCATGCTTGATGAAACCAAGCCTAAGAGCGTTAGGATTGTATTTAAAAACCGGCAGAGACAAATCCCTTCCTCCTCGCTATTCCTTCTCTCTTCATGATGATACAAGATATACCCCATATTTGCGGCAATCAAAACAGCAAAGCCTTCCCTCTATTCATTTTCGAGCAAAAAGTTTTTTATTTCCATATTGATTTAAAATGACCAGCTTTGAATGTTCAATGCGTTCCGAAATCCCGTTATAATCAGTGATGGAGCCGTAATACTTTGTATCCTCAAGCCTGGATCCTATGGTTTTTCATTGATAAATGGATTCCCGGATGGTGCGCCATGGATAACTAGGATAGGAATGGTGTTATGTTCACTCCTTCAGCTCTGTACCAATGCTTTATGCCGTTTACAGATAGAAACCCTCATTTTCCACTACCTTACTTCCTTTCCTAATCTATCTATTAATATTTCTAATACCTTCCTGCCCACCCTATTATCTGTAATTAAACTGTAATATACCTGTTATACCAATGTTACCAATATCCTTTATAGTATGTTTAGACGATAACAACAGGGGGTAAACATCTATGTTTAAAAAGTTTTTCAGTGTTCTTTCTCTTGCAGCTATTCTTGGAACAGCATCACCGATTATGAGTGAGGCTGCAACTTATCATACAAAAGCTATTTCAGTCGCTAAAAGCGAATTAGGGGTACCATATAAATGGGGCGGAATGTCTCCAAGCGGTTTTGATTGTTCAGGTCTTGTGAAATTTTCTTATAGCAAAGCAGGTAAAACTCTTCCCCGCACGGCCGCAGAAATGTACGGAAAAGGGAAAAGGGTTTCTACGCTGGCCACTGGCGATTTAATGTTCTTTGCTCCTAACAAGGCATCCAGGCCAACTCATGTTGCCATGTATATGGGCAGCGGAAAGATGATCCAGGCTGCTACTTCCCATGGAGTATCTATTGCCAGCACAAGCAATACATATTGGAAGCCGAAGTTTATCGGCGCTAAACGCATCTAATTTTCATTACTAGTAAAGACGTCAGCTTATGCTGGCGTCTTTTTTGTACGAGCTGCCTCCGTTTTTTATAGGCTCTGTTGTTATTCGTTATTGATTTTCGTATATTCAATTCTAACAAAGCCTTTTAGATCGGGTGTATGGACTTTACAGAATTCATTGACTTGAAATCATAGACTTGATAGCCGCCATGATTAGAAGAATGCCTTAGGATGTTGCCGTCTTCGGGAATCCCTTGGAAATATGCCCCTATACAGCCTGTTGTACAGCGATGGCCTGATAACAAAATGTTTAGATTCTTCTCTTTATAATATCTTTCTAGTTCTCTCATAAAATCAAAGATTCTTTTTAGATATCTCTGCCTGTTCTCCATCCCTTTATAAACCTTCGGATCAGGAATATATCCGTCCATGATCACCTCGTTTACTTTTAAGTTATCGGCTTCCCCTAAATCAAACACATCGATCCTCGAATCAATGATGGCTTTTCTTCCAGTAACGATTTCTGCCGTTTGCACTGCCCTTTTCTGAGGCGATGAGAACACTAAATGAAAAGAAATATCCCGGAGCTCTTCTCTCAATTTCTCTGCCTGCCTGATTCCTTCACCGTTCAAAGGAAGACCTTCCCGCCCCTGCAGTTTCTCTTCCAAATTTAGATTTGTCTGTCCATGCCGTATCACAAAAATCATAGAGATTCCCTCCAGAAAATGAATTAGAAACCGTGCCCCCAGAGCATGTTCATAAAGATCATATAAAGTGTAAAAATAATGGTGACCAGGATAAAAATGATCGAAAGAGCCCTGAAGTCTTTGCTTATTTTAATGGAAGTGATATGTGTAATCATGGTAAGTACGGTGATTCCGTAATAAATGATAACATCGGGTAGTATTGTGTCAGAGGTTCGAGGTATAAACTGAGAATAAAAAAGTTCAGCAGGAATGCAAGAATGGAAATTGCCGGCCATCTAAGTACATGTTTAATCGTTATGGAATTCTTGATGGCTAATAGGATGGATATCATAAGCACGCACCCAGCAGCCATTCATAGATGTAAAACAGAGATTCTTTCTGCGAACCAAAATAAATTCATTTAATCTTTATTCCTCTATTCAACTTTTAACCCTAAATGGCCTTTATTTATTAGACGACTGTTTCCGACGAAAAGTTGTAGAAATTTGTAAATTTTTTTAGATAATTTCTCCATCAAAAAAATGGATGGATTTTGGAGCAAGATTAGAGCATAAAAAAGGATGAATCGATATACGATTCATCCTCTGTCTTTTCCCATTCACTTATTGAAAGCCAAGAACACCGTGCGGAATGTACGGTTCCTCGAGATGCTTGATCTCATCAGGAGTCAGTCTGATGGAAACTGCCGCCGCGGCATCTTCCAGCTGATACATTTTAGTGGCACCTATGATCGGTGAAGTGACCGTCTCCTTTTGGAGAACCCAGGCAAGAGCGACCTGGGCGCGGGGGAGACCATGATTCTCTGCGATCTCTGCCACCCTCTGCACAACCAGTCTGTCTGCCTCTTCTGTTGCAGCATATAATTTCTTTCCGAATTCATCCGTTTCTGAGCGTGAAGTCGTTTCCTCCCAATCCCTGGTCAGCTTTCCTCTGGCAAGCGGGCTCCATGGAATGACGGCAATTTTTTCTTCTTTACAAAGCGGAAGCATTTCGCGTTCTTCCTCGCGGTAAAGAAGGTTCAAGTGGTTCTGCATGGATACGAAACGGGTCCAGCCCTTCTTCTCTGCTATATGAAGCGCTTTTAGGAACTGCCAGGAATACATAGAAGAGGCACCAATATATCTTGCCTTTCCCGCTTTTACAACATCATGCAGGGCTTCCATGGTTTCCTCAATCGGAGTGTGATAGTCCCAGCGGTGAATCTGATAGAGATCTACATAATCCGTGCCCAGCCGTTTAAGGCTTTTATCGATTTCACTCATGATCGCTTTACGGGACAGCCCTGCACCATTAGGGCCTTCATGCATCCGCCCGTGAATCTTTGTGGCTAAAACGATTTCATCCCGGTTTGCAAAGTCCTTCAGCGCCCGGCCGACAATTTCCTCGCTGGTTCCATCTGAATATACATTGGCTGTATCAAAGAAATTAATTCCCAATTCAATGGCCCTTTTGATGATGGGACGGCTTTTCTCTTCGTCCAGCACCCAGCTGTGATTCCCTCTCTCAGGAACTCCAAAACTCATGCAGCCCAAACATAAACGGGAAACATCCATCCCAGTATTCCCAAACTTCGTATATTCCATCTGCGGCACCCTCTTTCAATACTTTGGTATCTATTATATCGATAGATTCCATCATTCACAAAAAACTTGACTTCAAAGAGCGGCAGGATCCTTACAGAAGATCGATTCCTTTGAGCATACAGAAGTTGAATTCCTTCCAATCCTTTGGATAGCGGGATGTCCATTCAATCTCACTTTTTCTTTTCCATATTTTCCCGGCCGCTAAATAGTCTTCTTTGTAATCCTCGAAGGATTGCTGGTTTACCTGCATATTATGCTTCATGATCTGCTGCTTGTAAATCAATCCAGTCATCAGCATGGTCTTAACTCAAGTGGATATAAATAGCCATACCAAATAAGGTATATTTTCATTTCAGGCTCATACGATGAACTATGACAGACTCTTGAAGGAGGAAAAATGTGAATACCTATACGGGACAATTCTCCCCCATGAAATACTACAAGCCATTACACAGCCCTTTCGATCCTTGCCCGCCGCTGAAGAGGAAATATTACAGTACACCGCCGCAGCTGTACATTCCTTTCCAGCCGCCGAACCTGGAGCAGTTTTCACCGGAGGAAGCTTTGAAAAGAGGCACCCTGTGGAAGGCGCTTTACGATTATTATGAAAATCCGTACCGGAAAAGGAACCCATGATATGGCTAAGCAAATGAGTGAGGAATATTATCAATTGTTGGAGCAGATACAGGCTGCGGATTTTGTTCTTGTGGAGCTCACCCTTTATCTCGATACACATCCCGCGGATACACAGGCACTTGCTCAATTTCAGCAGTATTCGGACTACTCACAGAGCTTAAAGCGTAATTTTGAGCAGAAATTTGGGCCGCTGCTGCAATTTGGTGTCAGCAATAATCCAGGATCCAGCTGGAATTGGGGTAAAGGCCCATGGCCATGGCAAGTATAAAAGGGGGATCAGATCGATGTGGGTATATGAAAAGAAATTGCAATATCCAGTTAGAGTCAGCACATGCAATCCAACGCTCGCCAAGTTCCTGATGGAACAGTATGGCGGAGCTGATGGCGAGCTGGCGGCGGCACTCCGCTATTTAAACCAGCGCTACACGATTCCGGATAAGGTCGTTGGCTTGCTGACCGATATTGGAACAGAGGAGTTTGCTCATTTAGAAATGATTGCAACCATGGTTTATAAATAGAAGCGTTATATTATGCAACTCACTTCCAATAAAAAAGCGAGGGATTCTAACCCCGCGCTCCCCCGCAAAAGTAGCTGCTTTTTAAAAGTTTCCTCACAAGCTTCTCTAGATCCAGTTCTCCATAAACTCTGAGCCTGCCTATCCCTTCAACAGCTGATTCGAAATTTGGTTCTTTTCCTTTTAGATAGTCCTCAAGTGTTTTCTTGGATGTACTCAAAGAACCTCACTCCTCATCAAACTATATGAAGCCTTTGATTTGTCCTATTCAAAGCGGAGTGAATACAACTACCCTTCCTCTTTCATCATAACCTGCAGTTCCATTCCTTGATCAGTCTTCTTATAATAAATCACTTCCACAAAGTCTTTTAAAATATCATTTGCCTCCCGTTCCGTCAGCATATCCTGATTTCCCAGAAACCTTTTCATTTTAGCCAATGTCCGCTCCATGTAATCTAATTCACTCATTCCTTCTTTGTTTCTTAGTTCCTCTGTACGGTCTTCCAGCATTTTGATGTGTTCCTTGAATTTCTTTACCTGAAGATAAGCTTCTTCTCTTGTAAAAATCTCCGTGATAAAGCCTTGCTGGACACGCTTTATGCTCTGTTTCAGCTTTTGCATGGTTTTTTGCATGTTTTTGATTTCCTGCTTATGATTAATGGCATTGGAACTGCCTGCAGCCTTGATTAAGTGGGTGTATTCCTCAAGGCGGTCTGCATATTTGTCCAAATAGGAATAAAAGAGCTTCTCAAAGTCATCCAGATTACAGCCCTGATTTTTGCAGATTGTATACGTTTCAAGCTGATCATTATAGATTCTTGTTTGACAGCTCGTGATCCTTTTGCGGTTAAACTTGGAGGTTTGAAAGCTGTGCGTCCCTTCACATAACGCACACCGGATCAATCCGGAAAATTTGTGTTTTGCGAGCTTCAATGAAGCAGGCCTTGAGTTCCGTTCCTTTTTTATTTGCTGTACCTTGTCCCAGAGCTCCTGGGGAACAATGGGTTCGTGGGTATTCTCAATCAAGATCTGCTCATTTTCTGCAGTCTTCTCGGTTTTTCTTTTTCCATTGACGTTTTTTTGGCGTGTTTTTCCGTAGAGAGAATGACCCGCATAAACGGGGCTGCTCAAAAGTCTGGAGATGCCGGCAGATGTCCACTGCAGGCCTGCTGAAGTCGTGATATTCTCGAAGGTAAACTTGTGGGCAATGTCTTTTGTGGAGAGTCCATTAACGTATTCCATGAATAATCTTTTGATAACCGGAGCGTCTTCATTCGGTACCAGTCGTTTTGTCCCGCGATTATAGGCATAGCCTGCCGGAGCTTTTTTGCCGACCCAGTTTCCGGATTTTGCTGATTGCCTGATTCCTCTTAGTAAGCGGGTCTTGATGGTATGATATTCATTTTTTGCAAGGACGCTCTGCAAATCTGAAAACAGATCATCCTCCTGCTTGGCAAAGTCATAGATTTTATTTGGCGTGATGGCCAGGCAGCCCCCTGAAATCAGAGTTTCCTTGATCTGGCCAAAATGAACCACATTTCTTGAAAGCCGATCCAGGTCAGCAGCCACCACTCCATCAAAGTGAAAGGCTTTAATCTTCTCGAGCATATTTTGGAGTTCCCGGCGTTCAAGATCCTGGGAAGAGCCTACCTCTTTAAATAGTTCGTACTGCCACCCGTTTCTGTCACACATCTCCAGTAATACTGCCTGCTGGCGGTTCAGAGTTTCGTCTGTTTCGTCTTCCCTGGACTTCCTAACGTATACAGCAACCTTCGCTATGGTTCTTTCCAAATTCCGATTGCTCCTTTGCGAGTACTTTATGATCATTATACAAGGTAGAAGGCTGAATTCCATCTATAAGTTAACCAAAGATGCAACGCCTGAACAGATGAGAGAGGCAGGGCTCGGAGATCATTATGTAAACCATGATAAAGCCCTATATTATCAGAATGCTGCCGGAGTGCCATGGACGGCCGCTTATATCCAGGCAAAGGGTGACCCGATTGCAGATTTGTATGAAGATATTGCGGCTGAAGAAAAAGCAAGGGCGACTTATCAGTGGCTGATTGATATTTCAGATGATACCGATTTGAATGATGGACTGCGTTTTTTAAGGGAAAGAGAGGTCGTTCATTCCATGAGGTTCCGGGAAGCCGTAGAGATTCTGAAGGAAGAACGGGACCGAAAGAAAATTTTCTAACACTCCAGGGGCTGTGTTCTGCACAGCTTTTTTCTTATAATCATGTTAACAGCCTTTCCATCATTATATATGGACAGCGGCCTCAAAAGATGTCAGCTTGTCAGCACTCTATAAAAATTGCCAATTACAAAGCCGTTTCAATTTGAGATAATCAGTTGACATACATAGAACATGCCAAGGTTGTGTAAAATGGGAAAGAATTATAGAGTGATAGAATTTAGTTTGTTTGTTATAGCTTTCTTAAGTACCATCGTCACCTTATTCATTGTATATAAGGATATAAATAACTCATTTTCCACTCCATATATCATGGGTTATCTCATTTTTCTTTTATTCTATGTAATATACATATTTACTGCATCTATATGGAACGCGCGGAAACTGAATTGGAAGGAAATGAAAAAAAGGACTGTGAAAGCATGGACTTTGTTCCTTTTATTCAGTTTCACAACCTATATCGGTATTTATTTTTTTCATTCAGCAAAAAATCATTCTTATGGGTTCTTGATGACCGCATTGGGAATGGCCCTAGGCTTATCCTTTTTGGATCTAGCCTTCCACAGGGGAAAAAAACCCTAAAAGACACCCAGCCGGGTGTCTTTTAAGCTTACCTATTCCATGTTCTCAGGCAGATGCTTCCCTGAGGTTCACATGCCTGAAAAGATTGACCGCAAAGAAGATGACACCCAGCACCACTGCGATTGAACCCGCAATGGCAGCACCTAGTGCAGATTCCATTCCAAATGTCTGAGCCGCTATTCCCAGCATCATGACCGGCAGCCCGATATGATGCAGCCAGAAATGTGTCCTGCTCATTTTTGTTTTTGCTGCCTCGGGATAAAGATGATAGAAAAAGCCGAATAATGCCATGGACACCCAGCCCAGTAAATTGATATGGGCATGAACCGAGGCCAATCGGAAATCATGGATGATTCCCATCGTTAATCCCATCAATATCCCGATCACAAAATAAACGCCAGCCGCTTTTAAAAATGACTTCCCCAAACTATCCCCTCCTACAAAAGTAATGGTGTCCCATTAGATTATAGTCAGGATTCTGGAAAAGATGAGCAGAAATTACCAAAAGCCTAGTATTTTTTAGCAGTTCAAAAAAACGAACCTTTGCTAGAAAAGTTTAGGGCTTAGCGGATCACAAATGATCTGTTTTTTTGGAATAGCTGTGTCTGCCCTTTTCTTTATTATGCTGTTCATGGATATTCTTTTCACGGTTTCTGGCATTATGGTCTTCTGGCAGCTCGTTATCATCTTTTGTAGCAGGATTTGATTTTACGCTCATGTTCTCTCCTCCTTCCACCAAATATGATATTAAGCTTTGTTATGGGCGGACATATTATTCCTGCCAGCCTTTGCATACATCCACCCACTTCATATGTGCGGAATACTCCTCCATCTCAGGAATGGTCAATTCGATTGCGCTGCTGCCGCTTCCGCAGGCAGGAAAAACGGTGTGGAATCGCTTCAAGGATTCATCCAGATAAATCTCTACCCCGTCATTCACAGCAAAGGGGCAGACTCCCCCTACCGGATGGCCAATCAGGGGTTCCACTTCTTCCCCTTTCAGCATTTTGGCTTTCACACCAAATTCATCCCTGAATTTCCGGTTATCCACCTTAGCATCCCCGGCAGCTACAATCAGGATCACCCGGTCTTCCAAATGAAAAGACAGAGACTTGGCAATTCTTTCAGGTTCACAGTTTAATGCTTTCGCTGCCAGCTCCACTGTTGCGCTGGATTCCTCAGACTCAATGATTCGCTCTTCCATTTCATATTGTTTAAAGTACGCTTTTACTTCTTGCAGTGACATGTGATTCCACTATCCTTTTACTGATTTATGATTACAACTTCACGCTCTAAGATGCCGCTTTTTTCTACGGCTCGTACCGCCTCTTTTAAAGCTTCTTCATCCTGCACCATCGCAATCCGGACAAATCCTTCGCCAGATGGACCAAAGGCACTTCCGGGCGTCACCAATACTCCGGCTTTTTCAATCAAATCCATGGCGAAATCCATGGATTTTTTATAATGAGAAGGAATCCTGGCCCAGATGAACATGGTGGCTTTTGGCTTTTCCATCTCCCATCCTATTTCCGTGAATCCTTCACAGAGGACGTCCCGTCGCTTTTTATATGCCTCCCTCGCTGTTTCCACACAGTGCTGATCACCTGTTATGGCAGCGATGGCAGCCTTTTGAACCGGAAAAAACATGCCATAGTCCATATTTGACTTCAGGGCTTTTAATTGAGCCACAACCTCTTTATTCCCAACGCAAAAACCAATCCTGGCCCCAGCTAGACCGTAGCTTTTTGATAAGGAATTGAATTCGACCCCGACTCCCTTTGCACCCGGAAACGAAAGAAAGCTTTTGCCTTTCAGGCCGTCAAATACAAGCTCACTATAAGCATTGTCGTGAAGAATGATGATGTCATATTTTTTCGCAAATGCCACTAATTCGGCATAAAATGAATCGGGTGCCACTGCAGCAGTAGGATTATTCGGATAAGAAACCAGCATAAGCTTTGCTTTTGCTGCTATCTCCGGCGGGATATCGTCAAGCCGGATCACATCTCCATTCTCTTTTTTCTGCGGCATATAATATAGCTCCGCTCCTGCAAGCAGCGGTCCGTGAATAAAAGCAGGATAAGCCGGATCCGGGACCAGCACCAGATCTCCTTTATCTACAATCGACAGCGAAATATGGGTGAGTCCTTCCTGTGATCCCAATAATGAACATATCTCTGTTTTTGGATCAAGTTCAACACGATATCTATTCTGATACCAGCCGCTCACCGCTTCCAGCAGGTCACTCTGGTCGTTAATCGCATATATGTAATTTCTTTCATCGGATGCTGCCGAGCTCAAAGCCTCAATAATATGTTTGGCCGGCGGGATATTGGGCGTACCGATGCTTAGATCAAATACAGGCTCCCCCTTCTCCTCACGTTTTCTCCGGATTTCTGTCAGCTTGGTGAAGATACTTTCCCCAAACAGTTCCATTCTTTTTGCAAATTTCATGGGTGCCTCCTTTATGAAGATCATAGTTTATATACTTGAGTATTTTTACATTATCCTATCAAACAGCCCCTTTGTCAAAATAGTCTGAAAGACACAGATGAAGAAATGCGCCCCTGTAAGAAGCGCTTTTCATCCTTATCAATCCATCACCAATCCGCCATCCACCATCAGGTTCTGCCCTGTTACTGCCCTTGCCCATGGAGACGAGAAGAATAGTGCGGTATCCGCCAATTCTTCAGGTGTTGTTACTCTTTGCAGCGGAGTCGCAGACCGGATGATGCCAAACACCTCTTCAGTCGTAACACTGCTTGCATCCGTCAACTGAAGGAGGCCTCCGGAAATCATGTTGACCGTGATGCCGTACTGGCCGAGCTCCTTCGCAAGATTCCGGGTAAAGCCCAGCAGTGCCGCTTTGCCGGTCGTGTATTCATGATAGGCAACCACAGGATTCTGAAACAAATTGGTGCCGATGTTGATGATCCGGCCAAACCCCATCTTCTTCATATCAGCAACACATGCCTGTACCGTGTTTAAAGCACCCTTTATACTTCCTTCGAATTGTGTGTTGAACCTGTCCCATTCCAGCTCAAACACATTCTTCTGGGTAAGGGGATTAAACTGAAAATCGATCAACGCGTTGTTCACAATGGTAGTGATTCCGGTATGAAAGTGATCCTTTGCTCTTGCAGCCATTTCATGAACTTCATTTTTGTCCCTAACATCGGCTCTTATAGCAATAACCCTGTTCCCTAAACTCTTGGAAAGCTCCTCGGCTATTTCTTTGCTCTTATAATAATTAATCACCACATTTGCCCCTTCTTTTGCAAAAGCGGCCGCTATGGAAGCACCCAACCCCCTGCCTCCACCTGTTACCAATACAGTTTGTTCTGATATCTTCATATTTGCTTCCTCCTTTAATATAAAAAAACCAGGACACAGAAAGGCCCTAGTTTTATTCACTAAAAACTACTTCCCTCCGCTGGCATGATCCAGATCAGGTCCATAAGGGTCAAAAAGCTCTTCCGCTTCTTTCTCAGCCTGGGTTACAGGCTCCCCTAGTAGAATGCTGTATATGGTTTTGTTATCTTATATTTTATAACTATATTACAAAATCGGAAAGGATTGTGAATCCCTAACTAGTGGTTCACAGCTTTACAGCCAGCTCTATCGTGGAATTTTGTTCTTCATCTATGACTTCTACATAGATCTCTTCCACCAAATCTGTGAACACATGATTGAAATTCTTAAGATCCTTAAGCGCTTCTTCCCATTTTTCCTTGTCCTCAAATCTCCCTATTGTCATATGAGGAACATAAAGAATTTCTTTATTTAAAAACTCATAAAGAAGACCTTTATATAAGGTATCATGGAGCATGGCGATTTCCTTCGAACCTTTTATTACATCTAAAAATAAATATTCATTGTTCCAGCCTGAAATTCCGTTCAGAGTTAAATCAAAAGGTTTTATATTTTGGACAGCCGTTTCTATGTGCTGCTTTAACGAAGCTGTTTTTATTGTACTCCTAAATGGAAAGACGAGGGTAAGGTGCGGCGGGATATACTTATACAGAGGATCGAGTTTCTGTCTGAGTGCGTTAATTCGCTCTATTTCTGTAAAAGAGGGAAAATGCAGATGGATCTCTGAATCAAAGGGTTGTCCTCCTTTATGGTATGCTCAATTCTAACCCTTAGGCTTGTTCTTTATTCCTTCCATAAACCTTTTTTCAAGTAGGCTCATGTTTGGTCCTGAGAACCCTTCTCTGAACCAGTTTTCAGCGGAGCAGTCCCCATTTTGGTCTTGAGACCCTTCCTCTGAACCAGTTCTTGGCGGATCGGCCCCATTTGGGTCTTGAGATCATTCATCTAAACCATTTCTTATGGAGCCGCCGCAGTTTGGTCCTGAGAACACTGCCTTCATGCGCCACTAATTATACCGTCTGGACCTGAATTCCCTTCTCCTTCAATCCATCCTCATACAATCCTTCAATCTCTCCATTCGTAATGACCAGGCTGATATTGGGGAGTTCGGTGATGTGCGTGAAGGTGCGCACCCCGAATTTACTGGCGTCTGCCAGCAGGATCGTCTGGTCAGCGACGTTCATCATATGCTTTTTTAATAGCGCCTGGAATTTCATTCGAATCTGTCAGTCCTCTTTCGAGATGAACTCCCCTTGCAGGAGAGGAAGGCCTTATTGACATGATAGCTGGAGAGCGAGCGTTCCTCGGGCGGACCGACATAGGATAAGGACTTTGGAAGAAGCTGCCCTCCGGTAGAAATGACTGCGTACTAATTTTGTCAGGCCTCGTTATTTAAAGGAACTTCCGGTTTCTTTGAGAACCGTCTGGCAGCTGCCACACAAAATACAACGGCAATATTCACTGCGACAAGCAGCCAGCTGACTTTCTCATGGAGAATTACGGAAGCAAGCAGAAGTCCAAAGAAAGGCTGGAGAAGCTGCAGCTGTCCGACTGCTGCTATGCCGCCCTGGGCAAGTCCCCGGTACCAGAACACAAAGCCAATAAGCATGCTGAATATGCTGACATAACCAAGGCTGAACAAGGCAGGATGACCTATGCCCTTCCACGTGACCGGAGATAAATACAATGAGAGCAGCAGCATTGCGGGCAGCGACAGAACAAGAGCCCAGGATATCACCTGCCAGTCCCCAAGCCTGCGTGAGAGCCTGGCTCCTTCTGCATATCCCAGGCCGCATACGATAATCGAAAACAGCATAAAAGTGTCACCAGCCGGTGATGATGGTCCACCCTGGAAAAGGGCATAGCCGGTGACAAGGAAGCTGCCTGCTGCGGAAAAAATCCAGAACGCCGGACGGGGACGCTCCCCGCCTCTGAGAACGCCAAAGATTGCGGTAGAGAGCGGAAGAAGCCCGATGAAGATAATGGCATGGGCAGACGTTACATATTGAAGGGCTAATGCGGTCAGAAGCGGAAACCCCATGACCACTCCAATGGCCACGACTAAAAGAGGGACTATATCGCCCCTTGAAGGGCGCTGCTGCCGGAAGACTAGAAGGGAGGCTCCTGCCAGTACACCTGCAATCGAAGCCCGGCAGACAGTGAGGAACAGTGGATCAAAATCTCCCACTGCCAAGCGTGTTGCGGGCAGTGACCCACTGAAGATAAGTACTCCTATAAACCCATTCACCCATCCATTTACAGCTTTGTTCATTCACTTCACCTCAAATCTTATTTTTTGATCATGGAACGTCTTATCAAACTCCTTGTTTATGGATTACAATGATGATAAACTGGAAAGATTTTTTAGCAAATAGCCAGTTTTCGTAAAATTAGCCATGCCAGTTAGGAGAAACCACACATGGATATCACGTTTTTTTTAAATCGAGGAATGGATGCTCCGCTTTATCTGCAGCTCTATCAGTATTTTAAAGAAAATATTCATAAAGGCAGGATTCAAAAAGGAATGAAGCTTCCCTCCAAAAGACACCTCGCCAGTCAGCTGTCGATCAGCCAGACAACCGTAGAACGAGCTTATGAACAGCTTGCCGCTGAAGGTTATATTGTGAGTAAGCCAAGAAGCGGCTGGTTTGCTGATTATGAGGAATCTGATTTCCCTGACATCCCTACTGCATGCACAGGATCCATACATCCAGAACCAATAGAAAATAAACAATTGATCGATTTTTACTATGGAAATGTGGATTCTGCCCGCTTTCCCTTTTCCTCTTGGCGGAAATGCATGGTCAACGTTTTAGACCGATTTGGTCCAGAGCTTTTTCATCCGGGACATGTTTTAGGAGAACTGGAACTGAGGACACTCATTACAGAGCATCTATACCATTCGCGCAGCGTCCGCTGTCTCCCTGAGCAAGTCATCATCGGTGCCGGGAACCCTGTCTTAATGCAAATTTTATGTAAAATGTTTGCCCCTGGCAGTTCTATTGGTTTTGAAGACCCTGGTTATCCAAGAACGAGGAAAATTTTCGAATTAAATTCTATGAAGGTCCTTCCGATACCGGTGGATAAAGAAGGAATCTATATCGAGAAACTCCAGGAAGATCAGCCAAGTCTTGTATATGTCACGCCCTCTCATCAATTTCCGCTGGGAACCGTTATGTCAATGAACAGACGAACTCAGCTCCTGAAATGGGCTGCAGAAAATGAATCATACATTATTGAGGATGACTATGAGGGGGAATTTAGATACAGCAGTCTGCCTGTTCCATCCCTGCAGGGCCAGGATCTGCATAACTCTGTCATTTATATGGGCACCTTTTCAAAATCCCTCCTGCCTTCACTGCGCATCAGCTATATGATTCTGCCGAAGCCGCTCATAGAAAAAGGCAGGGAAATCACTTCTTTGTATAAACAGACGGTATCCTGCCACAGTCAGTTAACCCTGACTGAATTCATTAAATGCGGAGAATGGCAGAGGCATACAAACAAAATGAGAAAATTATATCAAAGAAAAAGAGGAATTCTATTAGAAGCCATACAAAGTGAATTAGGAAGGAATGTAAAGATCCGCGGGGAGAACTCTGGACTTCATCTCATGCTGGATGTGTACTCTGCCTATCTGGAAAAAGAGCTGATTGAGAAGGCAGAAGAACATGGCGTGAACATTTATCCTGCTTCTCCTTTTTATCAAACACAGCCTCCTGCTTCAACCATCTTCCTTGGTTTCACAGGGATTTCTGAAGAACTCATACGTGAAGGCATAGGAAAACTAAGAGCTGCCTGGGGGCTATAACAAGGCAGCTTCATTCCTGCCCCGCAAACAGTTAAGAAAAAAGCCGCCGGATCGGCAGCTCAGTATGTAACCTTACATTAAATTTTATTTAGCATCATTATCCGGCTGATGGATACCAAATAGATTTCCTTCCGGATCTAAATAGTATCCCTGCCACGCCATTCCCGGAAGCGCATATTTGGCCATGGCCGTCTTTCCGCCAAACTCCAATATTTTGGCTTCTGTCTCATCATAATTTTCCACTCCCATGGTGCAAGCAAACCCATTTAATGCCTGATTCGGTTCCGGCGGCGCGCTCTGCCTCTGCATCAATGCACCATTGATGCCGGGTTCCTCCTCCTTGCCGGTAACTGCACCGAAGTATGGCATCCCGGCGTACTCACTCCAATCCTGGAATTCCCATCCAAATACTTCACCATAAAATTTCCTGGCCTGCTCCATGTCACTAACATGAATCTCGAAATGAACTAACCTTCCCATAAAGGACCTCCCTATTTGAAATATTCGGTGTATGTATACGTTTACAGATTCTATCTATTATTATATATAGGATCGAATTAAATTCAATGGCAGGCAGCCCCTTTCTGCTTCATGATTCTTTTAGTCTATTGTTCAAATACCGTCCATATCGGATATCACTAACTTAATCATTTTGCTTCCCCCCTCATTTAGTTATCTCTCCTTACGCCTACATTTGAATGATATCCCCAGCTCCCGGATTCTTCGTTTCCATCAGGCCTTTCTTTTTCAATAACCGATTTAATCTCTCTGATGTAAAAAGCATGGCTCCCACCAGCACCACAATCCAGTACGGGAATACATGGATCGTGGAATGAGTCGCAATGAAACCAAGCAGAGGAGGCATGAATGTGCTGCCGGTATAAGCGAGCGCCATTTGGTAGCCCATGATGGTCTGGGAATGCTGCTTGCCAAAGCGGGCTGGTGTTTCATGCAGCATACATGGGAAGATCGGTGCCAAACCGAGTCCTACGATAATAAAACCAGCGAGTGAAAAAATGGAGGACAACGGCAGGACGATCAGGATGGCCCCTGCTAATGCTGTGAATTGCCCAATCCGTATGAGTGTTTGGTTATTCATTTTAAAGGTAATAAAGCCTGTGATAAACCTTCCAATGGTAATTCCTCCGTAATAAAAGGAAACCCACCCAGCAGCAGTTCCTGCAGTCAGCTCTTTTACATTTACCAGAAAGCTGCTTCCCCAGAGACCCACGGCTGCCTCCACTCCGCAATAAAGCAAGAAGGTAACCATGGCTAATTTTACGCCTTGTATGTTAACAGGCTTTATCTGCCGGGGAACTTCTACATTGGATTCAACTGAATCATTTGGCTCCTTTCTGTTTTCCTGCCTTCTGTTCCATAACGGCAATGTAAAGAAAAGAATAACAACCAATGCGAACTGAAGCCCGGCAATGGCGAGATAGCCAGTTCTCCATGAATTTTTTCCTGATATAAAATAGGACATAACCAAAGGGCCGGCAGTGGCGCCGATTCCCCAAAAGCAATGCAGCCAGCTCATATGATGTGCCTTATAGTGGACCGCTACATAATCATTCAATCCTGAATCCACAGCTCCTGCACCCAGGCCAAGCGGAATTGTACAAACAATCAGCCAAAGGAGCGAAGGTGCAAAATGAAACCCAAGCAAACTGACAGCTGTCATCAGGCAGCTGACCAGAGTCACCCTGCCAGTACCGAATCTCCTCAGCACCCTGCCGCTGATTAAACTCGAAATAATTGTACAGCCTGCAATGGCCATGAAAAGAAAGCCTGCAGTTTCAAGCGGTGCTCCAAAATCTTTTTGCATGACCGGCCATGCTGATCCCAATAATGAATCTGGCAGTCCTAAGCTGATAAATGCCAGGTAAATAATGATTAATAGAAACAGAGCCATTTTTCCTCACCCTTTTTTATTTAAGGTTATTCTATACTTATTAAAACAATTTAATAAGTATCCAAATAAATACTTAATACTTATCTTTAATTAGCGTAGTAAGATTGGGGCCTCTTAAACCCTTTTAGAGGACCCTTGTTTAAGACAGCATTAGATTCAGACCTAAATGCTGCAGTCCAAATAAATAGTCTTTTTTCCAATCACTCACAATAAGCTCCGGAAGATGTTCGGAGGGGATATAAGCCGCACTTGCTGCAGCAATTTTTTCAAGGAAGGCATCTTCCACTTCATCCTTACAGAAAATGATAGTATGCGGGTTGATCATCGCAGTAAATGAAGCCACCAGCCTGCTGACGGCGTCCACTTCAATCTCCCCTGCCATCTGCAGTTTTTTGGATTCACCTTCCTTTTCCAATGCCTCCCGAAAGTTACGTTCATCATACAGCGGAACAAAGGAGACCTCGCCGGAGAAAAAGCTTCTCCCCCGTACAATATCTCCATTAACCATGATCCCGGCGCCAGGTCCATTTTGACCGGAATACAAATAGATAAGGGACTGCTTTTCCTTCATTCCTCCGTTATGGTGAAATCCAAGAACCGCTGCATTCATGTCGTTCTCTACAATAACCGGAACTGAAAACCGATCCTCATAGTATCCTTTTAAATCAAAATCTTGAAGCTGTTCGTAGCCTGGTATATAAAAAACCCGGCCGTGATCCACCGAACCCGGTACGCCGATGGCAATCGAACAAATCTTGGGGAACCGTGCCAATAAACCTTCAATGCAGCGAGTCAGTGCTTCCAGCCTGCTATCCATTAATACACTTTCTGCTTTTCCATCTTCCTTACTTTCTCCCACACAATTAAAAATGGTATAATTCGTTTCTGTTTTCTCCAGAAATATAGCCAAGCCTAACATATATTCGGGATTGTATATATACCGTTTTGCCCGCCGCCCGCCGCTGGAATCATCCAGGCCGGCCAGCAGGATTTCCCCTTCGCTTTCCATCTCGGATAGAAACTTGCTGATGGTCGGGAAGCTGATTCCCAAGGTTTCGCTGAGTTCCACTTTTGTGGCGCTTCCAAGTTTTAAAAGGGTAGTCCGTATGCCCCGCATCATGGCTCCCTTTAACGATTTGGGAGTCGCTAATTTTTCTTTCAAACCATCACCGCCAAAGACTTATTAAACTTCTTTAATAATTGATGGTGTAACTTTATCATAGCTTTTCGGTGAATTTCAAATTTCAAGAAGATTTCAGCAAGTCTTTTTTCATCAGCATAAAAAAACCGGGCGGCCTTTTACTAAACGTATAATGGTTCTCTTCCCAGGCTGAAAATGTTGTTTGGCAAAAAAAGCCGTTTGCAAACGACTTTTTTCATATCATATTATGGTTTTCAAATCTGTTTCCAAACGGCCGAATAATCTCTGAAATACTTCCTCGGCAAAAACCTCATATCCTTTTTCCGTCAAATGAATGCCGTCATCGCTGATTAAATCCTTTAAATCTCCTGCATACTTAATCGCACTTCTGACATCGACCATAAAGACATCCAGCTCTTCGGCCATTTTTTTTAGTGCGCGATTATAAAGACTATGATGATGCTCGATTCCTCCAGCTTTACAAATCCAGTCACTCACCTTAGAACTGAAATTCTCCGTAATACGTTTATAGTAGCGGACTGGATCCAAAGGCGGCAGAGTTGATAGAATCGGTGTCATGTTCTCACTTTTTATATTCAGGATCAGGGACTTCAGATTTCCTATATACCGATCCAGCGGCACAGCTGCCTGATGTTCCCCATCCGGCTCTTTAGCAACTTCACCCCATGCAAAGTCACAGTCATTCCCGCCTATTTCAATAATCACATAATCAGGTCTTTCGCCCACAACATCCCGCTCGAATCTCTTCATCAGTGAATCCGAGTTATCGTTAAAAACCCCTTTATTAATGACCGTAATCCCGCCCTCATTTTCATCTTTACTATTTTTCAAGATTAATTCCTGGAGGATTTTCGGATAATTATTCTTCAAGATTCTCAAGCGTCCATTAAAATACGTAACTCCCCGGGTCAAACTATCTCCAAAACACAAAATTTTCATAAACATCCTCCTATCAAACCAGTACTCTTTAATCATATAGGGTTTAATAGGATATTCCAAGAAAGCTTTCTTTGTTTGGATGCTTATATCCTGTTTTTGTCTCAGGACGTTTTTCATTTGATTGATGATGTCACCCTTCAAGCTGGGATGACTTCGGACTGCTTTCGTCTTCTGATGACTGAACCTGTCCGAAGGGGCTTCGGCTTCGGACTACTTTTCTTCGTCTGGTGCCAGAACCGGTCCGAAGGGACTCCGGCTTCGGACTACTTTCCTCGTTGAATGCTCCAACCTGTCCGAAGGGGCCCCAGCT